>CALKHR010000201.1 GCA_937988885.1 uncultured Roseiflexaceae bacterium | reverse complement strand
TCCCCGAGCCAAAGGGCATTCACCCCGTTGGGATTGACCTGAACGAGACGAACGCTCTGGTTGCCGTCGATCCCGACGGCACTACTCTCTTTGTGAGCGGGCGGGATTTCAAGGTGCGGAACATCCGCACGCGCAAAACCCGTCGCCGCCTCCAAGAAGCACTTGCGACCCACAAGGCACACAACAAAGACACGCGCTCGCTGCGGCGCCTGCTGAAACGGCTTGGTCGCAAGCAGCGCAACCGCACGCGCACCTTCTGTCAGCAAACCGCCGCCAAACTGGTTGCTTGGGCACCCGAAGACTCGGTATTGGTATTCGAGCGCCTGACGCTCCCACAAACTTCCAAGAAGCTGCGGGTGCGAAAGGGCACGCGCCGACGCCTGAGCCAATGGCAGCGCCGCTTGATGAGGATAAGCGTCACAAACGCTGCCGAGCGACGCGGACTGCTGGTAGACGAGGTGAATCCGGCCTATAGCAGCCAGGATTGCTCGCGGTGTGGGTTGCGTGGTATCAGGAAGCGCCATGCGTTCATCTGTCCTCATTGTGGGCACGAATCCCATGCGGATGTCAATGCTGCGGTGAACATCCGCCTCCGCTCTACTGCGCTACGGCTCAGTGGGCCGCTGTCAACCGGCCCTGAAGCCCTGTCGTCTGCGGGCGATGAGGGCAAGCTGCCTGCTTTAGCTGGCAGTCGTTGACCAGAACCAACGAGCAACATCAATGCGCCCTAGCGCGAAAAACGTATGATCGTCGCCATTCGCAAATACAGTTGGATCGGTTGGACCGCCATCCGCTCGAATCTGGCCTATTTAGGCGAAGTGATTAGCCGAGCGCTGTTCTTGGTGGTCATCCTCTTCATCTTCCTGCAACTATGGCGCGTCACGTTCAGCGAGCTGGAGGCCACGCGCTTGGGCGGGCTGACGCTGCCGCAGATGCTCTGGTACTTGGCGCTCACCGAAGCGATCATCCTCTCTGCGCCCCGCGTTTCCCACGAAATCGATCAGGATGTGCGCACTGGAGCGCTGGCCATTCAGTTGATCCGACCGCTCTCGTATCCGCTGTATCGCCTATGGACGACATTGGGCGAACGAACCGTGCGCTTTCTGATCAACCTCGGCGTGGGCGTGCTGATCGTGTTGGTGCTCGTGGGGCCGATCCCGCTGCAACCGATGTTGGTATTGGGGATCCCTGTGTTAGCGCTCGCGTTCGTGCTCGATTTTTTGAGCTATCTGCTGATCGGCCTAGCTGCGTTTTGGCTTGAGGAGACCAGTGGCATTTTTCTGATCTACTCGCGTTTAACGATGATCCTGGGCGGGATGATGATGCCGCTCGAACTGTTTCCCGATGCTCTTCAGGCGGTGCTGCGTTGGCTGCCGTTTGCGAACATCGTCTACGGGCCAGCCCTGATGGTGATCGCTCCCGATCTCGATGCGTTCGGCCCGTTAGTGATGCGACAAACGATCATGATTATGGTGTTGTCGCTGTTTGCGGCGTTGGTCTATCGCGCTGCGCTCAAGCGCATTCATGCACACGGTGGGTGATGATTGCGAGGCTCTGGAACTATCTCGACCTGGCGGTCGCCTATATCCGCTTCAACCTGAAGTCGCAGATGGAGTATCGCGGCGCGTTCATCTCGCAGATCGCGGCGATGATTCTGAACGATGGCGTGTGGGTCGCGTTTTGGGTGCTATACTTCACCCGCTTCCCGGTGCTGCGCGGCTGGGGCGTCGAGGATGTGATGACGATCTGGGCGCTGACGGCCTCGGGATTCGGCTTGGCGCATGCACTCTACGGCAATGTGATCTTCCTGCCGTTCCTGATCATCCAGGGCCAACTCGATGCGTGGATGCTCTACCCTCGCGCATTACTACCGCATATGCTGCTTGGCAAGATGAATGCGACTGCGTGGGGCGATGCGCTCTTTGGCTACGGCGTCTACTTCCTGCTCGTGCAGCCCGATCTGATCCACGCCTTGATGTTCATCTGTCTGACGATCTCCTGCGCCACACTCTTCATCGGCTTTGGCATACTGGCGGGCAGCCTGGCCTTCTTCGTGGGCAATGCGGCCAATCTCACCGAACAATGGCGCATCAGTTTGATCACATTCAGCACGTATCCATCGATCTTGTTCGAGGGATTAGTCAAGATCCTGTTATTCACCCTGATCCCGGCGGGCTTTGTCACTCACTTTCCGATTCAAGTATTGCGTCACCTCTCACTGCTTGATGGGATATTTACGCTTGGCGGCACGCTTGGCTTTCTTCTGCTTAGTATTATCGTCTTTCATCTTGGTCTCCGCCGCTACGAATCTGGTAATCTCACCGAAATGCGTGGCTAACTAAAGGTATCCTCTCATGCAGGCTGAACAATCCGCGGGAACACCAAATCAACTGACCGCAGCACAACGGCGGCGCGGCCTCATCACGCTGCTCACCGACGTTATTTGTATGAATACCGGTTTTTTCATGGTCATCCCATTGATATCGGTTCACTATGTCGATGGGCTTGGCTGGGCGGCCACATCGATTGGCTTGGCGTTGGCGCTTCGGCAACTGGTGCAACAGGGCTTCACGCTGATCGGTGGTATGGTCGCCGACCAAATCGGCGTGAAACAGTTGATCTGTATGGGCTTGGTCATTCGCATCATTGGGTTTGGCCTGATGGCGTGGGCCTCGTCTCTGCCCATTCTGCTCCTCTCAACCATTCTGGCGGGCTTGGGCGGCGCAATGTTCGAGGCGCCTCGGCTCGCTGCCGTTGCCGCGTTGACACTCCCCGAAGAGCGCCAGCGCTACTACTCGCTCTCCGGCGCGCTGGCCGGCATCGGTATGGCGCTTGGACCGTTCCTCGGCTCGCTGCTGTTGCATATCGATTTCGCGACCGTGGCATTAGTCGGAGCGGGCTGTTTCACGCTCAACCTGATTCAGATGCTGATCATGCTGCCGCAAGTGCGCGTCGCGACGAACCCTGGCTCTCTCGGGCATGGCCTTAAACTTGTGTGGCACGATCGCGTGTTCGTGTTCTACACCCTGTTGATGATGGGCTACTGGTTTATGTGGGTGCAGATCTCGATCTCGGTGCCACTGCTGGTGATGCGCATCACCGATTCGAGCGACACGATCGGCATCGTTTACACGATCAACGCCTTTACGGCGGTGGTGCTGCAGTACCCGCTCATCCGCCTCATGGCCCGTTTTATGCGCCCGATGCTCGCGCTGATTCTTGGTGTCGGCCTGATGACACTGGCTATGGGAAGTGCGATTATCGCCAATAGTTACCCGGCGTTGCTGGTGAGTGTGGTGATGTTCTCGTTGGCCTCAGCGCTCGTGCAGCCGCTCCAGCAAACGGTCTCTGCATCGCTGGCGAACCCCGCCGCGCTCGGCTCCTTCTTCGGCTTCGCCTCACTGGCGCTCGCTATCGGCGGTGGCATTGGGAACTTCAGTGGCGGCCTGCTCGACGATCTGGGCAAGCAAATCGGTGTGCCCGCGCTGCCCTGGATCATTTTCTTCACCATCGGCAGCATCTCCACTATCGGGCTGATTCTGCTCGACCGCATGCACGAGCGACGAGTCGCGACACAATCAGTTATCGCACAATCCGCGTCTCCACATTAACCAGGGCGTGTATCAAAATCGCACCTCAAGGCGTTAGTACTAGCAGGAGTCTTACAATAGCGAGGTAAAACAGCCTTATGCGCTATCAACGAATCCTGGTGAAACTCAGTGGCGGTGCGATCGCAGGCAGTCATTCGTGGGGGTTTGATCCGCAATCGCTCAACCACATCGCCGATGAGGTACTCTCGCTCCACAAGGAGGGTGTCGAAGTTGGCGTTGTGGTGGGCGGAGGCAACATTTTTCGTGGAGAATTAGGCGAGGAATGGGGGATCGAGCGAGCCGAGGCCGATAACATCGGCATGATTGCGACAGTCATCAATAGTCTGATGTTGCGCGGTGTGTTGAAATCGCGCGGCGATGTCGATGTTCGCGTAATGACTGCGATACCGATCAATACAGTTGCTGAACCGTTTATCCGTCTACGGGCAATTCGTCACCTTGAGCATGGCTGTATCGTGGTGTTGGCGGCGGGCACAGGCAATCCGTACGTCACCACCGATTACCCCTCCGTACAACGCGCGTTGGAGTTGCGCGCTGAAGCGCTCCTTTCGGCCAAACACGGCATCGATGGACTCTACACAGCCGATCCGCGCCGTCATCCCGATGCACGGCGCTACCGCACGATCGACTACAACACCGTAATCCACGAGAATCTACGGGCGCTCGATCAGGCAGCCGTGATTTTAGCTCGTGATCACAACCTACCCATCCACATTTTCAACTTCGATGCACCCGATATGATGCGGCGCATTTGTTATGGAGAAGATGTTGGAACGCTGATCACCAACGGCGCTGATGAGTTAGCCGAGGTTAAGTATCTGGGACAATAGCGCACTTGGGCAATATCTCGAATCGTAATTCGTACTACATCCGAATGATTGATTACAGGATCAGTACGCTTACCGAATAACATTTCTTCGGCATTAGACGAATACCAACATTCTCAGGGAAGGTGCTGTCGCAGGCGAAAACGGGTTTGTTACCCACACAGTCCAATCGGATTTGGTATCAATTAACAGAAAAGCGTTTGGATGGGTTGAGCCATCCAAACGCTTTTGAACTCTTCGACGTATCGCTGCCTAGAAGGGCAGATCCTCAAGGTCATCGTTGATCGGCTGGGGCACATTACGTGCTGCTGGTCGGGGTGCTGAGCGCGAGCCGCCATTGCTGGGGGCAGCGGCGCGGGCCGGAGCGCGGCTCGGCACTGGCGCACCATAGTCATCATCGAGCGGCGCATCGTAATCCGGCGCAGACTGCCGATCCTGGCGGCTCGACAGGATGATCATATCGCTGGCGATCACCTCGGAGGTGTAGCGATCCTGACCGTCCTTATCTTGCCACTTGCGCGTCTGCAAGCGGCCCTCGATGTACACACGGGTGCCCTTGGTCAAGTACTGGTTGCAGATCTCGCCGAGTTTGTCCCAAGCGACAACGCGGAACCACTCGGTGTCGTCGTGCTGCGTGCCGTCAGCGGACTTCCATGTGCGACCTGATGCGACCCGAAACGTTGTGACTGCGCTGCCCTGTGCGGTGTAGCGCATCTCAGGATCCGCGCCAAGATGGCCGGTCAACATAACTTTGTTCAGGTCTTTCGCCATGACATCCTCCTCGTGTTTATCTGTACGAATTCGTCCCAATAGTTTCAATACGTGATGCGACACGCCAAGCGCGACATGCGAAAGGTGTATATAACATGTATCGAACTATTGTGCGAACTATAGCATGAATGTTCAGGAGCGTCAAGAAGCAATTTCACGCGATGCTGCGTTGCAAGGCGTGCTTTCAGGGCAATACTAGCCATGCTAATGCGAAATAGGATAGTTACACCACCCTGCGATCTTGCTTGAAAGTCGCCTCATAATGGGTAAAGATTCAGGCCTTTTCAACTACGCTAGGCGCTCCACAGCAACCTAATGCACAGTCTGCGCGTTTGAACCAATGGTATACTATCGAGAGATCGTCCGCAGGCATCACGCAGATGCGTCACAGGATAGATCCGCACGCTCCACAACCTTACACATCTGCCCCGCACAGGATCGATATGCAGATTTCTCACCGCGTATTGGTGGTCGTTCTCTTCTGTAGTGTGTTCGTCTGGTTGAGCGGTCCAGTCGGACGCCTTTGTATTGTACTGCCGCTGCTCCTGTTTGGCCCTGGCTACCTCGTGGATCGCGCTTTGCGCGCCAGCGACGGGCATACCATCGCGCAACGGCTTACGGTATGGCTTGGCTTCAGCCTGAGCCTCGTAGCGCTGCTGTATGAATGGAGCAGTACTTTCGGCCTCGCGCTCACCACGCCGATCCTGAGCGGCCTGGCGATCGCCTGTGGGCTAGCGATCCTGTGGAATGTGTTGCGCACGCCCTTCAACGCACCTTCCCTCCACAATGCGCTCCGCGTGTTCATGCCTTGGAGCGCGGCGCTGTGCGTCATCCTCGCGCTCACGCTATGGGTGCGCTTCGAGCACATCAAGACGCTGGTGGTGCCGCCTTGGGTCGATTCGGTGCACCACGCCCTGATGATCAGGGTTGCAGCCGAGACGGGCCAGATGCCCGTATCGCTACGACCATACCTTCCTGTTGATCAGTTGCCGTACCACTGGGGCTACCACGTGTTTATGGCCGCGACCATGCAGCTATCGGGGCTGGATCTCGTGCCGACGATGTTGTGGGCGGGGCAAGTGCTCAACGCGCTGATGGCGCTCGGCGCAGCCGCGTTGGCGCAACACTACTGGCGGCGACCGTTAGCGGGGGTGGTGGCAGCGTTGTTCGTCGGACTCATCTCGATTATGCCCGCCTACTACCTGAGTTGGGGGCGCTACACACAGCTCACCGGCCTGTTACTGATCCCGAGCCTCGCGCTGATGTGGCGAGGCGCGCTGTATCAACCTAGCCGAGGGCGCTTTGTCGGCACTGCGCTGCTGCTGGCGGGTCTCAGCCTCATTCACTTCCGCATCCTGATGTTCAGCCTGGCGCTGTTCGGCAGCATCGGCACGGTTTGGCTCTACCGCGCGGGATGGGATGGGCTACGGCGTGGTGCTGCTATCTTCGCCAGCGTGTTCGGCAGCCTGGCGCTCGCAGGCCCGTGGCTGTGGCTGCTGTACAAGCGCACGCTTCAGCCAGCCTTCTCGAATCCCGAAACACTGCTCGCAGGCGGCAGCTACAACGCGCTCAACGAAGGGCTGCTCTGGACCAGCAACAACCGCCTGCTGTTCGCGCTGGCCCTCGTTGCCGCGCTCTGGGCGATCTACCGCCACCGACAAGCTGTGAGCGAAATACTGATCTGGCTTGTGGCGATCGTACTGATGGCGAACCCGAATCTGCTCGGCTTGCCCCACACCTGGCTGATCACCAACGATGTGCTTGTCATCAGCCTGTTCCTGCCGGCCAGCCTATTGCTTGGTGGCGGCGCCTGTCTGCTCTACGATGCGTTGGAGCGGCTGCCTCTTGTGCGCGTTCACCCGTACGTGCGCACGAGCCTGGTGCTTGGCGCGCTCGCCGTGGCAGCAGTGTGGGGCGCGTGGAATATGCGCAGCGTCGTCAATCCCAATACGGTCATCGCAAGTTCGGCAGATATCGCCGCCGTGGAATGGGCGGCACAGCATACACCTACGGATGCACGTTTCCTTATCAACTCCACCAAATGGCTCACGATCCAGCGAGGAGTGGATGGTGGATGGTGGCTGCAGCCGCTCGCCAAGCGCTGGGTGAGCGCACCAGCCGTGATGTACACCTACGCCACGCCGGAGTTTGTGCAGGAGATCGCCGCGCTCAACCAGGTGATTATGCAAGCCTCGGCAGAGCGCCTGCCCGACATTCTTGCGCTCATCGATCAGTATCAGATCAGCCACATCTTCCTTGGAAATCATCCTGGAACGCTTACTGCCGATATGTTCGCCGATCATCCGCGCTTCACTACAATATACGATCAGGATGGCGTGATCATTCTTGCTGTTGAACGTTAGTCATGCTATGATCCTAGTTGCAATTGAGAGGGCCAGGCGGATACTATGTCGATCGATTCCTCCCAGATCAGTGAACGCGAACGTGAGATTCTGCGGCTTGTGGCGATGGGCGCGACGAACCAGCAAATCGCTCATCAGCTCAACATCAGCATCAACACCGTTAAAGTTCATCTGCGCAACATTTTTGGCAAGATCAACGTTGCCTCACGCACAGAAGCAACCGTCTATGCCATCCAGCAGGGTCTGGTTTCTATTGATGTCGAACAAACGAGTCCGATTGCGCCTGTTACTCCGACCGCACCAAACGCACCATCGGCTCCTGCTACGGTTTTGGAGCCTGCGTCTGAACCGCTAACGACGCCGAGTGAACCTCCAGCGCCATCCACTAGTGCAGTGCAAGTAAACGAAGCGCCTGCTGTAGATGCGCGCGTGCCTGAGGCGTCCACTCAGGAGCCGCCCGCTCAAGCGCAGCCTGTCCAGGCACAACCTGTCGAAGCGCAGCCTGTTCAGGTACAATCCGTCGAAGCGCAGCCTGCTCAGATACAACCTGTTCAGGCCCAAACCACTTCAGCGCAACCGATCCCTGCGCGGCAGCCCAATCTCTTGCCGATCGTCGCCATCGCGCTGTTGATCATCGTGGGCTTGCTCGTCTACATTCTGCTGAATCGCCCCACCAACACGCCGCCACCAACACCGAGCAACACCCCAATCGCGCAGCCAAACAACTGGAGGCAGCGCACGCAACTGCCCTCTGTGCGCTACGACTTCGGCGCCACCACCTACGACAACAAGTTGTATGTGATCGGTGGCCAGAATGCTCAAGGCAGTAGCAGTGCGATTGAGCGCTACGATCCAAATACAAATACATGGGTTTCGCTCACCGACAAGCCAACAGCGGCCAGTCACGTTCAGGCAGCGGTCGTTCGCGGCATTATCTACGTGCCCGGCGGCGAACGCAGCGATGGCAGCGTGCTCGATACGCTAGAGGCTTACGATCCGCGCACTCAGCGTTGGGAGCAACTCCCTCCACTCCCTGAGCCGCGCAGCCGCTATGCCCTGGCGAGCGAGGAGGGGCGCCTCTATCTCTTCGGCGGTTGGGATGGCAGCACCTACCGCAACGAAGTGTTCATTTACGACCCCGACAGCAAAACCTGGCGAACTGGCGCTGCAATGCCAACACCACGCCGTCACGCGGGGGCCGCCGCAGTCGAGGGGCGCATCTACGTGATCGGCGGCGAGAACGACACCGGGGCGCTGCGCGTCAATGAGCGCTACGATCCTAACATCGGCGAGCAAGGCCAATGGCAGAGCGTCGCGCCATTGCCCACTGTTATGGCGCAGCCCGCCGAGACCAGCATCGGCAGCAACGTCCTGATATTCGCAGCCAGCCAACCAACCGGCTTCCAGTACAACACCACCTCGGATGCTTGGGAAGTGCTCAGTATCCCCGAGCAGATCCCCAATGCGGTACAAGTAACCTCGTTCAATAACACCAGCGTGTTCCTGTTCAGTAACTCAGAGGATGATCAACCCTCGTTGGTGAGCGAATACCAAGCCATCAACCGCCTCTTTCTGCCCAATATCGGCGCTGGCGAATAAGTCTATCGTAGCAGGTTGGGCTGCGAACCCGCCTTCATTATGAGAGGCGCCGCACATAGCAATGCCTCGTATCACTTGCCAAGGAGAGGTAGTTATCGCTGGACAGGCAGAATCACACCGTTCTGAAGGTGGTTGATTGTAGGTAGACTGATACCACATCCGAGAGGTTATTTACACGAGGGACTTGTGATTGTTATGGCTGATGCTGGTTTTCAATTGATACTCACTTCTCCCGAAACAGGTGATGGCGAAGGGCTGCGCGTAGCAGCCCTTCGCCATCACAAAAAGAACAATTACCTTGCTGCCGCAGGCTAAAACTGGTTCTATCGTGATACTAACCAACCGCGTTGGGTATCATTGCTACAGACTAAACTAACCAGATTAGGTATAACAGGATTTGCCGTTACCTGGGTGAAGTATCAGAGGAATAAACGGCAAAAAGGGGTGGTGCCTGCAAGCACCACCCCTTAGCGACATATCTAGCACACTGTCATTGCTTACTGGATCGGCACTGCGTTGTAGTCCTCAGCAGCGACAGTACCCAAGTCCGACATAAAGGTCTGCACACGAGCAACCGCGATCAGCTGGCTACCGTCTGGACCGATGATCTGAGCACCACCACCGTAGACGGGCGGGCCGTGGCCGAAGTCGCCAGCAACAGCGCCGAGGTCACCAGCATTGGAGTTGGCCTTAGCACCAGGAGCCAATGCCGTATTGATGGTGTGGGTACCAACCAGCTTACCAGTCGAGTCGATGTAGTTGACCTTGATCTGGCCAGCAGGGATCGTGGTGGTACCGATGTTCTGGATAGCGATGTAGGTGCGCTGATGTGTACCAGCGTTGTACTTGGCATCGCTGGTCGTCCAGCGGACGTACGGCAGAGCCAGCTTGCTAGCACCAGCCGTCTCGCCCAAGAAGGCGGTCGACGGGCCGTTCTCACCAACAACCTTACCGATAGCAACGATCTGGCCGTTGTTGCTGGCTGTGATCTCAGCCGAGCCGCTGAAGGCATTCGGGTTACCACCGTCGCAGCCCTGGACGCTAGCCTTGCCGTTCGGTGGGATGGTAGCAGTGGTCACAGTTCGACCATTGCTGAACTTCACAGTAGCAACGGTAGGAGTGGTACCGACGTTCTGGATAGCATAGGCGGTGTTGCCTGGCTTGCCCGACATGTTGAAGTTACACAGAGCCGAAGGCATGTAGACCTTGTTCGCGCCGCTTGCAACGCCCTCGAAGGCCGAAGCGCCACGACCGTTGGTCGACAACTCAAGCACAGTAGCAACCAAGCTGACGCCCGTACCCTCGACAACAGCCGAACCGTTGAAGCCGTTCGGCACGTTGGTCTGCTCACCCATATCGAAGTAGCGGGTAGCACCAACTGGCAGGTTGGAAACGGTTGCCATTGTAATGGGAGCCGCCGAGGGGTTATCGGCGTTGTACAGCTTCACGGTGAAAGTAGCAGGAGCGCTACCAGCGTTCTGCACTGCAAAGCGCGAGGTCGAGTTGAAGCGGTTCTTCAACACGGTGGCCAACAGCACGCGGCTGGTGCCAGCCTGGAAGCCGTTCGACAGCGGGCGGTTCTTCACGCCACCATTGCCCTGCGGCACCTGCACCAGCGTCGCAACCACTGGCTGGCTCGACGACAGCACAGCAGCACCCTTGAAGCCGGCGTTCAGCGACGAAACGTTACCCACAACGATCGAGGTGCTCGCACCAGCGGCCAGGTCCGGCATCGCTACCGAGGTGCCACTGCCGCTGTTCTCACCGTAGTACGTAACCGTGATCTTGGCAGGGCCCGTACCCACGTTTGCAACAGTAATAGAGGTGCTAAAAGCTGTATTATAGGCGATTTGGGCCTGCGAGATGCTTGTCACTCCAAGAGCCATTAATGAGGCAAGCATCAGAGCCAGAAACTTTCTCAGTTTCATCTAACCAACTCCTTCTTAATGCGAACAAAAACGTTCAGACATTGTGCTAGACAGTTGCTTCTGTCAGTTCATCAATGTGGCTATCATAGCCGTTGAACTGCTTGAGAACAATACCTCTTTGGTAGTAAGCGAGGATTATTTTCGTTTACCGAGAGGAGTAATTGCGCTCACCCGCCCCATCGGGTATGCTACTATTCAATAAACGTTTGAGAGGTTAGCCCGCATTGACTGCGCTAGCCATATTCAGAAGTGAGGTTTCCTAATGATGCAACCATCTGGCAAGCGATCAAAGCAGGAAGCACATTCCAAAAAGCATTTCCGTCCCTTTCCTTTAAGCCATTCGCGAGGCTTTCTGCACCAGATCCTCCTGATGTTTGGGCTAGTCGTTCTTCTATCAGCTTGTGCTTCCTCTGCCGCGCCAACTCCTACGCCGGCGCCTGCTACTACCAACGAATCTTCAAACCCTAATACTTCTCTAGTCCCAACGGCTACACCGCTCCCATCAGACGCACCCCAACCAACTTCTGGGCGCACAACAGTGGTAGGGTATGTTTACGACAAATCGACCAACCAACCAATCAAAGAGACCCTCATGTTTCTAGCTGAAGTCACGGGCGAAGGCGAAGATGCTGTCTTTATTTTCAATGGTGCCTCAAGCCCAGGCGCTGAAACCGATCAAGAAGGTCGCTTTATGTTCGTTGATGTTCCTGCAAAGTCATATGTTATTGTCGTTGGCGATCCCATTGGTTATAACAAAGTGGTTCAAGATGAAACGACCCGCGCAAAAGTGTGGAAGACTACAGCCAACCAAGTCCTTGATGTAGGAACAATCCTGGTGGATTGGACAGGTAGTCAATAATACGCATCCTCTATAAAAACACCGTGATGGCCTCAGTGTGGTATGCCGCTGAGGCCATCGCTTATTTAGTGGTATCCATCTCAATAACACCACTAATACTTTCGGGTTATTGCGGGTCGTTTAGCCGAAGTAGCTCACGATACAGGCGATCATACCCTGCTGCAGTATGCTCCAATGTGTATTGATGGATCTCCTGCCACGCACGCTCGGCCATAAAACGGGCTTCGGTGGGGTGTTCGAGCATCCAGATGATCGCTTGCGCTAAGGCTGCTGGCTGCTGCATAGGCACGAGGCGCCCTGTCTCACCATCACGCACAAGCTCACGGCTCCCCGAGACATCGGTGGCAACCACGGGTGTACGAGCAGCCATGGCTTCGAGGATAACGGTTGGGAAGCCCTCCCAAATCGAGGACGAAACCATTAGATCCACTTGACCTAAGAGCGAGAGCACATCGCTACGCCGCCCCAAGAACCGCACCGCGTGATCGATCCGCAACTCAGCCGCCAATGCGATCAGTTCCTGCTCAAGCTCGCCATGACCAATCACCCAACACTCCAACGTCGGGAAGCGCGCCAAGATCTGCGGCAGCGCCTTGAAGAGGTAGCGGTGGCCCTTTTGCAGCGCCAAACGTCCTACAATAGCGATTCGCGGAGGTTGATTCGCATCGCGCGGTGTTGGGGCGGGCTGGGTCAATAGTTGGCTGCTGATGCCGTTGTACAGCAACGTGGCGCGGCGACCTCGCAGACGCGCTGCGAAACGCCGATCCATCACCTCGCGGGTCGCCTGAGAAATAGCTACCTCTGCATCGAAGAGCCATGGGAATGCCACAAGGTTCAGTAAACTCCCCAGCCAGGGGCGTGTCTGCCATTGCTGATCGGCGTGCATCGTTCGTACGATCGCAAGGTTGCCAAAACGCCGTAGCTTGCTGGCAAGTCCCAGTAAGTCGCCCCGCTCGAAATGGCTGCCAACCAATCGCACATTGTGACGCTCGATCAATTCGCTGAGCAGCCCTGCAGCACGCACGAGATCCAGCGCCAAACGATGGGGCTGCTCGATTAAAATCGTGGCACCGATACCCTCATCACGCAATCGCTCCATCCATCGTCGCTCTGATGGCGTACCATACTTCCATAAACCGACCACATGGAGCGCATAACGTTCGCGGTCAAGATGACGGGCAAGTTGAATGCCGAACTGAGCCGCACCGCCAGCATGCTCTTCGGTAGCAAAGCCATCGACCAGTTGGATGACGGAAATACGAGCAGACATCACGACAATACAACCTTCTCTCGGATCAAATTGGGCAACTGCGCGAGTGTGGTACGAACCGCCGGAATGCGTTCGATCAATTGGTCGTGGATGGACGAATGGCTGCCCCACACCTGATCAAATGTATCGCATATGTTGACGGCATCGACTTCGTTGATATCGAGCACAGCCTGAGGTAAACCGAGCACCTCCATCAGACCGACTGACTTGTGCAAATAGCCGATGACCAGTACAGGAACCGCGTTGTTGAGCGCAAAAATCGCAGAATGCATACGTGTGGCAACCAGCATATCGAGTTGCGAGTAGGCATATTGAAGCTCTGTCGGCGATAATACCGCATCAACAAGGGTAACACGTGTGGGATCGGGCAGCGCAGCGATGATTCGCCGTGCGATATGCCGATCGTCTTGTTCGAGCGTTGGCCCCGTGCATTGGGCAAATAGCAAGATATTTGCGTTGTACTGTTGGCGCACATGCAGGATTAATGCAATAATGGCTTGCTCGTAGCCTCGCTGATTCTGAAAATGAGCGTTCTGTCGACCCCAATCCATCAGGGTGAGACCAATCAGGGGCCGTTGCTGCACATCAACAGGCAGGGCGTAATGGGTGCTGTTAGCCTGCAGAAACGCGAGATCAGGCAACACCAACACCTGCTGCTTCACGCCGATCTCGGCCAAGAAGGCCAGCGAGCGATATTCGCGGGCGACGATCAACTGGCTACGGTTGAGCAACCACGCTAGCAGGCCGCGCTGCAATCGGCCAGGCAGTGGACCAAAAGACTGCGGCAGAAAGATCAACGGCTTGCGCAATAGAATGGCGAACGCCAAGCCCACCCATAGCCACAGGAAGGCGATATTCAAACTGTGGCGTGCATAGAGATGCCCACCCCCAATCACCGCTATCAGATCGGCATTGTAATACGCCTCGATCAATCGGCGGCGGTTGCTCTGACGAGGATACAGCCGCAGCGCAAACCAGCGATAACAGAGCGCCCAAACCAGCAATAACGCAGTGTACGGCACTGCCAGCGATTTATGCCAGTGCCAATCACCATTGTCATCGAGACTCACCAACCAGCGCGTCAACGAAGGGATAAATGTAGCGTCGGGCGGCAGCGAGCCACGATCATCATTGATGGTGACGGTGATCTCCGAGCGTGGATACGCCTCCCGAAGGCACGCCAACGATTCTTGCAGAATAGCGAGATCGCCAGCATTTTGCGGCGAATGAGCATTAAGCAGCAAAATGTTCATTTCGAGGCTCGCATGGTTAACCAAGCACCATAGGCATAGCACATGAACGTGACAATTTCCGTGAATAAGTTGACCCACGCAGCGCCGATCAAGCCGAACAACGGCAGCGCAATTAGGTTGGCAACCACATTCACCAGCGCACTCACACTGAGCATAGCCACTCGCAATCCCTGCCGATCACGAACAACCATATACAACGCAAAGCAGAAATTGAAGCTCTTAAAGAATGGTATCAAGCTCATTATTTGGAGCAAGAGGATCGCATCGAAGTACTCTTGGCCGAATAATGTCAGGATCAATGGTGAGGCGCCGAAGAACAGAATGACAGCCCAGAAGATGCCATATAACGCATTTGTGGCTAGATGAAAGGCAAACGTCCAGCGGAACTCGCGCGAGCCACGCGGATGACGTGCCAAGATCGGCAGAAACACCTGCGAAAGCACAGTGGGAATGAGGAAGGTGGTGTTGACGATGGTGAGGGCCGGACTATAGATACCCGATGCGACCGCGCCCAACATCGCCGCGATCATCGTGAGGTCGGCCTTGCCCGTCACGTTCGCCAGGAGATCGGCGGCGTAGTGCATCCGCCCCTGCGTAATCAGATACCAAAAGCGTTTGATATCCCAAACAAAACGCAGATTCTTCCTCAGCAACCAAGCCATCACGCCGATGCCCACGATACTGGAAAGCATCCGATACGTGCTGACCCGCTCGGGCATCGCTTGATCGCTCCATATGAACCAAATCAGCAGAAAGAGCAGAACCGCGACCAATACCTGGAGGAATCCTGCGGCATAATTGCGCAACTGGGCGCGCAAAATGGTATGGCTGGTTTGCAACAAAAATTCAAGAAGGAGACTCACCGCCGCCAACACCGTCAGCGTGAGGGTGATTCCTGTATCGCCAAGAAAGACCACGAACGGAATGCTGATGGCCATCAGGGCGAGTGTGACAAACAATCGCAGCCACAACACCTCGCTGATTGCAGTCTTGAGCGTCTCTGTATCGTGACTTTGGCGCAGCAACCACGTATCCAAGCCTAATCCGGCGAACATGATTGCAGGGCCAAGCAGCGTATAAACACTTGTATAAATGCCAAAACTGGCAACGCCCATGCGCCGCGCCAAGACGAACTGCGTAACAGTGCTCAGTAAACGAGCGATCACCAGACCGCCTACGGCGACCACCATATGAAGCAATACAGTGCTTGATAAATAACGCCGCCAATCATTTTTGAGCGACCCTAATGAAAATGCAGAACGCATGAATTTCCTATTCGCGTAGCTCGATAAGATACACGATTTTGTGCATCTCAATGCAGAAATACAACGCTACTGGGCGTCTCTGCCACAATAGTGCTGTACCTTCCTACACGCGAGGTAACTAAGGGGACGAGTGATATAACGCTTCCCAATGGGATACAAGCTGATCCCAGGTATACGATTTACTATGTTCAATGGCAGCCTTGGATAATGCTTCGAGGCGAGCGCGATCACGCAGCACATCGATCAATGCCTCGGCAAGCGCCACATGATCATCAGCTGGTACTAACACACCAGCGCGACCATGATCGAGCATGGCGGCCCGATCTCCAACATCGGCTGTTACAACCGGAACCCCAAGCACCATGCTCTCAAATATTTTCAGTGGCGAGCGCGCCCGAGCCACCACATCATCGCGCACCGGGTCAACGCTGACATCAGCAAGCGCGAGGTAATTGGGTAGAACCGAACGTGGTAATTGCCCCGTAAAGTATACTCGATCTGCAAGGCCAAGTTGTGCCACCCGTTCACGCAGCAAAGGCAGATCCTCGCCACCACCAATCATCAACAATACCGCATTGGGAAGCCGCTCCGCCACAATCGCAAACGCAGCGATCAGCAGATCGACGGGGTGGTTCTGCAGCGCCAGGGTGCCTGCATACGCGATCACCGGGCGTTGCTCAAGGCCAAGTGCTCGCCGCAACGCATCGCGCACAGGCGCATCGGTGAGCTGCACGAACCGCGCGCCGTTCGGCACATACGCAACTCGTTCAAGATTGGCTTGGCGCATCCGTTCGGCCAAGAACTGTGTGTTCACCGTAACACCCGCAGCCAAACGAGGCAACAGCCACTGCCAAAAGCCGAACACGGCCCGCTGCCACTTGGCAGTCAGACGGTTGCTGAGCACCTCGTCGTCGTCGCAATCGACGTAGAAGCGCTGTCTGCGCAGCAGCATCACGCCGATCAGTGCGGCGAGGCCGTTGACGGGCTGCGGTTTGCCAAGGTGGTACACATCGGCGGGAGAACGAAGGATGCCCCAGATCATGCCCAATGTCGATGTGATCAGCACCCAGAGCAGTTCGAGAGGCGAGAACCTGCTCGGCAGACTCGACTGTTTGCGGGCGTGCATCTGGCCCACATACCAAACCTCGATACCATCACGCGTAAATCGCCGCTGCGGGCAATTGGGCAGATCGGGGTGCAACGCCAGAATGCGCACCTGATGACCGCGCCGCACCAGTTCGGCGCAGATCGGCAAATATCGCGCCCCAATTGGCCGATCCACTCCCGCAGTAAGCAGCAATACAATCCGCATAACAGTTATCGAATTAGGCTTTGGGCTGGTTGAGTTGAACGTGCAACTGCTCAAATGTCTTGACGAGCACCGACCACGAGAACGAGCTTTGGCCCTGCTCGGTCGCCAGATAGCTCTCGAAGCGCTCTTGGAGTTGCTCTTTGAAGTAGCGCACAATCGCGTTCGCCAAGGCTTCCTCATCCTGCGGCGGCACCACCAAGCCATTCACGCCATCGTGGACGACCTCATGCAGGCCACCCACCCGCGTGGTGATGACGGGTTTACCGAAGCCGAACGCCAACTGCACCACGCCGCTCTGTGTGGCCGAGATGTACGGCAACACCACCACATTGGCTTGGTCGAAGTAAAACTTCAGTTCCTCGTTCGGCACGTAGCGATTCACAAACGTGATCGCATGTTCCACGCCAAATTGGCGGGCGTAGCGCTCGTAAAATTCCGACGACGACCAGAACTCACCCACCACCAGCAAGCGCACCTGCATCTGCTTTAGCACCAACGCCAGCGCCTGGATCAAGTATTCCAAGCCTTTGTAGGGTCGCACAAAGCCAAAGAACAGCAGCGTGGGCACATCTGAGGCGGGGGGCAGCAGTTCGTCGCTGGGCGGTCGCGGCTGATTCTGCGATTGCTGCGCGAGATCGGCGTAGGTTGGGTGGTTGGCCTTCGTCACCTGGGCATGCGGCAACAGCGTGTGCAGCCACAGCCGATCCTGCTCGCTATGCACCACAAACGCATCGCCCTGTCGCAGCACCGCCATCGCCAACCGCCGATCGAAGAAGCCACCACCATCGTGCGGCAACACATTGTGGCAGATGTACACGATTTTGGTCTTGGTGTGCTGCTTGATCCAGCGCGAGATGGCCGTCAGGCTCGGCGTCCAATAAGGCACCCACCATTGCAGAATCAGCAGATCGGGCGCATCGGCGCGCACGCGACGGCACAACTTCCACCACGTGAACGGGTTGATCGGGTCTAAAATATATTCGCACTCAACTTTGAGGGGAGCGGCGCTAGTGTCTTTATCGGTCTTGCCGGGGAACAGCAATTTGGGGTACTGGCGTGTGTACGAGTACAACTGCGTCCAATGCCCAGCCTCGCGCAAATGTTTGACCATCAGCGTCGTGTAATGAGCAATGCCGCCTCGGTAGGGGTAAGTTGGGCCAACAACACATATTCGCACTAGCGCACCTTCCAGATTGTTACGCCATCGTGATCATAGACGAGTTCAAACCAGGGCGAATCAGCTAACTCAGCCGGATCGATGTATTCGTGTTCGCCAGCGGGTACACCATTGGCAGTCGGCCCATCGTACACATATTGAAAGCCAGCCTCTCGCAACGCTTGCGCGGCCTCGGCGCTACCAATCGGAAACTGGTGGACTTCAGCATTCATTTGGTTGGTGCGGCGATAAAACAGCGGATCTTCGCCGACTTCGCTACCATACGTCATCGGCGGCAAGTTGCTCTCGCGCCCGCTCAAGAACGGCAACCACAGCCCGCCATCCGAGCCAGCATAGAGCGAATCGCCGTATGCCAAAAACGTGTTCACGAAGATCTTCGCATCGGGTGGCGTCTCAGCCTTGATCCACTCCACAGCGGCGAGATCGGCCTTGGTAAACAACTCATAGTCGGAAGCAGGCATATTCTGCTGCCACTGTATGCCCCAAGCAACCGCCACTATACCGACCAACACCTGCAAGCGCGTCGCCCATTGCGATGCGACCGCGTTACGCGAGAACAACTCGATAAGCGCGTCGAGCCCAGCCCCAGCCATCGGCGGCACCACGAAGTAGATCGCCAACAGCACCGCGAACGAGGTCAGGATGCCCGCGCCCGTCAAGCCGATCAGGTACGGATTCGCCGCGATCCACGTGAGCGCGGCCCAACCCACGATCACCCAGATACGCCACTGTCGCTGCACGCTCAGCAGCACCAGGGCGAGCAATGCCAAAACGAGCAGATAGGACTTCGCGTACTCCGTTATGATAACACTCAACGCGGGGATGGAATTGGTATGGTCGGTGCCGATATTTTTGGAAATGAACTGGCTGCCCAATTGCAGCAGTTTGCCTTCGCGCAAGCGCAGCAACCAGGGCAATGTCAACAAGATCCCGAAGATGCCCGCACCCAAGCCCGCCAGCGCGGGGCGCACCAGCGCTAATGGCCGACGCCACGTGCCGATCGCCAGAGCGACACAGAAACTCGCCACAAAGCAGGCCAAATAGACGCCCACCCGATAATGCGTCACTGCAAGGCCAGCCGTCGCCAATGCCACCACAATGCCGATCTGAACCAAATGGCTGCGCCGAGTGGCCGGATCAAGCGCCTGCTCCAACAACAGCATCCAGGCCACACAGGCCACCGGCAGGATCGTTTGGCCGCCGAGTTGCGTGTAGCGCCCCCAGTTCATGTAGAACGCAGGGAACAGGCTGACAAAGCCGACGATCAGCCCAGCCCACAGCGCGGCGTTCGGACGCTTGAGCAAGCGCAGCGTGAACACGTACAGCAGCGGGACGATCAGCGCGCTCTCCACTTGGCCGATGATCATCAAGCCCCGCGTGGTGGGCGTGCCAGACAGCCAATTGAGCCACGCCACCAAGCTATGGAAGCCATAGTGATAGGTAAAGGTGTTGAGCTGCGAGTAGGGCCGCCAGGATGTGAACAGGCCGCCGTTATCGGCGAGCAATTGCGCGATCATCGTGTGATGATACGAATCGCCCCATAGGCCAACCGGCAGATCGCGGATCACATACAGGCGCACTGCCAACGCCGCAATGGTGAGCACCAACAGCAGCACGTGGTGTTGCGAGGGACGAGTGGGGATAAAATCGCGCCAGCGGCTCCGCCACGACTCACCGCGCTTGGGCCACACCACCACCACGCCACACAGTACGAGGAATCCCCAACCTATCCACGTGTTCCAACGCAGACCAATCGGTTCGCTCATCAGAAACAACAGTGGCAGGATGGCACAACTCAGGCCAATCGCGAGCGGCCAACGCTCGATTGGAGTTAGTGGCGAGGGCCAGCAGAGGCGCAGCAGCGCGAACCCAGGGAGGAGGAACATCGCTAGCAGCGTGAAGATGGTGAATGGCGCGCCAATCGCAGCGGAACTCGCCCACAAAAGCACTTGGCCATCTCCAAACCACCATATGGCCAGCGCAATGAACACACAAACAATCGGCGGCCACCAATCGTTCCACAGCGCCCGCGACCCAAGAGTCGCGGACTTGTCTAACCGCATGAAATGCGCTCCTCAAAGCCATCCGGCTTGACGCAACCAGTGCAAAAACATGGTTGAATACGGGCAAATTGGCGACGACGCATTATAAGTCGAGTGGAAATGGATGTCAACGAAGGATACATTTCATTGATGGATGGCTACACAAACCGCATAAACACCTGATTCCCAAGCATTCGGCCACGCGCCGTGAGCCGCACCCCAAGCGCATCGCGTTCCAGCAACCCTTCGGCGACGAGCTCATCCAGTTCGCTAGCGTACACCTCTCGCATATCAGCGCCGCAGCGATCCTGAAAGTGCACGAACGACACGCCGACGTTTAGGCGCAAGCCCATAAACATCGTCTCGGCGTACAGATCGCGCGTGTCTAGCTCAGTGATCTCCGCGATCGGCATCTTACCCCCGCCCGACTTGCGGATGTACTCGTCGATGCCCAGCACATCGGCGTAGCGGCGCGGGAATACGTGGCCGTGTGCGCCAGCCCCAGCCGCAAGGTAATCGGCGTTCAGCCAGTACGCCAAATTGTGCTGACAAGCCAACGCAGGCACCACAGGGTTCTGAGCAGCCACCTCGTCCCCCTGCGCCTTGGCCCAGTTCGAGATCTCGTACTGGATGTAGCCCGCCGCGCCGAACCGCTCGATTGCCATCTCGTACATCGCGCTGGTCACATCGTCGTCGGGCACCGTCACGCGGCCACCCATCACCTGCGCGTAGAGCGGCGTCTTTTCCTCCAGGATCAGCGAGTAGAGCGAGAAATGATCGACCTCCCAAGTCGTGATCTCCCGCAATGTCGCTTCCCATTGCTCCAGCGTTTGGCCCGGCAAGCCAAAGATAAAATCGAGATTAATGTTCGAGAAGCCAGCCCGTCGGGCATCGATGTAGCTCGCACGGGCCTCGGCGGCGGTGTGGATGCGCCCAAGCACCTTCAACGTCGGATCGTGCAGGCTCTGCACACCCATGCTCAAGCGATTCACGCCTAGGCTGCGCAAACTCGCCAGGTAATCGCGCCCGAGCACCGTGCCGGGGTTCGCCTCGACCGTCACCTCGGCCAGTTCCAGTGGGATCACCGCATCGGCGGCGGCCAACACGCGCTCCATCAGCGGCAACGGCAGCATGCTCGGCGTACCACCGCCCAGGAAGATCGTCGGGCACAGGTCGGCGCGGGTCAGTTCGGCGGGGAAACGCTCGGGCAGGGGAACGGGTTGCAGCCGTTGCGCGGGCCGCATCGCAGCAAGTTCAGCACAAAGGGCATCGACATACGCCTCCATGCGATGTTCCATATTCGCGTAGGTGTTGAAATCGCAATAGGCGCAACGGCGGTGGCAGAACGGAATATGAATGTATAGGTGTTTGATACCACCAGGCGTAGTCAACCAATCCATGTGTGTACTTCCTTGCTGAGAGATGTATCGCCTCATTGTACCGCAGCACGTATGCTCCCGCCATGTCGGGGCGAATGTCACCATACCCGATCGCCACACGTCAAGGATGATATACTTTGGGCATCCACTTCCACCACACTTCCAAGACTATTTCACGAGGCATACAATGATCAATGAACTCGTTTTCGATATATTTCCCGTATTAGAGACCGAGCGGCTGGTGTTGCGCGCCTTTCAGGAGCACGATGCCGAGGATATGTTCCGCATTTACAGCGATAAAAAAGCTATGCGCTTTTGGGGCTCGCCGCCGATGACCGAGATCGATGAAGCACGGCAGAAGATCGACCGCATCATCGACGATTTCCGCGCGCACCAAGGCATCCGTTGGGCGTTCAGCCTGAAAGGCCAGCAGCGAATGATCGGCAGTGGCGGGTTTTGGCGCTTGATGAAGCAGCATAAGCGCGCCGAGATCGGCTATGAGTTAGCGCCGGAGTATTGGGGCCAAGGGTTAGTGCCCGAAGCGTTCACGGCCATTCTGACGTTCGGTTTCGAGCAACTCGGCCTGCACAGCGTCGAGGCGCAGATCGACCCGGCCAACCACGCATCGCGCCGCGTGCTCGAAAAACTCGGCTTCGTACAAGAGGGCTACTTCCGCGAGAACTACTGCGTCGATGGGAGATTCACCGATACGGCGTTTTTTTCGCTGCTACACGACACGTGGCAGCGGCGCCGTTCGCCGATTAGCTAGGCGATCGTTCGAGCGCATCGGAAGGAGAGTGCAATGCCGCACATGTTCGATCAAGAGCATCACATGTTCCGCCAACTTGTGCGCCAATTCGTCGCGCAAGAGATCGAGCCGTATGTTGACGCTTGGGAAGCCCAACAGCTTTGGCCTGCCCACACGCTTCTGCGTACGATGGGCAAACTCGGTCTACTTGGCCTATCGTACCCCGAGGAGTACGGTGGCGCGGGACTCGACTACTGGTACAACGTGGTGCTGTTCGAGGAGTTGGGGCGCTGCTCGTGCGGCGGCGTGCCCATGGCGATCGGCGTCCACACCGATATGGCGACGCCAGCGTTGGCGCAGTACGGCTCCGAAGAACTCAAGCAGCGCTTCCTCGTGCCCGCCATCGCCGGAACGATGTGCGCGGCCATTGCGATCAGCGAGCCGGACGCTGGCTCCGATGTGGCGGCCATCCGCACCCGCGCCGAGCCAGATGGCGACGACTACGTGATCAACGGCTCGAAGATGTGGATCACGAACGGCACCCAAGCCGATTTCGTGGTGGTGCTCGCTCGCACCAGCCCAGGCCACGACCATCGCGGCATGTCGCTGATCGTGGTGCCCACCGACACGCCCGGTTTCAGCGTGAGCCGCAAACTCGAAAAGCTCGGCATGCACAGCAGCGATACCGCCATCCTGTCTTTCGACAATGTGCGGGTGCCGCAGGCGTTCCGCATCGGCGACGAAGGCGCGGGCTTTCCGCTACAGATGCAGCAGTTCCAGAAGGAGCGCTTGATCGCCTCGGTGATGGGGCTTGCGGCGGCGGAGCGGGCCATCGAACTGACCGTGACCTACACCAAGCAACGCCAGGCGTTCGGCAAGCCGCTGATCGCACAGCAGTGGATACAGTTTAAGCTCGCCGAGTTGCTCAGTGAAGTCGAAGCGCTACGCCACTTGTGCTATCACTGCACAGAGCTGATTGTGGCCGGGCAGGATGCCACATTGCCCGTATCGATGGCCAAACTTAAGGTAGGTCGATTGGCGCGCCAAGTCGCTGATACGTGTCTGCAATTTCACGGCGGGATGGGCTACGTGGAGGAATACCCGATCGCGCGCTACTTCCGCGATTCGCGGCTGCTCTCCATCGCGGGTGGCGCCGATGAGATTATGCTAGGGATTATCGCCAAATACGCTGGGTTGCTTCCACCAAAAGAGTCAACTACCCACGGCTGAAGCGCGTGGGCTTCCGCGCCTAAAGGTACACTCTTGTGACTCTTTGCAAACCACCGAGGAGGCGACACTACCCGAGGTCTTCGTCCCACGGCTCATCGCGCCGTTCAACGCCGGGTACAGGCTCGATTGGCACGTTGACCAGCATCCGCCGCACCGAATCGGTATGGCGTGTGGGGAGCGCCGCCAACACCACGATGCTCATATCATCGGCGGGTTCGCCCCGATCAAGCTCGCGAGCACGAGAGAGCAGCGCCTCGGATAGATCCTGCGCGCTACCACCCTCCGTCACATTCCAGCCAGCCAGGAAGTTGACCAATTCTAGGTCCTCGCCATAGCGCTCGCCTGCCTTCAGCAAGCCATCGCTGAACACGAGCACGTAGGTGTAGGGCTGCAGCCGGAATTCGGTGATGCGAGGCTTGGTCATCGGATAGAGGCCGATCGGCAGCGATGGCTCATCGTGGATGTGCATGCCGCTCCGATCCAGCACATAGAACGGCGCTGGGTTGTTTCGCGAGATCAGGATGCTGCCGGACTGAAAATCCACAGAAATAATATTCAAGGTGGCCGAGGCCTGACCCATGCGATACGTGTAAAGGTAATCGTGAGCAGCACGCGCTACTACACCGTCACGAGCGCCATCCTTCAATTGGGTAATCGCTCGAGTCATCACAAGGTTGCTGAGCGTCTTCGCACCACGCCCACTCCCTTGCCCATCCACTAACACTACTGAGAAGCCGCCACTGGGCCGCTCGATCACTTCAAGCGTATCGCCGCTTTCAGTTGCGCCATGCCGTGGTACTTTTGCGACAGCCAATTGAAGTTCTAACATATTTCAACCTTTACCCTTTGCACATTGCACTGCTGTGGCTGCTTCTATTGTAGACATATCACCAGAGTTCAGCAAGTTTGTTACAGGACGCACAGTCTTTATCGTGTAGGAAAATTTCTTGAGAAACAACGTTTATGTCCATGCACAATAGCCAAATCAATCTGGTAATACCATTTATCGGTAATTTCAGTAACATACAATAGAAAACGTGTTGAGATAGTTACAACTTTATCTTTACCCTTAAACTCAGGCGATTGCGGGGAGGTTGTGGTATCATGAAATGTGGAACTTCTTACACACTCGGTCTCCCCAACCGTGCCCAAGAGACAAAAGGCGGCTATTACGCCAGCGCCATTTTAGCAAGCGAACATACAAGGGACGATAGTGAACACGTTTGACACCGTCGGTAATCAGCTTGCCGCCCGGTTACATGATCATCTCGCTCAGGATCTCTTGAATGAGTTGAAGGTTCAAGGGAAGCTACCGAGCGAGGTGATAGTCAAAGAATGTGCTCGGCTTCACTCTGAACTCGTAGCCCTCACCTCCTATATCCCAGCGCTCATTCACCGCGATACGTCGTTGGTAACTCCGGGCTGCATTATCGGAGCGTACTGGGAGGGCTCGGTATTGTTCGCCGATCTCTCGGGCTTTACTGCGTTATCGGGTACACTCAGCACGTTGGGCAAACAAGGCGCGGAGGAGGTCTCGGCGATCATCAATAGCCTGTTTGGGGCGATGCTCGACGAGATCCACCGTTACCAAGGCGTGCTGCTCAAATTCGGTGGCGATGCGATCACCGCATTCTTCGATGCCGCTTCGCTCGGCGAGGATCATGCGCGGCTCGCGTGTCGGGCGGCGCTGGCCATGCAGGAGCGTATGAGCGCCTTTGCTTCGCTCGATACGCGGGCGGGCTCCTTCCAGTTGCGGCTCCGCATTGGGGTTCATAGCGGGCGCGTCTTCGCCGGACAAGTCGGCGATCAGGAACATATCGAGCTGGTCGTCACTGGCCGCAACATCAACCGCGTTGCGATGGCCCAAGAGATCGCCGAGCCTGGCGAGGTGGTGGTCTCCATCGATACGCTGCGGCTGCTCGGGCCTACGAGCGCTCAGGAGCGCCAATCGGGCTTTCATCTGCTACAGTCTTTACCACCCATTGAGCCGCCCCAGTCCGTTACTCGTTGGAATCTGCGCCGTGGCTCCGGCGATATGGCAGAGTTGCTCGATCTGGTGGAACAGATCGAGCGATTGCGCCCATATCTCCCGTACAACTTACCCCGCCGCTTCCTCGCCACCGATGGCACGCCGGAGATCGGCGAATTTCGCCCTGTGACGGTGCTCTTCGCCAATTTCTTCCCGTTCAGCATGGCTCTCGATATCATCGGAGATCAGCCCGAACTTGCCGCACAAATCCTCAACGCCTACTACAGCCGCGCTCAGGAAGTTATTCACCGATACGGCGGGATCGTCAACAAGGTGGATATGTACACCAAGGGCGATAAGTTGATGGCATTGTTCGGCGCTCCGGTGGCCCACGAAGATGACCCCGTCCGTGCGACACGCGCTGCGCTCGAACTGCGCGCCGCACTGGAGGAAGTCAACCAGGAAGTGACGAAGTTGCTGCATCCCTGGCGACACATCTTCCAGATCGACGACCAGTTTTTCCGCCAGCGCATCGGCATCAACACTGGTGTGGTCTTTGCGGGCACGGTCGGATCGAGCAGCCGCCACGAGTACACGGTGATGGGGCAGCCGGTGAATCTGGCGGCCCGCCTGATGTCGGTAGCTCAAGAGGGCTCGATCATGCTTTCGCCATCGACAACGCGGGCGGTCGAGCGCCATATCGCCTTACAAAAGCTTCCAGCCGTTTCGCTCAAGGGCATCAATGAGCCAGTACCGATCAGCGAAGTGTTGTACGCTTACAACATCGCGCAGGAGCTACGGCATAGCGTGGCGCGCACCACGTTGGTCGGGCGCACTCACGAAATTGGGATGATCATCAACGAGGGCAGTAAGGCGCTGCAAGGCCAAGGCCGCGTGATCACCTTGGTGGGAGATGCGGGTGTCGGCAAGTCGCGGCTGATCGAGGACGGCCTAGCGGAGTTGGTGCGGTTGTCGGGCCGACGCCAACTGCCATCGTTCTTTCCGTACAGCGCCGAATGTCAGAGCTACAATCAACACACGCCCTATGCGATCATCCGCGAGTTGCTGCGACAGTTTTTCTACCTCGGCCCAAACGTAGGCTCTTTTGAAGAGATTCGCCAGGTGACGCGGCGCGTGCAAGAGCTCACCCCACAGTTGGGGCGTTTTACACCGCTGCTCGGCGATCTGTTGGGCTTGCCGTTCGAGGAGACGCCGCTCACCAGCGCGCTCACACCCGAGCAGCGCCACGATCGTGCGCAAGACCTGGTGGAAGCCCTGCTCCTTGCGGAAGCGCAACGCCAGCCGCTGTTGCTGATCTTCGACGACCTACAGTGGATCGATGCTTCTTCACTCGACCTGCTCGCTCGCATTACTCGGGCGGTCGCTCAGCATCCTCTGCTGATTCTGCTTGGTTACCGCCCCGAACCGCCCATCCAAGAACCGTGGCGCGAATACAACCACGCGATTCGCTTGGAGATCAACGAGCTCACGCCAAACGATAGCTCGCAACTGCTGCGTGAAGTGCTGCGTGCCGAGCCTCCCTCCGGCCTCGACACGTTGATCGAAAAAGCGCAGGGCAACCCATTCTTCATCGAGGAGGTGGTGCACGAACTGATCGATTCGGGCAATTTGGTGCAACACGAGGGTTCGTGGCATCTCACGCGCACGCTGAACGAGACGACACTGCCCGGTAGCATCGAGGGCGTCATTACCGCGCGTCTCGATCGCATTGAGGAGCGGTATCGGGAGGTGCTTCAGGTCGCCTCGGTGATCGGGCGGCGCTTTCAATATGGACTCCTGTCGAACATCACACCCCACGAAGACCTGCTCAATCGCTTGCTCTGGCTGAAGAAGAGCGATCTGATCCTGCCCGAGGACCAGGATCTGACCTACCTGTTCAAGCATGCACTGACCCGCGATGTCACGTACGAATCGATTCTGTACGCTCGGCGACGCGAACTGCACCGCCGCGTGGGCCAGCAGATCGAGATCAACTACGCGGAACGCCTCGATGAGCAACTGACCCTATTGGCCCACCATTACTTGAGCGCCGAGGAATGGGAGATCGCGTTCGCCTATCACTTACGAGCCGGGAAGCAGGCGCAATCGCGATACGCCAACCGTGAGGCGATTACGCTGTACGAACGTGCCCTTCAGATTGCGCAGCCCTTCCTCGAATCCGGCGAGGAAACGCTCTTCACCGCCAACGGCGCAGAGCAGATCATCGATCTCCACGAGCGTTTGGGCATTGTGCACGCTCTGATCGGCGAGTACGATGCGGCTTTGTCGCACTATCAAAAAGCGCTCGACCTTCTGCAGCCGTCGCCGCAGACGGTGGTCAAGCGGATGGGCCTGTACTATCAGATCGCCCGTGTCTACGAGAAACGCGCCGAGTTTGAGAGCGCGTTTGAGTATATCGAACAGGCGATGGCGTTGGAGGGCGCACCTCAGAGCCACGAGTTGGCCCGCTGTCTACTGCTCGGCGCGGGCCTGCACCGTCGCCAAGGCCGATACGCGCAATCGCTCGATTGGGGCGAGCGCGCCCTACAACTCACCCAACAGCTCGATGATCGCCTGTTGCAAGCCGCTGCGTACAAGCTGTTGGGCGGCACCTACCGCAATTTGGGCGATAACAACCGCGCGCTCGATTTCACAGATCGCTGCGTGCAGTTGTATAAGCAAACGCAGGACCTTTCGGGACTGGCCGATGCCCACAACGATCTCGCCAATATCTACTGCGATTTGGGGCGATTGGCGGCAGCACGACCGCACTACGAGACAGGTCTTGAGATCAAGCAGGCCATTGGCGATGTGTATGGCCAAGCCATGATCGCCAATAATCTGGGCGATCTGCTGCGTTTGCAAGATAACCTCGACGAAGCGATCGAGCAATACGAGCATAGCCAGGAGATTTTCGAAAAGCTTGGTTCGCTCTACGCCACTGGCGTGTTGCACATGAATCTGGGCGCAACCTATCTGCTACGTGGAGATCTGGGGAAAGCAGAATATCATCTGCAACAGAGTGGTCAACTGTTCGAACAGGCGGGAGCGGAAGACTTTCTGCCGGAGCTCGAACGGTATCTCGCCGAAATGCACCTCCGCAATGGCGATCTCGTCCAGGCCCGATTAGCCTGCGAATCTTCGTTAGCGAATGCTGCTCGTCTTGAAGCGCGTGCTGAAGAGGGAGCTACGCGCCGAACACTCAGCCACATCTTGGCTCAGGAGAATGATTGTGAAGGGGCTTGGAACGAGATCCACCACAGTCTCACTATCCTTCGAGAAGCCGATAGCCCGCATGAGATCGCGAAATCGCTCGTATCACTCGCCTCGCTTGCGCTTGAGTTAGAACGGTATGAGGAAGGTCAAGCGGCACTCCAAGAGGCATTGCCGATTCTGCGGGATGTTGGGGCGCAACGCGATCTTGATACGGCTCAAGAGATCGCGGCACGCTATGGCCAACAATTTTCGTAGGCCATATCAGTCTGCATGGCAGATGCAACGCGGATGCTTTCATTCTAAAATATTCTAAGCCTTCCTCAGAGTGTATCATTCCACCACTGTTACCTCCGTGTAGAATACCAAACATTTACACGAACATATAGGAGCAACGATGAAAACAATCCGTTATCTTCACCATCGCCTCCGACTGGCGTGTTTGAGCCTCGCATTCGTGTTACTTTGTGCTTCCATGCCAGTAACGCTCCAGGCTGGGCCGATTCAACAAGCGACGACTCCGATCAATGAGCAGGAGCCGAATAATACGTATACACAAGCGCATAGAATCGATCTCTCAACTGGTAAAGTGAGTGTCTCGGGCACGATTGATTCTGCCAACGATGCGAGCGGCGATCTCGGCGATTGGTTCGCCTTCGAGGCCAATGCAGGATCAATTATTTCGCTCAGTCTCACGAAATTGCCGGCCGATTACGATATCGCTCTGCTGGTCGATCCTTCTCAGTCGATAGCGAACAGCGATCAGGTCGATCTCGGCATGATCGCTGATACTGGTCGCATCAGCTCGATTGGTCGCATCAGCTCGATCGGTCGCATCAGCTCGATTGGTCGCATCAGCTCGATCGGTCGTATCAGCTCGATCGGTCGTATCAGCTCGATTTCGAGCAATCCGGGGACGAACGATGAGTCGATCGAGGCGTATTTGCCGGTTACAGGCGATTATTATGTGCTGGTGTATAGCGCAGAAGGCGAGTTCAACAATACACAACGTTATCAACTCGATTTCTCGCTACAGCAAGGCGCCTTGGTAGAGCCGACGCTCAAAGCACAAGCAGTCGCTGAGCTTGGGAGTGTCCATTCCCCTGATACAAATATAGAAACTATTTTCATCTTCCATTCGCAGCGTACCATCGACACATATTCAACGGATAGTGCGATATCCTTGTTAGACTACACGTTAACATATCCATTCTCGAGTTTGCTCACACTAAGCCACGGAGTGACCATCGATATTAGCGATTCCTCTCACATAGATTCGACTGCAAGCCATCTCAACTCGTTGTATGCACAGTGGGATGCTCAACCCCGACAACCCTTACTTGCAAATGAGGTTGCGCAGCAAATTTGGAATATCCTCGATGTCGCGATCAAGGATTATTATCCCAATACCAAGAATATCGTCATTGTTGGCGGCGATAATATCATTCCTTTTTATCGCGTCTTCGATGAAACAACGATCGCCAACGAGAGCGATTACTACAACGAGCTTAATAGCCTCAATGCACTGACAACCACAAGCCCATTAGCGGGCAGCCTGTTCTTCCATTTCGTGCAGACCGACAACTTCTACGCGGATCGGCAGCCGACCCCCTGGCGTGGCCGGGCACTGTACATCCCCGATCTCGCGATCGGACGCTTGGTCGAGACGCCAAGCAACATTATGGCGTATCTCGATGCTCAAGCTAGTAACTATACGATTCGAGGATCAGAAGCCGAAGGCGCGGCCCTCGTGACCGGCTACGATTTCCTCACCGATCAAGCCAATGCTATCGCCGAAACGTATGAGCAGTTCGGTTTCGACCCAACCGGTATCTTGGGCACGAGCAATCGGCTTAGTAGACTGATCAGCGATACCTGGAGCACCAACGATCTAACCGACACTTGGTTTACAAACCAGTTGCCGCAGTTGACAGATCCTTACTGCATCCCTGGTAACTGTGGTAGTGGCCCCAATACACGCTACCACTTTATGTCTATCAATGGGCATTTCACGCACTACGATGCGATCCCTGCCAATAACTCTAATCCCACCTTCTATGCCGAACGGCTCTTGACACCAACTCTTGATCTGAGTGCAGGTCCCTATCACGCCTATTTTATGATGCCGTTGTATGGCTCCGGCTCGCTTGTGTACTCGGTGGGGTGCCATTCGGGCTTGAATGTGCCCGATGGCAGCGCCACACTGTCGCGTTACCGCGCCGATTGGCCAAGCGCAGCGATGAAGCAGGGTGGCAATTGGATCGGCAATACGGGGTATGGGTACGGCGATAGCGAGTTGATCGGTTACAGCGAGCGGCTGGCGTTGCTGTTCACGCAGGCGCTTGGGCGCGCTTTCTACAACACTTCTGAAGACTATATTGGCGCGGAGATCGGCGATTCGCTCAGTTTCGCCAAGCGCGAGTATCTTCGCACGGCAGCGCTACAAAGCTTCAGCGTCTACGATGAAAAAGCGCTCCTCGAGATGACGCTCTATGGCCTGCCGTTTGTACGAGCGTTAGTGCCGAATCCTACGGAACCAGCCTACGGCAACTCCTTCGTGCCAGAGCCGATCGATATGTCGGGCAATGTACCTCCACAAGTTGCGGGAGTGTTCACCCGTGTCATTACCTTCACCAATAGCTTTAGCGACCAGGGTGCCGGGCTGCCGCCTCAGGTGAATAGCTTGGTGCGCGATAGCTTCTTACCGCACACGCAAGCAAACCCAATCGCGCTCACCAGTGAGCTACAAACGATGTTGGGCAAGCCGGTGCTGCCATCCCTCACCTACGATATCACCCTTGAATCGCTCGATGGCATCGGCCCGAAACCGCAGCCCAAGGGTGTGCGGCTGCTCAGCGCGACCCTACTGCCCGACAAGCACAACGTCGATCCTCACGTCACGACGATCATCACCGACTCGATCTATGCACATCAGCGACAGGACCCAGCCATGGTGATTCAGAACGCCTGGCTGCCCGAAGTGCCTTACACGTATAACCGTATGGTACTCCAGGAGAATGGGGATGAAGTGACGTTCGACTCCTTGATAGTGCACCCAGTCCAGTTCAACGCGCAAAACGAGCGAACTGGTATTGAGCGCAAGTTCAGCCAGATCGTGCTTGAGGTGAGTTACCTCAACCCGAGCGCCCCAGGAGCGGTGAACGACCGTGAGCCGCCACGGATCAACTCAGCGAGTATCACGCAGCAGAATGCCCAAGGTGGACTATCCGACTACCTGATTCGGGTGCGCGTCACCGATAACCTGACGTCAAACCCAGAGGTAACTGCGATCTACACGATCGACGGGGTGACATGGAAGCAATTGCGCTTGCAGGCTACCAGTGGGAACTTCTATCAGGCCATGGTCAAGGGACCTACCATCGGTAGAGACATCGCAGTGATGTTCGAGGCGCGCGATCAAGCCGGAAATACTTCTACTCACACGAGTAAAGGCGCGTTGAATACGTATCATCAAATCTCGCTACCCGTCTTATTTCGGTAGTAATGAGCGGATAGTTAGATACGAATCCTCAAAATGACGAATTTGTCATATTGAAGATCTTTCTTCAGTGGGCTTGAGTAAACACACTCAAGCCCACTGTATTTCTCCCTCCAAATACACCATAACTTCCACACAATATAACCTCAATCGCATCAGATACCATCCATTCCATGGCATAACCCAACAATTTAACCTTTTTCATACTTTTAACATCAAACACGTAAAAATACATTCATTTCACACAAATAACATATCTTTTCAAATAAATAACTCGGTACAAACATACACATAAACGAAACATGTAGAGAAATATCAGAGGAGAGGTATGCATCATTTCTACAACCAATTGAATCATCCTTTCAGAGTATTATTGATAGTGATGATACTTTCAACGATGATTATCGGCCCAACCCAGTCTCTACCTACAGCGTCTGCCGCCTCGAGCGCCGCAGAATCTGTTCGCATATTGGAGCAAGAGCCAAACAATCTGTATGAAAGTGCTCAGCAGCTAGCATTGGAGAGCAACGCTCTTACGATCAGCGGCAAGCTCGATCAAAACGATGTTGAACAACAAGTGGGCGATTGGTACGCTTTCGAGGCGCAGGCCGGGTCGAGTGTTTCCATCAAGCTCTCTCAATTGCCCGAGGATTATGATCTTGCGCTGATCCGCAATCCCAACACCTCGATCGAGCATAGCGATAATATCGATTTGTCGAACATCGCCGATACTGGGCGCATCAGCTCGATCGGTCGTATCAGCTCGATCGGACGCATCAGCTCGATCGGGCGCATCAGTTCGATCGGACGCATCAGCTCGATCGGTCGTATCAGCTCGATCTCGGCGTTTAGCGGGCTGTCCGATGAGACGATCGAGGCGTACCTGCCCGAGAGCGATACGTACTATGTGCTTGTGTTCAGCCCAGAGGGCGCCTACAGCAACACGCAGAGCTACCAGCTCGATATTGCGTTGCAGCCGAGCGCACTACGCCAGCCAACCATTGTCGCGCAGCCGGTAGCCGGGCTAACGGGCTGTATTGCGCAGGATGCCAGCCGACGCACGCTAGTGTTGGTCAATTATCAGCGGATGCGCAGCGTTTACCCCAATAACACTAACGATGTTACTACGCTAAAGAACACTTTAGAATCTCAAACATTCATTAACAGCAACAATAACGTCATTATCGATCTGTTCGGCTGCGTTTTCCAAGGAAACGATGTTAATCACCTCAAAACACTCTATCAAGAATGGGATAACAATGCGGATCAACCACTTTATGCTAATGAGGTTGCACAGCAGATCTGGTATATGATCGATGCGCTGATTACGCAGAAGTTTCCCTCAATTGAGTATTTGGTGATCGTCGGTGGCGATAACATCATCCCGTTCTATCGCGTTCCCGATGAAACGACGCTCACAAATGAGAGCACATATTTCCAGCAGCAACGCGATAATCAGGGCAGCCTCTTCGCGAATAACACGCCATTGCGCGGTAGCCTGTTCTACAACTTCATTCAGACCGACAACTTCTATGCGGACCGCCAGCCGACGCCATGGCGTGGCCGCGCGCTCTACATTCCCGATCTCGCGATTGGGCGCTTGGTCGAGCATCCAGCCGACATCAACCGTTACCTCACCACCACAAACAACGACCTGCTTAGCGTGCTGTTGGAGTTGGTGGGTAGCCTGCTGAGCGCGCTCACGACGAGCAGCAATCCTGGGTCAGCGTTCGTAAGCGGGTACGATTTCCTCGATGACCAGGCGAACGCTGTCAGCTCGCAATTGGCAGCCCTCGGCTTCCAGTTGAATCCCAAGAACAACCAGGCCAAGAATACAACTCTGATCAACGATACGTGGACGAGCCAGGATCTCATCGCCTCGTGGTTTCCGAATAACCAAATATCCAAGTTCAAGGATAGCTACAGCCATCTGCAGACGAACTACCAGTTGGCGTCGCTGAATGCGCACTTCACCCACTATCAGATCTTCTCAACACAGGGCTACGCAGACTCATTCTTGGCCGAACGCCTTCGCCAGCCCACCCATCAGCCGCCGCTGCTCGACCTTTCGCCGACGCCGCCCTTCTTTGGAGCACAGAAGCTCTCGCACGGGTTGGTGCCAACGCTGATCTACTCGGTGGGTTGCCATTCGGGCCTGAACGTGATCAATCAGCAGGTTCGTGCGGGCGTTCCAAGCAGCTATCACGCCGATTTCGCCGAAGGTGTGCTCAAGCAGGGCGGCAACTGGATCGGCAATACGGGCTTTGGCTACGGCGATAGCGAGTTGATCGCCTACAGCGAGCGCCTCTCGTTGCTGCTGACGCAAGCGTTGGGGCGCGATGTCCAACAGAACAATCAGTACGTCGGCGCTTCGATCGGCGAATCGCTGGTGCTGGCCAAGCAGGAGTATCTGCGCCGCGCTGGGCCGGGGAGCTTCAGCGTGTTCGATGAGAAGGTGCTGAGCGAGATGACGCTCTATGGCTTGCCATACCTGCGTGTGCGCGTGCCTAGCCCGGCGAATCCCTCCGATTTTGGCGAGCCAGCCATGGAGATCCCCACCTCGCAACGCTCGAACCCTGGGAGCTTTACGCGGTTAATCACCTTCACCAATACGTTCGAGGCCGATCCGAACGTCGCTAATCACTTGCAGGCGCATAGCATCGTCACCGATAGCTTCTTGCCCAATACGTCCACTTCTCTCACAAGCAGCGATATGTCGCTGGTGGGCTTGCCAACCTTGCCGTTGTTCGATTACTCGCTGACGCTGAAGGGTAACGGTACAACCTCGCCCGAGATGCAGCCGCAGATTCGCAGCGTGAAGCTCATCCAGAGCCAACTTGAGGGGGCACCCACGAGCAATCAAGCGCTGCTTACAACGATTACAAATGAGACATTAGCCAGCCAAAACGTGACGCCAGAGCTCCCCGCGCAGTTGTACGGCGATTGGCTGCCCGAGCGCTTCTTCATTCACCAGCGCATCGGCTCGGGCAACAACATAGTCGATACGCTGCAGGTCAGTCCGGTGCAGTTCCAGCCGCAATCCACCACTGCGGGCAATTGGCGCCGTTACAGCCAGTTGGTGTTCGAGGTCACGTATCTCGACCCAACCACCGCCGATCTGGTGCAGCAACTCGATACTGTCCCGCCGCAATTTGGGCAGGTCGATGTGCAGTGGCTAGCGAATAATCGCCTCCGCTTGGAGGTTGAGGTCAACGATGATAGCAATCGTGTGCAGCAGGTTGGCGTGCTCTACAGCACCGATACGCTGAATTGGCAGTTTGCTGCGTTGACGCCGAACGGCTCCAATCAGTTTGTGTTTGAGATCCCTGCCGCTTCGCCAGAATCGGTGCATATCTCGATGCTCACCGCGACCGATGCTTCCGGCAATATTGCATTCTTTGAGAGCAAGAACGAGACGGCATTTGAGGCCCAACAGGCGGCTTCCAACGAAGAGAATCGCAGCCACGAAACACCCACCTCCATGCCCGTGCCAACGACCGCCGTCCCCACCTCCACGCCCGTGCCGACGACTGCCGTCCCTACCTCCACGCCCGATTCGGCCAGTACGACGCCGGTGCCAACCGAGATTGTCTCGGAGGTGATTGTGGAGAGTGAAACGACTCCTGTTTCAACTGAGACGACAGTGGAGACCGAAACAGCGCCTGTTCCAATCGAATCCACGCCCGAAGCAATTGAACAGACCGAGTTGGGGCAGGCGCTGCAACTTGAACGAGGAGGAGTTGTCTTTATCGCGCTGGTTACAACGCCTTAAACGGCATGACCATGAATGCGGATGATGGCTGAGCGCAGGTACATCCGCCGAACACTGCCAGAGGCTACTATAGCTTTTCGATCCGCAGAGTCCAACCAAATTGAACATCACTCGCAGCTACGCCACAATCTTCCTGGGAAACCAGGGTATTGTGGCGTAGGTGTAGTTACGATCACTATGATACCAGCTCGACAGTGGTACAATAAGAAGGTTAGGCAATGAACCACATCTGGCTCTAGGCAAGGATGACCGATCCATTCGACGGTTTGCAGTTCATCGCCGATTGTATGCAATCCATAAAAATTGCGGCAGGGGACCGCCTGCTTTCGCTGGCGGAGGAATGCCGCCCTCCAATGCCCACTAAGCCTTACGTTGTGTTACTCTTAGTGGCATACTAGAACACATGGACGTACAACGCACAGTAACGATACACATTGCTGATGACCCCGATCTGCGGGCAACGCTCGCAGGGTTTCAGGGCGTTCAACAGCGTATCTCGGCGCTGTGCTACAACGACGGCAAGCCGTTGTCGGCCCTCGCGCTGCATCGTGCGGTGTACCAGGATGTCAATGCTGCGGTGAACATCCGCCTTCGCTCTACTGCGCTACGGCTCAGTGGGCCGCTGTCAACCGGCCCTGAAGCCCTGTCGTCTGCGGGCGATGAGGGCAAGCTGCCTGCTTTCGCTGGCAGTCGTTGACCTCAAGGTGGGTCTATCAATATCTAACGACTGCTTGTTCTGATCATTACGAGCTTCATCACAAAACCGAACGTGCTCATCACGTATGGCGATATCACCGTTGCATACATCTTCTCATCGCCGTAAGACGAACACACAGCTAAGATGACTATGGTATGATGCGTTCATTGGAGCACAAGCCAACCGTGTGATCAGACGGAGGATGTATGACAACGACGTTAACTCCAAGTATTCAACTCCGCACAGCCATTCCTGGACCACGTTCGCGCGAACTCGTCGCTCGGCGAGAAGCAGCTGTCCCGAATGGGCTTTACAAAGCCCACCAGATCGCAATCGAGAGTGCCAACGGCGCGCTTGTCACCGATGTCGATGGCAATGTGCTGATCGACTTCATTGGCGGCATTGGCACACTCAACGCTGGGCATTGCCCACCAGAGGTTGTCGCTGCAATCCAAGCTCAGGCGAGCCGCCTCATCCACTTCTCGGCGCTCGTGGGTACCTACGAGCCGTATATCGAGCTTGCCGAGCGCATCAACGCCGCAGTGCCGATCTCTGGCCCCTGCAAGACACTGTTCGCCAACAGCGGCGCCGAGGGTGTCGAGAACGCCATCAAGATAGCGCGCGCCGCAACGGGCCGTCAGGCGATCATCGCCTTCGAGGGCGCCTACCATGGCCGCACGCTGATGACGCTCACCCTCACCAGCAAATACGCCTTCAAGAAAACGTTCGGCCCCTTTGCACCCGAGATCTACCGCGCGCCCTTCCCCGATGCCTACCGCATGGGCCTCGATGAGGCCACAGCAGTCGAGCGCTGCTGGGAAGCCTTCGAGCGTATGTTGGTGGCTGGCGTCGGCCCCGAGGCGATCGCCGCGGTGATCATCGAGCCCGTGCAGGGCGAGGGCGGCTTCATCCCTGTGCCGCAAGAGTTTATGCGTCGTCTGCGCACCTTCTGCTCCAACAACGGCAGCCTGCTGATCGCCGATGAGGTGCAGTGCGGCTTCGGGCGAACTGGCACGCTGTTCGCGATGGAGCAGTTCGGAGTTGAGCCAGATATCTTGGTGAGCGCCAAGTCGATCGCGGCGGGTATGCCGCTATCGGCCACGACGGGCCGCACGGAAATTATGGATCGCGCACACGTCGGCGGGATCGGCGGTACATACGGTGGCAATCCACTGGCCTGTGTGGCTGGTATCGAAGTGCTCAAGATGTTCGAGGATGGCAAACTGCTCAAGCGCGCCCAGCAGATCGGCCAGATTGTGCGGGAACGAGCCAACGGTTGGAAGCAGTCGATACCGCTGATCGGCGATGTGCGTGGCCTCGGCCCGATGATCGCCATCGAGTTGGTGCGCGATCACGAGAAGCGCACACCCGCCCCCGACGAAGTGCTTGAGGTCGTCTCGTACTGTGCCTCGCGGGGCCTGCTGTTGATGCGAGCGGGCTTGCACGCCAATTGCTTGCGCCTGCTGATGCCGCTCGTCATCACCGATGAGCAGTTGCAGGAAGGGCTCGATGTGCTTGAGGAAGGCCTACGCGCCGTGAGCTCGAAGTAACTGCGCCATTAATGGACGTTGAGTGATTACGCCAAGCTTCATCAAAGAGGGTTGATGAGTACGTTTATTATCACAAATACGCGGCCCGAACACATTCCGCAGTTGGTGATCCATCAACGTATCTGTTTCCCGACCTTAGCACCCGAGGAGTGGATGCGCGCCGAGCACTTCGAATCGCACTTACGGCTTTTCCCCGAAGGACAACACGTCGCGCTCGATGGCGACCGCGTGATCGGGCAGAGCAGCACATTCCGCATCAGTGGGGAGATCGCGCTCAATCAGCACGAGTATATGGATATTCTCGGCCAGAGCTACTTCACCCGGCACGATCCGCAGGGCGAATGGCTCTACGGTGCGGATATGAGCGTGCATCCCGATTACCGAGGGCGTGGGCTTTCGCGGTTGCTGTACAACGCGCGGAAACAACTCTGCCGCGATCTCAACCTGCGCGGCATGGTGGCGGGCGGCATGATCCCCGGCTATAAAAACTATCGCGATCAGATGAGCGTCGAGAGCTACGCTCAGGCGGTCGCCGAGGGGAAGTTGGTCGATCCCACCTTGACACCGCAATTGCGGGCGGGCTTCGAGCTACGCGGTATATTGTACAATTACATTGATGCTGGCGAACTCGGTAATGACTCGACCTTGATAGTTTGGAATAATCCAGATTGGAGAAACGAATGACCCAGGAATATCGCAATTTTATCGGCGGCGAGTGGGTTCCAGCTTCAAGCGGCGCAACAACTGAAATTCGCAACCCTGCCGATATAAACGAAGTCCTTGGCATTGTGCCAGTATCAAACCTCGAAGATGCGAATGCGGCGATCGCCGCAGCCCGCGAGGCGTTCCCCGCTTGGGCCGGGCTCACAGCCCCCGAGCGAGGCCGCGTGCTGCACCGCGCCGCCAACCTGCTCGAAAGCCAACTCGACGAGTGGACGGTCGCGCTGACCCGCGAGGAAGGCAAGACGCGTCTCGAATCGCAGCGCGAGGTGATCCGTTCGATCGAACTGTTCCGCTACTTCGCGGGTGAGGCGTGGCGCGTGGGTGGCGACCTGTTGCCCGCCGATACACCGCAGACCGTGCTCTACAGCGTGCGCGTGCCCGTTGGCGTGGCGGCGATCATCACCCCGTGGAACTTCCCACTCTCGATTCCTGTTTGGAAGATCGCCCCGGCATTGGTGATGGGCAACACTGTCGTGTTCAAGCCCGCCTCCGCAACGCCGATTATGGCGGCGATGTTGACCAAGCTCCTGCAGGATGCTGGCCTGCCGCCAGGTGTGCTCAACCTGGTGATCGGCTCGGGTGGCGCGCTCGGTGACGCAATTGTTACTGATGAGCGGGTCGATGCCGTATCCTTTACAGGGTCATATTCGGTAGGACATGCGTTATACCAGAAAACTGCGGTGCGCATGACTCGCACGCATTTGGAGATGGGCGGCAAGAATCCGATTATCGTCGCTGCCGATGCCGATCTCGACAAAGCCGTGCAAATCGCCGCCGCTGCGGGCTTCGGGTTGACGGGCCAGGCGTGTACCGCCGCCAGCCGCGTGATCGTCGAGCGAGCGGTCGCCGAGGAGTTCACCAATCGCTTCGCCGCTGCGGCGCGTGCGCTGAAAGTTGGCCCCGGCCTGGCGGAGGGTGTGCAGATGGGCCCAGCCGTGAGCAAAGGGCAACAGGCAACCGACCTGGAGTATGTTTCGATCGCTCGTGAGGAAGGCGCTCAGGTGCTGGTTGGCGGCGAGGCTCCCAAAGGTACAGGCTATGAGAATGGCTACTTTGTTCAGCCAACCGTGCTCACCGGCCTCCGCCCCGATATGCGCATCGCGCAGGAAGAAGTGTTCGGCCCTGTCGTCGGCATTCTTGAGGCGGGCGATCTGAAGGAGGCGATCGAAATAGCGAACAACACCGTCTACGGCCTCTCAGCCGCTATCGTCACCAACGATCTGCGCAAAGCGATCCGCTTTGTGGAGCAGTCGGAGGCAGGTATGGTGAAAGTCAACCAGACGACGGTTGGCGCCTCGATCCAGGCACCCTTCGGTGGCTTCAAGCAGAGCGGCTCGGGTATGTTCCGCGAGATGGGTAAAGGCGCAGTTGAGTTCTTTACCAAAGTGAAAACCGTTTACATCGACGGTCAATAGGCAAGAATCGTTTTGGCGTGGCATCCTCCACGAAGTGATTTCGTTTTCTTGACCACTCCGCCCCGATCACTTCGTGGAGTTCAAGAGACGAATTCCCTCCAACACGCATAGCCGTGTCAACCTAGCGGTTGCTGGCACTATCGGCCATTCGTTTCAAGGTTTCACAACAACGTTTTACCGCAACACAGCGCTACATGTTGCCATAAAACGTGGTAACCATGGCTAGGATTGTATATCCCAATACCTGATCGTAAAGCTCAACATTCGCATCACACCGTGCATCGAAACACAATGAGTTACAGGAGCCATCCACGGCCTTGCAGGCGATATAAGGAACCAGTATGCACCCCGATGTGATTTTAACTGGCGGCATCATTCATACAATGAATCCCGAGCAACCGACCGCAACTGCCCTCGCAATTTCAGGCAGCCGCATTTTGGCGGTCGGGGAGGATCGGGAGATCGAGGCATTGGCAGGACCCAACACCCGACGTATCGCACTAGCAGGCGCATGCGTGGTGCCAGGCTTCAATGATTCCCATATTCACCTCTGGAAAGAGGGCATGCTGCTGTCGCAGGTCAATGCGCGCCCCGCTGTTGCTCCATCGATCGAAGCGATTATGGAGGCGTACGCCGAGCGCGCCGCACGCACGCCCGAGGGCCAGTGGATCGAGGGGCGCGGCTACGATGAAACACGCCTCGACGAGCGCCGCCACCCAACTCGCCATGATCTCGATCAGGTGACGCCACATCACCCGGTCATTCTAGGCCGCACCTGTGGCCATATCATCGTCGCCAACAGCCGAGCGCTTGAGCTTGCAGGCATCACCAGCAACACGCCCGATCCGCCCGGTGGCGAAATCGACCGCGACGAGCACGGCGAACCCACCGGCGTGCTGCGCGAGACGGCGATGTTCCTGGTGCGCTCGGTGCAGCCACCGCCCACCGAGGAGGCGTTGGCCGAAGCCCTGATCGGCGCGGGTCGCAAGTGTCTGGCACTCGGCATCACTGCGATCGGCGAGCCAGGCGTTGATCCGCGCACGGTAGATGTCTACCGCCGCCTCGATGAACAGGGACGCCTGCCGATCCGCTGCGATGTGATGGCGATGACCATCCTGCCGAATGGCGAGCGGGTCGCCCCGCCGAAGCCGTGGTACGGGCAACTCGCGCAGTGCGATACCGTCAAGCTCTTCAGCGATGGCGGGCTCAGCAGCGGCACGGCAGCGCTCAGCATTCCATATCGCAACCGTCACGATTGCGGCTTACCTCGCTTCCCCGCCGAGCAATTGGCCGAGGAAGTGCGCAATGTCTATGATGCGGGGCTTTCGGTCGCGGTGCACTCGATCGGCGATCGGGTGATCGGCGAATTGCTGGACGCTTTCGAGCGGCTTGACCGCCCCGATCCGCGCAATGGGCCGCGCCTCCGCATCGAGCACTACGGTCTGCCGAATGCGGAGCAGCTCGTGCGCACCAGCAGACTCGGCGTGATGATCGCCACGCAACCCTCGTTCTTGTACGATATTGGCGATACCATCCTCAGCCACCTGCCCGACGCGATGGTTCCGCAGTGTTATCCCTTCCGCGCCATGATCGAGGCGGGCCTGACGGTCGGCTTCAGCTCCGACGGACCGGTGATCAGCGATGTGAACCCGCTCCTGGGCCTGCGCTCGGCAGCGCTGCGCACAACCCGCAGTGGCCGCGTGATCGCACCAGAACAGCATATCGCGGTTGAACAGGCGTTGTGGTGCTTCACGGTGGGGAGCGCGCTCGTCAGCGGTCAGGCCGACCGATTGGGCCGTATTGCTCCCGGGTTTATCGCCGATCTCACAGTACTCAGCGGCGACCCGCTCGCAGTTCCTGTGGAGCGCTTGCTGGAGATTCAAGTACAACAAACGCTGGTTTCCGGACAAATCTACTATGAATCATAGTAGATTTAGCTTAAAATAGAAGAATAGCGCATGGAGGTGAACATGCTGCGCTCCGAATCGTATTATGATATAAAGCGCAGCAACTCCATAAACAACTCACAACAAGGATGACAATTAGATGATGATCCGCGTATTTTTTTGGGTATATTTTGTGATAAGGTATATAGACGATTAATTTTAAGCGCGGGCATCCGTAAGCCCGCGCTTTGTGCCCTTAACGCATTAGTTAGAGTAATCGGAGTTCTATGCTAATGAACACACGGACTAAACGAATCAGAGAATTCGCCGGGCAGGCGATAATTCCACACCAACGTGTGCTCATCGCTGATGATGATCCGAGTATTCGCCAGCTTCTCGAAGCAACACTCCGTAATGATGGCTATGAAGTCATTAGTGCTTCAAACGGCCATGAACTTGTGCGATTGGCTCAGGAGCGCGCGCCAGGGCTGATCCTGGTTGACTTGATCATGCCACAGATGGATGGCTACGAGGCCATCCGCCAGATGCGCAACGATACGCGCACAGCTCATATCCCCATGCTGATTTTGACAGCCAGATCGCATACTGGCGACATCGTAGTGGGCTTCGAAACTGGTGCCGATGATTATATCGCCAAGCCGTTCGACATCGCCGAACTGTTAGCCCGCGTCAAAAGCCATCTGCGGCGCGCAGCACAACGACCAGTGCTCAACCCGCTGACTGGCGCCCCGGGCGGTGTCCTGTTTGCGCAAGAACTACGTCATCGGATCGTCCGTCGCACGCCACTCGCCCTTCTCTACGCTGATCTCGATAACTTCAAAGCGTTCAACGACGCATACGGCTTCTCCCGCGGCGACCGAGCCATCCTCTTGGTTGCGGGGCTCATCCAAAGCGCTTTGGCCACTCACGGCAACCAAGACGATTTCGTAGGACACATCGGTGGCGACGACTTCGCAATCCTCACAACACCCCAACGAGTCGATGCACTCTGTCGTCACCTGATCGTTACCTTCGATCGCGAAGTCCTTCAGCTCTATCATCCCGATGACCGTCGGCGAGGCTACCTCACGGCAGCGGATCGCCACGGTATCCTCCGACGCTTCAACCTGATGAGCCTGTCGATCGGGGTGGTCACAACCGAGCGTCGCACATTCAACGATGAAGAGGAGATCACCCGTATCGCCGCTGAGATGAAGCAGTTCGCCAAGGCCCAGCCTGGCAGCAGCTACGCAGTCGATCAGCGCGTGGCCCGCCAGCACGCTGTCACCGAACGGCGCAGCGCGCGGCACCGTGGTGTGCTGGTTGTCAGCGACGATAACTCGCTCCGTGCAGTGCTACGCTCCACGCTCCAAAGCGATAGCTTCCCGGTTCAAGAGGCCGACGATGTGGAGACGCTCCGTCACCGACTCGAAAACGACCCACCGGCGCTGGTGCTCGTCGATGCGCAATTGGGCGAGCCTCTTTGGACGTTGCTCTCACAACACAATGGCACAGGCTATCACCCACCCGTCATCGCTCTGGCGTACAGCGATGAAGAGGTAGCCCAAGCCCGTAACAGTGGCGTCGCGATCTGCCTCCAACAACCACTTCCTCTCGCCGACATTGTGTCATGCGTGAGCCATATGTTAAAGGGGCCACATGGCCAACCCGAGGCAGCAACCCGAGCGGTAGGCTCGGACTGAACGTTACTGCTACGTAACACAACAATAGAGAGGCAGGCCGCCTATCCACTTCGTAGGTCTGAGTTTATTACCCTTCCTGAAACACAATAGACGATAGACGTTGCCACGATCGGCAATCATTCGCATCTGCCAGCATTCATATGCTTTGCGGTGCGTATGTTGCTGTCTTTTGCATCGTAAATAATTCGATACATTTCATCTCTTGGATAGGTTGTGGTATGCTTATGATATAGAAAAACATCGTTTCAGAGGGTTTCATGCCAGACTACGTGCCAACAATTGCAGAGATCGAAAAAGCAATGAAATATTTGCACGATCCTGAAATGTTGCGCACGAATAGGCTAACAACCCTCAAGGTTGTGCATTACCGCGTCGATCATGCGCGACGCGTCCACGATTACTCCACACTGCCACTCCCTTGGATCTACGGGTACGAGCTCGCCTCACTACTGCGCGAGCGAATCGACTATCTGTTGCACGCCGAAGACTCCTCCGCCGAGAATCCCGCGACCAACCAACGTTCCACCAGCCGCGTGCAACTGTATGCCCATATCCTCAAATTGCGCTTCGTTGAAAGCCGTTCCTGGAGCGAGGTAGCCGAGATTGTAGGGCTTGCGGCTGGACATATCCAGAACAAACTCAAGCGTCCCGCATTTCAGCGCTTACTGAGCGATATCCTCGAACAGAACGCGCTTCTCAACCAGCGGGATAAAAACATTGGCCTGCATCAGCCTCATAAACGTTTAACACACCTCACGAATCTCCCGCAGAAAGGCGAGTTTATCGGTCGTCGCAACGAGGTCGAGCAATTACTCGCCAAGCTGCAGCGGCGGAGAATGCCAATCCTCGAGATCAGTGGCATCGGTGGGGTGGGCAAATCGGCCTTGGCCAAACACGTCGGTTGGCGCGCGCTCGAAGAAGGCCTGTTCGATGCGGTGATCTGGATGAGCGCAAAGCAGGATCATCTGGTACTGCCGAACCTCCAGCGCAAAACGTACGACGATGCCCTCAGTTCGCTGAACGACCTGTTTGAGACGATCATCCAAGTGCTCAACAAGGGCCATCTGCCCGCCAATCTTGATGCCCGCCGCCTTGTGCTCGATCTGCTCAATAGCGAACAGTTTCCAAACGGCGTTCTCATCATCGTCGATAATTATGAAACGCTGCACCCCCAAGAGCAGCAACGCATCGCTTCATTCCTTCTTGAGGATCTTCCCTATCCAAGCCAAGCGCTGATCACCTCGCGCCACGAGGAGTTGCTAGCAACGATCTCGAGCTTGGTGTTGCCGATCAAAATTCACCTCGAACGGATGCTGGCTGAGGATGCCGCCGCCTGCCTCGATTACTTCCTCTCGCTACACATACCGCCGATCGTCACCGATCCCAATGTGAAACAGCAGATCATCGCTCTAGCTGATCAAATTCCGTTGGCGATGCTCTGGTTGCTGGGCCAACTGCGCGCTAGCCCCTATTCGCAAACCCGCACGCTCGCCGAGTTGAAGCAGCGGCGTGGCTCTCCCGACGATATCCTCAGCTATATTTTCGATTACTCCTACACGATGCTCAACGATCAGCCGGATGTGCAGTTTGTGCTGCACGCCTTGAGCGCGTTCGATAAGCCCATCCCGTTCGAGCCGTTGATCGCCTCCACGAGCTTGCCCGTTCCGGTGGTGCAACAAGCGCTGCTTCAACTACAGCAGCTTTCGCTGCTTGTGCGCGAGGATGGCGATGGGCCACGCTACGACCTCGTGGCGCTGGCACGGAGTTATCTCCAACAGCGCGTGCCTCTCGAAGAGCGTAACGAGCTGCTGAAGCGCGCTGCGACGTACTACGCGAAGCATGGATGGTATACCGATCGGCCAAACATTTTGCCGTTGCTCGAATGGGCGCTCGAGCAAGAGGAGTTCGCCCTGAGTTTAGCGCTATTCGATGTGCTCACTGTCTCTCATTTCTCGGTGAGCGATACACAGGGGCGCGATTCGGCAACCTACGGCCCGGCGATTGTGCAGGCAGCGCGAGCACTCCAACAAGAGCAGAAAGCCGATTGGTACGAGATCTTCACGGTCTGTTGGGTGCAGGTAATACGCGGCCAATTCAGCGAGGCCCAAAGTGCGTTGCTGCGGCTGCTCGAACGCGCTCAGCAGCAGAACTGGCAGGAGAATATTGCCCTGGCCTGCTCGACGCTCGGCCTGCTGTTCATCAGGCTTGGCGAAACGGCCTCACAATCTGGCCATGATGCGATAGCGCAGTTCGAGACCGCTGCGAGCTACCTGCGCCGCGCGGCAGTGCTGTGGGAGGATAGCCAGCGCTCCAATTGGCTCGCGATTGTGATGGGCAGGCTCGGCAATGTTGCGCATCAACTCGGCGATTACGAGCGCGCCCTCGATTATTACGCCTGGAGTGAGGCGCTCTACATCTCGCTCGGCGATAAGGCGGGGCTGGCCACGATGCTGGGGCGACGAGGGCATACGCTCACACAGCGCTACAAGGCCCGCAACCAGGGCGATCCGCAGGAGATCGAGCGGCTGCTGCAGGAGGCACTGCGCCTCAGCGAACAGACCGCCAATCGGTGGATCATCGCTGCCAACAGCCTCTACTACGCTGAATTTCTCGAACTCAAGAATGAACCTAGTCGCGCACAAAGCTACGCGGAACACGCTTCCCAGCTCTTTGGCATGCAAATTGATCAATCTCGTGCTCAACAAGCAACCCAACTGCTCAAGCGATTACGCTCGCGCCAGCAGATTCATGCAAGTTAGGAGATAGTATTTTAAGGCATTAGAAAGCCTTAAATCATTTTGAAACGTGGCGCTTACTGCTGTATATGGCTTTCTAATCAGGAGGGGCTTGACAAGTGCAGTATACTGCATATCAAAAGGGTATCCGCACATTTGTACACGAGGAGGAACTGCGCTCATGCAGAAGACCGATTTCATTAAAGCTGTAGCCGAGCGAACCGGTGTCTCTCAGAAGGAGACCAAGCAAGTGGTGGATGCAGCGCTGGAAGTGATCACCGAGTCGCTGAAGCGAGGCGAGAAAGTCACCTTGACTGGTTTTGGCACCTTCGAGGTTCGCCAGCGCCAGGCACGTGAGGGCGTGAACCCTCAGACTCGCCAGAAGATCCAGATCGCGGCCACCAAGACCCCTGGCTTTAGCGCTAGCAGCACGCTCAAGGAAGCAGTGAAGAGCAACAGCTAACGCTTTGGCCTTCTAGTCGTTGAATAATGAAAAGGCGTTCAATCGAGCGCCTTTTCACTACATATAACCTACAGCACAGGCATACGCCGTTCTCGCTCCCATCCACATCCCTCCAACAGGAACAGCCTTAGTTGTCTCGTCTGTAGCAACAACTGAGGTCGGCTATTGCTTTGATTGGAATAGTCGACCTCCTCCGTCGCAGCACTGGCCTCATACCTCCTCTTTTCGAGCGCCAAGCCAAGCTGAACGTAACATCTAACGCCTTCCTGCGTATATGTTGTGGTTCACGAACATAGCAAATAGCAACTTCGCACAATTTCTTGGGTCAGAGGCGCATCTGCTGAACAACGAGTTTCAGCATTCCAAGTGATACCCGCTTTCCACAGCAAGTGATGTCGATGCGCTGTTCGCCGCAGCGCATCGACATCACACAAGAACTTTGCCGCCATAGGCCGTACAATGCCGCCACGTTTGTTCAGAAGCCCTACACAGGCTGAAACAACGCTTTACAAGGAGTGAGTATGCAATTGGCAATCAATGCACCTATTGTCGCCGTCACTGTCTATACCGATCGCGCACGGATTACGCGGCGAGGTAGTCACCAACTCACGCCTGGCGTGCACCACTTGGTGATCGGTGGTCTGCCCACCACGATCGAGGAAGATTCGGTGCGCGCGAGCGGCCACGGTACGGGCTTGAAGATACTCGGAGCCGAGATCTCCACACAGTTCATTACCATCCCACCCGAGGCGGAGATCGCCGAACTAGAGGCGCAGATCGATGGGCTACGCGAGCAAGACAGCGCGCTCGCCGATAGCGAAGCCACCACACTGCAACAGATCGAATACATCACGAAACTGCGCACAACAAGCAGCAGCGAGCTCGCCAAGGGCATCGCGTATGGTCGCGCCACGATCGAGACCAGCGAAGCCCTCAACAGCTACTTGGCCCGCGAACAGGAGACTGCTCAGGCCCGCAAACGTGAACTCGCCAAGCAACGCCGCGAACTCGCACGCCAAATCGAAGCGCTGCAAGCACGCCTCGACCAAATCCAGCATGGCAATCACCAGGAGCGCCGTAGCATTGTGGTGAGTGTAGAGGCCACTCAGGAGACTTCCATCGATTTGGAGGTCATCTACGTGGCTCGTGGGGCATCCTGGGAGCCGAATTACGACATCCGGCTGGAACAGGGCGATGTGGTGCTGACCTATCTGGCGCAGGTTCGCCAACACACAGGCGAAGATTGGCCGGAGGTGCAGTTGGCACTCTCAACAGCGCGACCCGCCGTCAACGCCACCATCCCCGAACTGCATCCGTGGTACATCGACATTGTGCGGCCAATCCCTGCCGCTCCTCCACCGATGGCGCGCTCGATGCCAGCCCTTGCACCTATGATGGCTGCGGATATGACCACCACGGGTGGCGGGCCCGGCGCACTTATGATGGCAAAGGCCGAGATCGCGCAGGCACAGGTTGAGCGTCGCGGCGCCGCTGTCTCGTATCGGATCGTGCGGCCTACCTCGGTGCCCTCCGATGGCACGCCGCACCGCACCACTGTCACAACGCTCAACCTGAGCGCACAACTCGATCACATCACCGCACCGAAGATCGCCGCAGAAGCGTACCTGCGCGCCACGATCACGAATACCTCGTCGTTTGTGCTGTTGCCAGGCAAGGCCAACATCTTCCACGGCGATGAGTTTGTGGGGCGCACGTATCTCGACAACATCGCGCCGAACGAGGAGTTTGAGGCGCAACTCGGCATCGACGATCGCGTGAAGGTCGAACACAAACTGATCAACCGCAGCGTCGATAAGTCGTTCATCGGCAGCACGCGCCGCACCCAGATGAACTACAGCATCACCATCACCAATCTGCTGGAGACAAACGCACGGGTGCGGGTGATGGATCAGATTCCCGTCTCGCGCCACGAATCGCTCAAGGTGAAGCTGTTGGATGCGACACCCAAGCCGACCGAGCAGAGCGATCTGAATGTGCTCACTTGGGAATTGACGCTCAAGCCGCAAGAGAAGCGCGAGATCCAGTTCGGCTTTGTGGTGGAGCAGCCGCGCGATCAAACGGTGACTGGCCTATCGTGACGCGGCGTCCAAGCTCTCGCCAGAGACACGGCCTACACAAGAAAACGACCTTCTGCGGTTGCAGGAGGTCGTTTTCGTTGCTGCTCTTACACAATGTGGCGCTACGGATTGATCGATTGCAGCTTGTAGTAGCTGATCAACGCCTCAATCTGGCTGATCTGCTCGGGCGTCGATTGCAGCGAGTTGAAGATCTGCAACAACGCCTCGGCCTCAGATGCAGCCTGCGCGAACTGTTTGGTATCGCTGAGCACAAGCATATAATTGCGACGCGCCTCGATGCTATCGGGCTGCAACTGCGCTTGATGCGCGTACGTCTCGGTGGCCCGCTCAAGGTCGCCGCCGTACATCGACAGCGTGCCAACGAACGAGAGCAGGCTGGGATCATCGGGTGTCTTTGCAAGCGCAACGTCGTACGCATCGCGGAGCCGCAGCAGCAGCGCAGGTTGATCGCGCAAGCCATCCATAATCCCGTTGAGCTGCGAATCCAGCGCGTGCGGATTCTTCTCGATCAGGGCAATATAGCGATTCACCGCTTCCTCGGCATTACCCTGCAAGCGCAACAGCTCGGCGATGCGCGAATCGGTGTCGGGGTAGTTCGGGTCGAGTTGCTTCGAGCGTTCGAGCAGCCGCGAGGCCTCAGCGAAGGCGGCGGAGGCAGCAGCCGTATCGCCACGAGATTGCGCATCGTTCCCTTGCAGCATGAACGAGCCTGCATATTCGTTCAGGATCACCACATCCTGCGGGGCGACCGCGTGTGCTTTCTCGTACCATTCCGTCGATAAACGCAACTGCTCGATGTTGCGGTCGAAGCGGGTGTACCAGAAATTGTACATGCGGGCGAGGTTCGCGTAGTGATCCTTGTTCATCGGATTGAGATCACGGGCGTACTCCAGCACCACGCGCGCGTAGCTCAGCAACTCCATCGGCGATTGGCGCAACACGAAGGTTTGCACCGCCAACGCATCTTGCAACCGTAAGAGGTCGCTCAGTTGCGGATTCGCCTTGGGTTGGCCGATCCCCGTATCGCTCATTTGCCGCCGAATATCCGTGATGTTCATCAAGGTGCGGCCCAAATTCAGGTAGTAGAAGTCCTGGCGCGGCTCCATCCTAATCGCCTGAAGTATGAAATTCATACCGACGATCTGCTGCTCTAAGCCGGCATTCGATGCATCGACATAGCTCTGACCCTGCTGGAAGCGCATATCGGCATAGACATTGTCGATATTCATGGACCAAGCGCCCCACAGCGCCGCAACAAAGATAATGGCGTACAGGACGCGCAGCGATGGATCGCCACCGCGTCCACGTCGGCCACCGCTTGCGCGGCTCTGAGTACCACGGGCCACCGCACTCTGGCGCGACCGCCGCGACGAACCACCCTGGCCTTTGGCTCCGGGCTTGACAGCCGGAGCAGCAGACGGCGCAGCAGCCTGCTCGGGTTGGGCCTCGGCCTCCGCAACAGCCACAGGCGCACTGATACTGTACTGGCCCTCCAGAACGCCGATCACAAACACCAATGCGATCGATAACCAGAGCATCATCAGCGATGACACGATCGGGATACCAAACAGACCTTCAAAGATATGGGCGGTCACCGCTGAAATACAGGTGATCAGCAGCAGTTGTGTGCGCCAATCGCCGATCCTGCGGATCAAACGGCTGGCAAGCGAGAAAAAGCTCACCAGCACAAACAGGTGGCTGATCAGGCCCAACAAGCCTTTGGTAACCAACTCATCGAGATACGCCTCGTGAGAGCGGTCGGGCGAGGCACCACGCGCCTCGATATTGGCGAGCGAGGGTGGATACACCTGGTTGTAGGCCACAAACATGCTCTCCGGCCCCCAACCGATCACCGTGCGCAGCGGGTTCATTGTGATCAGTTGAACGGCGCCGCCAGCGTGCTCATCACCGAACCAGATCTTCACGCGCACATCGCCGGTGGTACCAGCGCTCGTATCGAGCAAGGTGCCCAAGCGGCCAATGTAGGGCATCGTGCGCAGCTCGTTGAAGAACGGCGCATTGCTGAAGTTAAACGTCACCACAAAGGCGACCGCCGCTATCGCAAGCACCACCTCAAGCGTCAGCAGAGTAAACCAAATCCGTTGTCGAGCAAGGCCCGCCGCCCGATCCCTGCGCCAGATCAAGATCAGGGTGAGCGTGAAAAAGACGAACAGGCCGATGCCCATACCGATCCAGGGGCCGCGACTCTGGGTGAGGATAATGGCGTACACGCTGAAAAGCACCACCAGCAGCATGCCCACACTCTGCAACACAAGCGCAGTGCGCGAGGGCGTCTCGGGGCGGCTCGGCAGCATATAGAACAGGCCATAGGCTACAACGGCCATCAGCAGGCCACAGCCCATCCAGACGCCCCAATCGCGGGCGACGCGGCCAGCGAACTCCTCCTCGCGCTGAGCGGGGCCTTGGCCAAGGCTGTACGCCATCATCAAGAACAGCACATAGCCCAGCGCGAAAAAGAGGGGCAAAAATTGGGCGAACGATGGACGTCCTTGGGTGTGCAGCCGCAGCGTAGGCACGATGAAGAAGCCAAGCGCCACGATCAACGAGCCGGGGTAGACCCACCAGTAGCGCAGATCGGCGGTGCGGACGTATGCGCCAAACTTGAGCGCACCAAACACCATCGCCAAGCTAGCCAACACGAGCAGCATGTAACCAAACGCCCAACCGATATCGGCGCTTGCTCCATCAGTACCGCGAGGTGCGCTGATCGCATCGGCACACGAGACGATGAGGCGATAGATCGCGTAGGGCAACACCATAATCAAGTAGGCCGCCACAAAAATGGAGTTACCCATCGTCGAGGCCACGCGAGTGATCACATCGCCGCGCCAGGGCAGCGGGTCCATCTCCTGATGTTGCACCAAGCCATAACCCACCGCCACTAAACTCGACAGGATCATCACCGTGATCAGGCGGTCCAACTGCTCGCGCCGACGCAGCGTAGTCGCAACCAACACGGCAAGCCCAATGTAGGAGAGATTCGTGTAGGTGCCTTGCAACCGTTGATACGATCCCCACCAGCTCACCCACGGCACGACCGACGTGATGGTTGTGAAGATAAACACACCCACGTAAATCAGTACCGATAAAAGCAGGGGAACACTCACAATACGTTGCCAGAGCGAAACGGAGGGTTGCGCATTGGATTGAGCATCACTACGCGAATGCGAGCGTTGCTCCCACAAATCAATCACCCGCACAATACCGGCGGCGGCCATCACCAGCACGATAGCACGGAGTGTCGTAGCTTTATCAGGCTCAAAATGGCGCGATGAGAGCAGATTGAAGTAGTTGGGAATCAACATCAAGGCAAGCAGCCAGCCGCCTTCGATTATTCGCTCGCACCAGACGGAGATGGAGGTCTGTCGTTGCAAGGAATTTCTCCTATATATCGCGAAAGCAAGAGGGCGCTATACACAAAAAAGATCAAGAAATCAGCAATGGGAAGATGATAGCACACATTCAGCCATGCTATCTGCTTCCGCGATTTGCGATCCTCGATCCTTGAAGTTACAAGTGTTCAATTAGCGCGAGAGCGCAGGTTCTTGCGATGCTTGTGCCCACTGCTCTTTAAAGGCTTGGGCACGTTCGAGCATTTCTTGCGCGCTACGGCGACTATGCTCGCTGATCGGCGTGCCATCGAGCATGGCAGCCAATTCATCGACGCGGGCATCCCGGTCGATCTGTTGGATGCTGGTGCGGGTGCGATCCTCAGTGAACAGCTTGGCAATCGCATAGTGCGAATCACCGAAGGCTGCCACCTGTGGCAGGTGCGTGATGCAGATAACTTGATGTTGCTCGCTGATCGCCCAAAGCTTCTCACCCACTACGTGACCAGCGCGGCCACCAACCCCAACATCAACCTCATCAAACACAAGCGTTGGGACGTCGTCTACCTTCGAGAGGATCGATTTGAGGGCCAGTAACAACCGGGCACTTTCACCACCCGATGCGATACGAGCGAGAGGCTTCAGTGGCTCACCCGGGTTCGGCGAAAGCAAGAACTCGATACGATCGATGCCCGTTTTATCGAAGGCGTAGCGGCGCGTCTCGCGCTGCGAGGTTTCGGGCACCTCCAAACTCACCGGAACACCATGAGGGTCCTCTTGATGCGTGAGAGCAACCGCAAAGCGCACATGTGGCATCGCCAGGTCGCGCATCGCTCCGGCAACTGCCGTTGCCAATCGGTCGCCCACCTCGCGTCGGCGACGCGATAGCTCCGTCACCAGTTCGCCGAGTTCAGCAAGCAGCCGATTCTCCTGATCCATAAGATCGGCCATATGCTCATCGCTATGCGTGAGCCGCTCGATCTCGGCTTCGGCGGAGGCGGCGCGTTCAAGGATCTGCTCGACGGTTGCGTGGTAGCGGCGCTGCATCTCGCGGATCAGCGTGAGGCGATCTTCGATCTCGTCCAACCGCGCTGGATCAAACTCCAGATTATCGCGGTAGGCACGGACATTGACCACCAGATCCTCAAGCATATAGCGCAACTCATTGGCTGGCTCCGCCATTTTCTCGACACTCGGATCGAGCCTTGCGAGTTCCGTGAGCGCATCGCACACCTCGGCGATCATCTCAACGATCGGTCGAGTGGGGTTGCGGCCACCTTCGGTGCCAGCGTAGAGTAACGTGTAAGCGGTGGTGGTGAGATCGGTGATGCGCACGCTGTTCTGCAGTAAGGCGCGCTCTTGGAGCAGTTCGGCTTCCTCACCGGGACGCAGTTTGGCAGCAGCGACGTCCTCGCGTAAGTAGCGCAATTCTTCGATTCGTTCGGTACGCGAAGCGGCGGCTTTGCGCAATGCGGCAAGCTCCTCGCGGACACGGCGTAACTCGGCAACTTTTGCTGCTACCTGGTCGCGTAGCGGCAAAAGCATGCCATACCGATCAAGCATTTCGCCGTGGGTACGAGTGTTGAATAACGAGAGGCCTTCGTGCTGGCCGTGGATATCGACCAGACGGCTGCCCACTTCACGCAACACAGCACTGTTGACTGCGCGCCCGTTGATACGAGCGACGCTGCGACCACTCTCGCCGTTGATCTCGCGCGATAGAATGATCTGCTCGTCGTCGTCCCAGAGACCGTACTCTTCGAGCACAGCCTTGATATCGGGGCGATTAGTTACGGCGAAGATGCCCTCGACGCGTGCGCGCTCGGCTCCGGCCCGCACAAACGACGGGTCAGTGCGTTCGCCACGCAGCGTTCCTAGAGCGTCGATGATGATCGATTTACCTGCACCTGTCTCACCGGTAAGGACGTTGAAGCCACTACCGAGAGTGAGGCGCAGACGATCGATAATCGCGAAGTCGCTAATATTGAGTTCAAGCAACATGTACTGCTAACCGCGATACCGTTCGACATCGGATTTACGGCAGCATTGTACCATATCGTGCAAACGGTGGCAATGATCCATCGGCTTCAAAAGCGCGTTTTATCGCATTAGGATGCCAAAAGAAACATTTGTTCGCCGTTATCGGACGCTCGTTTCTAGGAGATTCAAGCCATCGGTAGTACTATGGGACGGTTCTTGAAAGACGATAGCAACAGCGAAGGTTAAACAAGAAATGATTATGTCTACTTCAAAGTGGTGGCGACAGAAGTGGCTTATTGGCGCAGTGCTCGTTCTTACGGCAATATTGCTGTTTTATGATCTGGGCAGGCATAGCCTATCGATCGATGAGTATATCAATGTAGAGATCGATCGCGGCTCCTGGGGCACCATTCTCTTGCTCTTACAACAGGGCATCGATCGACATCCACCGCTGACGCATTTTGTGATGAGCGTATGGTTGGATATCGTGCCCGAGACAGATCTGACGGTTCGCTTGCCTTGGGCGTTGGTGGGCCTGTTGAACGTGTATCTCGTCTATCGACTGGGATGCGCTTGGGGTGATTGGCGCCTTGGTATTACTGGCGCGCTTTTGTTGGCCACTGCACCCACGTTCATTTTGTATATGCGCTTCGAGAAATACTACGCGCTGACGATGATGTTCGGCCTGTTGCTGATCCTCAGCGGCTTACGCTTTGCTCGCGCACCATCACTCCGTACAGGATTGTTGTACGGTATCGTTCTGATATTGCTGCTCTACACCGATTATTTCGCGCCATTGTTCTTAGTTGCCAGCCAAAACCTTGTGCTCTTATTCGCCAAAGAGTGGCGGCGTTTTAGGAGCTTTCTAGCAGTGCAGTGTGTAGCGGGTATAACGTTCGTGCCGTGGCTCTTACAGACCAGCGCACAGGCAGGCCCGCTCATCGCATCCGCCGAGTCAGAGTTGAGTGGCTTTAGTGTCGCGAGTGTGTTGATCAAGTTGGGGTATTTGTTCAGTTCATTCAGCATTGGGGAGACGCTATTCCCTTGGAAGCCGCTCGCATTGGTTGGCCTATGCGGCGCAATAGTAGCCTGCGTACTCGGTGTGGTGCTGCTCTGGCGGCGACGCGCGGATCAGCGGCCATCGGCGTTCGCGACGCTGCTGATTATTATCGTCGTCTCCGGTGTGGGCGGGGCGCTTTTAACGTCGCTCTTGTTCCCGGTGCTGCCTTTCATCACGTTACCGAACCACATCTTGTTCGCCCTCCCATTTGCAATGCTCTTGTTGGCCGCAGGCATCATCAAGCCAACGCGACGCGCTTGGAATACCCTGTTGCTGATAATGTTGCTTGTACCGCGTGGGTTAGGCATCGTGAACTACTTCAATGGACAGCAGTTCCACAACCCCATTTATGCGGTTCCAATGCGCGAGGTAGTGCAAGAGATCGTGGCAGCGAGTCAGCCAGGCGATATTGTACTGAGCGATTCGGACACGGGGTTCGCTTTTTATTATCAGCGTGGCCCCCAGCCGATACCGCTCAGTTCCGATACGCGTTTTGCGACTGCACGGGAGTTTATCGAGCAACAGCAACCACGCCGTATTTGGTTGCTGACGTTCGGTCGTGATCGATCACGCGGTCAAATACCGCACGATCTCACCGATTGGCTCAATGAGCACTTCACTTTAATCCACGAGCAAGGGTATGTTGAGCAGGACCCTGAGTATCAATATATCAAAGCACGTTTGTTAAACCGCGAGGTATATAAGTACAAATTACTCGTTCAGCTTTATGCGGCACCGTGACAGCTATACCACCTCTTGCTGTTTGCGAAGTTGAGCGCTTCCCTCACGTTCGAGCATCATACGGCGTGTGTAGAGGAGGCGTTGAAGCGCTGTGATATGCGAGACACCGCCTATCGCGATCACCGACCACTGTAGCAACGCTAAGGCAGGGAACAACGGCTGCGCGAGCAGGCCCACGCACAGCAAGGCAAGTTTTTCTTGACGGCCCGCGAAACCCACATTACACGATTTGAGCAGGTCGGTCGATTCGGCGCGGGCGCGCACATAGCTCGCCATCACCATCCCGAACAGACTAAACATAACCCAGGCTGGTGCTACAGTATCGCTGAGCATAACGCCCAAGAGCAGCAAAAACTCGGCGTAACGATCCACAACGTGATCAAGAACGGTGCCATATGAGCTTGCGGTGCCACCGGCGCGGGCCGTTGCTCCATCGAGCATATCGGCAAGACCCATCAGTAAAATCAGGACCACACCCAGCCAAAAAGCACGGCGAGCGATGGCAAACGCCGATAATCCACCAAACAGCAGGCTCAGTAAGGTGAGCATATTGGGTGTGAAGCCAAGACGTATGCAAACAAAACCAAGTGGAATGGTGGTTTCTTCGTACAATTGGCGGAAACGAGCAAGAATTGGCTGCATCACAAAACCTCCGTATAGGCGCGGATGTGATTTACGCGTCGCTCGACCTCTTGCAATGTCACAGGAGCATTTGGACCTATATGCTCGATCCAAATCGAGGCTGTAGCCGCTCCAAAGCATCCAGCAGCCAGCATATCTTCGGGATCTTGAAGATAACTGTGCAAGAAACCTGCCATGTAGGTATCTCCGGCGCCTGTTGAGTCACATAACTCGACAGGATATACGGGGATTTTGTAGTGATGTTTGCCATCATCAATGAGCGAACCAGCCTCCGCTAGGGTGACAACCGCAATCTTGCAACCCAGGCTTTTTAGACGTCGTAGCGCTTCGCGACCATCCACGCGCGGATCGATCCCAGTGATCACCCTCGTCTCTAACTCATTGGCTTTCACCACGTCGCAATATGCAGCGATTTGCGCGAAGTTGTCGGGGCAATAGTGCTCAATCCGCCCCTGCTCATTAACGCGGCGCAGCAAGCCTTGCGGATCAAGAATGAGAGGAGCCTCACTCACCGCACGGATTTGGTTGATCAGAGAGATGGGTGTCTCTTGCAGAATAGGCCCGATAATCACCGCCTGCGAATCGGCACACACGTCGGGAACTTGCTCAATTGGGGCTGCGATGCCTAGGATATCGAGCGTACGATCGGCCCAAGTGGAATAAATGAGTTGGAAGCCTCCAGTCTGTTCACATGTTTGAACAAATGGCGTTATCCCATAATGTTGCGTGTCGGAGAGGAATTGAGTGACGTAATCCGGACCAACTCGTCCTACTAAGGCGGTTGCATGGCCCATTTTTGCAAGTGCAAGACATGCATTAGTTGAGCAACCAGATAAGATGCGTTCGTGTGTGCTGCTGACGGGGGTTTGGATGAAGTCGTAGACTGGATTACCAAAAGCGATGATCATACGATTTTCTTTCTATTGTCCTACCAACATACGAGCCGATTCGGCGCATACGGTAGGCCCACGAACTACTCAACGGCGCATCCCGAAAATGGGATACGTTACGATCATGACCCGGTATATCTCCTATACGGGTAGTTTCAACCTGTATTCTTATTCAATCGGAGGATGCGAGGGAACACCAACGAAAGGTGGTATATCCGACGTTCATTGTATCGAAAGTAGCCAAATCAGTTGTCATTGAGCAGATCGAAAAATTCCTGAAGTTTTTCCTCTGAATGAAATACGATTGTGACGCGCAAATCTTTGGAGCTACGTGTAAGTGTGACAGGGGTGCCAAGCACACGCTCCAATTCACGTTGTATCGCTTGATCCTCAGAGCTTGAATGGATCGTCTCCTTCTCGCCAGTTGGTTTCGCATCACCTTTGCGATTGCCTGAGGTTCGGCGGGCGCGCTGCTGACGAATGCTGCTAAGAGCACGGGTGAAATCTCCAGCATACATCGGCACGAGATCACCTAATTGCTCCACCTCACGGACACTTAACTCATCAGCCAGAATGGCATGCAGGGCTTGAATTTGATGTTGCGGCTCTTCGAGTTTCAGGAGCGCACGACCATGGCCTGCAGTGATGCTATTCTTCATCACAGCATCCTGCACTTCGGCGGGCAGTTTCAACAACCGACGAGTATTGGCGATCGCTTCACGACTGTTTTTTCCAACCCGCTTCGCAATCTGGCTATCACTGAGGTTGAAATCTTCCCACAATGCTTGATACGCTAATGCTTCTTCAAGCGGATTCAGATCTGCGCGCTGCACATTCTCGATCAGGGCGATCTCCAACAGCTCTTGAGGTGTTGTCTCGCGCACAATCACGGGCACATGCGTGAGGTTAGCCCGTTGCGCAGCGCGCCAACGTCGCTCTCCAGCCACAAGTTCGTACTGCCCTGGAGCGCGTTCACTCACAATCAGAGGCTGGATAATGCCATGCTCACGAATGGACGCCACTAAGTCTTCTAGCGCAGCCTCATCAAACACCGTGCGCGGCTGACGGGGATTGGGCTGAATATGTTCAATCGGTATCTCACGCATACCTGGTTGTTCAGAGGGTAGCAACGCTTCAAGGCCACTACCGAGACCACCACGCCCGCCTTGACGTCGGCTCATAGTGTCACTCCTTTGGATACACGTCCACGCAGTTCTTCGGCAAGCGCAACATAAGCTTGGGCAGGCCGACTCTGCGGATCATACTCGGTGATCAACTGCCCATAGCTCGGCGCTTCGCTTAACCGAACACTGCGTGGGATCAGGATGTTGCAAATGCGCTGGGGGAAATGCCGCCGCACCTCTTCAACGACCTGTTGGGCGAGATTCGTGCGACCGTCGTACATTGTCATCACCACTCCGAGAATACCTAGAGTTGGCTTCAGATGCTGCGTCACACGATCGATCGTTCCTTTGAGTTGTACCAAGCCCTCTAGGGCTAGGAACTCGCATTGTAGAGGAATGACCACACCAGAGGCGGCGCAGAGCGCATTGAGAGTGAGCAACCCCAACGAGGGAGGGCAGTCGATAATGATCCAATCATACGAGGTTAGGAGCGGTTTGAGGGCTTCGTTGAGCTGCCATTCTCGACGCTCAAAGGTGGCGAGTTCAAGAGTAGCGCCTGCCAAATGTTCACTCGCAGGTATGATCGAAAATCGTTCGCGACCAGTCGCACAAATGGCATCTTCAGCGGAGGCGAGGCCCATCAACACATCATAGGTAGTTGTCTTTAGGGTGCGTTTTGCGATACCTACACTGGTTGTGGCATTTCCTTGGGGATCACAGTCGATCAGGAGCACTCGTTCACCCTGCGAGGCAAACACTCCTGCAAGGCTAACGGCAGTTGTGGTCTTTCCGACTCCACCTTTTTGGTTAGCGACAGCAACGATGTAGGCATGCTCACTCTGTTTCACGTGTTACACCCTCACACTAACACAACAACCTCAAGAACAATCAGCGTAACAGGAGCAATCCCTGTTTCACGTGTTACACCCAGTAACGGAGTGAAGCGCAACTATCGACACGATAGAAGCTATGAAAATCAATGCTGAGAACCACGAACCGCCTTGCCACAGCATTGTAACACGCAGCAAAGAGTCCTGCCAAGACGGGCGCAGAAAAGCCCGCTGCTCCAAGTAGAACAGCGGGCTTCTCAAGCAGGATAGATTAGTTTAGGGCAAATAATTCAGAGGATTCACAGCCTTGCCATTCACCTTCACAGTGAAGTGCAAATGCACACCTGTTGAATAGCCGCCACCGCTCCGGTCGAACGTGCTGCCCATATGACCGATCTGTTGACCGACCTCCACCACATCGCCGGCGACCACCAACGGTTTTTTCAACATATGCCCGTAAATGGTCGTAACACCATCGCCGTGATCGATCTTCACACAGTAGCCAAAACCGCTACACCAGCCTGCCTCAAAGACGCGCCCACTCCGAGCGGCATAAATAGGAGTACCGGCCCTGTTGGCGAGATCGATACCGTCGTGGAAACTGCGGAATGGAACCGAACGCCAGCCGAAATTGGAAGTGAGGGTTCCTCGGGCGGGCCACACCCAAACAGGTGGAGGCGGCGGAAAGTCATCGGTTTCCTCTAGGCGACTCAAAGCCGCCTCGTCCAAACCAATCAGATCCGCCCGAACCCAGCCAACACCTAAGCTACCAGCGTTCAACTTCACCCAATCCTCATGGCGAGCGATCAACTCAAGCCGCTGACCGGCCTCCAAATAGCCTAGCCGAGGATAAACGCGGCCAGGGCCAGTTCGGATGTTCGTCTCGGATTCTTGGACAATACCAGCAGCGACGGCCTTCATTTCGCCAACCGCCTGATCACTGCCATACAAATCCAAGATAGCCTCAGGATAAGGCTGTACGCCATCAGGAATAAAAATTTCGGAGCCAACAGGTAAAGGCCTATCCGGAGAAATGCCATTCGCCCGTAACAGCACAATAGCATCGGGATCTGCTTGAAAGCGCTCCGCGATCGACTCTAGAGTATCACCAGGAGCGATCACGTAGGGGATGCCAGAGAGCCGAGGAATACGCAACTCCTGGCCAGCAGCCAAAATATTCCCGTTATCCAGATGATTCGACCAAAACAACGTTGCGACGCTTACACGATAACGGTTAGCAATCTCCCCCAACAACTCACCTTCCTGAACCGTATGGCTAGCGACATAAGCAGGCTCAAATGAAGCGAGCGGGGCACGCAACGCAGGTTGCTCAAGCATCTGCTCTGTAACAAACGTATCGCTTGGAGCAATCCAACGCACCTGGCGATCAGCAACCACCGACTCCGCAAGTGTTTGCGGAGCTATATCTAACTGCAATAAGCCAGCTTGAGGCGAAGCGTCGGTGAAAAAAACGCAAAACGCCACAAGAATAATGACAATATGTGCAGCAACACGCATCGGTATCGAAGAGACACCAATGGATGGAAAGCGAAATTGAATTTGCTGTCGAGGTGGAGGTGAAGGTTCTTGAGATGTAGATGCTATCTGCCCATCTAGAAGTGCTCGTGCAGCAGAAGCAGCTTTGGAAGCCTGTTGTGCTCGTGAAGATACTAACAGTTGTACGAACGGTTGAACGAGCCAGGCAAGCGATCTACCAACCCATGTATTTTGAATCCAGACTACAATCTGCGATGTCAATACAAAACGAGATAATCTACCACCACGAAAGCGTGAGCGACGAACACGCATACGGCGCGCGCGCAACACCCAAGCGGGTTCAGCCATACTCCGTGCACTTTCTCAACGCTGCAGGGCGTTTCACCGCAAAACAAGCGGCCCACTATGATAACGGGATCATAGTGATACTAACCACCCTTAAGGCAACGAGGCCAAAGTAGCCACAAAACAAACTCATGCACACAATAATATGGAGCAGCTGTTTTGTCAAACGATAAACACCTTGACGTACCCTTTGCAAACGTGTTACTATGAACACTATGCGGAAGACTGTCTATCTGAAGAGATATCAGCAGGGAAACGCACAGGCATTACCTCGCGCGTGGCCCTCGGAAAGGCCAACCGATGATCCGCGTAACTGTTGATAGTATCCGCGTCAGTTTACTTACACAACACCGTATTGTAGTGTTGCGGGAAACTGATAGCCGTCGATATTTACCGATATGGATTGGGCCCTTCGAAGCCGATGCGATCGCACTCGCATTACAAGGCTACGAACCGCAACGCCCAATGACACATGATCTTCTCAAGTCCGTGTTCACTGAACTCGGCGCAACAGTGAACCACATCGTCGTCAACGATGCGGATGAGCACACCTTCTTTGCTCGTATTGTTGTCGAGCAAGGGGGTCATACGCTCGAAATCGACGCACGACCTAGCGATGCAATCGCCCTGGCCGTTCGCACCGATATTCCCATCTACGTCGAGGAGCACGTCTTCGAGCGAGCCGGAACAACCTCCGATGATGAGGAGAGCGCCTCTCTCGAAGAACCGACGATCGAGGAATCCGATAACGAATCAGTTGATGAAGAAGGCCTGTCGCCCTTCCGCGAGTTCATCAACTCCCTCGATTTTGATGACGACGAAGGGAAGAAGGGCAAACAGTAAGGCTTCATCAGACAACAAGAAGATATTCTTTCCCCCAAATGCGTCCTTGAGTAGGGGCGCATTTTTTCCATGCGCCCTTAATCCCCACACCTTCAAGGCGAGCATCTTCACCTCTAACATGTATCTCCGCAAATCTTCCACATAAACATAAGCATGTGGATAACTACCGATCTTCTGTGGATAACCACACCTGATTGTGGATAAACTTGCGAATATATTTGGGGATAGCCGTGTACAATTTTCCACAAAACAGAGGCGTATTACCAAAATGGGGAAAACTTGGAGAACTTCTCACATGCTATTCACAGGCCAAATAAAGCACTGACAAGAGGAATCCCCAAAATTTTCCACTAATTCACACAACCTACTATTCCCACGGGATCCCTTATACATTACATGTGAATAAAGAAAGGTATACCGATCAATAGAGGTGTTGTTCGCACCACCAAAAAACCACGCCTCACGTTTGACATTCTCACTGGCCACCACTATAATAGCCGATGGCACCAAGGAATGGCAGATACTTGCTTAACCCCGCCAGGGCCGAGAGGCAGCAACGGTCGGTGAGTTCCTCTGGGTATTCTGAGGTGCCTGAATAAGACAATGCCAGGCCAGTGCATAAATGCATTGGCCTGTTTTTATTGCTTCAGTTTATGAGGCGAATTACGTGCGGTAGGATTCGATAGCGCGTCGCCCAAGCACACGAATGTCTTCAGCTATCTCTGGCGCGGCCAACATCTCCCAAGAAAACCAGCGTGCATCTTGGGCCTCACGTTCGGCATAGGCCAGTTGACCGGCTTGAACAGAAGCGAAGAAGATAAGATCGATATGTTGGTGATCCGCAGAGATGTTCTCGAGCAGAATACACTCTGGTTGTGGCAATACAGTAACTGGACCGAGTTGCGATTCTCGGCGGAGTAACTCCACAACAAGACCTGTTTCCTCGCGTACCTCTCGAATCGCAGCTTGACTAGGGAGCTCATTGGGTTCAATATGCCCCCCAGGGGGGAACCATTTGTTCAACTTGCGATGGAGGAGCAACAAGGTCTGGTCATTATGGACAACAAATGTGGTCGCTGTGAAGTCTCGTATTATGTGCATAGAACTTCTGACCCACCGGTCAGTCGGTATATTGCGTATTCTCCAACAATTCGTTGCATTATAGCATCAGTTCCGCCGACATGAGTATGGTATACTATGAAAGATGTTAGGGAAAAGTGATTAGGTAGACCTCAAGACCAACCAGGTGCTGGCGTACTCATACTTTAAAGGTACTAGGTAGTATTGCCATTGGGGTTAATACTTAGTTGCTATGTCTATGGTATGATAGGACTGTCGTCATATAGACGGCAGTTGTCATGACTTATACAATGGAGTGTGTGGGCTTTTAGGAGGCTATCATAGGCAACCTATACAGCTTAACATTCGAAGGATAGGCGCTTCTTGGTTCTTGCGGTTCAGAAGTATTGCATATGAACTATAATGGTGATATAAGGCCAGTGTATGTTTGTATGCAAAAACCTCAGCCAGGTTTGGTTACACTACTCCTTCTTGTGTCCGTACTATACTGGGCCGCTGTTGAGGCTCGCAGGAGGTTCTGATTGGAAAGCCTCCGTATTCCAATCTTAAAGATCGGCGATGTATTGATCGCATCGATTCAAGTTGCACTTCATGATGCGTCGGCAGTTCAATTTAAAGATGACCTGCTTCAGCGAATTTACGAAACTAAAGCACGAGGTCTGATCGTCGATCTTACGGCTGTGGACGTGGTTGATAGCTTTATTGGTCGCCTCATCAGCGACATTGCCTCGATGGCAGGCCTGATGGGTACTCGAGTTGTTATCACTGGTTTGCAGCCCGCTGTCGCAATTACGTTAGTTGAGTTAGGGCTTGAGCTGCCGCGGGTCCTCACAGCTTTGAATCTAGAGAAGGGCTTGGCGGCTTTGCAGCGTCAGGTCGAGGAGAGTGGTGATGGCGCAGGGTAAAGCGGCGGTCATCCGCAGCGACCTTGATATCGTCATTGCCCGGACGCTCGCCCGTGATACTGCGAAATCGTTGGGTTTTGGCGCTATCGATCAGGCTCGTATTGCTACCGCCGTAAGCGAATTGGCTCGTAATGTGTTCCTCTACGCAGGTACAGGTACTGTAACTGTGCGTGAGGTTGAGCGTGGTGGCCGTAGAGGGATCGAAGTGATTTGCGAGGATCAGGGTCCCGGTATTTCCAGTATCGATCTTGTTATGCAGGATGGTTATAGTACCTCACGTGGTATGGGCATGGGTTTGCCCGGCGCCAAGCGTCTGATGGACGAGTTTGAGATTCGTTCGCAGGAAGGTGTAGGTACTACCATTATTTGCCGTAAGTGGCGGATGTGATCGGGCTGCGACTGCTGCTCAGTCGCGCCCGATGTACTCCTCTTTCGTGATCAGCCATCCCTCTTTTTTTCTACGACGCTGCATCCCCGCAGCGATCATGTGATCCCTTTTTTCTCCACTTTTTTCGATTCAAGAGCGCGTTATTTTTGCCTCACTGGTGATTGAGGTATTGTGGGTTGCCCTGTTTTGTGGGAGTTGTTATTGACGTGGGTTTTGTGATGACGCTGATGAAGGGTTTGAGCCACTGTTGAATTTCGAGATGTACTCGATAAAGGTGGTTATGTCGAAGGGTTTGAGGAGATGATCATCTGCGCCTGCGGCTTGACTGTTTTTGATATCTATAGGTTCGCCACGCACAGTGAGTAAGATGATGGGAACCGAACGCCGTGCTTTGATGCGTTGACAGACTTCCCATCCGTTAAGTACTGGCAGATTGACATCTAAAACTATAAGATCGGGTTGGGTGGCCGCTTCTTGTTGGAGCGCTTCTAGCCCGTCGCGCGCGATGATAACTTGATGGCCTTCGAGTTCCAAAACTCGATGTACGAGTTCAATGATATCGCGGTTGTCGTCTACTATTAGAATACGCATGAACATTCCTTCCGCAATATCATTCATTAAAGATAGGCAGTTATTATAGTTGGCGCTATGGTGTTGGTCAATAGATGGAAGATTGTCAAAATGGTACTTCTTTTCTGCCCAACGATTTGCTGTGGAATATGCTACAATTTCCCTGCAACAAAAAAGAAACTCCGGACGTCTAGTAGACAGGCACGTATGCAGCCCGGTCGCCACGGGGGCCGGTGCAACGAGGAGTGACAACGGTGGCTGAGCCATCTGCTGATATCATTTACCGAGCACAGGCCGGTGATCCTGAAGCGCTAACGCAGCTGATCATTAGCCAGCAGCATTATGTTTACAGCATTGCAATGAGCGTGCTGAAGAATCCTGAGGATGCTGCTGATTTAGCGCAAGAGGCATTTGTGCGACTATTCCGCGCATTGCCGCAATATAATGGGGAAAGCCGTTTTACAACATGGCTTTATCGGCTTGTGGTGAATTTAGGGCGCGATGAGTTGCGCCGACGTGGTCGCCAGGTTCCGGTTGTGATGCCTGCTGCGACTGAAGATGCCCAAGATGAGTTGGCGAGTGTCGCCGACGATGATCGTTGGGCTGATCCCGCGCTTGCCTTGGATTCGCGTGAGCTACGCGATGATGTGCGACGCGCTTTGGAACAATTGGATGAGCATTATCGTTTGGTCCTGACCCTCTACTACTTCGATGATATGAAGTATAATGATATTGCAGAGGTGCTCGATATTCCATTGAATACGGTAAAGAGCCATATTCGCCGTGGTAAGGAGCGCTTGGCTGCTCTGTTGCAAGAGCAGGAAGAGCCCCCTGCTACCCTTGAGGTGTCTCGACCGAAGGTGGTTGAACGACCGCCCTCGCGTGCGGCTAACCCGATTGCTTTGTTGATCGCACCTTTTGGGGCGAGGTGATATGATGATCGATTGTGATGCAACTCGTGAGTTATTGGAGCTCGAACCTGCAAGCACGGATGCGGCGTTACAGGAGCATCTTGCTGAGTGCAAGAGCTGCAGGAGCTACCAGAAGCCTCAGTTGGCTTTTGATACGATGCTTCGGAGTGAGCTTTCTTGGCAGGCTCCGCCTGAGTTGACGGCACGCTTGATGAGCTTGGCGATGGCTGGCCCGGCTGCTCTTATCACGCCGCCACCTTCGGTTGCGGCTCCGGTACGGGCAATGCCGAAGCGTTGGTATGTAGTGACTGTGTATCTGCTCACTGCTGCTGCGATTGGGTTGTCGTTGGCGATTGCTTGGCAGTTTATCTCGTTGATGGCTGCTCATATGGGCATCGGTGATGCGTTGAGCCAGCTGTTAGCCGCTCCTTCGATGGGCTTTGAGCGTTTGCTTGAGATGTTGCCGGTGTCGTCGGATACGGTCTCGTTCGCGATGAAGGTGCGTGAGCAGTTGCTGTGGCTGTTGTTGGTCGCTATTCTTTGGGCGATCGTCGATAAGTGGAACCCTCAGTTCTCGCTCCAACGCGAGCACGTTCCTTCCTAGTGACGCTCTTTATCGTGTAAAGTGGTTGATCTGCCTTGATGGTGGATCAACCGTTTTTTTGTGCGTGGTTATTGTTTCACAGTGTCACAGTTCTGTGAAGCTATGCTATAATGCCAGTAGTTCATTTGTTCGGTGGTTGCTGGAGCATCATGTGGAAGAGCTAATTCCTTTACAAGAGGCTGCAAAGTTGTTCGGTGTTAAAGCCGATCGTTTGCGTCGTGCTGCTTGGGATGGTCGCCTTGCTTCTCGGATGGTCGGCAATCAACGTTTGGTGCTGCCCTCGGAGGTTCAGCGTTTTTTGCGTGAGGGTGGCCGTCAGCGTCAACCCGACCTGCGTTTCAGGCCACAAGAAGGAGATGCTATGGCTCGCATCATTGCTGTTGCTGTGCCCAAGGGTGGCACTGGGAAAACGACGACGACGCTGAATCTTGGGGCTGCGCTGGCCGAACAGGGCCAACGTGTGCTGTTGGTCGATTTCGATCCTCAGGGCAATTTGACGCAGGCGCTTGGTTTGCGGCCTAGTGAGCTCGAGCACACGGTGTATAGTGCGATCAAGTACTTTTTGACTCGTTTTGAGCCACAGCTCGATTTGGCAATCCGCTCGACTGATGCGGGCGTCGATTTGGTGCCAACGAGCGCTCGCTTGAATTTGGCAAACGATGAGTTGGCGGTGGCGATTCAGCGTGAGTATGTGTTGCAGAAGTTGCTGGCTCCTCTGGCGCCCCGCTACGATGTGATTTTGATCGATACGTTGCCTTATTTGGGTGTGTTGGTGGTGAATGCGTTGGCTGCCGCACACGAGGTGTTGATCCCGCTTCAGGCTGAGTATTTGGCGACAGAGTCGGTCTCTTTGCTAATCGATCAGGTGGCGTTGATGCGGCGCTCGGGGTTGAATGCGAATTTGTCGATCAGTGGTGTGTTGTTGACGATGGTTGATCCGCGCACGGTGTTTCATCGTGAGGCTGTGGAGTATGCGCGTCGCGAGTTGGGCAGCCAGGTGCATATCTTCGATACGTTGGTGAAGCGTTCGGTGCGGTTCCCAGAGTCGCAGGCGAGCCACCAGAGCATTTTGCAGTATGATCCGAACGGCGAGGGTGCACGTGCGTATCGTGCGCTAGCCGAGGAGGTGTTGCGTGCCACCGCGTCGTAAAGGGGGCTTTTTTGGCCAGGCTACACGGCCCGAGGATGAGGCGGCGCGCCAACGCGAGGTGGCTGCGCTGATCGTTCCGCGCCGTACTGTGGTGCAAGACCTGCCGATCGAGCGTATTCGTCCTAATCCGTTTCAGGCGCGTGTTGAGTTTGTGGATTTGGAGGAACTGGCCGAGGCGATTAAGGCGCAGGGGTTTACGACACGTTTGCGGGTGCGCGCTGATCCGAACGAGGCTGGTTTTTTCCAGTTGGTGTTTGGTGAGCGGCGTTTGCGCGCTGCGGCTTTGGCTGGTTTGCATGAGGTGCCGTGCGAGATCGCTGACCATACCGATGAAGAATTGATCGAGATCGGTTTGGCCGAGAATATCCAGCGCCGCGATCTCGCTCCACTTGAAGAGGCGCGGGCTTTTCGGTTGTTTATTGAGCAGCGTGGGTATTCGATCCGTCGTTTGGCCGAGCGTTTGGGGAAGGATAAGAGTTATGTCGAGGATCGGCTGAAGTTGTTGCAGGTCCCCGACGATGTGCAGGAGATGGTGGCTCAGCGCCCAGATGCGTTGCGTGCGGCCCGAGAGATCGCGCGGTTGGAGTCGAAGGAGGCCCGTGAGCCGCTGATCGCTGGGGTGTTGGCGGGCGATTTATCTACGGCGGCTGTGCGCGAGATTGTGCGCGATGTGAGTCCGCCTTCACGCGCTTCGGTTGCGCGTCAGTCTGAGCAAGCTGATATCGCTTCGCAGTTGCGCCGTGATCTGCGGACGGTGCGTTCTATTTTGGCGCGGTGGGCGCATTTGGCCGAGCAGGATGATGATGGTGGTACGTTGGTCGCTGAGCATTGTGAGTTGTTGTTTAAGGATCTCCAGCGTTTGCTCGATGAGTTGTAGTGCTGTTGTCTGGATGTACAGACAGGTTCGTTAATAGAGTTCGTTCGATGAGTGTGGTGTTGGTGTCTGGATGTACAGACATTGCTCGGTGGTGTGGCGGCTAATTGATCGTTTATGCCATACATCCTGAGACCCTTCTTTGCATATAACGGGCTGATACCAGAGCGACGGACGTTGAGGTTGAGGTTGCTCTTTTCAAACCATACATGACATGGCGCTTCGATTGCGGTGTGTTTGAGGGGAAAGAAAAGCACGGTAGTGACGGGCCACTACCGTGCTTTGTGTTTGTGAAGCGGATTAGGCCGAGCGGCGCACGTTGAAGGCTTTGATGCCTGCGTACTTGGCGGAGTCGCCCAGTTCCTGCTCGATGCGCAGCAGTTGGTTGTACTTGGCTACGCGGTCGGTGCGGGCCGGTGCGCCAGTCTTGATCTGGCCTGCGTTGGTGGCCACAACTAAGTCGGCGATGGTGACGTCCTCGGTCTCGCCGGAGCGGTGCGAGATGACGGCGGTCCAGCCAGCGCGCTGCGCCATGTTGATGGCGCTCAGCGTCTCGGTGAGCGAGCCGATTTGGTTGAGCTTGACGAGGATCGAGTTGGCGGCGTTCTCGTTGATGGCGCGCTCCAAGCGCTTGACGTTGGTGACGAGGAAGTCGTCGCCGACCAATTGCACGCGATCACCTAGGCGTTGACGCAGCAGTTTCCAACCCTCCCAGTCGTCCTCCGCAACGCCGTCTTCGAGCGAGATCAGTGGGTAGCGGTTGGCGATATCGACCCAGTATTCGACCATCTCGGCGCTGGTGAGTGTGCGGTTCTCGCGCTCGAGGTGGTATTTGCCGTCTTTGTAGATCTCGGTGGTGGCGGGGTCCATCGCGAGCATAACTTGGCTGCCCGGAGTGTAGCCCGCTGCCTGGATCGCTTCGACGATCACTTCGAGGGCTGCCTCGTTGGTGGGCAGGCTGGGCGCGAAGCCACCTTCATCGCCGACATTGGTGCCCTGGCCGCGATCGTGCAGCACTTTCTTGAGGCTTTGGTAGATCTCGGCGCCCCAGCGCAATGCTTCGCGGAAGCTTTCGGCTCCAACCGGCATGATCATAAACTCTTGGAAGTCGGTGCTGTTTTGGGCGTGCTTGCCGCCGTTGAGGATGTTGAGCATCGGGACGGGCAGCGTGTGGGCGTAGGCGCCGCCGATGTAGCGGTAGAGTGGCAGGCCCAAGGCGGTGGCGGCTGCTTTGGCGCAGGCCAGCGACACGCCAAGGATGGCGTTGGCGCCGAGCTTGCCTTTGTTCTCGGTGCCGTCGAGCTGGAGCAGTTCGTTGTCGATGCCGATTTGGTCGGCGGCGTCGAGGCCAACCAGCGCTTCGGCAATGGTGGTGTTGACGTGCTCAACAGCTTTCAGCACGCCTTTGCCGCCATAGCGCGATTTGTCGCCATCGCGTAGCTCCAACGCTTCGTGGGCACCCGTTGATGCGCCAGAGGGCACGATCGCGCGACCCACATCGCCGCTAGCGAGCTGTACGTCCACTTCCACGGTTGGGTTGCCGCGAGAGTCCAATACTTCGCGTGCAACAATGTCTTCGATTAGAGTTGACATAAAAACTCCTTATGCACATGTGCGATACATCACGTGGTGATATAAAAAGATGCAAGCTAGGCACGTTCAAACGTGCCCGTTTGCAAACTCCAAACGCGCTTTGAGTGCTTGGTTCTGGGTTCGTTCCCAACCAGGATGTTAATAGGTTACCATGCCAAGTTCGTCGTAGAGGCGTGCAAAGTCGAAGTGTTCCTCAAGCAGCGATGTGAAACGCTCGATTTTGGCCGTGCGCTTGAAGCGAATATGGCCAAAGATTTGGTCAGCACGTTCGACTGCGCTCAGTGTATCATCGGCGAGTAGGATGATCGGCACACCGCATTCTTCTGCGCGGTCGATGACTGCCGGAGAGGGGCGCATATTGCCTGTGAGCACAAGTACGGATGTCGATGTTTCGAGTGCGGCGAGCTGCATATCGGTTCGATCGCCGCCTGTAAAGACGGCTTTGTTGTTACGGCGACGGAAGTGTGTGAGCGCTGCAGTTGCGCTCATCGCGCCGATCATCAGGTGTTCGACGAGTTTGTCGAGCAGGCTTTGGTTGCCGATCAGCTGCCCGCCGAGATATTCGAGCAACTCGCCAACAGTGACGCCCGCCAACTGCGGATCTTGCACGAGTGTGCCCAACACGGGGATACCGCGTTGTTCAAGGAACGGCACAACGCGTGAGCGTGCAAAATCGAGTTGCGCTTCCTCCACCTGATTGAGAAGGACTCCTACGAGCCGATCTCCAACATAGCGTTGAACCGATAGGATCGAATCGATAGAGAACGAATTGCGGTAACGCGTGACCAGTAACACCGGAGCTTGTAGCGTTTCACTAATTTGATCGGCAGAAAGCTCTACCAATGTGCCTTCGGCCCAATGGTTGGTCCCTTCAAGGACGACCAAGTCTTTGTCGCGTGAAATGGCGACATAGGCATCTTGCAATTTGCGTAGGAGATCCGGTGGCTGACCACGCAATAAACGCTCAATCACCCCTGGTGTAAGTTGCACCGGGGCGATACGCTCTAGCGGGTCGGTCAAACCGAAATGCTGACGGATGTAACCAGCGTCGTCGTCGAGCACGATATCTTCGGCTCGTGCGACAGCAACGCTCACTGGTTTCATATAACCGACAGCAAATCCATCGCGTTGTGCTCGATCAAGGATACCAACGCAAACCGCACTTTTGCCGACGAAGGTTTCTGTCGAGGCGATGTAGAGAAGCGCCATTGGCCTTCCGATCACGATTAGGGTTTGAGTTACTGGCCCTATGATACTAGATCGTGCTAAGGTGATCAAGTAGAGGCATCAGATACTGAAATAAAAGTACCTGGATTTCATGGGCTAGCCATTCACGAGATGCCTACTGGTCGTTTAGCACGCGATACTCAGTTTTACAGCTGGTATGAGTAGGGCACTATGATACGAGGTGATGTGAAGATATGCCCTCGATTGAGTGAACGTTGAGCGGTTCATCGCGATTGTGCGCATATTATCGAATAGAACTGAATAGAACGCAAGTGCTTAGGATTGAGCAAGGCCTTTGAGTCTGTGCTGTCTGCAACAGCATTCATATAGAACCGAGGCTATGTCGTATGTCTGGATATACAGACAGGTGGATCCATCGTAGTGATGGCAGAAAACTTGCTATACAAATCAACCCTAGGTTGTTTTACCGCGTTTCGTAACACCTCTCATCAGCGCTCTGATAATGCACCCCGTAGGGCCTCGCCTCAACTCTGGCCAAGCATGCCAACACAACAACAAACTAGCATTTTTGCACAAGGAGGTAGAAGATGAAGGCTCTTGTGATTGGTGGTGGCATTGGGGGCTTTGTAACCGCATTGACTCTCCATGCCCAAGGGATTGAATGTGAAGTTTTTGAACAGGCTCCCGCTATCGATGAGCTTGGTGTTGGGTTGAACGTGCTGCCACAGGCGGTTCGTGTACTTACCAACTTAGGCCTTCTTGATGAGCTTGATAGTGTAGGTGTCCGCACTGCAGAATTGGTGTACGCTAACCGCTTCGGTCAAACGCTTTGGTACGAACCTCGTGGCCTCGATGCAGGTCACGATTACCCTCAGTTTTCGATTCACCGTGGGCGGCTACAAGGCTTGCTCTATAGAGCGGCTCTCGCTCGAATAGGTGCTCAGGCAATCCATGTCGATCATCAACTGCGCTCGTTGTTCCAAGATGCATCGGGTGTAACGGCCACATTTATCCAAAGTGATGGCACCGAGCGCCTCGCACGTGGCGATCTCTTAATCGCCGCCGATGGCATTCAGTCAAGCGTGCGTCAGTTTCTCTATCCGCACGAAGGTCCGCCCTGCTGGAATGGCGTTATGGTCTGGCGTGGCGCGATTCCCTCGGCCCCACTCCTTACAGGGCACAGCATGCTGGTCTGCGGTGGGATGGATGCGAAACTCGTTCTGTATCCGATAGCGCCAACCACCGACGTTCCTGGTACGAATCTGTTGAATTGGGCGATCACCCGTCGTATAAGCAATGGTTCGTTGCCACTTCCTCATCGGGCAGATTGGAACTATCACGTCCACCACGAAGATCTTGCTCCTGAGATCGCTCGGATCTTTGAGTTGCCGACCATCGATCTGTTGGATATGATCCAGATGACAGAAACTATTTACGAGTTTCCTATGTGTGATCGCGATCCACTACCACAATGGTCGTTTGGTCGAGTGACTCTCCTTGGTGATGCTGCGCACCCAATGTACCCAGTCGGCTCGAACGGTGCCACGCAGGCGATTCTCGATGCCGAGTGTATCGCCGAAGAGTTGGGGAGTACCAATGATGTGGTTACAGCATTACGGTCGTATGAATCGATCCGATTATTTGCAACAGCGCAAATCGTCCATTCGAATCGGCTTGGTGGCCCGGAGCGGATCATCGATATTGTAGAGGAGCGAGCGCCCTACGGTTTTCACGATCTCGAAGAAGTGATCAGTGAACAGGAGATCGAGTCAATTGTAAAAAATTATGCTGTGATTTCTACTCCGCAACGTTAGTTGGCGGGCTGTAGTTGTAATACATCGGCGTACTCATGAGGTCGCACCGTTTCCACTGCTAAACCCGCTAGGTCCTCGGCTCGCCCCACGAAATACACAGGACGGTCAGCGTAGCGTCGTTCGGCGCGGTTTGCCCATGCCTCATCGCCAGGTTCAACCACATCCACCCATACGTCGGGCCGTATACCCTCTACAAGGCGCAAATACTGCAATGTCATGCCCTGTTCCCAGTGCGTTAGGATCACGGCATTAGGTGGCATCAGTTCGAGCGTGGTCTGCCCGAACTCGCGGAAGAGCCACAGCCGCCGTTTGCTGGAGTGTTGAATGCGAGTGTAACCCCACGCAAATGTCGCCACCACAAATAGCAACGCGACACCCAGGCTGATCTGCTGGAATGCCCAGCGCCGCCACAGTATGTTCGTTTGCCAGCGCTGCACGAGATGCTGGGTAACGTTCAGCACAGCGGCCACCGCTGTTGCGATCCACAGCGCCCAGGGCTGCAGGATTGGCAACGTGAAGATAGGCGCATCGGCGACGGCGGGGCCGAGCAGCAGCAGATACAGCGTGGTGATCGCGGCCACCCACGCGCTCAGAGCCCACACGTATGGCTTGCTGCGCAGCAGAATCACACAGCCAACCAGCCCGAGCGCAACGCCAAGCGGCCCGAACTCGAACCACATGCGCTTGGCGATCATCTCTAGGACAGCGGCTGCTGCGCTTGACGTGGGCAGTTGGAAGATGCCGCGCCGCACTGCGCCGCCCGCGATCAAATCGAACACATCGGCCCAGGTCTGCGGTGCGCCCCAAAAGTAGTGTTGCGGCAGGCCGTAGTCCCAGCCGTTGAAGGGCCCGTAGCGGGCGAACTGCACGAACGGATAGAGCATCGGCGTGAGGCCCGCTGCGAAGCAGAGCGCCAACGCTGCCAATTGCCCGATGCTGAGGCGAGGCCGACGCAGTAGACGCATCAGCACAACGAACGCGAATAGTGGCAGGCCGCACAGCACAAACAGGCCGTGATGCGCGCTGCCTAATCCCGTTAGCAAGGCTGCTCCATAGAGGGTTGGTGTCGCACGTGGCGAGGAAGGCGACAACATGTATTCGTTGAGGCGGTGCAGCAGTACACCTAAGCCCGCCAGCAGGGCGGCCAGTAGCGCATAGACTTCGGCGAGCGTGGCGGCGTTCCAGAGGCCAGGCGCGAAGCCGAAGGCCAACGCTGCCACCAATGCCGCCGCTGTCGAGCCGGTGATGCGGCGCGCTAGCACGGCCATCAGCGCCACAGCCAGCGCCGCGCATATCGCCGAGAGCAGAGTCACGCGCCAGGCCATTTCGCCGATCGGGACGAGCAGTGTGGTCAGTTTGCCCAGCAGAATGTAGAGCGGATAGGTGGTGGGATGCGGCACGCCCAACAGCGTCGCCGCTAACTGAAACTCGGCGGAATCGCCCGAGAGCACACTTGGTGCTGCCGTGCGCGCATAAATCGCCAAAAAGAGCAGGAATACTCCGAGTGGAAGGGTCCAACGTTCGTTCGCAACTCGGGAGACAAGTGCTTGTAGATGCGTAGACGCGGATCGAGTTGGCGCTGTGCCCGGCTCGATCCGCGTATCTTGGTTCTGACTCACCCTATTTCCCTTTAGGTATCGCGTCCCTGCATCGCCTTGCGGAGTGCCGCCGCCAAGGGATTATCGTCCTCGTCCTCTTCGGAGGATTCTTCCTCGGTTGTGTAGGCGAAGCGCGGCTTCTCCTCGATAGGCTCCGCATCCTCCTCCGTCAATTCCTCCTCGTCCTCATCCCAATCGAGATGTAGGTTCTCGGCACCGACCATCGCGATAATATCATCGACGCTAAAGCGCATCAGATTCACGATATTCGGATCGGGGTCGCGCTCGTCGAGCGAGTTGATCAGGCGCAAATGCGGCAGTTGTTCCAACATATCGTCGAGCGTGGGTGGCGGCACCGGCGGCGCATCTTCCGCAGCCATAATCTCGGCCACCTCATCGGCTGTGGGGATGCCCGTATCGACCAGCAGAATGGTGGTGTAGACGCGGTGAAATAGCATGTTGAGGATGGTGCGCGTATCACGAAGTTGTTGACTCGCGCGGCGTAGGCTCCCGGCTTTGCGGCTTGCTTTTATCTCGAAGGCGTAAAGCGTTTTCGGATCTGGCAACACCACTGCATCGAGCTCGCGATATTTTTTGATGGCTGAGCGGCCACGATGTTCGAGATATTCGACGATCCGCCGATCAGACAATGTGTACTGCTGAGTCAGCCAATCGCGTAGTGCGGCTTCGGCTTCGCCTCCGAAGAGATCACGGGCGCGAGGTGGACGAATGGCGCGCTGGTTGTCTTTACTGATCATGATTTGCGCCAGAAATGCCCGATATTGTTTGTCGTCGGAGCTGATCAGGCGCGGACGCGAGAAGCGCGGGGCCACAGCAACCTCCTTGTGTGATGCACATTGAAGGTATTGTACCATCAGACGCCGCTTTCAGAAATATGGGTTTGTGGCATTTTGCGCATTTGTTGGCTTCGCCGACCGTCGTGGTCTCGTTTGTCAGGCTGGTGCCGATATCGTTCACAAACAAAGCGCCGGATGCTCGTGCACCCAGCGCTTTGTTTTGATGGTGATGCGATTATTCCACGTTCTTCATCTGTGCATCGAGGAAGGCGGCGATCGCCGGGTAGCAGACCAGCCGATTGGCCAACTTCACGATTCCGTGGCCCTCGTCCTCAAAGCGCAGGTATTCCACGCTGCCGCCACGGGCCTTGATCGATGCGACGATCTGCTCGGCCTCGCTGATCGGCACGCGTGGGTCGTTCGCACCGTGGATCACCATTAGCGGTGCGCGAATCTCGTTGACTTTGTGGATGGGCGAGATGGACACCAACAGATCGTAATCGCGCTCCAACGAGCCGTATTCGGCCTCGCGTAGGTGCCGCCGCCAGGGGCCTGTGTTCTCCAGGAAGGTGACGAAATTGGCGATGCCTACGATATCCACGCCTGCATTCCATAATTCGGGGAAATTGGTGAGCGCGGCCAGCACCATAAAGCCGCCGTAGCTCCCACCCATCACCGCGATCTGCTGCGGGTTTGCCACGCCCGAATCGCGTAGCCAGCGAGCCGCCCACGCGAGATCGGCCACCGAGTCCATGCGCTTCTCCACGTCGTCGAGGTGCGTGTAGGTGCGCCCGTAGCCCGTCGAGCCGCGCACATTGGTGGCGAGGATCGCGTAGCCGCGCTGGAGGAAATATTGAAACACCGAGTTAAACTCGACGCGTCGCTGGCCCTCTGGCCCGCCATGCACATCAACCACTACGGGAAGCAGATCGCCGCCGCCGAGCGGTCGGTAGAGAAATGCCGGGATGGTGCGCCCATCGAAGGTCGGGTAGTGCACCAACTCGGGCACCACGAAGCTATCGCGGGGAATGCCCGCCAACGAGCTTTGGGTGACTTGGCGCGTCTGTCCGGTGGTGAGATCGTGGATCCAAACGTCGTAGGGGTGCTGCGGGCCGCTGAGTGTGAGGCTCAGCAAACGCGAATCGGCGCTGAAGCTCGGATAGATGCACACGCCCGGCGGCAGCACAGGCGCGGGCAACAGCGTACCGCTCACTAAATCGCGCAGCTCCCAACTTGAATAACCATCCTCGTTGGTGATCACCACCAGCACGCGACCATCGGGCGAGAGTTTCACCGCATCCACATCCCACGTCACCTGATCGAGCATGCGCAGCGCGCCGCTTTCGAGATCGAGGTATGCGGGGCGCACAAACTCGTTATCGACGTCGGTTGCCAGGTACAGCCCACGTCCATCGGGCGTGACGTTCACCGACTCGTAGCGCGCCTCGCCCGTGTGCGGCGTGAGGAGTTCCAGCTTGCCGTCGGCCAGCCAGAGCCGATACAGGTTGTGGCTCAGATTTGTGATGTCGTGGCGCACGATCAGCCAATCGCCCTGCGGCCCCCAGCCCACCACCGAGTGCATGCCCTGCGCTTCGAGCACGCAGCGCGCTTCGCCTGCGCCATCGGGGCCAACGGGCCGCACGTACACATCAAAGTTGGCTGCGTTGCGGCGGTTCGCGCTGAATGCGATCTGCAAGCCATCGTGCGACCAGCCGCCGAAGGCGTGGATGGCTTGTGGCGCCTCGCTGGTGAGCGGGATGCACTGCTCGCCGCGCTTAGTCAGCAGGAACAACTGAGTGCGCTCGCTACCGCCCACATCCATCCCCAACACGGCATGCTCGTGCTGCGGGGCGTACTCCACGAAGCTGACTCGATCGCTGAAGAAGGTGAGTTGTTCCGGCCAACCGCCTTCGATCGGCACCTGCCACACCTGTGGCACGCCCGTGATGTTGCTGAGGAACGCGATCTGCGCGCCGTTCGGTGTGAATGTGCCCCCATACGCACTGCGAATATTGAGATAGCGTGCAAACTCAAACATAACTGGCTCCTAAACAAAATCAGCGCCCCATCGCGCTGATTGATGCCGTGTGGTTACCGTTTCGATGGTGGTTCGCTCGGTTCGATGCCTTTGCGTCGCAAAAAGTGCAGCACTTCCAAAAACGCTGCTCGCAGCAGGCCCGCCTCGCGGACGCTCGGCTCGGCGCGGTACAGCAGCGTTCGCAAGTGGCGCATCGGCACCTCGCTCTGCCGATTTTTGAAGAACTCGATACCCCACAGCGCCCGCTCGATCGACTCGAACATCGCCTCCAACTGTGCCGCGTTTGCTGGTGGATCTGCCGGACGCGGGAGGTTTGTGGGTTGCTGTGCGGCTTGGCGTAACTCGTACGCCACCAACAGAACGGCCTGCGCTAAGTTCAGCGATGAATATTCGGGAGCGGTGGGAATGCTCAAGCGGATGTGGCAGCGATCCAGGTCGTCGTTGGTCAAGCCGTGATCTTCCGGCCCAAACAGGATCGCCACAGGCCCCACCGCTGCGCGCTCCAACAGCATCGGCGCCAAGTCGCGCGGCGTGGAGGTGGTCGTGACCACATCGCGGACGCGGGCTGTTGTGCCCACCACGTAGCTCATATCGGCCAGCGCCGCGTCGAGCGTATCGTAGATGGTAGTGTTGGCTAGCAGATCATCGCTGCGGTGCGCGACGCTCGTGATCACGTTTGGATCGTAGGATTCGGGCGCGACGAGCCGCAGTTGGCGCAGGCCCATGTTTTTGAGCGCCCGTACCGCGCCGCCGATATTCACGGCCCGCTGAGTGCGACACAACACAAACACGATCTGATCGAGCATGGCACCTTTCCCTATCGCCGAACGACTGTGATAAACGCGCTACTTGCCCAACTCGATCGAGCGGCGATAGGCCGACCAAATCGCGTCGGAGAGAACCGTGCGCAGGCCGCCGCGCTCCAATTCCGAGAGCGCAGCGGCAGTGGTGCCACCAGGCGAAGTCACGCCGTTGCGCAGTTCGGCCAAATGCTTGTCGCTGGCGATGGCGTAGCGCACCGAGCCGAGCGCCGTCTGCTGCACCAATTCCTCGGCCAGGTAGCGCGGCAAACCCATATGAACGCCGGCATCGATCATCGCCTCAAGCAGCAGGAAGAAGTACGCAGGGCCCGAGCCGTTCAGCGCTGTGGCCATATCCAGGTATTGCTCGTTGTCCACGAAGAGCTCGCGGCCCAGCGACCCAAGGATGCTGCGTGTCCAATTGCGCTGCAACTCGGTCACAGCGTCGGATGCTGTCCAAACCGTCATGCCCTCGCCGATCTGTGCGGGCGTGTTGGGCATCGAGCGCACGATGGCATTGTAGCCCAGGCCCTCGATGAAATGACTGATCGGCGCGCCAGCCACAATCGAGATCACCAGATCGCCATCGTTCATGGTGCCGTGTAATTCTGGCAGCAAGTGTGGTAACGTCTGCGGCTTCACGGCGAAGATCACGATGTTGCCCCAGCGGGCCGCCTCAACGTTGTTATCGGTTGTGTGAATGTGATAGCGCTGCTCGATCTCGTTTCGTCGTTCGCTGCGCAATTCTGTCGCCACCAGCTGTGATGGGCTGATGATGCCCTGCTTCAGCAGGCCACTGATGATCGCCTCGCCCATAACGCCAGTGCCGATCACGGCGATCTGAAGGTCGCGAAACATGGTCTGTTTTCCTTTTTGTAGCGATGGCGGGCGGAATCGCATCCAAACGCGCATTCCACCCGCCGAAACCTGTTAGCGTTCGTAGCCATCGACGCCCGGCACCGGGAAGTTCTTGCACAACTCGCGCACCTCGTTGGCGACGCGTTGTGCGGTGGCCTCGTCGTCGATGTTGCTGAGCACCTGATCAATCCACTCGGCGATCTGCGTCATTTCGTTGACGCCCATGCCGCGTGTGGTGACAGCGGGTGTACCGATGCGGATACCGCTGGTGATCAGCGGCGACTTGTCATCGAAGGGCACGCTATTTTTGTTGAGCGTGATGCCTGCCTTGTCGAGCGCGTTCTGCGCGGCCTTGCCGTTCAAGCCCTTGTTGCGCAGATCAACCAGCATCAGGTGATTGTCGGTGCCGCCCGAGATGATGTTGTAGCCGCGTTCGATCAGCGCGTTGGCCAGCGCCTTGGCGTTTGCGATAACCGCAGCGGCGTAGCTCGCGAAGGACGGCTGCAGGTTCTCGCCGAAGCCGACCGCCTTGGCCGAGATCACGTGCATCAGCGGACCGCCTTGAATGCCCGGCACCACCATTTTATCGAGCAACTCCGACATCATCAGGGTGCGCCCGCTCTTGGCGGCGGTCAGCCCGAAGGGATTCTCGAAGTCCTTACCCAACAGGATCATGCCACCGCGTGGGCCGCGCAACGTCTTGTGCGTGGTGGTGGTGGTCACGTGCGCGTAGGGGATCGGGCTGGGCAGCAGGCCCTTGGCGATCAGCCCGGCGGGGTGCGCGATATCGGCAAACAAGAACGCACCAACCGAGTCGGCGATCGCGCGGAAGCGCTCGAAATCGATGGCCCGCGAGTAGGCGCTGGCACCGACCGTGATCATTTTGGGCTTCTCGCGTTTGGCTATCGCAGCCACGGCATCGTAGTCGATGCGGCCCGTCTCACGATCAACACCATAAGCCACAAAGCGGTACAACTGGCCCGAGAAGTTGACGGGTGAGCCGTGCGTCAGGTGGCCGCCGTGCGACAGATCCATACCCAACACCGTGTCGCCGGGCTTGAGGAACGTGAAGTACACGGTCATGTTGGCTTGGGTGCCTGAGTGCGGTTGCACGTTCGCGTAGGCAGCGCCAAACAGCTGTTTGGCCCGTTCACGCGCCAGATTCTCCACTTCATCAACAAACTCGCAGCCACCGTAATAACGATTGCCCGGGTAGCCCTCGGCGTACTTATTGGTCAAGACCGAGCCTTGCGCTTCGAGCACCGCGCGGCTCACATAATTTTCGCTTGCGATCAATTCGAGGCCATCGCGTTGGCGGCGCGCTTCGTGTGCGAGAATCTGCGCGACATCGGGATCGCTGTTCCATAGCGTTTGCAATACAGACATCCTAGCCTCCTTATATATTTGCGAAGTGAAGTGTCAAAACAGTATCCGAAACGTGTTTCGGAGCGATTCTGCTGGAATATCCCGAAGAAGAGATGCCCAACGATGGCCTCAACAGGCCAGCATGGCGCTGTGAAGCTGCACAAACGCATATCGATACGCAGAATTGCAGGGTATTATACCGCACGCAGGCCGATTAGTTCGTTCACCATCTCGGTGATACGGTTGGCGCTGAAGGGTTTGACGATCACGCCGGCGGCGCCGGGCACTAGGCCTGCCGGATCGTCGTCGTGGCTCCAGCCCGTCACAATCACGGCGATCAGGCGTGGGTCGCGGGCGCGCAGGTGGCGCAACAGGGCGGCGCCGCTCATGCCGGGCATGCTCAAATTGGTGAACAGCATATCGTAGTGGCCGGGCACGAACACTTCGATAGCTTCATCGCTGTTCGCGGCGACAGTGACCTCGTGCCCGTCGCGGCGCAGGATGCGGGCCAGCACATCGCGCACGGCTGGCTCATCGTCCACCACGAGGATGCGGCACGAGGCGGCGGCGGTGGGGTTCGTAAGCAGGGGCTTGGTGAGGCTAGGGAAGTCGTCTAACGGCAGAAGGACGCGGAATGTGGAGCCTTTTCCTGGCTCGCTCTCAACATCGATTTGGCCCGCGTGGCGCGTGACAATGTGCTGGCTGATCGCGAGGCCCAAACCGCTGCCTTGCCCGGCAGGTTTAGTGGTGAAAAACGACTCGAAAATGTGCTCCTGAATCTCCGGCGCGATGCCAATGCCTGTATCGATCACCTCGATCTGCGCCATTCGTCGCTCGAAGGGCGGCGCAGGGGGCAGCTCATCGAGGCGGAGCGTCAACTCGCCGCCTGTAGGCATCGCATCGATCGCGTTGATGATCAGATTGACCAATAGTTCGCGCAACTCGGTGGGGTTGCCGATGATGCGGCATGGATGCCGAATCTCCCGACGCATAATGATGGGCCGCTCATCGCGTAGGGCGGTATCGTGCCAGTGGCTACGGGTGATCGATAGCGCGCTGTCGATCACGGATTCGAGATCGACCAGTTCGCGGGTGCGATCCTCGCGTTGGCGGGCGAACTCCTGAATGCGACGCACCATCGCCGCGCCATCCAGTGCCGCTTGCTCGATCACACCGAGCATATGGCGGCGCTCGGGGTCCTCTTCGTCGAGCAGGAGCTGTGCGTTGCCAAGAATGCCCGAGAGCAGGTTGTTGAAATCGTGGGCGACACCTGTGGCAAGCTCGCCAAGCGCCCGTAGCCGCGCGGTTCGCACGAGTTGTTCCTGAGCGCGTTGCAGTTCGCTGAATGTGTACTGGAGTTCTTCGTAAGAATGCTCCAATTCCGCCAGGAGCTTCCGTTCGTGCTGATAGCGCCGTGCGCTGCTGATCGCCAGGGCGGCTTGTTGGCCCAACGCGCTGAGCAGACGCCGTTCGGAGGGCATTAGGCGGCGGGGCGTGTGGAAGTAGACGCACAACACACCGATAAACCCACCCTCGACCGAGAGCCGACAGGCCGCCAGACCGGTGAACCCGACCACAGCCGAGGCATCGGCGCGAATGATTTGATTGCCCACCGTGAGTGGTAATTCCAACGAACCGGCCTGCCCCCACTGCTCGATCAACTCCTCAAGCTCTCGGCTCGGCAAGCGCAGCTTATCGGCGTAGCTTGTGGGCAAGTTGTAGTGAGAGCGGATCGACAACATGCCGCTCTTCTGATCGGGCATGAGGATGCTGGCGGCTTGGGCATCGAGCAGGTTTGTGGCGCTCTCCACCACCGTGCGCAAGACCGTATCGACATCCAAATCGCCGCCGAGCTTGAGCGCGATCCCTTGCAGCGCTTCGAGTTCGCGTCGGCGTTGCTGTTCGGCTTGATACAGTCGCGCATTGTCGATCGCCATAGCAGCGTGCTCGGCCAGGGTGCGCATCAGGCTGACATCGGTGCGGTCGAAGCCGCACGGTTGGGAGCTCTGCAAGTCGATCACGCCGATGACCTGTTGGCGGGCGATCAGTGGGATGGCGAGTTGCGAGCGGGCCAGCGGCACGGAGCCTTCCAGCATACTAGAGGATTCGCCCAGATCATCGATCAGCATCGGCTCGCCGTGACGGGCGGCCCACGCGGCGGCTCCAGGGCCATCGAGAGGCATTCGTAATGTGTTCGATAGGTAGTGAGGGCCAGGTTTGGCCATGGTGTTATGGAAGATCAAAAAACCATCTTCGATCAAACCGATCGAGACGTATTGATAATCCATAGCCTGCTGGATCGCCTGTACAAGCCGCGACAGTACCGTCGGCATATCGAGGGCTGCTGCGATCTGGCGGCTAGCATCCTGGAGGAGACGTAATTGTTGAACACGCCGTTGCGCCGACAGCCGGCGACCCGCACGGATAGTTGAGCGGCGAGGGCGGCGAAAGATGCGCATGACCGCGCTTCCCAGCTATCATCAGCTCGTAAAAGTCAAGGGATACGAGCGCTACGCTACTGATTCAGTATACGAGATTAGGCTATCTGCGTCAATTCACTTTGCCCCCTCTTACGGCCTTGCATAAGAGCGATTATAGGCGTTTGCTATCCTCTGTAGCGGGCCTCGCGAAACCCGAAGCAATGCCCGCTAACGTAGGAACCTATGCTATAATCAATCTGTTCAGGTAGTGCTTTGCAGCATAGAGTCGTTATGGTAAAACGATCATTGTTTGGCGAAGGGCGGAATGGTAAGCTCTCCCGTATTGATCGGCAACAGATAGAGGAGTTCCGATGAAGCTATCCTGCCTCCAAGAGAATCTAAAGCGCGGCTTGGCGATCGTCGGACATGCGGTCGCTGGCAAAAGTACGCTGCCAGTTTTGTCGAATATTTTGATTGCTTCGGATGAGGGTCGTCTGAAGTTGGCCGCCACCAATCTCGAGGTTGGCATTACGTGCTGGATTGGCGCAAAGATCGAGGAGGAAGGCGCGATCACGGTACCCGCTAAGCTGCTCTCGGATGTGGTGGGCGGTCTCCCAAACGATAAAATTGCGTTCGAGGTCGATACGCGTACACAGACCTTGAACCTAACCTGCGCGCACTTCGAGGCGAACATCAAGGGTATCGAGGCCGAGGAATTCCCCGTTATCCCAACTGTTGCGGATCGGGAGCCAACAGCATCGTTCCCACCGGAGTTGCTGCGCGAGACGGTCGATCAGGTGGCGTTCGCCGCCTCCTCCGAGGATACCCGCCCGGTGTTGGCTGGTGTGTTGATGCGCCTGAAGGGCACCACCGCCACCTTCGCCGCTGCCGATGGCTTCCGGCTCTCGGTGCGCACGATCGAGTTACCCGAGCCTGTGCGCGAGCCACAGGATGTGATCGTGCCAGCCCGCACCTTGCAGGAGTTGGCCCGCATCATCGGCGATGTCGAGGGTAATGTCGAAGTGACCATCACGCCGAGCGGCGGTCAGATCCTGTTCCATACCGAAAGTATGGACCTTGTGTCGCGCTTGATCGATGGTAAGTTCCCCGATTTCGAGCGGATTATTCCGACCCAGAGCGCCACGCGCACCGTGCTGGATACGCAGGAATTGGCGAAGGCGGTGAAACTCGCCTCGTTCTTCGCCTCCACTTCGGCCAATACGGTGAAGCTGACGATGGAGCCGGGCGGCGACTTGGCACCCGGCAAGCTGATCATCAGCGCGAACGCCGCCGAGGTTGGCAACAACAAGAGCGCGCTCGACGGTATGATCCACGGTGAGGGCGGCCAGATCGCGTTGAACGTGCGCTTCTTGGCCGATGCCATCAATGCGATCAAGACGCCGCAGATCGCCATCGAAACGCAGACGGCGCAGAATCCTGGCGTGTTCAAGCCCGTCGGTGTCGATGGTTTTGTGCATATCGTGATGCCGATGACGGCCCGCTAACGGCTGTACGCATAAACCAAAAGGCGGTCGGTGTTGTGCCGACCGCTTTTGTGTTTCGAAGCGATAGACTGTACGACGCGTTAATGCAGGATTTGGCTGAGGAACAGCTTAGTGCGCTCCTCTTTTGGCGCGGTGAAGATCTGCTCGGGAGTGCCCTGCTCCACGATCTGGCCTTTGTCGAAGAACAGCATACGATCGGCGACTTGGCGGGCGAACGCCATCTCGTGCGTGACAACCACCATCGTCATACCGCTGTTGGCCAGCTCGATCATCACATCGAGCACTTCCTTGATCATCTCAGGATCGAGCGCCGATGTGGGCTCATCGAACAGCATAATTTTGGGCTGCATCGCGAGGGCGCGTGCGATGGCGACACGCTGCTGCTGCCCACCCGAGAGTTGGCCCGGGTATTTGTGGGCCTGCTCCTCGATGCCGACGCGCCGCAGTAGTTCCAGCGCGGTCGCCTCGGCCTTGGCTTTGGGCCAGCGCCGCACCCACATCGGGGCCAGCGTGATGTTGTTGAGCACGGTCAGATGCGGGAACAGGTTGAACTGCTGAAACACCATCCCAACTTCGCTGCGGATCGCCTCGATATTGCGGATGTCGTTGGTGAGCTCGATCCCATCGACCACGATCTGGCCGCGTTGATGTTCTTCGAGGCGGTTGATGCAGCGGATAAAGGTCGATTTCCCCGAGCCTGACGGGCCAAACACCACGACTACCTCACCTTTTTTAACACTGGTACTGACACCTCGGAGCACATGAAAATCGCCGTACCATTTATGAATGTCGGTGCAGGTGATGATGGCTTCGGCCTGACTGAGATCTTTATGTCCGTTGGTGGTCATGCTGTCCTCGTTCACAATTGCAGATGTGGCACACCTTAGCGCTGCCCGACCCCGAGCGATTGTTCGAGCCGTCGGCTGAGGTGGGTGAGCGAATAGGCGAAGATCCAGTAGACCACGCCCACAAAGGCCAGCGTCTCGGTGTGGCGGCCCAAAAAGTCGGTTTGAGAGACGACCGAGCGGGCGATGCCGAGCAGATCAAAGACGCTGAATGCGACCACCACGAGCGATGTATCCTTGAAGAGGCTGATGAACTGGCCCACATTGGAGGGGATGACGATGCGCAGCGCTTGCGGCAAAACGATCATGCCCATCGTGAGCACGGGGTTGAGCCCGAGGGCTTTGGCGGCTTCGGTTTGGCCGTTGGGGATGGCTTGTAGGCCACCGCGCACGTTCTCGGCGATGTAGGCGGCGGTGAAGAGCGTGAAGCCCGCCACAGCGCGCATCACCGCATCGATCGTCTCGCCACCCGGGATCAGCAACGGCAAGATGTTCTGTGCCATAAAGAGGATCGTGATCAGCGGCACGCCGCGGATCAACTCGATGTAGGCGGTGCAGAACCAACTGATCGCGGGGAGTTGGCTGCGCCGACCGATGGCGAGCAGCACCCCCAACGGGAACGAGAGCACGATGCTGAAGATGGCGAGCACCATGGTGAGCAGCAGCCCGCCCCATTGGCTGGTCGAGATCACGGGCAGGAGACCGCCGAAGCCGCGCAGCATCACAATAAAGAACGGGAGCAGCAGCAACCAGGCGATGATCACGCCGCGACCGAACCAGGGTAGTTTCGGTTGCAATCGGCGGGCGAGCCACATGCCGCCGAAGATCAGCAGCGCGCACACACCCAACGCCAAGCGGTTGTTCAGGCTGAAGGGCAGGAGCGCCAGCAATAAAAGCGCACTGCCGTAGGCCACGGCGATGTCTCGCACGACATTCGGCCAGAGCGCCCAGCTAAAGCCCAACAGCGCTGCCGCCAGGTAGATCGTGAACCAGACGCGCCAGATCTGATCGATCGGGAAGGTGCCGATCATAAACAGGCGCAGATTGACGGCGATCACCTGCCATTCGGCGCGAAAGAACACCCAACCGAGTATGCCCCGAACGACGGCAAAGATAATCGCCACCGCCACAAAGGTGAGTAGCGCGTTGTACCACGTACTAAACAGATTTTTGCGCGACCAGTCGATCGGGTCAAAGCGCGTTTTTGGACGTTCGATCAGTGGAGTTGTTGTCATACGTCTCTTCCACGAACAAAACGGACTTACCGCTCAACGAGCCGCACGCTGCGATTGTAGAGATTCATAATCAGCGATGTGAACAGACTGATCACGAGGTAGCTCGCCATCACCAGGCCGACGATCTGCACCACTTGGCCGGTCTGGTTCGAGATGGTGCGGGCTACGTTGTACATATCGGGGAAGCCGATCGCGATCGCGAGGCTGGAGTTTTTGGCGAGATTGAGGTATTGGTTGGTGATCGGCGGGATGATGATGCGCAACGCCTGCGGCAAGATCACCAGGCGCATGCTGCGCTGCGGGCTGAGGCCCAGCGCCAGCGCGGCCTCCTTCTGGCCCTTCGAGATGCCCTGAATGCCGGATCGCACGATCTCGGCGATGAACGCACCCGTGTAGATCACCAGGCCGAGCAGCAGCGCCGCGTATTCGGGCGTGAGCTGAAACCCACCGACGAAGTTGAAGCCGCGCCGTTCCGGCACGTGCGTCTCAAGCGGTTGGCCGAGGATGAGCCAGCCCACTGCCGCCGAGAGCACCACCAAGCCAAAGCCGATCAGCCAGCGCGGGCTCTGTTGGCCTGTTCGCTCCTGGTGGCGGCGCAACGCGATCACAGTGACGATCATCAGCACCACGCCGACAGCGACGAAGATCAGCCAGGGCAAGAAGGTGGCGGTGCCGCGCAGGCCGATCATTGCCACACCACGGTTGCTCAGGTAGATCGGGCCGGGCAGCGTGATGGCCTGTTGGACGCGCGGCATGCTCAGAAAAACGGCTGACCACCAGAAGAATAACTGAACCAGCAGCGGCGTATTGCGGAAGATCGCCACATAGACCTGCGCCAAGCGCGCGATCAGCCAGTTGCTCGATAGCTGCGCAATACCCACCAGCAGGCCGACAAACGTGGCCAACACCACACCCAGCAGCGTCACCGAGAGCGTATTGACGATGCCCACTTGGAAGGCGCGCCAATAGGTATCGGTGGGCGTGTACGCAATCGGTGTCACGCCGATCTCGAAGCCTGCGGGTTGATTCATAAACGCGTAGCCACCGCCGATGTTGATGCGGCGCATCCCTGCTGTGACGTTGCCGTAGAGCCAACTGGCGATGACAACAATGATCACGACAAAGATCACTTGTCCGATGATCGAGAGGACACGGACATTGCGCCAGAAAGGCGGGCGAGTATTGGTGCGTGTAATTGCCGATTCAGACATAATACTCAACCATCTATTGGGTTTGACCGACAGTGTGAATGCGTTACCACATCATCTTTGTGGCGCGTATCACGCTACACAGGCCAGATGTGGGATGACGAGGCGGCAGTGTGTGGCTGCCGCCTCATCGGGGTGCCTAACGGAACGGCGGTGAGTAGAGCAGACCGCCCTCGGTCCACTGCTTATTCAGGCCGCGATCGAGGTTAAACGGCGTGTCGGGGCCGAGGTGGCGGTTGTAGATCTCAGCGTAGTTGCCAACCCCGGTGATGATCTTCTGAGTGAAGTCGTTCGGCAGGCCCAGGGCAGCGCCAAGCTCACCCTCGACACCCAAGAAGCGCCGAATATCGGGGTTGTCGGAGTTGAGGAACTCGTTCAGGTTCTGCGAGTTGATGCCGAACTCCTCGGCCTGGAAGGTGGCGTACACCGCCCACTCAACCACGTCGAGCAGTTGGCTATCGCCCTGGGCGATCGCAGGGCCGAGTGGTTCCTTCGAGATCGTCACATCCAGGATCACGTGATCATCGGGTGCCGAGAGCACCGTGCGGCGGGCGATCAACTGCGAGCGGTCACTGGTGACGGCATCGCAGCGGCCTTCGTCGTAGGCCTGGTAGGTCGGGTCGATCTCCTCGAACACCACTGGCTGGAAGGAGATGCCACGCGAGCGGAACTGGTCGGTCAAGTTCAGCTCGGTGGTGGTGCCGCTCTGCACGCAGATCGTGGCGCCGTCGAGATCCTCCAACGTCGTCGCGCCAACTTCCTTGCGCACCATCAAGCCTTGGCCATCGTAAAACGTGGTCGGCCCGAAATCGAGGCCAACCGAGCTATCGCGGCTGATGGTGTAGGTGGTGTTGCGGCTGAGCACATCGACTTGGCCCGTTTGCACTGCGGTGAAGCGATCCTGCGCAGAGAGCGGACGGAACTCAACCGCCTGCGGATCGCCGAAGATCGCAGCAGCGATGACGCGGCAGATATCCACATCGAAGCCTGTATAGCTACCATCCGGCTCGAGGTTGCCGAAGCCCGGCAAACCGCCGTTGACGCCACACAGCAAGTGGCCGCGATCCTTGATCGTCTGCAGGCGACCGCCACTAGTTGCGACGGGGCCGCTTGTTGCTACGGGCGCAGTGGTAGCTTGTGCGGCGGGCGCTTCGGTTGGTGCGGGCGCGGCGGTGGCTTCGGGCGCTGCCGGAGCCTCGGGCGCTGCTGGAGCGGTGGTGGCGGCAGGGGCCTGAGTGGGGGTTGTTGCACTGGCGCCACATGAGCTAAGGATCAGTGCACAGAGCAGTCCCCAAACCAAAAGCATCTGTCGTTTCATGGGTTCCTCCCTATATTTATGAGCAGTTGCAAGATGTTTCCAAAACAGCATGCACACTGCCGGACCAACATATGGAGGGAGTGGACATGTTTGATAATAGAAAATCCCTGTCCTTATAGCCCGTTTGAATCGTGATAGGAAGAAGATGTGTTGGAACGTGAGAATTGAATTGGATCGGTTGAAGATGGTCTATTGTACCACAATATTGTTCAGTTCAAAACGGATTTTACATGATCTGATTCGTCTGTGTTTTGTTGGAAAGAAAAAGTGTCACAATGAGTCAAAGTGTTTGGTTAGCGTTTTGAAGCGTTCTGTTTGACTGAAAACCGTTATTCGTCATGGAAATATTGAATCCTGGTGATAGTTGTTGTTGGTTTCTTGTGTCTGCCCAACGACCCGCGTAGGACGACAATGCGCGCATATGAGGACGTGAAAGAGGCCTTTGTTCTATGACATTGGTAAAGTGCGAATAGGCGGAGACCGATCCCGGAGAGAACCACTCCACTAAAACGATAGCTGTGTTATCCGATGCAGCTGGGTCACCGGTGCAATCCTTGCATCGGCTCGATATCTGATGCTATACTGCCTTTTGTAGAAGGAACACTATTGGCGGCAAGAACGTATGACACTAGAGCTACTGCCTGCTTTTCTCATGGCCGTGCTGGCATGCTGGCTGGGCCTTAGTCTCCTGGTGCGCTCGCCTCGTGATCGTGCAGCGCGTGCGTTTGCTTGGCTGTGCCTGAACCTTGTGCTCTACGCGCTCACGAGTGTGATCAGTTACCTGCCGCACGCCCCCGAGATCGGCCCAACGCTGAGTCGGTTGCAACTGTTCGAAACCGCTCTGTTGCCGCCCATCTTCCTGCATTTCATCGTCCTCGTGGCCCAAGTGCGCGCGATCCGCCCAATTCAATGGTCCACCGTGATCGTGGCCTACATTGTGGGTGTCTTGCTGGCCGCTTATGCCCTGTTGGGAAGCCATGAATCGCTGATCAGCGTGCCGCCGCGCTTCCCCGAAGGCTCGCTTACCATGATCTGGACCGTGCAGCGTGCGGTGCCGCTGCTGTTCGCGCTCTTCCTCACCTTTATGAGCTATTGGCAGGCCGGAGGCGATGACCTCGAACGGCGCCGTCGTGCGTTGTTCGCCATTGCAGCTGTGATCGCCGTTCTAGGCGCGTTGTGGGCTACCGCGACCCGTGGCAGCAACCTCTCGCAAGCGCCAGGCCACCTGTTGATGGACGCGGGCATGGCGCTGATGGCCTACACGGTGCTGGCCTATCGCCTGCTGCTGCCTCCTCGCGTCGCTCGGCGAACCTTCTTTCGATCGCTGCTCGGCGGCATTCTCACTGCGATCTACGTCGCCGTGCTCCTACTTATCGAGGAACAATCGCGGCGCATCTTGGGACTGGATATCCCGTTAGTGACGATCTTTGCGTTGATTGTCCTGATAGCGCTTATCGGGCCATTGCGCGATGTGATCGGCGATTGGCTTGATCGGTTGTTCTTCCACCGCGAGTTCGATTATGGGCGACTGCTGCGGACACTTGGCGACGACTTGTTTAACCGAGGCGACCTCGCCGACAAACTGCAAGGCGCGCTCTCGTCGATCTGCCATTCGCTCGGTGTGCGTGCGGGCTTGGTTGCCGTGCAAGAGGGCATCGGCCCACGTGTGATCGCCACGTACGGTGCCGCGCCACTCAAGGCCGATGCCCTGCGCAATGTCGTGGTGCCCGAACGGCCCCAATTCCACTACGATGATTGGGAGCCTTGGCCCGATGCGCGCCTGTTGCTGCCGCTGCGCCGTGGCGAAGAAACGCTCGGTCTGCTTGTGCTGAGTCCCAAGCGCTCCGGTGAGCCATACCGCGAGACCGAGCGGGCCGTGCTCGCGATGTTGAGCGACAACTTAGCCCACGAGATCAAGCACGCCCGCGCTCGCCAAGAGGAAGAGTTGGCTATGGCCGCGCTCGCCGAACAGGCCGAGCAGTTGCGCCTGGAACAGGAACAACTCGCCGAGCGCGCCGCCGAAGTCTCGCGGAAACTCGAACAGCAAGCCACCTCCGCCACCAACCTCGAGAAGGTCAGCAGGCAGGGGTTGCGCGTGTTCGCGTTGGGGCCGCTGCGCGTCGAGCGCGACGGTGTGCCGATCGAGCGCTGGGGTGGCGACAAGGCGGGCACCTACCAGGCCGAGGCGCTGTTCGCCTTCTTGTTCGACCGTCGCGGACGGGGCGTGACCAAGGACGAAGCCGAAGAACTGATCTGGCCCGACCTCGATATGGATCGGGCCGACAGTGCCTTTCATCGCACTGTTTCGGCGCTGCGCCGCACGCTAGAGCCGGGCCTCAAGCGCGCCAACGAGAGCCGCACCATCACTTATCACCACGAGCGCTACTGGCTCGATCCCTCCTGCGTGGCCTGGTGCGATGCCGATGCCTTTGCGGCGGCAGCCGAGCATGGCCATACACTGCTCCACAAAGGCCAACTCGAGGAGGCCCGCACGCTGTTCGTCGAGGCGTTGGCCCTGTATCGCGGCGACTATATGGATGATTGCCCGTTCTTCGGCGATTCGACGTATGTTGAGGATCGCCGCGTGGAGCTACGCGATCAGCGCATCACGATGTTGTTGGCGCTGGGCAGCGTCTACGAAAAGCTGAATCAGCCCGGCGAGGCGGTGACGTGCTATCGGCGGGCGCTGGCCGCAGCCGATGGCGATTGCCCCCGCGCCGACGAAGCCCTGGCGCGCCTCCAGGTCGATATCGCTTAACCCGTTTTCTCCAAAGACGAAAGGCTCGCGCTTGCGCGGGCCTTTGTGCGTGCGGATGCGGCGGTGTGGTGCGCGCCAGCGCGGCAACCATGCAGGGTTGGTACGCCCGTCGTCAAGCCGCCAGTCCGGGGCTTCCGGGGCATGCTGGTACGGCGCTGAATCTGCATCGGCGCTTCTTTCTCCCAAACCCCAATAGCCGCCATGCATAAGGCGGCCCCATTGCAAGAGGACCGCCTCGCGGGAAGAAACAGATGTGACGAGAGGTTAGGCCGGGGTCGCCACGAAGTTGATCTCCAAGCGCACATCTGGATCGACGCTGGCCACTTGCGGCACCTTCGGGATCGTGATGTTAAAATCGGCGTACTGGACCGTGGTGTGGGCCGTGCCGACCACGCGCTGCTCGGATTCGGCGACGACGCTGGCCTCGAAGGTCACCGACTTGGTCACGCCAGCGATCGTCAGGTCGCCAGTGATCTGGAAGTTGTAGGTCTGGCCGACTTGGCCGCTGGTGGGCAGGCCGCTGATCGCGGTGGGCGTGAAGGTCACGAACTCGTGTTGGTTGGTCTTCAGGATGTTGTTCTTGATCGTGCGATTGCGGAACGAATTGTCGGTGGTGAGGTCGCGCGCGTTCACCTGAATGACACCGATCTGCGATTTGGAGGGGTCGTTGGGATCGATGGCGATCTGCCCAGCGACGAGTTTGGTCACACCCACCACAGTGGTCGGCGTGCCGTTCAGAACCTCGTTAATGATAAAACGGGCTTCCGATTCTTCCGAAACAATCTGGAATGTGCGAGCATCCCCTCCTGCCGAGACAGGAACGGCTTCAACTGGGCCACTAGCTTGCTCTGGCTCTCGTAACACTGTGTTGTACACAAAGAAACCGCCGATAACGACGATCAGTGCGGCAATGGCTGCGATTACTTTGATTTTCAATCAAACGCTCCTTATTACTTTTTCAGTCAACGGGTAACATACCAAACCAGATTCATTGGTTTTCGCCCTTGTTGGCTTTGTGTCCACAATATAGCGTACGTGTATTGCTGGATTTAATTCATCAGCACGCGTAGTATAGCCTAGGATTATGTAGAAAATATGAGGAAATCATAGGAAAAAAATGAGAGTCGCGCTCGATTTTCGAAGCAACTGTAGCGCTCATTGTTAGGCATGGTGTAAGATGTTTTATCCACATTCTGCCCACAGTGTGGATAAGAATATGAATAGCATGGCTTACGAGTTGCTTCTCACCTCGCCGACTCTTAACGGATACGCGGCTTGTCGGAACGGTTGTCACCGTAGCCCGTCAGTTCGACATAACCGTTCCCTGTGATCGTTTGGCCCGCAATGGTGCCATGAATCTGTACCGCACCCTCCCAGTAGATCACCGCAACCTGAAGCTCTTGATCGAGCAACCAGGGTGTGATTTCGAGGTCGATAGCAGCCGACGGGATTTGCAAGCGCCAGCCCGACGGGTATTCGATGCCTGTGTGTGGGCTGCGCCAGGTGTTCAGCGGCGTGAGAGTGGCTGCTTGCTCGGTGAGATCGAGCGTTCGCCCATCGGCCTCGGCGAGGGCGGCGAGCGAGTAGGTGGTTTCGCCTGCCTGGTTGCGGATACGGGCGTAGGTGAGGCCGCGCCCGTCGTCGAGTTGCAGGCCGAACCAATCCCAACCGACAGCGCCAGCATCGAGCGCGCTGCTGCTGAACTCGTGGTCCATCCATGTGAACCCGCTGACGCTGTAGCTCTGCCCCGCGCTGGTGATGGTGCCGTTGGTCCGCATATGCGGCAGCGAGTAGTAGTACGAGGCGTTGCCGGGTGTGGGGCTCTTCTGGCTCAGCCCTTGGTCGCCCTGTAGCATCGGCGGGCGCTGATTCTCCACAGTGAGGTCGATGGCCACGTCGTCTTGGGCGGCGCGCAGGCGCATCGTCATGCCCTCAGGGCCGCTGCCCTCGGCGCTCCAATCCTCCACCCACACGCGGAACGGCTCACCAGTCGCCCCGGCGAGTCCAAGCGCGCCCCGACTGAAGCGCTCGAAGGCGCGAAACTCGCCAGTGCTGACGTTGCTGAGCGTAAAATGTGCCATGTAGATGTGGTCGGCGGCCCAGTCCGAACTGCGCTCGACGGGCGTGGGGGTCAGGCTCGAACGGAAGAAGGTGAGTTGGAAGCCGAAATGCTTGCCATCGGGCGTATCGAGGTTGCCCGTGTAATACCACCACTCGGTGGCGTACTCGGGGTGCGCCCCGTGATCGCGAGGGAACACGAACGGCCTCGGCTCCAGCGCGCGCGCGAAACCCTCCACGTTGCTGCCGCTGACCGCCTCGACTGCCGAGAGACTCGCGCGCGGCTCGAAGGTTGACGCTCCATCGTCAGCACAGGCGCTCAGGCTGAGGATGCATAGCACAATCAGCAAGTGTTTCAAGAATGACTGTTTTGCCACGGTTGCGATGCTCCTTGCCTTATTCTTCACGTAGCGCCAGCGCGGGCGATGTGCAGCTCATCCGCCAGGCCGGGTAGAGGCCCGCCAGCAGCGCCGCGCTCACCGCCACCAACAGCGCCTGCGTGAACAGCCACGGGTCGGGCTGGAAGAGCAGCGTCCAGCCGAACGAGCGCTTGTTGATCACGTAGACCAGCACTAGCGCCAAGCCGATGCCCATTGGGATGGAGAGCAGCCCGGCGGTGAGGCCCATCAGCCCGGTCTGCGACATCACCACGCCCCACAGTTGGCCGGGTGTGAGGCCGTTGGCCCGCAGCATGCCCAGTTCGCGTGAACGTTCGAGTTGCAGCGCCATCAGCGCCGCCAGGATGCCGACGAACGCGACGATCGTGGCGAGCAACTGCAACACATTCGTGATCGCGAAGGTGCGGTCGAACACTTCGAGCGACGATTCGCGCAGCGCACGGTTCGAGCGGATCTGGATCGGCTCGCTATCGGGCGATTGGTTCGGCGCGAGCGTGGTCCCGATGGCGTTGCGCAATTCCCTGATCACCTGCTCGATCTCGTAGCCCTGCGCGACATCCAGGCCGATCGACGTGACCGATTCGTCGTTCCAGAAGCGGCGGTACGTCTCTAGCGACATTAGCACCACGCCCTGATCGGAGCCGTAATCGTAGTAGATGCCCGAGATCAGGAAGCGCTGTTCGCCCTGATCGGTGTAGAGCGCGACGGTATCGCCGATGTTCAGGTTGAGCCGATACGCCAGCGGCTCGGAGACCAGCACGGTGCCCTGCTCGAAACCCGACCAGATGCGCTCGTGATCTGCGGTGGTGAGCTGCATCAGTTGGTGATCGCGCTCGTCCATCTCCTCGGCCATCAGGATGGTCGGCCCGTTCGGGCTCTCGACGGTGACGCTGCGGTGGCGGCGCACCCGCGTGACACCCGGCAACTCGCCGATGCGCTCGATCAGCGCGGGTGGCAGCGGCGTGCTGAGGCGGTTCAGCGCCAGACTCGGCGCGGCCACGTACACATCGGAGCGCAGCGAACTATCGAGCCAGCGCACCACGGTGTAGCGGAAACTGCCGACCATCAGCCCCACGCCGATCATCACGGCCACGGAGATCATCAGCGCAGCGATCGCGACCGACGTACGGCTCAGGCTGGCGATCACATCGCGGCTCGCCATGCGGCCCAGTAGCCCGAACAGTCTGCCCAGCATCGGGCGGAGCAATTGCATAAACAGCAGGGTGGCCATTGGTGTGAGCGCCGCGCCGCCGATCGTGGTTGCGAACAGGCCGCCGAAGCTGAGGATCAGGTTTTTGCTGGGGATGGCCATCATCCCCACGCCGAGCGCCAGCAGCAGCAACCCGCCGACCGCCGCGAGCGGCACCAGTTTGCGCACCCGCTCCTCGAACGACGAGCGCCGCATCACGCTGCGCGGCGGTGTACTGGTCGCCTCAAGCGCGGGCACAGTGGCGGCTGCCAACGTTGCGATGATGCCCAGCACAAAGCCCTTGATCAGCGGCCACGTGCTGATCGCGACATCGCGCACGGTGACGGTGAAGTACAGGTCGTTGATGGTGCGCGAGACCAGGCCGATCAGGCCGCGCCCCAGCACGATGCCGAGGCCCAAGCCGCACAGCGCGCCGATCAACCCGACCAGCACCGCCTCGCTGAGCGTCATCACAAAGATCTGATTGCGCGTCACACCCAGGCAGCGCAGCGTGCCGAACAGACCGCGCCGCTGCACCACCGAGAATGTGACGGTGTTGTAGATCAGGAACATGCCGACGACCAGCGCCAGCATGCTGAGCGCGCTCAGGTTCACCTCGAAGGCGTCGGTCATCGCCTGGATCGACTGCGTGCGCTGCGCTGGTCGATCGAGGATCGCGCCGGGCGGCAGCGTGGCGGCGATGCGTTCGGCGAGCGCCTGGCCTGCGGGCGTATTGGGCAGCAGCAGATCGATGCTGCTCAGGCGCCCTTCGAGGCCCAGCCACTCCTGCGCGGTGGCGATATCGACCACCAGCAGGCCGTCGAGCGCGTTGCGGCTGGCGTCGTCCTGCGTTTCGAGCAGCCCGATGATGGTGGCCTCCACCTGCTGCGTGCCAACCGCCAACGGCACGCGGTCGCCAAGTTGGATGCCGTAGCTTTGGGCGGTGCTGGCGGGCAGCAGCGCCGCGCCGGGTGTGGTGAAGAAGCCCGACAAGTTGTTGGAGAGCGCCGAGTTGCCGAGCGCCAGATAGGGGCGGAACGGCGCTTCGACCAGCGGATCGATGCCCATGATGTGCAGCGTCAGGCCGGGCGCATCGATGGCACTGGCGTAGCCCTCGACCAGTGGCGCGCTCTCGCGCACGCCCTGCTCAAGCCGTAGGCGGCGGTAGAGCGCTTCGTCGAGGCCCGTCGGCCCGCCGATGATCTGGTGGGTGGCGCGCCCCGTCACCGTTTCCGCCGATAGCTCGAAGGCTCGTAGGGCGCTCGCGTTGGCGAGGTCGATCGAGACGACCATGGCGACGCCCAATGCGATGCCAAGGATGGCGAGGCCGATCTGCCAAGGGTGCTTGAGCAGATAGCGCAACGAGCTTTTCAGCAGAATAGGTGTCATGGCGATGTTCCATCCAGTCGTGGGCGAAGCGCCAGTTAGCGGCTCACCGTATGTGTGATCGGCTCTTCGATCAGGTGCCCTTCGGTGATGCGAAAGACGCGGTCGGCCAGTTCCACCACATCGGAGCTGTGCGTGACCATCATCACGTTTTTGCCCGCCCGACGGGTGAGCGTGTCGATCAGTTCGAGCACGTGTTGGCCGGTTTCGTAGTCGAGGTTGCCGGTCGGCTCATCGGCAAGCACCAGCAGCGGGTCGTGCACGAGCGCGCGGGCCACGGCGACGCGCTGCTGTTCACCACCCGAGAGCCGATCGGGATAGGTGGCGTGGCGGTCGGCGAGGCCAACCCGATCAAGCAGTTCGTGGGCGTAGTCGCGGTCGTGTTTGCTGATCTTGCCGTTCAGTTCGAGCGGCAGCAGCATATTTTCCATCACGGTGAGCGTGGGGACAAGGTTGAAGAACTGGAAGATGAAGCCGATGTTCTTGCGCCGAAACAGCGTGCGCTCTCGCTCGGAAAGCTCGGTGAGCGCCTGATCGGCGACCCAGATCGTGCCGCTGGTCGGCGTATCGATGCCGCTGACCAGATTGAGCAGCGTGCTTTTGCCCGAGCCGCTTTTGCCGATCAGCACCACAAATTCGCCCTGTCCGAACGTCGCGCTCATCTCGTGAAGCACGACGCGCTCGTGACCACCCTCGATGAAGCTCTTGCTGATGCGCTCCAGGCGGATCAGCGGTTCGGCTGCGTGGGTAGATTGAGGTATCGAAACCATATTGTTCCTATGCGAACTGACATCTTGTGCGGCGCAGAGCCAACATATGCCGTTCGTTGAATATGTTCAGTTGGATTATACCCATGATTGTGCCTTTTTGCACGAACTTTGGTGACGTGTTTCCTCATTCATCAGGGTGATGGTTGTGCGCATGTGCTGAGGGTCTATACAAGCAGCAAGGGGGAAACAGAATATATTTCCCTTCTCGGCATACTGCGAGTATACTAACGAACAGCGCGTTGGTGTTTGTGATGGTCATGTTGCTGTTTGCCGTGAACGAACCTTTGAGGGAGTAGCGATGCCGGAGTTGCGCCAAAATCTGGCGACGAAGGAATGGGTGATTATCGCCACGGAGCGCGCCAAGCGGCCAGAGGAGTTTATTCAAGCCGATAAGGAACGTATCGAAGATCGCCCAGTTCGTGCTGATACGTGCCCATTTTGCCCAGGCAACGAGGAGCTTGATCTCGAGCGCTTGCGGCTGCCCGCCACTGGCGATTGGCAGGTTCGTGTGGTGGCAAACCGTTACCCAGCACTGCACGAAGAAGGCGAACTAGTGCCCCATTTCGATGGCCTCAACCGTTCGATCAGTGGGGTGGGCTACCACGAAGTCGTGGTCGAATCGCGTCTGCACAACACATCGCCCGCTACAGAGACCGTCGAAGAGATCGAGTTGACGCTGCAGGCGTTCCAGATGCGCGGTCAGGTGTTCAGTGCCGATCCCAGAATCGATCATCTGATCTTCTTCAAGAATCACGGTGTCACGGCGGGGGCCTCGTTGGTGCACCCGCACGCGCAGATGCTCGGTTTGCCCGTGGTGCCGTTGGAGGTGCGGTCGCGCATCTCGAAGGCCCGCCAATACTACGAGGAGCATCAGGAATGCGTGATGTGCCGTATGCGTCACGAGGAGGAGATCGCTGAAACGCGTTTGTTGGCTTCGAGCGCGTTTTTTAGTGCGTTTATCCCCTACGCAGCATTCTCACCCTTCCATTTTTGGATCGTGCCGCGCCGCCACTGCGCTAGTTTCTTGGATATCACGCCGATCGAGTTGCGCGATCTGGCCGAGTTGATGCGCACTTTGCTGGGGAAGGTGTACATCGGCCTGAACGACCCCGATTACAACTACGTGGTGCGTTCGTACCCCGAGAACGAGCGCGGCTCCGACTTCCTGCACTGGTACGTCGCGGTGGTGCCCCGCCTCACGCGTGCGGCTGGCTTCGAATTGGGCACGGGCATGTACATCAACACGGCGCTGCCCGAAGCGAGCGCGAAGTTCCTGCGCTCGGTGAAGCTACCGTGATGGTGCGCCGTGTTAGCGCAATAGGTCGTTGAGCGCGCCTTGCAGTTCCGGAAACTTGAACTGGTAGCCGATCTCCTCGGCTCGGACGGGCAGGACGCGCTGCCCGGTGGTCAGGCTCTCGGCGAACTCCCCCACGATGATCCTCAATGCGAAACCTGGCACGGGAAACAGTGAGGGGCGATGCAGCGCCTCGCCAACCGCCTTGCTGAAGTCGCGGTTGCGCATCGGGTGGGGCGCGCTAAGGTTGAGCGGGCCGCGCAGTTGCGGCTGTTCGAGCGCTGCGATGATCAGGCCCACCTCATCGGCGATGTGAATCCACGGCATCCATTGCGTGCCGGGTAGCACCGGCCCACCCACGAAGAAGCGGAACGGCAACGCCAACAGCGGTAGCGCGCCGCCCTTCTTGTCGAGCACGATGCCCGTACGCAGCACCACCGTGCGCACGCCGTAGCTCTGCGCCTTGAGCGCCTCGTACTCCCATGCTTGGCAGAGTTGCGCGAGGAAATCGGTGCCGGGCGGCGATTGCTCGTCGAGCGGCGTGTCGTCGCGGTGGCCGTAGTAGCCGACCGCCGAGCCGCTCAGAAGAACCTGCGGCTTCTCGTTCGCCTTGGCGATCGCATTGACGATGCCGCGCGTGCCGATCACCCGTGCTTGCTGCACATACTGCTTGTAGGCGGCGCTCCAACGCTTGTTTGCGAGCGAGGGGCCCGCCAGGTTGATCACCGCATACGCGCCGTCAATAGCCGCTGCCCACGGGCCATCCTCCGATGCCTCCCACATGACATAATCGGCCATGCCAGGCACTTTTTTGCGGGCCTGCTCGAGGTTGCGCGCAAACACCACTGGCGCATAGCCTTGCGCGAGCAGTTGTCGGCAGAGGGCCGAGCCGATCAGCCCGGTTGCGCCAGTAACGACGACTCGTTTGGGTTGTGACATAACCAAGTGCTCCTTTTCTATGAACCCATCTAAGCCCAATTGCGGATCTCGGTCTCAATGCTGTTCAAAGAGATCGCTCTGCTCGGCTATACTCAGGGATATAGATGGCATTCCGCGCTCCTTCGGCTGCGTTTGCCATTGGATCGTTGCCATCTTCGCCTCAAGGTTTTCCCAAAAAAGCTCAGTGTTGCGCTTGCGGGTGGGTTTTGGATGCTGGCATAGTACCATGTTTTAGAGGGGAATACGATGTCTACCGCAACTGAACGCCGTGTTTGGATCGAGCACATTCGCGCATTGCCTGAGCAGATCGCCCAGTTGACGGCGGGTCTCACACCCGAGCAGTTGACCACGCCGTTTTTGGAGGGTGAATGGACTGTGGCGCAGAATGTTCACCACCTGGTCGATTCGCATGTGAATAGCTATATCCGCTGCAAGTTGATACTGACCGAGGAGAATCCGCCGCTGAAGCCGTACGATCAGGATCTCTGGGCGGCGCTTCCCGATGCGAGCACGGCAGACATCTCCACGTCGCTGATGATCTTGCGGGGTCTACATGCGCGCTGGGTGGCGTTTTGGGAGCAACTGCCCGAGGAGGCGTGGAGCCGCGTCGGCAATCATCTGGAGAACGGGCCAGTGACGTTGGAGCAGCAATTGCGCCTGTATGCCGAGCATGGATTGGGGCATATCGATCAGATACAGCGCACGCTCGCCGCGCAGCCGTAGGGCGCTGCCGATAGTGTTATAGCGAATGAGGAATCGCGGTTCTGCTGATGCGGAGCCGCGATTGCATAGCTCGTGTTGTGCGCTGGGGAAGGGCGTTAGCCGTTCTTGATGTAGCGGTGGTTGACGTAGCGGTGTGAACGCTGCATATCGGGCGGTTCTTCGTCGAGCAGATTTGGGCGCTTCTGCTTCTCTTCTTCGGTGGCCTGAGCGAGGAGGCGATCCAAGAAGCCTGGCGTCGATTCTGATTTGTTCTCAGCGGCTTGCTGCTGCTGAGGTTTGCGCGGTTCAAGTAGTTTGGAGCGCGGTAGCCGGATGGCGATCAGCTTTTGCTCAAGCAGATTGGTGAGCGCGACGCAGACATCGAGCTGCGAGACGCCAAGATGCTCGGCGATGTCGTTGATGTTGCGCTGACCATCGACGGCGGCGAGGTACGGCCAGGTCGATTCGTCGATATGAATGTGGCTCGCATGGGCATGGCTGAGCAGCGTGGGCACCAGTGTCATGCTGGGGATGTGCTGTCGCACGCGCTTCCACTGCTTGGCCTGGTACTCGGCCTGTTCGATCAGTTCCCACTGATCGTGCCAGATCGATTCGTCGTCGGAGGTGTAGCCAGCAATGAAGCGGAAGGTGGCATCCGAAAGCTCGAACAGCCTCACGACTGCTTCGAAACCTGTGTCCTCGCCCGCTACTGCATGATATGGTCGCCCATCGTAGAAGTAGAGTTTGCCAGAGGCATGGGGTGCTTGTAGCTCCAGGATACCTGTTACTGAGCTATAGGTAATCATTTCGATAAGTTCGCGAAGCGGAAAACTATCGATTGTACCTTCTAATTGCAACGTATGTCTCCTGGTGCGATGTTATTAGATGACGAGAATCGTACCATAGCTTGCGCCCAACTTCAACGGGTAATTGGTACCTAACTGATCTGGTTATAAAAGGTACGATAGTACGATATTTTGTAGTACGATCGGTATGGCTCTGAAGCGGTCGATCAGCGCTTGCGACACAGCTGCTTTTTGAGTCGAGCGGTACTATCCATCTTTGGGCAAAGGGAGATCTTCATCTGAAGCGCTGCAGTCTTTTGGTTGTTGGGCAGTTGGTCCGAACGAAATGATAATCCTCCGAAAGTCGGATTGACATGGTATAATCAGCGTTTTATAGTACCAGGAATATCTCAATTCAACCGATGAGGCGATGCAACTCCTTACCCGATTACTATTGGAAAACCACCAACGGCAGTAGCCGTGCTGCCCTCTGCGCTTTTGCGCGGGGGCTTTTTTGTATTCGAGGCTAGCTGATTGACGGCGACTCTTCGAGTGTGATATCAGTTATAAACTATCCAGGAGGAGGATACAATGATCGATTGGGATGCCAAGTACGCCCTTGAAGGGTTAACGTTTGACGATGTGTTGCTGGTGCCTGCGGAATCGCATGTGTTGCCAAGCGAGACGGATGTGTCAACGTATCTGACGCGCAAAATCAAGATGCAGATCCCGATCGTTAGCTCGGCGATGGACACGGTCACTGAGCATCGCTTGGCGATCGCGCTCGCGCGTGAGGGTGGTATTGGGTTCATCCATAAGAATATGAGCATTGAGGCTCAGGCCGAGATGGTTCGGCGTGTGAAGCGCTCGGAGAGCGGCATGATCACCGACCCGATCACGATGGGTGCGGATAAGACGGTTGGTGATGCGCTTGATCTGATGGCCGATTATCACATTTCGGGCATTCCGATCACAACGGAGAATGGCGATTTGGTCGGTATCGTCACGAACCGCGATCTGCGCTTCGAGACCGACCGCTCACGCCCGATCCGCGAGTTGATGACCACTCAGAATCTGGTGACGGTGCCCGAGGGCACGACGCTTACGCAGGCCAAGGAGATCCTGCATAAGCATCGCATCGAGAAGTTGCTGGTGGTTGACCGCAAGGGCCGTCTGACCGGCATGATCACGGTGAAGGATATTATGAAGCAGATCGCCCACCCGAACGCCTGCAAGGACGAGCAGGGCCGCCTGCGGGTTGGCGCGGCGATCGGCGCTTCGGGCGATTATATGGAGCGGGCCGCTGCGCTGATTAAGGTCGGCGTGGATGTGCTGGTGATCGATACGGCGCACGGCCACTCGAAGGGTGTGTTGGATGCGGTACTGCGCATCCGCGAGGCGTTCCCTTCGACGCAGTTGGTGGCGGGTAATGTATCGACCGGCGCGGCTACGGCGGCGCTGTGCGAGCGGGGCGTGGATGCGGTGAAGGTTGGCCAAGGCCCAGGCTCGATCTGCACGACTCGTATGGTGACGGGCGCGGGTATGCCGCAGATCACGGCGACCACCGAGTGCGCGCGGGTTGCCGAGCGCTTCGGTGTGCCGGTGATCGCCGATGGTGGCATCAAGTACAGCGGCGATATTCCGAAGGCGTTGGCGGCTGGTGCGCATAGCGTGATGATTGGTTCGCTGTTCGCTGGCACCGAAGAAAGCCCCGGCGAGATGATCCTGTACGAAGGCCGCAGCTACAAGAGCTACCGTGGTATGGGTTCGATCGGCGCGATGCAGCGCGGCAGCGGCGACCGCTACTTCCAGAGTGGCGAGGGCAAGAAGTTGGTGGCCGAGGGTATCGAGGGTATGGTGCCTTACAAAGGCCAACTCAGCGATACGGTCTTCCAGATGGTGGGTGGTTTGCGCGCTGGTATGGGCTACGTCGGCACCCGAACGATCGAGGAACTGCGACGCAATGCGCGCTTTATCCGCATCTCGATGGCTGGCTTGGTCGAGAGCCACCCGCACGATGTGACGATCACGAAGGAAGCGCCGAACTACGAGCGCCGCTAGGTATAGCGTTTCGATTTGATGTCTGTGGGCCTTCTTGTTTCGGCAGGAAGGTCCACAGTTAGTTTATCCACAGATTACACAGATTTGTTGTATGTTGTGCGCTCGATCTCTGCTTAAAGATCGAGCGCACTTTTGATTGGACGCTTTAGCAGCAGCCCGTGCGATTGGGTGTTGTATCGAGGAGTTGAATGACACCCGCGCCGATGGGTGCGCCGCAGCAGTCGCCTCCCGCGCTCCGATCCGATGAGCAGACGCCTGTGGCTGGCAGGACGAGTTTGACGGAGCGAGCGCCCTCCCAATCCCCCACCAGGCCGCAGACGATCGAGCGCACTTGTTCGTAGCCCGTGAGCAGCAGGAAGGTGGGCGCACGGCCATAGCTCTTCATGCCGACGATGTAGAAGCCGCTCTCGGGGTGCGATAGTTCGTCGATGCCGTGTGGCGGTACGGTGCCACAGCTGTGTAGGTTCGGGTCGATCAGCGGGGCGAGGGCGGCGGGGCTTTCGACGGCGGAGTCGAGGTTGAGGCGGAGTTCGCGGAGCGGCGCGAGGTCGGGGCGAAATCCGGTGGTGGCGATGATCTGATCCACGGGAGCGAGGCGGCGCTGCGCCGATTCGGCGACGATGCCCGCATCGCTGGCATGGAGCGCGGTGATGGCGAAGTTGGCTTGGACGTCGATGATGCCATCGCGCACGAGTTGGCGGAGCCGTTGGCCGAGCGCGCCCCGTTCCGGCAAAAGGTCGTCGGCGCCGCCGCCGTAGACATGCTCGGGATTGGCACGCCGCAATGCCCAGGTGATGCGTGTGTTCGGCGCGTGCTGGGCCAGTTCGGCGAGGTCGAGGAGGGCGTTGAAGGCGGAGTGCCCGCTGCCGACGACGAGGACGCGCTGCCCGGCGTAGCGCTCGCGGTGTTCGCCGAGCACGTCGGGGATGCCGTAGAAGATGCGGTCGCTGAGGGCGGCCTCGCCGAGTGCGGGTAGGCCGTTCGCGCCGAGTGGGTTGGGCGTGCGGTAGGTGCCGGAGGCGTCGATCACGGCGCGGGCCAGCCATTCGGTTTCGTGGCCGTCGGCGCTGCGGGTGCGCACCACGAAGGGCGCTTGCTCGCGGCCTGGGGTCTTCATCTTGTCGTAGCCTTGGCGGGCGATGGCGATGACGTGTTGGTTGAGGTGCAGGTGCGGCGCGATGTTCGGTAGGGCGGCGAGCGGCGCGAGGTACTGGTCGATCAGTTCGTGCCCGGTGGGGTAGGCGTCCTCGTTGGGGATGGTCCAGCCGTTGGTGCTGAGCATGTCGGCGGCGATGCTATCCACGCAGTAGCGCCAGGGCGAGAAGAGTTGCACGTGACCCCAAGCGCGGATGTTGGCAGCGATGGTGGCTCCGGCTTCGAGGACCAGCGGCGTTTGGCCTTTGTGGACGAGGTGCGCGGCGGCAGCGAGGCCGACCGGTCCGGCGCCGATGATGGCGATTGGTAGGCTATTTGTTGGCATGGTGTTCTCCCTCTGCTTTTCTGGTGATACGGCGACCGCCACAACGGACGCAACCGTGTGAGGGTTGTGGTTCTGTGCGATATCGCGTACGCGTGTGTTCATACGCGTGGGCAAAACCACGGGCGTTGCTGCTGAGGTTGCGCTTCTTTGCGTCAGCAGAACATGCACGTTTGGGTTGCGATGGCGGTTCGTTATATTGATGACCTTCGATATATAACCTAAAAAAAAGAGCTGCGCTTGTTAGCCAAGTAGCGCGAGTTGCCCAGCGATACGGGCTCGCAGGGCGTCGAGCGCGGGGCGCTGCACGAAGTAGTAGGCCCATACGCCGCGCCGCTCGAAGTCGATCAGGCCCGCTTCGCGCAGGAGGCGCAGATGGTGCGAGACGGTCGGCTGTTTGACGGGCACGGCGGCTTCGAGCTCGCAGACGCAGATCGGCTCGGCGCTGCGGGCGATCAGGGTGAGCAGTTGCAGGCGCACGGCGTGCCCGAGGATTTGGAGGTCGGCGCTGAGTTGCTGGGCTACGTCGGGCGCGAGCGGCGCGCTGGTGGCGCAGCAGTCGGGCGTTGCGATAAGTTCGATTGTGTTGGTGTCGCTCATGCGGCTGAGTATAGCAGATATATTGAAGGGTGTCAATATAGTATTTTGAGGATTTTATCCACAGATTACACAGATGACGATTGTATCCACAGATTACACAGATTACACAGATTATGAGTTATTGATTTTGGGTGATTGGTGGTGAGAGTGATGCTGTTTTGACGATTGTATCCACAGATTATTGCACTGTTTTGGAAGTCTGTGACACTGTCCTATTCAACGAAAAGCACTGTCATCTCGAACGCACGTGAGAGATCTCAAAGTATGTTGCAATGCGGAACAATGAGATTTCTCACTTCGCCTGGCGGCTCGCTCGAAATGACAATGAGCACAGTGAAAGATTGAAAAAACGATGCGATTATGCGGATTTTAGAGATGATAGGGTGTTTTTTTGTGAATCGAATGGTGTCATGATCGGTTAGCATGCTTTGGCTGCTGTTTATGCCCCGATTTCTCACGATGATGCCCTTTTGTGGAAGGATGTGCGGTTATGGGCGATGTTTCGTTGGGGGTGCTTGAAGGTGGCCCTCATGCTGCGTTGATCGACGGGATGGCGCGGTTGTGCGCGGCGGATGCGGCTGTTCGGGCGATTTGGGTGGGTGGTAGTTTGGCGGCTGGCACGGGCGATGTGTTTAGCGATGTGGATTTTCGGGTGGCGGTTGCGCCAGAGGATGTTGAGCACTGGGTCGAGCCGGATTGGTCGCGGTATCTGCCATCGCCTCCGTGCGGCGGGGTGTTGTTGCGGTTCGGCGAGCGGGCGCTGTTGCATCATTTGGTGCTGGAGGATGGCGCGATCGTCGATTTTTATGTGCAGGATGTGACGAGCCACAATTACGAGCCGCATATTGTGGTGTTGTTGTGCCGCGATGAGGCGTTCCGGGTGATGTTGGAGGAGTTTTTGCGCCCGGCGGCTGCGCTGGTCCGCGAGATCGATGGGGCGGTGGTGCGGCAGTTTTTTGTCGATTATTGGATTTCGACGCATAAGCAGTTGAAGGCACTGGCGAGGAAGTACGATTACTCCTTGTTCGCTGGTTTGTATATGGAGCGGATGCCGTTGCTGCGGGCGTGGCATATGGAGTTGGTTGGTTTGGATATCGATGGGCGGGCGACGCTGCATATGATCGGGGCGTTGCACAAGGGCTTGGCTGGGCGACTCTCGGCGGCACAGAGCGATCTGCTCGGTGCGCCTTCGCGCACACCCGAGGAGGCGATCGCAGTGATCGAGGGGATTCGCGCGGAGATGGCGCGGGTTGGGCGTTGGTTGGCTGCGCGGTATGCCTTCGCGTATCCGCACGAACTGGAGGCGGTGGTGCTGCGTTTTTGGGAGGCGCACAAGGCTGGGGCAGCGCTGAGTTGCGTTATGTTTGCGGACGCTGCTGGGCGTTTTCGGCGTTGTCTTGCGGTTGGTAGCCGAGCACGTCGCGAGCGTGTTGAATGTCCACGAAGTTGTATTGGTTGTCTGATTGCGCGAAGAAGGTGTCGTAGCGCAGGGTGGCGGGTGCATCCACGCAGCGTTGCAGCAGTTGCAGGATGTCGCGCTGGCTGCACCAGAGCATGCGGGCGATGGGGTGCGGTAGGCGGTTGTCGGGCGTGACCCAGCCGATGCGCACGTTGATGCACGACATGCCGTGCGTGTGGGCGTACATATGCGCCAGCGCTTCGCCGAACACTTTGCTGCAACTGTAGAAGTTGATCGGGCGGGTGGGCTGTTGCTCGGTGATTGGGGTGAAGTCGGTCAGCGGGCGGGTGTGGTCGGCATCGCGGGGATAGTAGCCAAAGACGACTTGGTTGGTGCTGGCGAAGATGATCCGCTGTACGCCCGCTTGGCGGCTGGCTTCAAAGATGTGTTGGGTGCCGATGATGTTGTTCTGCAGGATGCTCTCCCACGGCGCGTCGCCGCTTGGATCGGCGGCGAGGTGGACGACGGTGTCGATATTGGCGACGGCGCGCTGCACGGCTTGGTAGTCGGTGAGGTCGGCGATGCGCAAGTATTCGTCGGGGATGCGTTGGCGCTGCGGTGCATGGTCGGCGATCTGTTCGGGGCGCGCGAGGCCGTAGGGCTGATAGTGTTCGGGTTGGGCGGCGAGGTGCGCGTAGAGCAGGTTGCCGATCAGGCCATAGGCTCCGGTGATCAGGATGCGTTTGGGAGTCATGCTCGCTCCTTTCTCGTCACGGCGTTGGGTTGTATCCACAGATTGCACAGATTATGATTTGATGTTGGTTCATAGTTGGATGGATGGTTGTTGAGAGGAAAGTAGTTTTAGCCTGCGGCAGCAAGGTAATTGATTTGGTGGCATCGATCTTTTGCGTTGAACAGAAGGTCGATGCCACGTTTTTCAGGTTGTGTGTGAGCGATCCACCCCTGATCCTACAGTCGATTCTCCTCGATATAGTCCCACACGATTTGGTAGCCGAGGCCGGGCGCGTCGGGCAGGTGGACGTAGCCTTCGGCGTCCATCGGGTCGCAGATGGCGGCCAAGTAGGGCGGCGGCGTCTCGTAATCGACGCCGGGCGCGAGCAGGCCGCGCTCGTAGTATTCGCAGGTGTCCTCGCTGGTGGAGCCGAGGATCTGCAGGTTGGCGAAGCCGCTCATGTGAATCTCGCATTTGACGCCGAACGCCTCACAGACGCCGACGAGCTTTTTGACGCCGGTGATGCCGCCGCGCAGCACGTCGATGCGGGTCATGTCGGAGGCTTCGCGCTTGATCCACTCGGCGCGGGTGTAGAGGCTGCCCGCTGCGATCTCGGGGCTGAGGATGGGGATGCTGAGCTCGCGGGTGAGCTTTTCGTAGGACGAGACGCGGTATTCGGGCATGGGGTGTTCGTACCAGAGGAAGTTGAGTTCTTCGAGCACGCGCCCGACTTTGTAGGCGTCCTCGTAGGTGCGGTAGGTGCCCCACGGGTCGAAACTCAGTTCCATGCTGTCGCCGACGGCGGCGCGGATGGCGCGGCACAACTCGATATCTTGGGCGATGTGCGAGGGACGCCCGGGATCGGGCTGTTGGGTGACGGGATTCCAGAAGTAGTACGGGTGAATTTTGTAGTGCTTGTAGCCCTGGCGCTGGCAATCGAGGGCGTGTTGCACGTAGTTGTCGATGCTGCCCATGTTCGGGTAGGTGCTGGCGTAGGCTTTGACTTTCTCGCGGCAGCCGCCGAGCAGTTTGTAGAGCGGTATGTTGAAGGCCCGTGCTTGCAGATCCCACAGCGCCATGTCGATCACGCTGATCAGATTCTCCTCGATGTTCGCCACCCACATCCAATGCCAGAACTTCTCGCGGTCGAACGGGTCGTGGCCGACGAGCAGGCGCTTCATGCGCCCTTCGAGCGCGGCGCGCTGGTCGCTGGGCATGCCGTCTTGGTCGCCGTGGCCGAATCCGCCGAAGTAGTAGCCCTCGGCCCCTTCGTCGGTGATGATCTTGGTGAGCGTCTGCACGACATCGCTCTCGGGGAGCACCTGCCCGTTGCTGTACCCCCGACGACGCACGCGGAACGGGATGACCTGGATATCGACGATTTTCATCTTTTTCCTCTGTGAGTTTGCAGGATTCGGAGTGAAACCCACTAATTGCATTGTTTTGTAAATCTTTCACAGTTCCCATTGTCATTTCGAGCGAGCCGCTAGGCGACGTGAGAAATCTCATTGTTCCGCATTGTAGTGCGCGTTGAGATCTCTCACATTCGTTCGAGATGACAGTGCTTTTCATTGAACATAAAAATGTTAAATTTTTCCAAACAGAGCACTAATTGTGAGCGGATCAGGAGATCATCCACAGATTGCATAGATTAGAGATGAGTGATTGGTTGCTTGCTCGGAGTCGCCTACGACGTTGGGTACAGCTCGTCGAGTACGGCTTGCAGTTCGCGCTGCGTCACTTCGTCGAGTTGTGGGGCGGGGGCGCGCACGGTGGCGTTCGCGATGATGCCGCGATGGACGAGCAACTGTTTGTGGACGTTGTAGTAGATGCCGTTGCCCTGCGCTGCGATGCGGTTGATCGGCGCGATGGTGCGGTCGAACAGTTCGCGGGCGGCCTGCTCCTCGCCGCGCTGGAAGTGCTCCCACACGCCGACGAACGCTTCGGGCTGCGTGCAGAAGGGCATCGTGCCCCGTGCGCCTCGTCGCATCTCCTCGATGAAGTAGCCGCCACCCGCGCCGCCGAAGATGGTGAGCAGATCGCCTGCTGCGGCGACAGTATCGGCCACCTTGCTGGTGACTGGCGGCGTTTCGACTTTGATGTAGCGCACGTGTTCGCATTCCTCGGCGATCTGGCGGGCGAGTGCGGGCGCGACCGACGCGTTGGGGACATCTTGGATGAAGATCGGCAGATCGACTGCCTGCGCGATGGTGCGGTAGTAGTGGCGCACTTCGGCTGGGCCGACGGGCATAAACGAGGGCGGGATGATCATCAGCGCGTCGGCGCCATGCTCCTGGGCGAGTTTGCTGTAGTAGACAGCCAGGTCGGTGCCGGGTGCGCCAGTGTTGATCACGACAGGCACGCGACCGCGCACTTGATCGACGACGATTCGGGTGACCTGCTCGCGTTCGGGTTCCGAGAGCTTGAAGATCTCGGAGCCGAGCGCAACGCCAAGACCGTGGACTCCAGCGGCTAGGTTGAACTCGACAAGGCGGCGTAGGCTTTCTTCGTCAATGCGGGAGCGATCATCAAACGGGGTGATCAGGATGGGGAAGATTCCATACATGGGGTTGCGTTGCATCGTTGCACCTCCACAAATGGCTGGATGCGCGTAGTGTAGCGCCGATTGGTGGTTTGTGCTAGTGGAAGTTGCTCCGCATTTGGACGAGCGCTTGGAAGGAGCATAGTTGTCGATGAACGACATGAAGCATTTCAAACGATATCAACAGTCCTTATAGGTTTTGAGATCTAATGAGTAAATTGTAGAACTGATTTGTTAATTTTCTAGAATAAATTTGCAATAATCGCTCATACTGGTAATGGAACCGTTTTATATTAGATAGTAATACTGGAATGATGGAAGGAATGATAGTATGTTGCCACTCGTCCGAATATTCACCTTTTTTATGCTGTTCATCCTCTTAGTTGCTCCAGATCTCCAAATAGCATTAGCTACGCCTCTATCGAACAAAACTAACAATGTACACCTCGCCAGCGATAGCTACCAAGTGAATACTGCTCCAACGATCATATCGATAAACAGCCTGTATGTGAGTTTAGATGGCGCTGCTGTTACTGACAATGTGGCTACGGTATCAGATGGGCAGGATGCGGCTGGCAGTCTGACAATCACCGTTGTCAATGCGCCAGTGGGCATGACTGTGACGACGACCAATAGGAATGGGACAATTGCGGCAACCGTCTCTGCAAACTGCGCTGTGTTAGAAAACACGTATGCGGTGAGATTACGGGTGACTGATAGCGGTGGACTAAGCGCCGAAACAGATATTCAGGTGATTGTTGAGAAATTCATCCAACTTATTCAAGACCCAAGCTTTGAGGCAGGCAGAAATAACCCATATTGGAGTTCTGGTTCAACGATGTTTGGTACGGTGTTGTGTAATACGGCGTGTGGGACGGGTGCAGGCACTGCTTCTCCTCGTACAGGGGATACTTGGGCTTGGCTTGGTGGTAAGTCTCTGAGTGAAGAAGGTTTTGTCTCTCAGGTTGTTGACCTGCCTCCTGGCGATGCAGAGTTGAACTTTTACCTGTGGCTTGGTCAGCATAATGGCACTGGTGCAAATACCTATTTTCGTGTTTTGATGGATACAACTGAAATTTTTCGAATCACTGACTCAACAACAGATTACGATGCGGGTTACACGTTGGTGAGTATTGATGTAACGGCATTCGCTGGTGCTCAACGCACTCTGCGTTTTGAAGAATCGAACCCTGATGCTAGTTCGGCATTCAACCTTAATCTTGATGATGTCATATTAAAAAGTTTTGATCCGACGCTGTGTACTGCTCCAGTGACGGTTTCGCTTGACACCGCGACTCAGAGCGTTGCCGAAAATGTAGGTTCTGTAACAGTTACGGCTAACTTGAATCGGGCGACGCATCAGGACGTGACGGTGCCGTTCACGGTGGGCGGCACGGCTACGGGCGGCGGCGTGGATCACGACCTGGCGAATGGCACGATCACGATTCCGGCTGGCGCGCAGACGGCGAGCGTCACGTTCAATGTGGTGGATGACGCGCTGCATGAAGCGGATGAGACGGTGATTGTGACGCTGGGTACGCCAACCAAGCCACACTCGGCACAAACACCACGCAAACAATCACGATTCAGGATAATGACCCTGCACCACAGGTCGCTTCGATACGGCGAGCCAGAGCGTTGCCGAAAACGTGGGCACGGTAACGATCACCACAACGTTGAGTAGTGCGAGTGGGTTGGACGTGATGGTTTCGTTCACGGTGGGTGGCACAGCCATGGGCGGCGGCGTGGAACACGACCTAGCGGATGGCACGATCACGATTCCGGCTGGCGCGCAGACGGCGAGCGTCACGTTCAATGTGGTGGATGATGCGCTAAATGAAGAGGATAAGACGGTGGTTGTGACGCTGGGCACGCCAACCAATGCCACACTCGGCACGATCAGCACCCAGACGATCACCATTCACGATGATGATGCTGCACCGGTGCTGATGATGTCGCAGACGAGCGTAACCGTAGATGAGAATGTTGGCACCCTCACGCTCTCTGTGACGCTCAGCAGTGCATCAAGTTTGCCGATCACGGTGAACTATGCCACGGGTGGCGGCACGGCGGTGGCTGGCATCAACTACACAGCTAGTAGCGGCACACTCACATTCACACCCGGCACGACGAGCCAAACCATCAGCATCCCGATCCTCAGCACCAGCGAGGATGAATACTCCTCGACGTTCTTGGTCTCGTTGTCCGCGCCAACCAATGCGTCGATTGGCGCTGGGGTCACCACCGTCACGATCACCGATCAAATGTTGTATCACCTGATTTTCCCTGTGTTTGGTGTGTGATCGGATGTTCGGCTGCATGAACGGTGCGATGTTGCACTGCTGAACGAGATGATGTCGATGGGCTGCATGAGCAGCCTATCGCCATTTCAAAGCGCAGAAAGCTTTGTGTTGCTCATAAAAGCGCTATCGAATCCTGCGGTACAATAGCCCGAAGTGGCGATCCTCGCGTAACTTCTGGCAGATAATCTTCCAAACGGCAACAGAAAGGCAGTGCAACGTGGCAACCTTTAATGGGCTTGGGACGCACCTCGGCAATCTGTCTCGGCTATCGAATGCGAAGACGCGCTCGATCAGCCCAGAGAACTTCACGGGAGAGAAGGGCAAAGGCGGTATGGCGACGGAAGGCAATGGGGCCTTCGCGGCGCGGGATCTCGGCCAAAAGTGGAAGGTTTCTCCATCGATCACAATCAAGTCGGGCGAATGCTTTACGCTGGCCGATATCCAAGGTCAGGGCGCGATCCAGCAGATCTGGATGACGCCGACCAAGCACTGGCGGCACAGCATTTTGCGCATGTATTGGGATGATTCCGAGCAGCCATCGGTGGAGTGCCCGGTTGGCGATTTCTTCGCCTGTGGCTGGCAGAAGTACTTCCAGATCTCGTCGCTGGCGGTCTGTGTGAATCCTGGCAGCGGCTTGAACTGCTACTGGGAGATGCCGTTCCGCAAACGCGCCCGCATCACAATGACGAATCTGGGCGACGAGGACATGAAACTCTATTACCAGATCAACTACGCATTGACCGAGGTTCCCGACGATGTGGCGTACTTCCACGCGCAGTTCCGCCGCACGAATCCGCTGCCCTACAAGCAGGATTACACGATCCTCGATGGCGTGCGGGGGCGCGGCCACTATGTCGGCACGTATATGGCCTGGGGCGTCAACAACTCCGGCTGGTGGGGCGAGGGCGAGATCAAGTTCTTTATCGATGGCGATGACGAGTTCCCCACGATCTGCGGCACGGGCACCGAGGATTACTTCTGCGGCTCCTACAACTTCGATGTGGGCAAGGAGAACGGCGGCTACCGCGAGTTCTCGACGCCCTACACGGGCCTGCAGGTGATCCGCCCCGATGGGCTCTACGCCTCGCAGCAGCGCTTCGGCATGTACCGCTGGCACATCCCCGACCCGATCCGTTTCGAGGAGGACCTGCGGGTGACGATTCAGGCGTTGGGGTGGCGACAGGGCCACCGCTACCTGCCGCTGCAGGATGATATCGCCTCGGTGGCGTACTGGTACCAGACGCTGCCCGCCGCGCCGTTCCCGCCCCTGCCGGACCGCGACTACCTGGAGATCATTTAAGCGAATGCGATGAATGATTGTGCGAAGCCGTCGTTTTGCTCGTGCAGAACGGCGGCTTTGTTGTGTGGATGAAGCCAACGGCAGTTGGGCTGTTTTCGGCGATATGCACGGCTCTTCTATAGCAACCTCGTATTGAACACCACATCGCATCGCTTATAATTGCCCAAGCCCTTCGACGATGAAAGTACAAAGAGGACGGTGCTATGTCCACGCCACACGTTACCCGATTGCGTTGTGAGTACCTCACCAACCCCCTGGGCATCGATGTCAAGCAACCCCGCCTCAGTTGGGAACTGCGCGATGAGCGGCGCGGCGCCCGCCAGACCGCGTATCAGATTCAGGTCGCCAGTAGCCAGGCCGCGCTTGATCAAGCGGATCTCTGGGATAGCGGCCAGGTCACGTCGGATCAGTCGATCCATGTTCGGTATGAAGGCGCCGCGCTCGGCTCGGGCCAACGGGCCTGGTGGCGTGTGCGCGTGTGGGACGCCGACGGACAGCCCTCCGAGTGGAGCGAGGCGGCGTGGTGGGAGATGGGCCTGCTCGACCGCAGCGATTGGCAGGCCGAATGGATTCAGGGAATGCTGGCCGGAGGCCCGCGCACCAGCAGCCCTGTGCCGTTCTTTCGCACCACCTTCACGCTCGATAAGCCCGTGGCCAGCGCGAGGCTCTACGCGAGCGCGTTGGGCGTCTACGAGCCGCACCTCAATGGCCGCGTGGTTGGCGATGATGTGCTCGCGCCCGGCTGGACCGATTACGCCATCCGTGTGCAGTACCAAGCCTACGACGTGACGAAACAACTTCGGCAGGGCGAGAACGTGCTGGGCGCGATCGTCGGCGATGGCTGGTACTGCGGCTACATCAGTTGGATCGACCGCCAGCGCTATGGCGATCGCCCGCGCTTCCTGGCCCAGTTGCAGATCACGTTTGCGGATGGTAGCCAGCAGATCATCGCCACCAATACGGATTGGAAGGCGTGCTACGGGCCGATCCTCGAATCCGATATGCAGATGGGCGAGAGCTACGATGCGCGGCAGGAGTTGTGCGGCTGGGATGCGCCCGGCTACGACGATTCGCGCTGGCTGTCGGTCACAACGTTTGATCCGGGCGATATCCAGTTGAACGCGATGCGTGGGCCGACCGTCAAGCGCATCCGCGAGTTGACCCCGATCAGCGATCCGCGTAGCCATTCGCACCATCACGGCACACGTTGGATCTTCGATATGGGGCAGAATATGGTCGGCTGGGTGCGCCTGAAGATCAGCGGCCCGGCGGGCACCACGATCACGCTGCGCTTCGCCGAGGTGCTGAACCCCGATGGTTCGTTGTACACCGAGAACCTGCGGCGGGCGCGCAACATCGACCAGTACACGCTGCGTGGCGAGGGCGAAGAAGTGTGGGAGCCGCGCTTCGTGTTTCACGGCTTCCGCTATGTGGAGGTGATCGGCTACCCGGGCAAGCAGCCGCCGCCCCGCGACCTGCTGACGGGCATCGTGATCCACTCGGAGATGGAGCAGACCGGCACGTTCCATTGCTCGAATCCGCTGCTTAATCAGCTTCAGCACAATATCGAGTGGGGGCAGCGCGGCAACTTCGTCGATGTGCCCACCGACTGCCCGCAGCGCGATGAGCGCTTGGGCTGGACGGGCGATGCGCAGGTGTTCATCAGCACGGCGGCCTTCAACATGGACGTGGCGGGTTTCTTCACCAAGTGGTTGCGCGACTTGGAGGACGCCCAATCGCCCGATGGCGACTACCCGAAGTACGCTCCTGCGTTCGGTGAGGGTGCGAACGGCGGCCCGGCCTGGAGCGACGCTGGCACGATCTGCCCCTGGACTATCTACCAAGTGTACGGCGATACGAGCGTGTTGACCGAGCGCTACGCCTCGATGCAGCGCTTTATCGCGTTCCTCGAAACAACCAGCAAGGACGGGCGGCGCAACTACCCCGGCTATCCCCATTGGCAGGGCTTCGGCGATTGGCTGGCGCTCGATGGCAGCGTCAACACGTTCGGCATCACCTCGAAGGAGTTGTTGGGCACCGCCTTCTTCGCCCACAGCGCCCGCTTGATGAGCCAGATCGCCGAGGTGCTCGGCAAGACCGCCGATGCCAAGCGCTACCAGAAGCTGTTCGAGCGGGTGCGCAAAGCCTTCCAGAACCACTTTATCACGCCGGATGGTTTGATGGCGGCGCAAACCCAAACGGCCTATGTGCTGGCGCTGCACTTCGACCTGATGCCCGAGGAACTGCGCCCACAGGCCGCCGCCGAACTAGTGCGCGATATCCGCCAGCGCGGCAATCTGTTGAGCACGGGCTTTGTGGGTACGCCGTACCTCAACTTCGTGCTGAGCGAGACGGGGCATCTGGATGTGGCCTACGACTTGTTGCTGCAGACGCGCTGGCCCTCGTGGCTCTACTCGGTGACGCAGGGCGCCACCACGATCTGGGAGCGCTGGGACGGTTGGACACACGATCGCGGCTTCCAATCGCCCGGTATGAACTCGTTCAACCACTACGCCTACGGCGCGATCGGCGCGTGGATGTACGCGGTGGTGGCGGGCATCGCGCTTGATCCGCAGCAGCCTGGCTATAAGCACATCATTATGCGGCCACGCCCGGGTGGCGGGCTCAGCAACGTCAGCGCCTCGCTGCACTCGATGTACGGGCTGATCAGCAGCGCGTGGACGCTGAAGGGCGATGCGTTCGATTGGGAGATTAGCGTGCCGTGCAATACTACGGCTACGGTGTTTGTGCCCGTGAAGGAGGGGCAGGAGGTGTTCGAGGGTTCGGTGCCCGCCGAGCAGGCCGTGGGGGTGGAGTTGCTGCGCCGCGAGGCCGATGTGGCGGTGTACGAGGTCGTTGCGGGGCGCTACCACTTCCATACGGCGTAGGATCGTCCACAGATTTCACAGATTACGCAGATGAGGGAAGCGTATTTGTGGAATCTGTGGCTGGCTCGTTCGAGATGACAATGCGTTTCGTTGTCTCTGGTTTACGTTGTTGTTACGGAGAGATTCTTCACTTCGTGCTGCGCACTTCGTTCAGAATGACCCTGTTTTCATTGTTTTGTCGGGGAGATCTCTCACGTCGCCTGGTGGCTCATTCGAGATGACAATGCTTTTCGTCGCCTTATTGTCATCGAGTCACCAGGTCACCTTGTCACCTTGTCCTTAGACAAGATCGACGGTGATCTGCTGGGCGCGAAGGGCTTCTACAAGCGCATCGGGCGCGCCAGTGTCGGTGATGATCCGGTTGATCTCGTGCGGGAGGGCGAACGCGCTCAGGGCGCGACCGCCGAACTTGCTGGAATCGACGATGCCGATCACCGTCTCGGCGGCGGCGACCATACGCTGCTTGACCTGCGCCTCTTCTAGCCCCGCCTCCATCAGACCATCGCGGGCCGAGACGGCCTGCGCTCCAAAGAAGCCGATATCGACCCGGAGGCGTTGTAGTGCGCTATCGCTCAGGCCACCGACCAGCGAGCTTGAGCGCCGCCGCATCACGCCACCCACCACGATGGTGGTGATACCCTCGCTAAAGTTCAGTTCGAGCGCGGTGTACAGGCCGTTGGTCACCACCACGAGGTCCTCGCGATCCTTGAGCAGCCGCGCCACTTGCAGAGCCGTGGTGCTGGCATCGAGGAAAATGCGGTGACCGGAGTGCACCAATGCCGCAGCAGCCTGGGCGATCCGGCGCTTTTCCTCAAGATGCTCCTGTTCGCGGGCCGCAAAGAAGCGTTCGAGCCGCCCGCGCCCCGATGCCATCGCGCCGCCGTGGATGCGCGTCAGCAAGCCCTGCGCCTCTAGCGCGTCGAGATCCTTGCGCACTGTCACTTCGGAGACGCCGAGCAACTGGCTGAGTTCGCCCACCGAGCCGCGATCGTGCGTGCTGAGGTACGCCACGATCTGTTCGCGGCGCCGCTCGGGCGATGAGGATAGGTCGGCAGTGTGCATGCTTCATTCTCGCTAATCGAAAGTATTTCGTAAGTCATCATAGCACAGGCGCTGAAGCGCGGTCAACCTGGGAATGAGCCAATAGTATCCACAATCACATGAACGGATCGGTGAAATGTTGATAATTTCCCTTTGTTTGCGGGTTTTTTGGCGTATTGGTGAAGGATAATTCATTACATTTTATGACAGTTATCCACAGGTTGTACCATTTTTGGGGATAACTTTTGGATTTTGGAAGATTCGTTGGGCGATGGTGCTGTATGGTGCTGGCTCATAAACGGAGTGGAGCGCTTTGTATGATAGAGCAGATTTTGCTTACAGTTGCGGAAATAGAGTTCACTCTTTGTGATGGTTGGCACGTAAGGTGGAGGGAATGAGGGTGACGTGAGGTTCTTTCGCATGTAAAAGCAGATTAGCTCCTTGGTGTCTCGTGAATGGCGATGCTGGATGAGGCCAATCGCCGATCGGCATGAATGGAGAGGGTTTCGTGGGATTGAGGCGTTTGGCGCACTGTAAAGAGCATCTGAATGCGAAAAACAGGCTCTAGCGCGGTTGGAGCAGTCGCTTCAGCCCGATTACCTGCTCGTCAACCGCTGCATACGAACATTTCCATGCTTGACAGCCATTAAGCGGGCGTGCTACCATCCATCATAAGAAAAACATAACACTTTCTTTTCAGAATAGTTTCGTTTGTGTGCCGTGAAGCGGCAGCAATGTGTTGATGTTCGGTTATGCGTCCTCGCCGCCGAACGCTCAAGGAGTTCGCCAATGTCACAGGATGCCTTCCAACACGTCGATTATTTGTGGGACGATGCGTACGCCGCCACGCTCGATCCGGTTGAGCGGTTGGTGTATCGCTCGAATCTGCTCGGCTCCGATGGACGGATCACGAATACGGGCGGCGGCAACACCTCATCGAAGGTGACCATGGCCGATCCGCTGAGTGGCGAGCAGGTGCAGGTGCTCTGGGTGAAGGGCTCCGGCGGCGACCTGCGCACCTCGAAGCGCGCCAACTTCGCGTCGCTGTATATGGATAAGTTGCTGGGCCTGCGCGAACGCTACCGCAACGCGCCCAACAACGGCCCCAAGAGCGCCGCCGAAGACGAGATGGTGAGCTACTACCCGCACTGCACCTTCAACCTGAACCCGCGCGCCTCGTCGATCGACACGCCGTTGCACGCCTTTGTGCCGTATGCGCACGTGGACCATATGCACCCCAATGCGGTGATCGCGATCGCTGCCGCGAAGAACGCCGAGCGTTTGACGCGCGAGATCTTCGGCGATGAGGTCGTCTGGACGCCGTGGCAGCGTCCCGGCTTCGATTTGGGCCTGTTGCTGGAGCGCATCTGCCGCGAGCACCCGAACGCCAAGGGCGTGATTCTGGGTGGTCATGGTCTGATCAACTGGGCCAACGACGATAAGGAGTGCTACGACCTGACGCTCTCGCTGATCGAGCGGGCGGCGCGCTACATCGCCGAGCGCGACAAGGGCGAGCAGACCTTCGGCGGCCAGAAGTACCAGTCGCTGGCTCAGGGCGAGCGCCACGCTTTGTTCGCCACGCTGCTGCCCTGGCTGCGCGGCCAGGTGAGCCAACAGCGTCGCTTCGTCGGCACCATCCAGGACGACGATACGATCCTGCGCTTTGTGAACAGCCACGACGCGCCGCGTCTGGCCGAACTGGGCACCTCGTGCCCCGACCACTTCTTGCGCACCAAGATCAAGCCGTTGTACATCGACTGGAATCCGCAGCGCGAGGATGTGGAGGCGTTGCAGAAGAAGTTGGTGGCAGGCTTGGCGCAGTATCGCCAGGATTACACGGCCTACTACGAGCAGCACAAGCACGCCGATTCGCCCGCGATGCGCGACCCCAACCCGACCGTGATTCTCATTCCGGGCCTGGGCATGATCGCGTGGGGCAAGGATAAGAGCGAATCGCGCGTGACCGCCGAGTTCTACAATTGCGCGGTGGAGGTGATGCGCGGTGCGGAGACGCTGGACGAGTACACCGCGTTGCCGTTGCAGGAGGCCTTCGATATCGAGTATTGGTTGCTTGAGGAGGCCAAGCTGCGGCGCATGCCGCCCGAGCAGGAACTGGCCCGCCAGGTGATCGTCGTGATCGGTAGTGGCAGCGGCATTGGGCGCGAGACGGCGCTGCGCTTGGCGCGGGAGGGCGCGCATATCGTGTGCGTGGATCGCGATGAGGCCGCCGCGCAGGCGACCGCCCAGCAGATCATCGATAAATACGGGATGGGCATCGGCGTGGCGGGCAGCGGCATCTCGAACTGCGGCCCGGCGATCGGCTTGTACGCCGATGTGACGGATCGCGCGAGCATCGCGGCGATGTTCAAGCAGGTGATGTTGGCCTACGGCGGCCTGGACTCGGTTGCGGTGACCTCGGGCATTTTTGTGTCGCCCGATCTGCAGGGCCGTATCCCCGACGAGCAGTGGGCGCGCACCTACGCCATTAATGTGACTGGTCCGGCGTTGGTGGCCGATGAGGCGCAGAAGATCTGGCAGGCGCAGAACTTGAGCGGCAAACTGGTGATCACGACTTCGGCGAATGCGGTGGTGGCGAAGAAGGGCAGCCTGGCTTACGATACGAGCAAGGCGGCGGCGGCGCACTTGGTGCGCGAACTGGCGGTGACGCTGGCTCCGCTGATCCGCGTGAACGCCGTTGCGCCCGCGACGGTGGTGCAGGGCAGCGCGATGTTCCCCCGCGACCGCGTGATCGCTTCGTTGGCGAAGTACAACATCCCGTACTCCGACGATGAGGACACCGAGACGCTGACGGCGAAGTTGGCGCAGTTCTACGCGGATCGTACGCTGTTGAAGCAGCCGATCACGCCCGCCGACCAGGCCGAGGCGATCTTCTTGTTGATGAGCGATCGCTTGCGCCAGACGACCGGGCAGACGATCAGTGTGGATGGCGGCTTGCACGAGGCGTTCTTGCGCTAGGGTGTGGTTGCATCCACAGATTACACAGATTACGTAGATTTTTAGGATTTGTGTTATCTGTTTGGCCTAGAGATTACTTGGTGCTTTGAATAAGGCTGTTTTAGCCTGCGGCAGCAAGGTACTTTCCTTTTTTGTGGTGTCGGTGCGCTGCTACGTGCAGCGCGCCGACACCACGTTTTTGAGGTGTGTAGGTGTTGGTTGAGATGTGACTACTCTCCCTGTACATCACGACACAATGCAATACATTGAAAAGTCTTTGCCGACCTGTCAGGTGTTTTCTGAGGCTTTCTGATGTTCTATAGAGCCGCACCTGACAGGTCAAAATCAATGCAATACATTGCTTTCACGGTGAGATCTCTCACGTGCGTTCGAGATGACAAAGCTTTGCGTGGAGTGTTCATTGTCATTCCGAAAGGAGTGCGCAGCACGAAAAGAGGAATCTCGTTGTATTGCATTGAATTTGGCATTGAGATCTCTCACATTCGTTCGAGATGACAAAGCTTTGCGTGGAGTTTTCATTGTCATTCCGAATGAAGTGCGCAGCACGAGAAGAGGAATCTCGTTGTATTGCATTGAATTTGGCGTTGAGATCTCTCACGTGCGTTCGAGATGACAATGCATTTTTCATTGCTTTTACGGTGAGATCTCTCACATTCGTTCGAGATGACAAAGCTTTGCGTGGAGTGTTCTTTATCATTTCGAAAGGAGTACGCAGCACGAGAAGAGGAATCTCGTTGTATTGCATTGAATTTGGCGTTGAGATCTCTCACGTGCGTTCGAGATGACAATGCAGTTTTCATTGCTTTTACGGTGAGATCTCTCACGTGCGTTCGAGATGACAATGCATTTACATTGCTTTTACGGTGAGATCTCTCACATCCGTTCGAGATGACAGGGCGTTTCGTTGCTTTCACGGTGAGATGCTTCACTTCGCTTGAGGCTTGTTCAGGATGACGATGTTCGTTTCTTCCTAATCTGTGTAATCTGTGAAATCTGTGGATACGTTCGTTATCCTCACCGCGTTTAGGAAAACGCTGTATACTATCCGCATCCACAGGGCACGCCCGTGCCAATCACGCATCGTCTTCGGGTCGCATCGTGGCGGCGAGTTTAGCAGGGAGAGGATGTTGATGAACCCCATTTTGCATCAATTAGGCTTTAGCGCGAACGATCGTGTGCTGGTGATCCACGCCGATGATATTGGGATGGGCCAGGCGACGATCCCGATTTTGGCCGATCTGTTCGAGGTTGGCATCGTTACGTCGGCGGCGACAATGGTGCCGTGTCCGTGGTTTTTGGAGGCTGCCGAGTTCTGCCGCGCCCATCCGGACATCGATATGGGCGTGCATCTGACGCTGAACTGCGAGTGGGAGCGCTACCGCTGGGGACCGATCTCGACGCGCGATCCCCGCTCGGGCTTGCTCGATGAGCAGGGCTATCAGCCGCGCCAGCCGTCTGTGGTGGTGCAGCAGGCCGAACTCGATGCGGTGGCGCAGGAGGTGCGCATGCAACTCGAGTGGGCCTTGCGGGCCGGCATCGATGTGACGCATATCGATACGCATATGGGTACGCTGTTTGCGCCCCGTTTTGTGGAGCAGGCGTATATGGCGCTCGGCAGGGAGTTCAAGTTGCCGTTTTTCTTCCTCACTCAGCCCGCCACCGATGAATTGATGGCCGCGACTGGCGGCGCGATGGGTGGACACTACGATGATTCGCTTTGGCAGCAGTTGCAGGCGAAAGGCGCGCCGCTGTTCGATTCGATGTCGATGTTGCCGCTGAACGATCCGCATGACCACGCTGAGATCATCAAGCGTGTGGTCGATGGCTTGTCGCCGGGCTTGCATATGCTGATCCTCCACCCCGCACAGGATACACCCGAGTTGCGTGCGATTGTGCCGGACTGGGACAGTCGCGTGGCCAATTATCGCGCTTGTCTCGACCGCGATGTGCGCGCTTATATCGCCAATGCTGGCGTGCAGTTGATCGGCTACCGTCTCATCCGCGAGGCTTTGCGAAGCCGCGCCGTATAACATTCCCCTCCACAATCAGGTTTGGTTCATCGATTCGATCAAGGAGTGCTAGGTATGCGTATTACTAGGCAATCGACTGACGATGGTGTTCAGTTCCGCGATCTCAACAAGAACGGTGTGCTCGATCCTTACGAGGACCCGCGCCTGCCGATCGAGCAGCGAGTTGAGGATTTGCTTGGCCGAATGACCTTGGAGGAGAAGGCTGGATTGATGTTCCACACGATGATCGCCATGCAGCCGGATGGCTCGCTGGTCGATGGGGTGGGGATGATCGGCCCGATGTACACGACCAAGATGGTTCAGGAGCAGTTGATGAACCATTTCAATGTGTTGTCGGTGGCCGAACCGCGCCAGATGGCCGTGTGGCACAATCGCTTACAGGAGTTGGCCGAGCAGACGCGCCTAGGCATTCCTGTCACGATATCGTCCGATCCACGCCATTCGTTCTCGAATAACCCGATGACGAGCCTGTTTGCTGGTAAGTTCTCGCAGTGGCCGGAGCCGTTGGGGCTTGGGGCGATCGGCGATGAGGCGTTGGTGGAGCAGTTCGCGGATATAGCGCGCCAGGAGTATCTGGCGGTGGGTATTCGTGTGGCCCTGCACCCGATGGCCGATTTAGCGACCGAGCCGCGCTGGGGCCGCAGCAATGGCACGTTTGGTGAGGATGCTGAACTGGCGGCGCGCCTGACGGCGGCGTACATTCGGGGCTTCCAGGGTCCGACGCTCGGCCCGCAAAGTGTGGCCTGTATGACCAAGCATTTCCCCGGCGGCGGTCCGCAGAAGGACGGCGAGGACCCGCACTTCCCGTATGGGCGCGAGCAGGTGTACCCCGGCAACAACTTCGAGTATCACTTGATCCCGTTCGAGGCGGCGTTTGCGGCGGGCACATCGCAGATTATGCCGTACTACGGCATGCCGATCGGTCTGCCGCTTGAGGAAGTGGCGTTCGGCTTTAATCGTGATGTGATCACTGGGCTGTTGCGCCAGCGCTACGGCTTCGATGGCATCGTCTGCACCGATTGGGGCCTGCTGACCGATAAACATCTCGGTGAGGAGGTGATGGTGGCGCGGGCCTGGGGTATCGAGCACCTGAGCGTGGCGGAGCGCGCTAAGAAGGCGTTGGATGCGGGTGTCGATCAGTTCGGCGGCGAGGCGTGCCCCGAGGTGGTGGTCGAACTGGTGCGCAGCGGCCAGGTCAGCGAGGCGCGCATCGACGAATCGGTGCGGCGCTTGCTGCGCGAGAAGTTCCGGCTGGGCTTATTCGATAACCCGTACGTCGATGAGGATGCCGCCGAGCAGATCGTTGGACGGGCGGATTTCCGTGCGGCGGGAGAGGCGGCGCAGCGGCGCTCGTTCGTGTTGCTGAAAAATGGCTCGGATGGCATCGAGCCGCTGGTGCCGATCCAGAATCGGCCTGCGCTGTATATCGAGGGGATCGATCCGCAGGTGGCCGCTGAGTACGGCGATGTGGTCACTGATCTCGGCGAGGCCGACGTGGCGATCCTGCGCTTGGCAACGCCATACGAGCCGCGCGATGGGTTCCTTGAGCGTTTGTTTCACGCTGGCACGCTGGAGTTCTCGCCGGAGGAGCGCAACCGCATTATCGGGATCGCCGCGCAGGTGCCGTTAATCGTCGATATCTACCTCGATCGAGCGGCGGTGATCCCCGAGATCGCGGAGGCGAGCACGGTGTTGCTGGCGAACTTCGGTGCCAGCGACGCGGCGCTGCTCGATGTGGTGTTTGGGCGCGCCAAGGCTGGCGGTCGCCTGCCGATCGAGCTGCCCTCATCGATGGAGGCGGTGCGCCAGCAAAAGCCCGATGTGCCCTACGATTCGGAAGCGCCGCTGTTCCCGTTCGGGGCGGGCTTGGTATAGGACATTGTGGAGTTGTCGCCGTGCGCGACAGCTAGCAGTAGCGGGAATGCGCCCGATGACATCAACGACATCGGGCGCTTCCTATTCTTATGCGATTTGCTCATTTTCGCTGATCACTATCCCGCATCTACTTCGTGCGCGACAATCCTCAAGCCGCCGCCGCAGCAAGGAAAAACTGGCATTTTTGACCAATGATCTGCTGCCGATTTAACTCTGCCAAATGTTGTGGAAGTATGGTAGTTATTGATCGTACAATATAAGGAGATACTGCAATGAAGTGGTGGAATGTTTTCCGACGAACCCCTCCCGCTATTTCTAAAGAGCAAGCTCTCGATTTAGCTCAGCAGTTTTCCAAGGAACGAGGTTGGTATTGGAGTGAGCCAGTTGATGTAAAACTTGGATGGCGAGGGTGGCGAATATACACAAATAGCCATTCAAGGGGGGCAAATATCATTATTCTTATTCATCGAGATACAGGTGAGATATTAGAAGCTAGATTTTTACCGCGATAGGGAAGGGTGTTAGGAAGGAAGAAATAAGCTAGATGGATTGATGCTACGGTTCGGGAGTCTATGATAGTGGGTTACATTGACATCTGAATTGGCTTGCCCTACTTTCTTAGGCTTGATCTCTGCTGACACCATCATTAACCTGTATCACAGGGAAAGCAAGCCGATCCTGTCACCAGTGCGGTTGTCCTTCGCCACAGTCTTCCGGCGCTTGAAAACCCATGCCTCAGCGCGACGGCGACATCGGCTCGGTGCGCCTAACGCTGGACAACAACGGCACTGCGTTCAGCGGCGCAACCTATGACCCCTGGGGCAGCCCAGAGCGCGGCAGTGTTGGCACCTTTGGCTTTACCGGCGAACTGCAACAGGGCGATAATGTCTACCTGCGGGCACGGTGGTACAATGCTACCAATGGCACCTTCACATCGAAAGACCGATGGTCTGGTATTCCTCAACATCCGCAAACGCTCCATGCCTATGGATATGTTGGAAATAATCCAATTAATCTTGCTGATCCTTCTGGCAACTGTTACGAACCGATTGCCTTTCTGCGCTCAATTGAACCGCTGAACTGCTCGAATCTTGATAAAGCAATCTACATTGCTAATCATCCTAATGCGTCGCTTACCCAACAATTAGGTGCAAATACCTATATCAGCGCTTGGACTGTATCCCATGCTGCTTTATTAGTTGGTGGGGGTATCTTTGCTTGGGAAGCTGCAAGTTGGGCGGCAATTGCGGGGCAAAGTTACTTAATCGCACATCCAACCGCTGCAACAGTAACAACGGTTGCAGGTGGAGTTGCGGGATTTTCAGATGATCTACTGATGGCTGGCGCTGCACTTACAGGGGATGCTGATGCCGCAGGTCAGATCATGACAGCTCAACAATTAGGAGCAGCAGATGGCAATCTGCCATTTGGCGATCTTGTTGCAACTGCAGGTCTACTAAAATGGCATGGTGCTCGTCTCGCGAAAGGTGGCTTGCCAAGCGCGCTTGCAGATTGTTTGACATATAATCCATATTTAGAGACACAAGGTATTACAGTTTATAGAGGTGAAGATGCAGAAAGGCTTTTACGTAATCAGAATGCAGGAGCATTATATTGGGCACTGAGTGGTGGTCCAGGTGTACTCGTACTTCCTGAGAATCCCACACGCCTTCAAGTTATTGAGGAACTTATTCATTTGGGGCAGCACCGTCGTGCAGGGTGGGTTAGTGTTGAAATAGATCCTTTAGAGCGTGCAAGAAGAGAAATTGAAGCACAACATATGTTACTAGAAATTGCGGCACGTGATGGATGGACACCAGAAGAAATTGACCGGATAAAGAGAAACCTCGGAACTTGACAGCTAGAATATCAGAAAGCATCAGGTAGATAAAATGAAATGTACAGAATTACGGGTTATTGATGTAATAAATATTACACCTCGTAATATTTTATTAGTCACTGTTGAGATTGTATCTGGTAATCCGACATATGGAATGTTATTTTCAGCTTCAGGATTAAAAGGTACTTGGAAGCATATAGGATATCCTCATGTGAGTTTTGAATCTGATGCAAATCCAGAACAAGAAAGAAATTTTATTGTATTGCAACCAGTAGATACAACTGAACAGTTGTCCAGTGGTTCACATCTTATAGAAATTAGTACATAATTTCTTATAATTATAAAAGAAACATATAAGGAAATGCAATACGGTGAAACAAAGAATGATACCGTAGTATTTTTTAGATGGTATTTGATGATGCAAAGCAAGAAAGAGATCCTCAGTTGATTAAAATTACTATTGTTCAGAGCGTGTTTAAGAATTATGCGTATTATGATGATGATCAAGCCAACGG
>CALKHR010000200.1 GCA_937988885.1 uncultured Roseiflexaceae bacterium | reverse complement strand
CCGCGAGCAACACACGCTCGTCGACGACGAGCGCCCGCTGGTGACGGTGGCGGGGTGGTCGCTGATCGCCGGGCGCTTAAGCAACCAGGAGCGCATCATCTCGCTCTACGGCCTGCTGACGTTGATCTATTCGGCGATTGCGATTGTGTTCGCTGTGCAGTTCTGGAACCGCCAGTTGGGCGGCACGATCCGCAGCCTGTGGCAGACGGGCGAACTGGCGCAGCGAGTCATCGCGGTGGCGCTGCTGTTGCTGGTGGTGCTGCCCGTGCTGATCGGCTTGGCGTTCGTGGCGCTGGGCATTGGTCGGGCGACGCTGGCCTGGGTGGTGAAGCGCGGCTACGGTCGCCAACCAGCGCTGCTGGCGGCGGTCGCCGTATTGGCCGCGCTGCTGCTGGTGTGGGCCAGCATCATCGGTAGGGACACGCCATACGCGGCGTGGCTGCCGCCGCTGTTGTGGTGCACCGCATTGGGCGCGCTGGCGGCCATCCGCCCCGATTATCGCGGTGCGGCGGTCTCCTCCACCATCAACGCCTTGCTAGTGACCACCGTGCTGGCGGCGTTGGCAGCCTTCGGGCGGGCGCTGGTGCCCGAACTGCCGATCTGGACGGCAGCCGATGGTTTGGCGTTCGTGTTCCTGCTGGTGGCGGGCTTGGCCGTACTGCTCGATGTGGACCTACGCCTCACGCCGCCGCACGAACTGGCGGTAACGGCGCTGCTGATGATGTGCTCGTTTATGGTGGGCGGGGCGGCCCTGTTCTTCTCGGTGGAGGCGCGCCCGAGCGGCGAGATGCTCTCGCACATTCTGGTCGGCGCTCCGGCCTACTTCGGGGCGCTGGCGATCGCGCTGCTGTTGCCGCACCTGTTTGGCCTGCACGATTCGCGGCTGATCTGGTCGTGGGGGCTGTTCTGGGTGGCCGCGCTGGCCGAGACACTGGCCTACGTGATGCACCTGCGCTCTCCCACCTACGAGTTCGATACGCTGGCGGCGGCGCTGTGGGCGGCGGCTTGGATGGTGCATTTGGCGACATTGCGACAGATCACGCCCGACGAGATACGTTGGCCCCACGCGCCCAGCACTAGCGAGGCGCAACGCCTGAGCCGCGCGTTGCAGTTCTGCTACGCCAGTTGCTACCAGTTACTGCGAGATGTGTACGGCGCGCGGCGCGCTCAAGCCCTCGATGATCGGATGGACGTGCTGGCGGCCACCGCCAATTGGGATATCACGCTCGACCGCGACCGGGCGCGCATCCCGCCGCGTGTGCTGAACCTGCCGCTGGATGTGCAGGGCGGTCGTTACGCCGAAGTGCTGCGCTACACCGTCGCCCTGATCGAGGAGATCGCTGGGGCATCCTTCGCCCACCGCGCCATCCGCGCCGCCTACGACGCGCTGCCCTGGCCCGAGCGCGAAACGGCCAACCGCTACTGCTTCCCTGATACGCCCTGGGCGCGCGAACTCTCGCACGCGTTCGGCGATATGCGAGCGGCGCGCCTGCGGCTGCTGCGCCAAGTCGATCTGTTCCTCAACTGCAACGACGACGAACTGGCCGCGTTGGCCAACAGCTTAGTCGAGCAGAACGTCGCGGCGGGCACCGTCCTGCTGCACGCTGGCGCACCCTCGCCGGGCGTGTGGATCATCGAGGCGGGCGAAGTGGGCGAATGGCACGGTCAGCGCGAGATCGACGAACTGCACCGTGGCATGGCCATCGGCGCTCACGAACTGCTCGAAGATCACCCCGCGCAGTTCAGCTACATCGCCAATATCAAAACCTCGTTGCTCTTCATCCCCGCCACCGAGTTCCGCACGCTGGTCAGCAACCAGGCCCCGCACGTCGCCGAGGCACAAGACGCCATCGAGACGCTGCGCCTGCTCGAACGGGTGCCACTGTTCGCGGATATGCCGCGCACCACGCTCAGCGAACTGGCGCACATCGCCACGCTCAAACAAGTTGCGCCACGCAGCGTGATCGTGCGCCAAAATCAGCCAAACGGCACCTTCTACCTGATCAAAAAGGGGCGAGTTGCCGTGCTGGTGCGCTCGACCGATGCCGAAGGCAAATCTCACGTGCGCCCGATCGCCCAACTCGGCCCCGAAGAATTTTTTGGTGAGCTAGAACTGCTGCGCAACACCCCGCCGGTCGCCAGCGTCGTCGCGCTCACGCCACTGGAACTGTTGGCCTTCCCGCACGCTGCCGTTCACGATCTGCTGCTGGGTGAGGGGAGCATGGCCAAAGGACTCGAACAAGTCGGCACCGGACGCCTGATCGCACTGCGCCAAGGCACCTAGTCAATCAGAATGAGGCAGTATGACTTTTTTCCCACCGCTCGAAACCGAACGCCTGTACCTTCGCCCGATCTCGCGCAGCGACAGCGAATTCATCGTGCAGCACTTTTTAGAGCCGAGCGTGCAGCAGTATCTCTACGACAACGAGCCGATGACCACGCCCGAGGAGGCGCTCGCGATCATCGACTTCTACGTCAACCCGATCGACACCACCTACAACCGCTGGGTGTTGGTGCGCAACAGCGACCAATGTCCGATCGGCACTTGCGGCTTCCACTACTGGAATAGTGCCCACCGCCGCGCCGAGATCGGCTATGACCTAAGCCCGACCTATGTCGGCAACGGCTACATGACCGAGGCCGTTCGGGCTATGCTCGACCACGGCTACAACAAACTTGACCTGTACCGCATCGAAGCGCAGGTTGCTGTCGAAAACCTGCGTTCGCAAGCGCTCCTCGAACGGCTCGGCTTTCAGCGTGAAGGGCTGTTGCGGGCCAACTTCTGGAGCGGCGGTCAGCCACACGATCACTACCTATTCGCCCGATTGCGCGATTGAAAGAGGTCCCGATGAGATGGCTGCATAACTCCGACACCGACGAGTGGGAGGCCAGCAACGAGCGCTGGCGTGCCGGTGTCTACCAGGATATCGCCACCCCGCAATGGTACGGGCGCATCACCAGGCTCGTGCCGCCCTACGACCACCACGAGAGCTACGCCTGCGACTCCGCGATGGAGGCCCGCAAGTGGTGCATAGCCGAGATCGCGCATTGGGAAGCCAAGCAACCCTAACGCCGCCACCTCGTGTCACGTCGTACTCATTTGGGCGCATGTTCGTTTGGGTTTGGATGAAACTTGGCGGCGATTGGCAACCCGCCACGAGTGAGGGCGCACTGGCATCCGGCTCGACCTACCTGGACTGGCGGCTTACGAGTGCGGTCGGTTGGATGCCTGCACGAAGCGGGTCGCCTGAGGGTAGGGCGGCCACTGGCTATGGCTCACCAACACCGCCGTGGCCTCCTGCGGCGTGAGGATAAAGCCCGAGATCCGCCAGCGCCGCTGATGCCACGCGCACACCACTCGGTGATTCCCATCGAGGATGATAAACGTCTCGCCGCCCAACTCCACCATGCCCAGCGGATGCGGCAACAGCAAGATCGGTGGGGGCTTGTGGCGGCGCGGCAGCAGCACGCGCTTGAGATAGGCGTGATCGATACTCACCTGGCCGTTGCGGTAGGGCTGCACCAGCGGCGCCACGGGGAACGAGATCGGCGCGCGGCTGTGCGCGAGCGCGTAGGCGGGAGTCACGCGCCAGCAGAACCGTTGACGCGGATGGTCGGACGTGAACACCAACACCTGCCCCATGCCCGGCGCGTTCGGGATCAGCGGGGCCAAACGCAATGCCCGCTCGGTCTGGCGAGCGCGGGCCAGCATCGTCGTCATCGAGATTAACAGCGCAGCTTTGCGCGCCGCTTCGAGCGGCGTCGTCTCCGGCCAACTCAGCGCCTCGTTGATCGCCGCGTCGATCAGCAACGGCTCGTCGTGTTGCGTTGCGGCGGCGAGCAACCCTAGCAAGCGGCGCTCGGGGCGTCGCCGTTGTCCGATGCGCGCGAGGATTCGCGCACGAAGCTGTTCGTCGGGCCACAGCGGCGTGAAAAACATCGACATTCGGGCGCTCCCACAGACTTGACAGTAGAACGAATGTTCTTGTGCCTATAGTAACAAAACTTTAGTCGATCTGTCAAGCGTTCTTTTGCGGGGCGGCCAACGAGTCGCTGTAGTGGAACGTGGAATTGGTGGGGAAAATCTCACACGGGAGGGCGGGCGCGTCCTTCGAGGAGTTTGCCCATCAAGATGCGATAACGCCGCAGTGCATGGCGGCGTCGTTAGGGGAAAGTGATGTCGAAGTGCTGCCAGATACAGCGCCTCGACATCACAATTGCATCGTACTACTTGCGCTCGGCGGCCACCAACTCGCGGGTGGCCGGAGCAACCTCGGCGGCGTAGCGCTCCAGCGTCATTTCATCATCGACCATCAGGATATAGCCGCTGATCCCGTAGGTCAACGTGATCTCGGCCAGTTGCTCGGCCCACTGCTGCGGCGGCCCTTGCAACAAGCCGCGGTTTTGCTGACCGAACTGCCCGCCGATGTTCAGTAACCGCCGAATCTCCTTCGGGTCGCGGCCCGCCTGTTCGGCGCCTTCATCGATGTACTTGTTCATCTCGGTCAGCTCGGCGGGGCCGCGCTGAAGGTACGCCAACGACGGCAGCCAGCCATCGGCGATGCGCCCCGTCATCCGCAGAATGCGCGGCTTGTACGCGCCGACCCAAATGCCGATTTTGTGTACTGGGGCTGGCCCACGCTTCGCGCCATAGACGCGGTGGTACCGACCATCGACCTTCACGGGACCGGGCTTATCGGTGGCCCAGATCTCGCGCATAATCTCGATGCTCTCCTCCAGCGCCTCGATCGATTGGCCCGCCGTGTAGCGCGGTCCGCCCATCGCCTCGATCGCATCCCAGAACGCGCCAGCGCCAATGCCAAGCTCCACGCGCCCGCCGCTCAGCAGATCCAAGCTCGCGGCGCTGCGGGCCAGCACCGCCGGGTTGCGCAGTGGCATATTCAGCACATTGCCGACCACATGCACGTTCTTGGTGCGCGAAGCCACGTAGCTCAGCAGCGTCCACGTATCGTGGAACGTCGGCTGATACGGGTGATCCTGAAACGTCACCAGATCGATCCCAGCGCGGTCGGCCACGACCGCCATCTCAACCGCGTGTGTTGCAGGCTTCGCTATGGGCGTGGTGAATGTGCCGAACAGCAGGTTGTGACCATAATCGCTCATTGTACGCTCACTTTCTTTATTTGCCGTCCTGCTGCGGCGTAACATTAAAATTATCGCGGAACACATTATCGGGATCGTAGCGCTGCTTGAGTTGCCGCAGCCGCTCCAGGGTATTGGATGGGAACGCCTCGTGCAAGCGCTCCGGGCGCTGGTCGGTCTCGAAGCTAAGGTACAAGCCCGTAAAGTGATGCTTCATCAGATCCCAGTTGGCATTCAGGCGGTCGCGGTTCGCGCCGAACGCCACCACCGAGAAGTTTGCATCGCGCCCCGCATAGGCCGTGGCGTCAGCCGGCACATCGGAGACGGCGCCACCTACCGAGCGGATCTGGAAGAAGTAGGAGATGCCGTTGCTGACCAGCCGTCCGGCGTCGCGGGCGAAACCGGGCGTGATATGCTTGATCAGGGCGGAGCGGGCGGTTGGCTCGCCCACGCCGTTGTGCTCGTCGCCCGCCGCGTTCGCCATCACATTGGCGTAGCTCGTGATCACAATCCGCTGATCGTAGAGCTGCGCGATATTCGCCATCGGCTGGAGCCGCGCCAGGATCGTCTCGGGATCGTCGGAATTGACCATCGCCATCACCTGCGCGAGCATCGGCTGGTTGCGGCGCGCCGGAGCCATAATCAGGAAGCTCGTCAGGTCGCGGGGCGACGATTCGACGATTTTGCCCCATTCGTACAGAAAATGATCCGGCTCGCTCGCATCGAACAGCAACTGCGCCCAGCCCACATTGCCGACCTGATCGGCCTCGAACTCGAACGCGGTGGCGATGCCAAAGTTTGCGCCCGCGCCGCGCATGGCCCAGAACAGATCGGGGTTCTCGTCGGCGCTCGCCCGCACGAGCCTGCCATCGGCCAGCACCACCTCGACGGCCCGCAGATGGTCGATCGTCAGGCCATGTTGGCGCGCCAGCCAGCCAACGCCGCCCGCCGTGGCCAAGCCACCCACACCGACGCCGCCGTAATCGCCGGAACTGAGCGCCCAACCGTACGGCTCCAGCGCTTGGGCGACCTCCATCCAGCGCGCGCCCGGGCCGATCCGCACGCGGCGAGTGGCGGTATCCAGCACCTCGATGCTATTGAGGTGGCCCACATCGATCACCAGGCCGCCGTGATTGGTCGAGCGACCGCTGATGCCGTGGCCGCCACTGCGGATGCTCAGCGGCAAATCGGAGTGCTTCCGCGCGAAGGCCAGCGCCTCGATCACCTCGCTAGGGTTCTTCGGCTGCAACACCAGGCCTGGTGTGCCGCCGCGCATATAGGTCGATTTGACGTTGGCGTAGCCCAAGTCGCCTGGCTCGATCACACTCTGTCTCAGCGAGGCAGGCACGTTATCGTAATCGATGCCTGGCATACGCTTGGCCCGCACGCTCGCGCGGCGCGGCTGCGGAGCGTCGAATGCGCCGGGGAGCGCTTGCGTAGCGGCGTCGCGCAAGGCGGGAATCACCTCTACCGCGAACTGCTCGATCGTCTCGGCATCGTCGCTCGCCAAGATGAAGGTGCCCACGCCTTCGTTGACCACCAGCGACAGCAGTTCTTCGACCCACTGCTCGCTCGGCCCCTGCAAAAAGCCCTGGCGATCGGGGGCGAACCGCCCACTGACGTTGAGAATACGGCGGATCTCACGGGGATCGCGCCCGGCGGCCTTGGCGGCCTCATCGATGATCGCGTTTGCGGCGGTGATTTCGCCCGGCTTGAGATAGCTCAACGAAGGCAGCCAGCCATCGGCCTTGCGACCGATCAAACGCAGCATGCGTGGCTTGTACGCGCCAAGCCAGATGGGGATGTCGTGGGCGGGCAGCGGCCCAGGGTGCGCGCCGGAGGCGTGATAATACGTGCCGTGGAACTGAATCGTGCGGCCAGCCGCCACATCCCACGTTTGTCGGATCAGGTCGAGCGCCTCATCGAGCGCCTCGACCGCCTCGCCGGGAGTGAGCTTTTGAGCGCCCATTGCGCCGATCCCATCCCAGAACGCGCCCGCACCCAAGCCCAGCGAGACCCGCCCGTTGGAGAGGAGATCGAGACTCGCCGCGGCATGTGCTATCATAATCGGCGGACGGAGCGGTAGGTTGAGCACATTCGGCGCGATCTGAATGCGTTCGGTTTTCCCCGCCACCCAACTGAGCAGTGTCCAAGTGTCGAGCAGGGCCGGCTGATACGGATGATCTTGAAAAGAGACAAGAGTATAGCCTAAATCCTCGCTGCGCTTGGCCAGCGCAACAACGTGATCTGGTGTGGCGCTTTTTGGAGTGATGAACGTTCCAAATTCTAGTTTATGACCATAATTCATACCAAGCTCTCCTATTCGGTTGACGTATCAACAATTATACCACAAGGTTGACGAATCAACTATAATAGAGATGGAACAAATGAGAGGGTTTAGAGCAAAGATTGTTCCTGTAGAGATGTGGTCGATTCTGATCGGGCGAGCAGGAAAACGGTAGAATTATGACACAGACGTTAGCGAACACACAGGCCAGTGCTTGGGCGAACTATCAGCGGATGCGCGTTCGCCTGACTGCTCGTCTCAACCAAGAGTTAGCGCGGTCCACGGGCTTATCCGAGGCTGATTACGAGATATTGCTGGCGCTGAGCGAGATCCCGGGCGAGGCGGTGCGAGCGCTCGCGTTGCGGTGTGGTTTAGCGTGGGAGAAAAGTCGACTCTCGCACCAACTGCGGCGGATGGAGCAGCGCGGCTTGGTGGTGCGCGAGAGTTGCGCAGAGGACAATCGCGGCTCGGTGATCCGGATCACCGAGGCAGGGCGGCAACTGGCGCGAGAAGCGAAAAAATGTTACGAGCAAGCGGTGCAGCGCTACGTGGCCGATGTGCTGACACCCGAACAGTTCGAAGCGTTGGGCGAAATCGCGCAGACGATTCTCGCTAATCTGGATGAGCCGCACAAATCTTAGCACCGCATTTGGCTTGCGTGGACCTCAGATCGTTGCGTACAGGATGTTTTGGGTATAAGCCACCTGGCAGATGTGCTGTGGTGGCTTTTTTTCGCCTCAAACAGCCGTGTTGATGGTGCGAATGTTGCAACGTGCAGCGCCATCATCAACCATAACGCAGGAGGCCACGATGGTTTCTCAACACCTGGCGATTTATCTCAACGACCACCTGGCAGGCTCGGAGGGCGCGCTCGAACTTCTCGGCCACTTGGCAGAGGTCGAACGAGATACGCCGTTTGGCCCGCAATTGCTCCGCTTGAAGAGCGAGATCGAGCTGGAGCGCAACGAACTTGAACAGTTGATGGAGCGCCTGCAGGTGAGCCAACAGAAATCGCGCCAAGTGGTCGCTTGGCTGGCCGAGAAAGTGGCGGGCGTCAAACTGTACCTTGATGATCGGGCGGAAGGCGAGATGCGGCTGTTCGAGGCGCTTGAGGTCTTGTTGCTGGGTTTAACGGGTCAAAATGCGATGTGGCGCGTGCTCGCCGAGGAGCTCACGGCGACGCCTGAACTGCGCGGACCGGATTACGAGCGACTGATCGCGCAGACCGAGGAACAACTGCAGCGGGTCAGGGCGATGCATTTGGCGGCTTCTAAAGCGGCATTTGCCGTTTGAGTGAATTGGGCATGTTCTGGTACGATAACAGCGGCGCGGGCCGCTGTTTTTGTTGCTGATGGTGAAGTTGCTGATGAAGAATATTCTTGTCACGGGTGGGACGGGCTTTGTTGGGCTGCATACGGTGCGGGCGCTGTTGGAGCGCGGCGATCGTGTGGCGATGTTGGGCCGCGACTTCAGCCGGGCCGATGCGTTGATCGCGGCGGGGGCCGAGCCGATCGTAGCCGATCTGCGCGACCGGGCGGCGATCGCGGCGGCATGCGCGGGGCGTGATGCGGTGCTGCACATCGGCGCGCTGTCGGCGCCGTGGGGGCGCCGCGCCGATTTTCACGCGATCAACGTCGATGGCACCGCCAATGTGATCGCGGGCTGTCGGCAGCACAACGTCGGGCGGTTGGTGGCCGTCTCTTCGCCGAGCGTGCTGTTCAACGGGCGCGATCAAGCCCTGCTCACCGATGCATCGCCTTATCCTGCGCGGTTTATCTCGGTCTATTCCGAGACAAAGAAGCTCGCGGAGGATTTGGTCAACGCCGCGTATCGCAACGGCTTGCCCTCGGTGATCCTGCGGCCCAAGGCGATCTTTGGGCCGGGCGATACCACACTGTTGCCCCGTTTGGTCGAGGCGGCGCGGCAGGGGCGCTTGCCGCAGATCGGCGATGGGCGCAACCTCGTCGATCTGACCTATGTCGATAATGTGGTGCATGCGCTGCTGTTGGCGCTGGAGTCCGATGCGGCACTCGGCAAGACCTACACCATCACCAACAACGAGCACGTGCCGCTATGGGACGTGATTCGCACGGTATTGTCGGAGTTGGGCTTATCGACGCAGTTGCGGCGCGTACCGTTGCGCGTGGCGTTACTGGTGGCCAGCCTGATGGAGGCGCGCGCGGCGATCACGGGGCGCGAGCCGCTGCTGACGCGCTACTCGGTGGCGATACTGGCGCGCACCCAAACCTACGACATCAGCGCGGCCCAGCGCGAGCTTGGCTATGCGCCGCGCATCACGGTGGCCGAGGGCGTGCAGCGCACCCTCGCGGCCATGCGGGGGTGAAGGTAACGCTATTTACAATGTTTTGGTCAAGAATTGATAGTGATTTGTTATAGTACGATATTGAATTGAAATCGCCATATTTTATACAATATGGATATTCATATGTCAGAATCCTGATTGAGAAGCGATAAAGCCCTTATCGAGGTTGCTTTTTTTAAGTTGACTATATCGGAAGCCCTCGCTATGGTTGAGATGTAATAGACCCAACGAGGTATTGTTATGATTGGTGGCGTAGTGTTAACTGATGAGGATACATCTATCAGCGAACAAAGAGATACATTTTATAGTGGTGAAAATGTATTATCATTTGTGAGAAAACCTCTTAACTTGTTGAGTATCGCGTTATTTGTGGTTATTTATGTTTATATGGTGAGGTATATTTATTTTAATGGTCAGTTGATGGTGGATGATGCGTACATTCATATGCGGATTGCTAAACATTTCTCGATGTACGGTGTACCCTATTACAACATTGATCAAGCAGTAGCTGGTAGTAGTTCAGTCTTGTGGTTAGTTCTTTTATCTGTCGCTTTTCGGATATTCGGTACAACATCGTTTGTTGCACTAGCTATTACGCTTGTTTGTATGCTCATTGTATTCGCGATTACAACAGGTTTATTGGCTCGTATTTATCATCCGATAGTAGCTGTTACGTTAGCAAGTGTACTGCTCGTACTCCATTTGCTGAGTGTTGCTGCAGAATTGATGGAGACGCCCTTAGCGATCTGTTTTTGGCTTGCTTCATATTTGTGTGCGCAGCGCAAGCAATGGCTTAGGGCAGGATTATTAGCTGGTTTGGCATTTGCTACTCGATATGAATTCGTTTTGTGGTTAGCGCTTTTATTTTGCGCTCCATCGCTTTGGCGTGAGCGTTGGCGTTTAAGTGCTGGAATAATCGCCCCTTGCTTGGCTGTAGCTTTGTTTAATATGTGGTTTTTTGGTACATTACTGCCAAATACGGTGCGTGCAAAATCGATGATTTATACGCTGACCTTGGAACAATCGCTGAAAACCGCAGATATGTTCCTCGATTTGCCTATGATTATTGCTATATTGATTATAAATGTGTTGTTGGCGTATGTTTTATTCTTTCGTTTCAAGCAATCATTAGCGGCATTAGGATTGTTATTTGGAACGATGTTGTTTGGACTTTACTTGGCGCGGCATAGTTATATTTTCTCTTGGTACGTTCCTTTATTTATGTTTACCATGTTGTTCTGTTATTTTTGGATAGCTTCGCTACATAATCGCTGGATTCGCTTGACAGTTGCTACTCTAAGTTTATTCCTTTCATTTTTACCAACAGTGATTGCCGTACACGAAGCACAGGGTGTCTTAAGCAATCAACCTCAGACCTATCAAGATTACATTATGGGCCTACGTGTTCAGCAATATATACGTGTGGCACAATCTCTTGCTGAACGTTATCCTCACGCGACATTGATGGCACCTGAAATTGGGGGCATTGGATGGGGATTTGATGGGCAAATTATTGATGCAGTAGGTTTAGTCTCGCCAGAGGTGCTTCGTTATCACCCGATGCCATTCCCGGAACAGCGTGCTCATGGTGGTTTGGGTGCCATCCCTCCTCAAGCAGTCTCCGATTTAAAGCCAGATCTCATAGTGACCCTTGATTTATTTAGTCAAGCTTTGCAAAAGGCCATTGCGGATGGGCAGTTGCCCGATTATCTCTTACAAGAGAGTTACCCTGCGATTACAAGCAACGACCCTGCCGATCTTCAGCGTAGCGACGATACTGGTTTAGGAATGATACGAGTGTTTGTGCGTCGTGATTTGTGAGTGACTCGCCATCGCTCAAGGTCCCTGCGGATATCGAAATGGTGCGAGAACAAAGAGAGGGTTGTCGTAGCGAGGCAGTACGTGTAGAATAACGGCGAACACGCTTGGGTGGGAGAACACATTCACGATGCCGAGCACTACTGTTGTTTGCCACACGCTCGATACTGGCTATTGTCTCGCACATGAATCGATGATGTTGCGTGGTGGCGCGCACCGCTCGGTGGAATGTCACGCGTTGGTGGGGCTTATTCATCACCCGCAGCGCGGTTGGGGGTTGTGGGATACCGGTTATGCGCCGCGTATGCTCGATGCCACTGCGCATTGGCCCTTCTCACTCTATCGGCGTGCCACGCCGCTACGTTTGCGCCCCGAACTTGCGGTAGTTGCCCAGTTGCCGCGCTGGAACCTAAGCGCCGCCGACATCCGCTGGATTGTGCTCTCGCATCTCCACGCCGATCACATCGCTGGCCTGCGCGATTTCCCTCAAGCACAGGTGTACGTTGCTGCCGAGGCATATGCTGCGATCGTGCCGTTGCGCGGCCTGAGCGCGCTTCGACGAGCTTTTATCCCCGCGCTCCTGCCCGATGACTTTGCCGAGCGCGTGGTGCTCATCGAGCGCTTCGATGGCCTCGCGTTGCCCGCGTTGGGCGCTACGCACGATCTGTTCGGCGATGGCTCGCTGCTGCTGATGCCGTTGCCCGGCCATGGGCGAGGACAGATCGGCCTGCTGGCGCGTACTGCCGAACGCCGTATCCTGTACGCAGCCGATGGCGCCTGGCTGACCCGCGCTATTCACGAGCGTCGTGGCCCGCATCCGCTCACCTACCTATTCATCGATGACCGACCCGCCCTGCACGAAACACTCGATCGATTACATCAGTTTGCCCTGCAATGCCCCGATGTCTCGTTAATCCCCACGCACTGCCCGGTGGCCTATGCCCGCGAGGTGACACGTGGCTAATCGTGCGCTGGAGATGGCCGATATCGCTCGCCACCTGGTGTGGGCGCGCTGGCGCTGGCAGCGGCTGCGTGGTGCTGCGCTTGAGCGCTATCAGGAGCGATTGGCCCAGCGCCTTGTGGCCTATGTCAATGAGCATGCGCCGTTTTATCGCGACCACTGGCGGGGCCACGAGCTGAGCGATTGGCGCAGGCTGCCCACCATCGACAAGCAACTGATGATGGCGAACTTCGACACCTTCAACACCTATGGCGTGTCGGGTGAGCAGGCGATGCAATTGGCGCTCGAAGCCGAACGCCGACGCGATTTCACGCCGACGCTGCAGGGATTAACGGTGGGTCTGTCATCTGGCACATCGGGACATCGTGGCCTGTTTTTGGTGAGCCCCGCCGAGCAGCGGGCTTGGGCGGGCACCATTTTGGCTCGTACGCTGCACCGTCTGCGTTGGCAGCCGACCAAAGTGGCGTTTTTTCTGCGCTCAAACAGTAACCTCTACCAGCAGGTCGGCGGGCGGTTGGTGCAGTTTCGCTACTTTGATCTGATGTTGCCGATTGAGCAGGCTGTGAGGGAATTGAACGTCTTCCAGCCCGATCTCCTGATCGGGCCGCCCTCGCTGTTGGGCTTGCTGGCCCAAGCGCCGAACTTGGCGATTGCGCCGGAACGGCTGATCTCGGTGGCCGAGGTGCTGGAGCCGCAGGATCGCAGTGCGCTTGTCGAGCGTTTCGGTGCGCCCGTCCACCAGATCTATCAGTGCACCGAAGGCTTGCTGGCGGCCAGTTGCTCGCACGGCGCGCTGCATGTACAAGAGGATTTGGTGGTGATCCAGGCCGAGCCGTTGCCCGGCGACCCCAATCGCATCCAACCGATCGTTACCGATCTGTGGCGGCGCGCTCAGCCGATCGTGCGCTACCGCCTGAACGATATCTTGACCTTCGACCCGCAGCCGTGCCCGTGCGGCTCGCCCTTTCGCGTGATCGCCCGCATCGAGGGGCGCAGCGACGATGTCTGCACATTTCTCAGCCGCGATGGCCAACCGCGCCCGATCTTCCCCGACCTCATTCGCCGCATGGTGCTCCTAGCGAGCGATGCTATTCGTGAGTATCAAGCCATTCAGCAGCGCCCCGGTCATCTCCGTCTGCATATCGAGTTGGCACCGCAGGCCGATTGGAACGCCGTATCCGATGCCCTACAGCGTTCGGTAACACTAAGTCTAGCGCAGTACGATTGCGTGATCGATGCGCTCGAACTACAGCAAGGTCTCCCTGAACGTGCTCCGGATGTCAAACGCCGTCGCGTGCGAGTGGAGCGTCATCCCTTTGCTGCGACTACATCATAGGGCCTATGCCTCAGCAGATTACGATTTTAGCGCTCGGTTCACGTGGCGATGTGCAGCCGTTTGTGGCGCTGGCGTTGGGATTGCAAGCCCACAACTTCCGCGTCGTGATCGCGGCTGCCGCAGATTACGCTGATCTTGTGCACAGTTATGGGATCGCGTTTCAGCCGTTGGTTGGCACGATCCGCCAGTTGGCAGATCAAGCGCAGATCGAGCAGTTTTTAGATGAGGTGCGGAATCCTATTCGCACTGGCTGGAACTTCCTACGGCAGGTTGATCCGATCATCGAGCAGTTGATGCGCGATTGTTGGGAGGTCTGCCGCTCGGCAGATGCGCTGATCGTCGCGTCGTTGGGTGTGTATTGCGGTTTGCATATCATCGAGCGTTTGAAGATCCCGATGATCGTTGCTCATTTCCACCCGATGACGCCGACAGAGGCCGCGCCGCCGATGTTCTTTCCCCATTGGCCGCGCCTGCTGCCTGGCAAACGTGTCTACAATCGGCTTGCGCATGTGCTGTACGAGCACGGACAGTGGCAACTGCTACGCCGTTCTTTCAACCGCGCGCGCCGTGCGGTGCTTGACTTACCGCCGTTGAGCGCAGCCGCCTTGGTGCAGCGCGTGCGTCACTTACAGCTTCCTATGCTGTATGGCTATAGCCCGTCGCTCGCGCCGCCGCCCGCCGATTCGCCAAGGTTGCCGATCACCGGATGTTGGCCCTTGGCGCATCCGCCTACGTGGCAGCCATCAGACGATGTTCAGGAATTTTTGGCCGCTGGTCCGCCACCGATTTTGGTGAGTTTTGGTAGTCTGATGCTGGGACGGCAGGTGGACGCTCTCACGCAACTGATTGTACGCGCCTTGGAGCGTAACGGTCAGCGCGGTATTCTGCAATACGGTTGGGATACGCCGAGTATCCAACTTCCACCTAGCATACGCCAATTCCCCGCTTTGCCGCACGATTGGCTGATGCAGCATGTGCGGGCCGTGGTGCATCACGGCGGGGCGGGCGTGACGACCGCGACGTTGCGCGCGGCTCTGCCTGCTGTGGTGGTGCCGTTTTTGGGCGATCAGTTCTTCTGGGCCGAGCGATTGGCGGCGCTCGGAGTCGCGCCGGCGCCTATTTCCCGCGATACGCTGAGCGAGACGCTGCTGGCGCAAGCCCTTGCACAGGTGCTCGCCGATGATCGCATGCGCAGTCGGGCTGATGCTGTCGGTTCGGCGTTGCGTGCGGAACAAGGTGTGGAGCGAGCGGTGCTTCTCGTGAAGCGTTATCTCGAAACATATGCCATGTAGCAGGCTCTATAACATGACATAATCTTTATCTTTGATGCCACTTGCCTATGCTATCATACCGAGGGCATCCTCAAAAGCGACACAAAAGGGATTTGGATATTCGTCATCTCTTGTGATTCTGTAATTGTTTTATCGTTGAAGTAATAGGACTCTTTGCGTTTGATCGTAGTTTATCCGTAGGACTATTATGCTACAGCATGTTTCCGTGCGAATCGCTGGCCTTGGTTGGTATCTGCCGAAGCAACGTGTGTCGAGTTCTGAGCTTGCCCAACGTTTCGGTGTCGCAGAAGGGCTGATTGAGCGCACAACGGGTGTGCAGGAGCGCCGATATGCTGGTGGTGAGACGGCTTCGCAGATGGGTGCGGCTGCGGGGCGGATGGCGCTCGAACACGCGGGATTACGAAGTTCCGATCTCGACGCGATTATCGGGGCGTCCTCCGCGCCGCAGCAGTGCATCCCCTGTACTGCCACGTTTGTGCAACGCGAACTCGGCGCACCCGAGGGTCGCAGCCTGTGTTTCGATATCAACGCTACCTGCCTCAGTTTCCTGATTGCTCTGCAGACCGCTGCCCACGCGATCGCCGCCGGAGTGTATCGCCATGTGCTGATCTTCAGCAGCGAGATCGCCTCGCCCTCGCTCAATCCCAAGCAGTGGGAGAGCGCGTCGTTGTTTGGCGATGCGGCGGCGGCGGTGGTGGTATCGCGCTGCTCGCCGAACGATGGGAGCGCGATTCATCGCACTCAGTTTGCCACGCACAGCAGCGGCGCTGAGTTCACACAATGTTTGGGTGGCGGCACGCTCCATCATCCCAACGACCCCAATACCACCCCCGAGATGAATATGTTCAGTATGAACGGAGTTGCCGTCTTTCGCCAGGCCGTGCGTTTGATGCGCCCATTCCTCGACGAATTTTTTACTGCGCTCGAATGGGATCGCCAACAGGTCGATACGGTGGTGCCACATCAGGCGAGCCGCCACGGTATCGAACAACTGTCGGAGCGGTTGGGCTTCCGCGCTGAGCAGGTGTTTAGCAACTTGACCGAGCGCGGCAATTGTGTGGCGGCCTCCATCCCACTGGCCTTCGCCGAAGCGGTTCACGCTGGGCGGATCTCGCGAGGCGATCGTGTGGTGCTGCTGGGCACGGGCGCTGGCCTGACGCTGGGCGCGGTGGCGCTCACGTTCTAACGATGCCGAAGCGCCACGAATCTGCACTCGCTGACCGCACTGCTCTTGTTACCGGCGCTGGTTCGGGGATAGGGCGCGGGATTGCGTTGGCACTGGCGCGGCGCGGCGCTCGGCTGGCGTTGGTTGGACGGCGTCGCGAGGCGCTGGAGGGCGTGGCCGCCGAAGTTGCTGCGCTTGGCGCGGAGGCCACCGTGTTCCCCACCGATTTAACCGTGTCGGAGCAGCGCTTGGGCTTGGCGGAGCGCATCCATGCCGCCATCGGCCCGCTCGATTGGCTGGTCAACAATGCTGGCATGTTGGCTGGCGGTCCGTTCGCCAATCATTCGCCTTCAACCATCGAATCGGCGTTGTCGATCAACCTGACCGCGCCTGCGGTGTTGGTGCAGCAGTTCCTGCCCGATTTGGTGGAGCGCAAGGGCACGATGGTGCTGGTTGGTAGCCTGATGAGCTTTGTGCCGCTGCCCGGCGCTACGCTCTACAGCGCGAGCAAGAGCGGGCTACGCGCGTTCGGCCAAGCGTTACGCTACGAATTGCAACCCTCTGGCGTGCATGTGCTGATGGTGCACCCAGCGGGCACCGCCACGGCGATGATCGCGCCAATGGCTCGCAAGGCTCCCGTGCGCGCTCCGCTACTCGACCCGCAGTGGGTGGGCGAACAGACAGTGCGCGCAGCGTTAGCGCGCCGTTTCGAGGTGCAATGGGGCCTGGGAGACCGCTTGTTGCGCCTGCTGTACCGCGCCGCTCCTTCGCTGGTGCAAAGAGTGCTCGCGCATCAACACGCCACATTGATGCATCTGTTTGATGAGCGGGACATATCCTAGTGTTTTGAATGAGTGGTGGTGCGTGGAACACCGATCTTCTCTTAGATCAACTCCTGTTGCCGATTGGCAGGCCGAACTCGATGCTTTTCGCCTGACCCATCGCCTTCAACAACGATCCTTAGCGGGACACAGCTGGGAGTATATCTGTTGCGGCGCCGGTGAAGAAACGGTGATCGTATTGCCTGGTGGCTTGGCCGTGGCCGAGACCGGGTTCCGCTACATCAACCGCTTCGAGAAGCGCTACCGTGTGCTGGCGCCCACCTATCCCGACACTGTTTCGAGCATGGCCGAATTGGTCGATGGCCTGCTGTTGTTGATGGATGCCGAGGGCATTGCGCACGCCAATCTGATCGGCGGTTCGTACAGTGGGATGGTCGGGCAGTGCTTGCTGCGTCGCGCACCAGAGCGCTTTCGCAAGGTGGTGTTTTCCGATACTGGTGTGCCGAATCCGCGCCGCGCTCGCCTCTATGCTGCAACATATTGGCCGTTGGTTCGCTATCTGCCCGTGCCGGTGGTGCGTCTGCTGTTTTTGCTGGGCCTCGCGCCGACGTTGCTGACCCTGCCCGCCCACCGCCGATTTTGGTGGCGGCACTTTTATGAGCGTATTATCTCGATGGGCCGTGCGGCATATGTGAGCCATTTGTTGGTGTGGCTCGACTTCGACCGCCACTACCACTTCGATGCGAGAGACCTGGCCGATTGGCCGGGCGTGTGCCTGTTGCTGGACGCCGAACACGATAGCCTGTTCAGTGCGGATGAGCGGCGCGCTCTGCGTAGCATCTATGCCAATGCGCAGAGTCATACGTTTCGGGATGGGTCACATGGCACATCGTTGTCGGGGATGGATGATTATATCGATGCGATCGAGCGTTTCTTTGCGGCGCAAACACCGCCGTTGTAAGTGAGTGAAGGGCATATGCGTCGTTTACAAACGCTGATACTCCTCTTGTTCGGGCTAGACCGACTGTGGAAGAGCGTGCTGATCGCGCACTTCTTCCGCCGGATGCGACCCGCCGCGCCGAACCCTTGGCCGAGCGTTACGATCATCCAGCCCGTGACGCGGGGCGCTTCGCGATTAGAGCAGAACCTACGGGCGCGCCTCCAGCTTGCGTACGATGCGCCCGTGCAGCATGTGATCGTGTGTGATCGGGCGGATGCGGCGAGCCAAGCGATCTGTCGGGCGGTGTGCGCCGAGTTTCCCGGCGCCACCACGGAGATTTTGTTGGCAGAGGCCTCTGTGGGCGAGATCGCCTCCAAGATCGAGAAGATGCAAACCGCATTGACGCGCGCTACTGGCGATGTGTTGCTGTTCGTCGATGATGATGTGATGCTGCGTCCCGATGCGCTGCGTGTGCTGTTGCCGTACTTGGAACAGCCCGATGTCGGTGCGGCGTTTGGCTTGGCGTGCTACTCTAACTGGCGTAATCTTTGGTCGGGTTTGATGAGCGCGTTTGTGAACGCCAATGCCCTGATGAGTTACATTCCCCTCTGCTACTTGACAGACCCCTACACGATCACCGGGCACTGTTTTGCTCTACGTCGCAGCGTCTTTGAGGCGGTAGGTGGCTTTGGGCGAATGGAAAACCGTCTCGACGATGATCACGAATTGGCGCGGCGTTTGCGTCGCCACGGTCTGCGAAGCGTTCAGACGCCGCTGATCTACGATGTTGATAACGATCTGCCAACGGCGCGCGCATACTTTCGGCAGATGCAGCGCTGGTTCGTGTTTCCCCGTTTGATGGTGGCGCCCTATCTGACGCGGCGCGAGGCGCTGGTGACAGGTGTGGGGAGCGCTGGAACGATGCTGCCGCCGTTGCTGACTGGGCTAGCGCTGCTGGGGCGCAACCGCCACGGCGGGCGCTGCCTGGCCCTGATGGTGGCGTTGTTGTTGGTGAGCTACTGTTGGGGCGAACGTTTCCTTGGTCGCCGCACACTCCCTGAGCGCCTGCTGTTGGTGCCGTTGATCGCCGTACTGGCTCCGTTGCAGATCGTGTGGGGCTTGTTGGCGGGCGATGAGGTGCAGTGGCGAGGACAACGTCTGCAACTTGACAGACACGGGATGGTGAAGCGTGTGCTGTGAGAATTCGTCCGATCTGCTTGGATGATCGGTAGTGATGTGGAGCCATGATGAAACAACTTTGGTGGTTGTTTGCCGGTGGTGTGTTGCTTCAGAAGCTGTGGAAGCAGTGGAGCGTGTGGCGCTTCTTTCGCAAGCCGCTCCCCCCCGCAACGAGCGAGCCGAAACTGGTGAGCATTTTGCAGCCCATCCTCAGCGGCGACCCGACATTGGGCGAGTGTTTGCAGGCCAACCTTGATCATCAAACGAGCTATCGCTTAGAGTTTATCTGGCTGATCGATAGCAATGATCCCGAGGCGCAACGGTTGTGTGCCAACCTTGCCAAACGGCAGAGCCAGCATACCGTGCGTATTGTCACGTTGCCTCCCCCCGAGCAGCGCATGAACCCGAAGATGAGCAAGTTGATTGCAGGTCTTCCCTATGCCAAAGGCGACATCATCTGTGTGCTCGATGATGATACGCGACTGCCCGATTTCGGTTTGGAACAGTGCTTACCGTTTTTGGACCAACCCAACGTCGGCTTGGCGTTTGGCCTGCCCTACTACAAGAATTTCAGTAACATCTGGTCGAGTTTAGTCTCGCTTTTTGTCAACAACCAAAGCCTGATGACCTATATCCCCTACACGAATCTGGCTGAGCCGTTTACCATCAATGGAATGTTCTATGCCATCCGGCGTAGTGTGCTTGATAGTGTCGGTGGGTTTGCGGGTTTGCAGTATATCCTCGCCGATGATTTCGCGATCGCCGAGCGCTTCCGCCAGCACGGCTACCGTCTTGAGCAAACGCCGCTGCGCCACGCGATCAGCACCACGGTGACGGGGCCACGCCACTATGTGAGTTTGATGCAGCGTTGGTTTATCTTCCCGCGCGAGTCCTTGATGCGCCACTTGAATCTCAAGGATCGGGCGGTGCTGTATGGGATGGGCCTGTTGCCCGCGTTGTTCCCGCTCGTTCTCTTGCTCGCCCTGATCGCGAAGCCAACGCGTAGACTCAAAGCCTATGCTGGGTTGTATACCGCGCATAGCTTATACACCTTTTGGCAGATCAACCGCTCCTATTTGCGCAGTGTTACACCTCGCAAGTACGCTTGGTTGGCTCCGTTAGTGGAGATGTTGTTCCCGTTGCAGTTGTTGGTGGCGCTCTTGTCGCCGCAGCGCATCAATTGGCGCGGCCATATTATGCAGGTCGAGGAGGGCGGCGGCTTTTACTTCGTGCGTCGCCGCGATGAGCACGACGACGCATAACCGCTCCAGCTACACTTTTCAGTGTTCCCTCAACCGAGATGGCCCAGGTAGCACTTTGGTGTTACTTGGGTCACGTTTCTCTCAACCAACGTAATCGCTCAGTGGAGTGATGTGTTTGTTGTCATCCCAATCGATAATGTCACAGCATCGCTGTTTTGAAGCTGGACAGCAGCGAAAGACATAAATCGGCTTGAGGGAGGGTATCGTGATTGTCAATACTGCAATCTGTATCGGTATATTGGCGGTTGCTGGTTTATTTGCTTGGCTTGTCCGCCGTGCTATGCGGCTGCGTAACCCCGCGATGCGTTGGGGTTTAGCCTTTTTAGCGGCTATTCCTACTGTGGTTTTGGTTGGCGTTGTAGGTATTATAGTGTATGGGTTTGCTCTGCTCTATATACCAAAACCACGGCCTCATATCTCATTGGATACCACATTTTCGACTGAGCGGTTTGAGCGAGGTCAGCACATTGCGTTAACGACGTGCGCGGCCTGCCACTCTCTGAACCATCAAATCCCGTTGAGTGGTGGCTTCGATTTATCTGATGATATCCCTATCCCCGTTGGTCAAATCGTGACCCCGAACTTAACGCCAGCTGGTGATCTTAAGAACTGGACCGATGAGGATATCGCAAACGCCATTCGCAACGGCGTGGACCCCGATGGATACAGGTTGATTATGATGCCGTCGCCTGTGTTGCGCAACCTCAGCGATGAGGACCTGGCCTCGTTGGTCGTCTTTTTGCGCAATCAACCAGCTGTTGAGAATACTACACCGCCGGTTTATGTGTCGCCCATTTTTGCAATACTCGTGGGTCTGAACATGGTTGATGGTACCTGGACCCCTGTGGAAGGGCCTGTTGCTTCCGTTCCAGAAGGGCCTACCGTGGAATATGGGCGATACGTAGTGAGCTACCAGGATTGTATGCCCTGCCATGGGGCCGATCTGAATGGTACTCCGTCGGGATTGATTCCTGCGCCGAGCGTACGGGCCTATCTGCGCAATTGGACGGTGGAGGAATTCATTCAGACGATGCGCACTGGTGTTGATCCTTCGGGATACGCCATTAAGCCGCCGATGCCTTGGCAAGCGATTGGTAAGATGAGCGATACCGAGCTAACGGCGATCTACCATTACGTTCGCAGCTTGGATAATGAGACCTTGCATGGGATGCAGCAGTAATATAGGATTAAACGTGCAATAGGTCACTCCGCAGAGCGACTCATACAAACGCCAGTGCTCCCCAGGGGCGCTGGCGTTTGTATGTGCCTTGCTGGTCTAGCTTCCGCTACGTTGTGAATGCTGCTCTATGCTATCCTACTACCGATGATCTCTGTCTCTTGGCATATTGGCTGTAAGAACAAGTGTGGACATGTCGATTTTGCCGAGCCTTGTTCGACAACTAGGTGTAGGGTATCTGGTGCGAATTGCAACTTGGGCATACAAGGAGGTTGTTATGCGATTTATGGTCTTTGTCAAAGCCGATCAGGACTCCGAGGCTGGTATCCTTCCGGATCAGCAAATGCTCGAAGCAATGGGCAAATACAACGAGGAATTGGTGAAGGCGGGCGTGATGCTCGCGGGTGATGGCTTGCAACCCAGCTCGAAGGGTGCGCGTGTGCGCTTCTCCGGCTCGAATCGTACGGTTATCGATGGGCCGTTTGTGGAGTCGAAAGAGCTCGTCGCGGGCTACTGGATCTGGCAGCTCGATTCGCTTGAGGAGGCGATTGAATGGGCCAAGCGCTGCCCAAACCCAATGCGAGGCGAAGCCGAGTTGGAGATTCGGCCAATCTTCGAGGCCGATGATTTCGGGGAGGCGTACACTCCTGAGCTACGCGAACACAATCAACGCCTGCAAGAAGAAATCAACAAGCAGCACGGTATGTAATATCAAATCCGAATGATACTTTACACAAACGCCATGCGAATGTTACGGCGTGGTGCTGGTTTTCAACTGATACCCACATTTCCCGAAACAGGTGATGTCGAGGCGCTGCGCGTAGCAGCGCCTCGACATCACAAAAAGAAGAAAGTACCTTGCTGCCGCAGGCTAAAACAGCTTTTAATATAACTGTACAACCGAATTTAGTATAAACCAATGCGTTAGCCGAATTTCACAAAACACACAGCCGCCACAGGTCTTCCCGTGGCGGCTGTTTTTGCTGAAGTTGCAGAACTACAGGTTCGCAGGCATCGATTTCAGCACCTTGCGGGCTGTCTCGATGGTGCGGTCGATATCGGCCTCGGTGTGCGCAGCGCTGACGTGGTTGCGCTTCAGTGCGGTCGGCAGCATGAAGATGCCGTTGTCGCACATCGTCTGGCGGAACCACACGTCGCGGGCGGTGTTGTTCTCCAACAGGTCGGTGTAGGTCTCGACCTTGCCGTCCATGAAGTAGGGCACGAACACCGAACCGAACGTGACTACGTTCATTGGGATGCCCAGCTCATTGGCGATCTGCTGGATGCTGTCGCCGGCGCGCTTGGCCAACGCTGCACAATGCGCGTGGACCTCGCCGCCCTCCAGGATGCCGATGGTGGCCAACGCAGCGCTCACGCCGACCGGGTGGCCGTTGTAGGTGCCTGCGAAGGTCACGCCGCCGCCAGGGCCGAAGCGATCCATAAACTTGGCCTGGCCGACCAATGCCGCGATCGGGAAGCCGTTGGCCATCGCCTTGGCGAAGGTGCTCAAGTCGGGGGTCACGCCGCAGATCGACTGGTAGCCGCCCAACGCGTGGCGGAAGCCCGTGATGACCTCGTCGAAGATCAGAACCGTGCCGTAGCGCGTGCAGAGTTCGCGCAATGCCTGGAGGAACTCGGGGCGCGGCAGCACACAACCGATGTTGTGCGGGATCACCTCGACCAGCACCGCTGCGATCTCGTCGCTGCGGTTCTGCATCATCTCGGAGATCGCCTCAATGTCGTTGAACGGCAGAATCAGGGTCTGCTGAATCACTTCGGGCATCATACCGAGCGAGAGCGGGTCGTACTGGCCGATCTTCTCGCGCGGGCTGATCACGTTCATCAACACGGAGTCGTGCCAGCCATGGTAGGTGCCCTGGAACTTGATGATCTTGTTGCGGCCAGTGACGGCGCGGGCCAAGCGCAACGCGGCGTAGGTGGCCTCCGAGCCCGAGTTGGTGAGCAGCACCCGCTCGGCGGAGGGGATGTGCTGCGAGATCTTCTCGGCCAGCTTCACCTCGATATCGGTGACACCAATACCGACGATGTCGAGTTTCTCAAGCGTCTCGCGCACTGCGGCGTTGACAACCGGGTGGTTGTGGCCCAGCACCAACGGGCCAAACGCTGCGTGATAGTCGAGGTATTCTTTCCCATCGGCATCGGTGAAGTAAGCGCCCTGTGCCTTCACAATGGCCAGCGGCCAGTTCAATGCACGGTTGCCCGAGTTCACACCACCAGGAATCACTGCTCGTGCGCGGTTGACAAGATCTGCATTAGTAGCGGTCATATTACCCCCAAATGATTAGGTCGAATGAAAGTTTCAGTTATCAAGCTTACCACGCCAGAGCGATTCGAGCTTTGTTGTGTCGATATTCAAGCACGTAGGGGGTCAAAGGTTTTTTTCAACCCCTGACCCCACGTTATCATCACAATGTCGTATTACAGAGGCTTAACTTCGACAATAATCTCGATCTCAACCGCGTAGTTCAGAGGGATGGTCATGCCGACGGCGCTGCGGGCGTGGCGGCCTGCCTCACCGAAGACTTCGAGCAACAGGTCGCTGCAGCCGTGAATGACGGCTGGCGTGTTGTCGAAGCCGGCGCCGACGTTCACCATACCGAGCACCTTGACGAACTGCACCACGTTGTCGAGCGAGCCGCCCGCCAGCGTCTTGATCGCAGACAGGGCGCTGAGCGTGGAGAGCCGTGCAGCCTCGTAGCCCTGCTCCACCGTGAGGTCTTCGCCGAGCTTGCCGAAGATCTCCTGGCCGTTCCAGCGCGACACTTGGCCCGAGGTATAGATCAGGTTGCCTGTGCGCACAGCGCCCATGATTTTGCCGCCATCTAGATTGGCCGCTGGGACATCGTAGCCAAGCTCACGAAGTTTTGCTTCAAAGGACATGAGATAACTCCTTTATGCGGATAATTCCGAATTAGTCGAGGCCCAGAAGAGCCAGCGAATCGCGGTGGATGATCTCCTCGATCTTCTCCTCCGGGATGCGCGGCAAGTTGGTGCCCTCGACGATCTTATTGACGTTGCGCAAGCCGTTGATGGTCTCCTCGACCGTGGTGACCGGGAAGTCGGTGCCGAACATCAGCTTGTCGAGCACGTTCCACTCGCTGGCCTTGACCAACTGCTCCCACAACGAGAAGGGGCGGTAGAAGTTCGCCGACACATCGGCGTAGACATTCGGGTGCTTGCGGATCACCACACAGGTCTCAACCTGCCACGGGTGACCGACGTGCGCCATAATGATCTTCAGATCCGGGTAGCGGATGGCGATCTCGTCCATCAGCAACGGATACGAGAGCTGGATCGGCGCGGTGCGCACGGGCGAGGTGCCTTGGTGGAACATGATCGGCAGATTGTAACGCTGCGCGTAGTCGTAGATGGCCAGCGAGCGCGAATCGAACGGATCGAAGTTCTGGTAGTTGGCACCCAGCTTGATGCCGCGCATACCCAGCTCGGTGCGGCAGCGCTCAAGCTCGTCGATGCACTCGGGATCGTGCGGGTGCAGCGCCATAAAGCCGATCAGCTTATCGGGCTTGCTGGCGACGAAGGCGGCCACCGAGTCATTGATGTTGCCCTTGCTCCAATCCGTTTCACCCAGGTTGGCCTCGCTCGCTGATGGGGTGGCCATGCCGGGCCGCCACGCAATAGCAAACACGATCGATCGGTCGGCCTTATCCTGGCTGTTATAGTAATCCTGCCAGGATGTGGTGGCCTTGACGATGCGATCGGGACGCCACTTGTCATTCCAAACGATCTTGTCTTCGGGGATTTCGTATTTGGACGTGGGCGGATGGGTGTGGACGTCGATAATCATGATGTTCTCCTTTAAGGACCTGCCGACTGCTGAGCTTGGGCCTATCTACACTGATATTCATGGCATTGGGCTTATGCCCTAGGCCATGTGCCTGCTATTGAAATGACAACAGTCGCGCGGCGTTATTATAAAAGATATCTTCGATTTGTGAATCAGTGAGCTTCAGGCGACGGGCCGCGAGGCGCAGGCTGCGCAGCGATTCCAATCCAACCAGCACGGGCTGCAGCGTCGTATGCTTCTCATCGAGATTCATATCCTCGGCGTAGAACCAGTGAAACGAATCGCCGATCGCCACGCAGCGGCCACGCATATGGCTGATATAAAAGTCGGTGCCGTACATCAACTTGTCGTGGCCCATCGTCTCGACGATCGCCTCGAACGCGCCCGCCTCGGTGACGCCGCTCGTGTCGAACCAGACGTTGTGCAACCCGCGCAAGCTCTCGATCCCCTCGATAGTGTGCCAAGGGTTGAAGCCCCGACCAGCATGCGCCAGGATCAAGCGCATATTCGGGTATTGCTCGCAGTAATGCCGGATAGTCGCCTGGTTCACCACATCGGCCAGCGCCCGATCTCGCACCATGTGCAGCGTGATGGTGAGGCCCAGGTCGTGCGCGACGCTGATCAACTGCTCGGGCAGATACGCTTCGATCGGCGCGTGCCAGGTTGGGCCATCGACCTTCGCGAGGGTGTGGTAACATTTGAGGCCCACGAAACCGCCGCGCTTCACCTGCTCGCGAACCCAATCGGGATCATCGTCGGGCGCCACGATCAATTGGCCATAGCCGAGAAAGTTCTGTTGGCGGCTCGCGGCGACTTCGGCTGCGACGAAATCGTTGTTGCCGTGGCGGTCGCCCGTGAAGGCCAAGCCAAAGAAGAGGCCACCTACCGTGCGATTACCTGGGTGAATCCAATCGACATACGTTCGATAGGTTTCGTATCCGACGTGCGTGGGCTGATCGACGAGTGATGGTGGGAGGGTGCCAGGTGCGTAGTGGCTTGCCAGAAACAGGTGAGCGTGGGCATCGAAAATGCGATCTGGCAGAAATGGTTCGACCTCACGAGCCAACATTTCGCGATCGGCATCGGTGAATTGCCAGGGCGACATGGTACAGTCCTCACACAAAACGTCGCTTCCGACGTACTGATCCTCTGTAAAACGCGATACAAGATCGGGCTTCGTAAGTGCTGCGTGCTAATGCGCTTGGATCGGCTGACGATGGCCTTGTCTCAAAGCCATCGTCAGCACGCCCAAAAGTTCTAGCACTGGTGCACTTGCCCGATTACTTGCTCCAAACGCGGTTGAGCAGCCGCAGCCAGTTGCCGTGCAGAATAGCGGCGATGTCGCTCTCGCTGTAGCCGCGCTTCGCCAGCAACTCGTTGAACTTCTGCAGGTCGGCGATCGTGTCGTAGTCGCTCGGCGACTGCTCCAAGCCGAAGCCACCATCGAGGTCGGTGCCGATCGCCGCGTGGCGGGTGTTACCTGCCAACTGGCAGATATGGTCGATATGATCGACCACGTTCTCCATCGTGACGCGGGGGTTGTTGGGGTTCGGTCGGCTGGTCACGATCCACTCTGGCGAGAGCATCCAGGTATCGAGCGCCGCGCCGAGCACGCCGTCGCGCTCGATCACCGCGCGGATCTGCTCATCACTGAACTGGCGCTGCTTGGGCACCAAGGCGCGGCAGTTCTGGTGGCTGGCCAGGATCGGCCCGCCGTAGATCTCCAGTGCCTCCCAGAACGACTCGTCCGAACAGTGCGTCACGTCGAGCACCATGCCCAGCCGCTCCATCTCCTTCAGCAGCGGCTTGCCGATCTCGGTGAGGCCCAACTCGGTGCCAGTGCCGCCAGCGTAGCGGCCCGGGCCGTAGTGGGTGATGCCGAGCAGGCGCAGGCCCGCGTTCCACCACTCCTCCAACTGCTCCGGTGCCAGGATCGGGTCGGCGCCCTCCATGCTCAGCACGAAGCCCAGCGGCGGCGTGTTGCCGGTCGCGCCAGCATTCTCCCATGCCTGCCATGCGGCAGTGTGCGCGTTCAGTTCATCCTTGTTGGTGATGACCTTCGCTTCGCCCTGGAACTCCAGCGCGCGGTAGTATGCCAACTGGCCCATGGCGATGCCATACGACTGGGATGGATCGGCGTAGTCGATATGGTGCGTCACGCGGCCTGTCGAGCGGGCCAGCATCGTGGCGAACGAAAGGAACACGCGGCCCTTGCGCATCTCGGGGAAGGCGACCGTGCCAATGCCGCGGCCCTTCTCCGTCATCGTATTCTCGAGGCCACGTGTGGTGTAAACCGAAGCCTTAAGATCGCGGTTCCATTGGAGCGCGTTCCAGGAGAGATCAAGATGTGCGTCGATGATTAACATTACCAACTCCAGTGTTCAGGAAGAGTACCGAATAAAGCGTGCCACGCTACTGCGCTTGAGCTTAGATTATCGATAGAAGGAGTGGCCGAAACCGATGCTACTCCTGAATGGTATGTCGAATACGAGTTACTTGCTCCAAACGCGGTTGAACAGCCGCAGCCAGTTGCCATGCATAATGGCTGCGATATCGTCTTCGCTGTAGCCGCGCTTCGCCAACAGCCCGTTGAGCTTTTGTAGGTCTGCAATGGTGTCGTAGTCGTTCGGTGTCTGATCCAAGCCGAAACCACCGTCCAAGTCGGTGCCGATTGCCGCGTGACGGGTGTTGCCTGCCACTTGGCATACGTGGTCGATATGATCCACCACGTGCTCCATTGTGACTCGGGGATTGTTGGGGTTCGGGCGGGTGGTGATCTGCCAGCCGGGCACGAGCATCCAGGCGTCGAGCGCCGTGCCGAGCACGCCGTCGCGCTCGATCACCGCGCGAATCTGGTCGTCGCTGAACTGACGCTGGTTATCAACCAAGGCGCGGCAGTTCTGGTGGCTCGCCATCACCGGCCCGCTGTAGATCTCCAACGCCTCCCAGAACGACTCGTCCGAGCAGTGTGTGAGGTCGAGCACCACACCCAGCCGCTCCATCTCCTTCAGCAGCGACTTGCCGATCTCGGTAAGGCCCAGCGTGGTGCCGGTGCCGCCAGCGTAACGGCCCGGGCCGTAGTGGGTGAGGCCGAGCAGGCGCAGGCCCGCGTTCCACCACTCCTCCAACTGTTCGGGTACCAGGATCGGGTCGGCACCCTCCATGCTGATCACAAAGCCCAGTGGTGGCGTTTTGCCTTTCGCGCCCGCATTTTCCCATGCCTGCCATGCGGCAGTGTGCGCGTTCAGTTCATCCGTGTTGGTGATGATCTTCGCTTCGCCTTGATACTCCAGCGCGCGGTAGTATGCCAGTTGTCCCTTGGCAATGCCATACGCTTGGGCCGGATCAGCGAAGTCGATATGGTGCGCTACATTGCCAGTCGAACGGGCGATCAGCGTGGCAACCGACAGAAATACCCGACCCTTGCGCATTTCGGGGAAGGCGACGGTGCCGACGCCGCGGCCCTTCTCCGTCATCGTATTCTCGAGGCCACGAGTGGTATAAGCCGACACTTTGAGATCGCGATTCAATTGGAGCGCGTTCGAGGAGAGATCGAGATGGGCATCGACGATTAACATGAATTAACCCCAGTATTCAAGGTCAAGCTACCACTTGGCACGATGCGGTTTACGAATCGATAGATGTTGAGTGTTTTGTGAGCACCTCTGCGCCTGTGCTCGTGACGAGCAGGGCGTGTTCGAGGCGGATGCCAGTCTCATCGGGCAAGTACACGCCTGGTTCGAGCATCAGCACCATACCTGGTTCGAGTTGAAGTTTGTTGTACGGCACGATGCGCGGCTCTTCGTGCTGCGTCACGCCCACGCCGTGGCCCGTGTGATGGGCGTAGAGCGGATAGCCGGAGGCGCGCATAAAGTCGCGCACTTGCCGATCGATCTCGCCCGCTACCGCGCCGGGGCGCACCAACGAGATCGCGAGGTCGAGCGCCTCGGCCACCGTCTTGTGTAGCGCGACCTGCTTCGGGCTGGGCGTGCCAGCGTAGTACGTTGCGCAGCTATCGCTCCAGTAGCCGTACAAGCGCGTGCTGAGATCGACCACGAACGAGTCGCCGCGCACGATCCGCTCGTTGAGCGGCCAGCCGCCGATATGCGCACGCCGCCCGATCGTGCAGTCGTTGCCCATCGGCACGCGCCGCTCCGCCGCCCGGAACACCGCCGTCTGCATAGCGCTCCACACGTCGAGTTCGCTGTGTCCGGGGCGCACGGCAGCCTGCGCGGCAGCCTGGCCAACATCGGCGAGCGCGAAGCTTGCGCGCAGCTTGACGAGTTCGTCGGTGGTTTTGATCATACGCAGCGGTGCCAACGCGCCATCGATCGGCTCGATGGTGGCATCGGGGCGCAGCGATTCGCGCAGAAAGAACGGCAGCGCCTCGATCTCGACACCGATGTGTTGCGCATTGCCCGCCACCTCGCGCAACTTCTGTGCGAGGTTACGTGGGCTCTGAATCGGCTCCTCGATCGTGTAGCCTTGGTAGGAGTGGACGGGTAGGCAACTTTCGCTCGCCGCCAATTCGGCATGGCCGTCAAAGACGATCAACGACCATTCGCCACCTGCGTACCAGACCAGGGGCGGCCCGCCTGCGAACGCGGGTGGACCCTGCTGGATCGGTGGGGCAAAGCCTGTAAGCCAAGTGATGCTGGCGGGGCTGGCAAAGAGTGCGTATTCGATCCGACGCGCCCGCAGCAGATCGTGTGCTCGTTCGCGCTGCTGTTCATGCATGGTACTGTTTCCTAAGAATCTAGTGTGAACGCGGTGTGGTCAAGCATGTGCCAAAGATAAACCCAAGGACGTAGGCTACATTGGGGTTGGAATGAGGTCACAGGTTGGCCCATACCGTATTCTGGATACAAACAAGGAGTAAGGCTCAAAACATCTACGCATTCGCTTGGGCTAATGAGCGCATGCTTTAGGCAATTTAGATCTGTCGTCGAACTCAGCAACTTCTCGTTTCGTTCATGGACGTTATGCCTGGGGCAAGCCGAGGCCGAGCTTCATACCACCATCAACACGCAGTGCGACGCCGGTGATGTAATCGGCTTCGTCGCTGGCTAAGAAGGCAACGGCGGCGGCGATATCCTCGGGTTTGCCGAGCCGCTTCCAGGGCAGGCGTCGTGCACCAGCCGCGATCGCTTCCTCGCTGGCGTGGGCGCGCTCACCGGGCGTATCGATCCAGCCTGGGTTGATCGAGTTGACATTGATGTGATACGGCGCAAGCTCGATCGCCATCGTCTGGCACAGGTGATTCACGGCTGCTTTCGCCATGTTGTAGGCCGCGCTGCGGGCGAACCCTACCTCGGCATGCAGCGAGCTGATGATGACGATCTTACCGCCCTGGCCCTGGCGCACCATCTGCTGCGCCCCGAGTTGGCAGGTGTGAAACACGCCGAACTGGGTCACTTCCAAGGTCTGCTGAACGTGCTCCCACTGCGCATCGATCACGAGTTCGCGGATCGAGAAGCCCGCGTTGGCGACCACGATATCCACATGGCCGAAGGTATCCACGGTCTGCGCGAACATCGCTTCGACAGCGGCGCGATCGGCCACACTTGCCTGCACGACCAAGGCGCGGCGACCCATCTGCTGGATCTCCTGGGCGGTCGCTTGCGCTTCGGCCAGGTTGGCGAAGTCGTTCACGACGACATCGGCACCTTCGGATGCCAGGCGCAGGGCAATGCCACGACCAATACCGCGTGCTGCACCAGTGATCAACGCTACTTTGCCATCAAATCGACCCATAACATAACCTCAGAAGTAGAGACAGAATACAGAAAACAAAGGGCACGAGCAGGAGACTCGCGCCCTTTGTAGCCATCGGCTTACCAAGCGGTCCAACCACCATCGACCAGCAGGTTCTGGCCTGTGATGTAGCTACCGGCATCGCTAGCCAGCAGCACGACAGCGCCCTTCAACTCATGCGGCAAGCCCATGCGGCCCAGCGGAACCTTCTCCTCCAGGCGAGCAATAAACTCGGGCATCTGCTCCTTCTGATGGGGCTTGGGGAAAGGTCCAGGGCTGATGGTGTTGACGCGCACGTTGTCGGCTGCCCAGTAGGCGGCCAAGTGGCGACCCAAGTGCACCAAACCGCCCTTCAAGGCGTGGTAGTTGGGTGGGCTGTTGACGGGCAGGTCCTTGTAGGCGCTGGGGTAGCTCGCGACCACGCCGTACATGCTGGCGATGTTGATGATCGAGCCAGGGGCCTTGCGGGCGCGCAGATGATGCACGACTTCGCGGGCCAACAGGAAGTAGGCCGTTACGCCGGTGTGGTAGGCGTTGTCGAAGTCCTCGGCGGTGCTGTCATCGATATCTGGGCCAGTGCCGCCGTAGGCGTTGTTGACGAGCACATCGATGCGACCCAAGCGCTTGACCACTTCGGCCACAAAGCCCGGGATGGTGTCGGTATCGCCCTGCGAAAAGCCCAAACCGATGTGGCCCTCGCCCGGCAGAGTCTTGGCGAACTTCTCGGCCTGCTCGGCGTTGCGGCTGGTCACCACCACGGTGGCGCCAACTTCAGCCAAGGCCTCGCTCATGGCCGAGCCAAGCCAGCCACTGCAGCCACCGGTCACGATGGCAACTCGGCCCTTGAGGCTAAACAGATCGAGAACACTGGGGTTTTTGGTCGACATAGTGCCTTATCCTTGCATTATGAACAGCTAAAGAACAGCGTAGGTTATGACCTACTTGGGAGCGCCTGAGACAGGGCCAAACAGCAATCGGTGCGCATTGCCACCGAGAATAAGTCGCTTCGCTTCATCGGAGATCGATGCAGTGATAATCTTGCCAATTTGGCTGCGCGGGTCCATCAAAGGCGTGTCGGAGCCGAACAGCACGCGCTCCGCACCTGCGCCAGCCACCAATTCCTCGATCACGCCGGGCGTGCGGAACGATGAACACGTTTCGAGATACACGTTTGGGTAGGCCTGTGCCGCAGCGATCGCTTCCTGGCGCGGTCCGGCGATATTGCCACTGTGCCCCGCGACAAAGATCGCGTTCGGGAAGAGTGGTGCGATATCGCTCAGAAACCGTGGGAACGATTGCGGCTCCGTGCCAGTATGAAAAATCACTGGCAACCCGCGCTCGTGAGCGAACTCATAGATCGGGTACCAGTGAGGATCGTTGAGAGGCCAAGGGAAATAGGGTGGGTAGAGCTTAATACCGCGCATCCCAAGCACATCGATGCTGCGTGCTAGCTCCGCTTTGATGGCTTCGGGAGGTTCGATCGGCGTGGAATAGGCGAAACCCACGAAACGGCTCGGGTGGCGCGCAATGAATGCTGCGGTGGCATCGTTCGATATCCGCGCATCAGCGTGAAAAATGTGGAACACTACGCTGATATCGATACCAACCGCATCCATAGCGGCCAGCATGCGCTCGGGCGCATCGTCCATGCCGTAGGGGTCCCAAAGCCCAACATGCCCATGGAAATCGATTACTGGTGTGGTAGTTATCATAGGAAACTGCCCAACCTCTACAAACATGGATAAAGAAGGCAGATGTGATCTACCTGATCAGTGGGTTATTGGGCAGATACCTGACCCAGCAGACGTTCGAGATTCCCAGCACAAATGGCAGCTAACGTGGCCCGATCGAAGCCGTAATGGTGCAACGCATACAGCATTGCACCAATTGCGTAACGCGGATACCACGAGCCGTACAGTAGCCGTTCGGCCCCGACCTGCACGACCAGGTCGCTAATGGCGCCGAGCGACTCGTAGCGGCTCAGCTCGAGCGACACGTTCGGCAGTGCCGCAAGCATCTTTCGGACCACTACGGTATCGCTATAGTGCGCCCCTACCAGTACCACCTGCAAGCGCGGAAACGCGCGCAGGGTTGTCACAATCTCTGCAGCATGAAAATCTGGCAGTGCCATCCAGAGCGGCAATCGCTCGGCCTCAAGCCAAGCGAGCAGATCGCCATGGGCCCAATCGGAGAACGGTAACTTCTCGTTGCCGATCAGCCGCACTGCCTGAACGCGCTTGGCGCTGTGCAGTTCCTGCAGTTGGGCCAGCGATTCGGGGATGGGAAAGGCCGACCACAACGGCAACAAGCGTCCATCGTCAGCGAGCCATTCCTCCAGCAGGCGATTGCCTTGGATGACGCTGAACTCATCACAGTGGCCGTGATAGATCATCGCGCGCCCCACACCGTGTTTGTCTAACTCGGCGAGCAGCGCATCGCGACTACGAACGGGCCCAAGTGCCGAACGCCCACTGCCAACACAGATTTGGGCGTCGAAAACTGGCACCTCGGGGTGAAAATGCAGAGATGTTGTTGTTATTGGCATGATTTTAATCTGGTTCTATTATAGAACCAGTGTACCATTGGTCAAGAGAGCTGTCAAATACGATGCGTGCATATGCTCGAACCGAGAATAGCGCATCCATATGCGCTAAATCTTGCGTGTCTTCGGGTCCAATGCATCGCGAAGCGTATCTGCAATCGAGTTGACCGCCAGCACAAAGATCGTGACAAACGCGCCAGGGAACGTGCCATACCACCAAGCGCGGCGCAGGTGCACACGGGCGGTTTGCAGCATCGAACCCCACGAAGGCGTGGGTGGTTGACTGCCCAAGCCCAGGAAACCGAGCGACGCTTCGAGCAGAATGGCGAACGCGATGGTGACGGCCATCTGCACGATGATCGGTGGCACGCAGTTCGGCAGCAGCGTGCGGAACACGATATACCACGGGTGCGCACCGATGGTTTGGGCGGCCTGCACGTATTCGCGCTCTTTTTGGGCTAGCGCCGCAGCGCGGGTGAGCCGTGCGAAGGCGGGCACACTCACGATCGCCACCGCGATCAGCGCGCTGGTAAAGCCGGGGCCGAGCACCGCCACAATCGCCATTGCCAACAGCACCGCCGGGAAGGCCAACAGCACGTCCATGCCGCGCATAATCAGCGTATCGAGGATGCCGCCGACATAGGCTGCCAACAGGCCGAGCGGCACGCCGATGAGCGTCGCCAACGTCACCGCCACAAGGCTCGCCATCAGTGAGGTGCGACCAGCGTAGATCACACGGCTGAAGATATCGCGGCCAAATTCATCGGTGCCGAACGGGTAGGTGAGCGAGGGCGGCGAGAACTGTTCGCCCTTGTTGATCGCGAGCGGATCGGGCAACCCCAAAATAGGCGCTGCGACGATCAAGCCAACCAAGATACCGAGCGTGATCAGGGCGAAGGGAGCCTTTCGCACGACAAACATCAGAGTATCGAGCCAGGGGCGCGATGGTCGTTGTCTCACGGTTGCCTGATCAACCATGGCGGATGCGGGGGTCGAGGAGGCCATATGTTATATCCGTTACTAGATTAATAATGACGAATACACTAACCGTCAACAAGATTGTTGCTTGAACAATCGTATAATCGCGGGTGAGAATCGCATCCCAAAGCATGCGGCCAATACCGGGCCAATCGAAAATTGCCTCGGTAACCACAGCGCCACCCAAAAATACGCCAATCTGAATACCCAGCACCGTGACGACCGGGATCAACGCATTCTTCAACACATGCCCAAACAGGATCATGCGCTCGTGGAGGCCTTTGGCGCGCGCTGTACGGATAAAATCCTGATCTAAAACTTCGAACAGAGCGCTGCGCAAAAACCGTGCGAGCACTGCTGAACTGTATGCACCCAAGGTGATCGCTGGCAAGATGATAAAACGCCAACCTTTGCTTGGCTCCTCGAACAATGAGGCGTAGCCCGAGGCAGGCAACCAGCGCAACTGGATACCGAACACCAGGATGAGCAAAATACCGATCCAGAAGCCGGGTGTCGCATAGGCCAAACCCGTCACCGCATTGAAGAAGCGGTCGAACCAGGTGCCTCGGTACACCGCTCCCAGCAGGCCGAGCGGGAAAGCGACCAACACCGCGAACAGCGCGGCTGCGATAGTCAACTCGACCGTGGCCTTCAACTTCAGGGCGATCAACTGCCCAACCGGGTATTGGTTACGGAACGATACACCAAAGTCGCCCTGCAACACATTGCCCAACCAGCGAAAGTATTGGATGTAGAGCGGGTCTTCGAGGCCCATTTTTTCGCGCAAAGCGACGATCTGATCGGGGGTTGCGTTCGGGCCAAGGATGGTGGTCGCCGGGTCGCCGGGGATCAGATAGATCAGCAGGAACACCAGGATCGAGGTGATCAGCAACACGGGGATGGCTTGGACTAACCGACGTAAGATAAAAGTTCGCATACGATGTTCCCTCTCTCCGAACGTGCCAGAGACAAACGCCAAGATACCAAGGCGTTTGTCTCCAGCCTGTTGGGGCCAACGATGCGGTAAAGCGAGCTCTACCGCATCGTCATCGAACTAGCGCTCGATCCAGGCCTGCTCAAACTCAACCTCGTCGTCCACCGTGTAGGACATCCCCTTCAGTTCGTTGACAGCACCGAACAGGGTGAAGCGCCACGACATCGGAATCTGCACGCTAGCGTCGAGCATTGCCTCTTGCACCACGCGGTAGGCCTCGGTGCGAGTAGCCACATCGGCGGTCGAGAGCGCCTTCTCTAGGTTCTCCTTGTAACCCTCGGGGAAGTCGCCATCGGGCCAGATTGGGCTGTTGCTGATGCGGAACGGCGAGTTGTCGAACAGACCCGAGGGGTCCTTGTGCGAGCGACCAATAAAGGTCATTGTGGCCTGGTACTGGCCCGAGAGCAGGGTCGGCGTCCAGGTCGCGTTCTCCATCGGGGTCACCGTGGTGCGAATGCCGATCTGATCCAGGTCGTTCTTGAGGATCTGCGAAGCGTCCACCAGTTCGGGGTAGCCGGTGGTTGCGATGATCTCCAGATCGAAGCCGTCGGCGTAGCCAGCCTCGGCCAGCAGTTCGCGGGCCTTATCCAAATTGTACTCGTACGCATCCTTCAGATCTTCAAAGTAGGCGATTGAGGTGGTCGGGAAGGGCAGCACGGTCGCCTCACCCACGCCGTAGAGCGCCTGATCGATGATGGTCTGGCGGTCGAGCGCGTAGTGAATGGCCTGGCGCACCAGCTTGTTGCTGAGCGGATGATCGGGCATGCCGGAATCCGGCGGGTTCAGCACCAGCACGTACAGCAGCGAGCCAGCGTAGCCGAAGAAGATGTTGGCCGATTCCTTGAGCCGCTCGTAGTCGCGGTAGGGCAGTGCGATACCACCATCGATGGTGCCGGTCTCCAGCGCGGTGCTCAGAGCCTCAGCATCGGCGAACGGCTTGAAGGTGATCTTGTCGAGGTAGGGCAGGCCCTCTTTCCAGTAGTCGGGGTTGCGCTCGAACACGATCTGGTCGCCGGGGATGCGCTCCACGAACTTGAAGGGGCCCGTACCAATGCAGCCCTGGTTGACGGTCTCGAAGCTCTCCGGAGCCATGATGCTGAGCATGTCGATGGTGTCCATGAAGTTCGGGGTCACCTGGCTCAGGTTGATCTCGACGGTGTGGTCGTCGATAGCAACAACGCTCTCAACGGAGCCCAAGCGCGGGAAGACGTTACCGCCTGTCTCCGCCTGAGCAGCGAACTCGAAGTTCTTGACCACATCGTCGGCCACAAACTCGCGGCCATTGTGGAACTTCACACCCTCGCGCAGCTTCAGGGTCAGCTTGAGGTAATCGTCGCTCCAGGTCCACTCGGTGGCGAGCTCGGGTTGCGATTGCATCGCGTGGTCGAACTTCACCAAGCGGTTGTAGCACTGGCGCAACACTGGGTAGTTCACGAACGACAGCAAGTTGCCGTTGAACGAGATCATATCTGCGTTCAAGCCAATCGTGATCTCACCACCACGTACTGGGGTACCGTCAGCAGCCGGAGGAGCCGGAACGGCAGTAGGCTCTTCAGCCGGAGCAGCGGTAGCCTCAGCATCTGGAGCAGCCGGGGCGGCGGTTGGTTGTTCGGCAGGAGCCGCCGGGGCTGCGGTTGGTTGCGCTGCCGGGGTGCCGCCACATGCGGCGAGCACCGCGATCAACGCCAGCAGTGCAGGAATCTGTCGTAGCAGACGTGACATAGGTCTTCCTTTCCTTAGTGCCAAGAACGTAACCGAAAACGCCTGATCGGATAAGTACTTGCGCACTGTTGCGCAAGGTCCGCTAACACTCGCCCAATCAGCACACCGAACTTGAAGCCATGCCCCGAACATGGCGAGCCAAGCACAATGTGTGGATAGGCGGGATGATGATCCAGAATAAAGTCGTGATCCGGTGTATTGGTGTAACGACAGGTTTGCGCTTCGAGAATGGTCCCTGTTAACCCCGGAAGAATATCTGCAACATGCGAACGAAGAATGGCGAGTTGCTCAGCATCAAGCTCGCTACTATCCTCATCGGGCGAGATGATCGGGCCAGCGCGTGGCCGAGCGACCTTCACCCCGGGAGGGCCGTAGATCGGGAACCCGTAGGCGATCCCCTCACCATCATCGTGATGCACAAAGATCGGGAAACGTCCGACCTGATACGCGGATTCATCGCGTGGTTCGAAGTAGACAAACTGTTCTTTGCTGACTCGGAGCGGCAGGTCGAGATCGAGTTGCTGTAGGAGTGGGCGCATCCACGAGCCAGCCGTGACCACCAAACGATCGGCGCTGAAGCGTGCCGATGCGCACTCCACCTCCACGCCATCGGCGCGCGGCACAATGCGCTGCACAGGCTCGCCCTCGCGGATGGTTGCGCCGAGACGCCGTGCCTCATTGGCCAGCGCCGCCACACAGCGGTCGGCATCGAGCAGCGCTGTCTCGGCTTGGTAGAGGCCGACGGTCTCTTTGGGCAGGCGGAACTGCGGAAATCGCTCGGCGATGCCCTGCTGGTCAAGCCATTCGAACGCCACACCCTGCTCGCTCAGCGTCTGGCGGAGCGCTTCGAGCGATGGTGTGCCCGGTGCGCCGAACTCCAGTCCGCCAGTGCGAATGTACAACGGTTCGGCTTGATCGGGCTGCTGCTCGCTCCACTCTCGCTCAAGCGTCTGCCACATCTCACCCGCAGCACGGGCAAGTGTCACATAATCGGCTTGGGCATAGGTCCAGCGGTAGATGCGTGATCGACCATGCGAACTGCCACGGCTATGGCCGATCGCATACTGTTCGAGCAATAAGACGCGCAGGCCATCCTTTGCCAGGTGATAGGCGCTTGCGCAACCCATCACTCCGCCGCCAATCACAATTGCATCGTAGTGCTGCATCTTTACGCCTTACAATCTTGCACGATCTTGCCGAGCGCCGCGCCCATCACGTAGCTTGGCTCGCCAACACAGACGAAGGTGTAGCCTTCCTTCACCAGCTCTGGGCCATTGCCGATCATCCACATATTCTTGCCAGCCGCGCGGCCCGCCTCTCGGATGTCGGAGAGCGCGGTCTTGAGGCGCTCGTCCTGCGGGTCCCAGCAGCAGCCAAGCTCCGCCGACAGGTCGTAGGGGCCGACCGCGATGGCGGTGACGATGTCGTCGGCGGCGATCGCCTTCACGTTGCTGAGACCCTTGCGCGTCTCGATCTGCGGCAGCACCACGAAATCGGCCTCAAACTCGTCGCGCCAGGTGGGATAATTGAAGTCGCTCATCCAGTGGTTGCCCCAGCCACCCGGGCGGCGGCGACCACGGGGCGGCAACAGCACCGCATCGCGCACGCTGGCAAGGTCGTCGAGATCATCCACGGAGGGCAACATAATGCCGCACGGACCCATATCGATGGCGCGTCGCACCTGATCGTAGTTGCATGAGATCGGGCGGATCAGCACGGGAAAGTTCAGCAGGCGGCCAATCTGGCATGCCTCAGCGACGACAGTATCATCGTGTGGGCCGTGTTCGCAGTCGATGATCGCGTAATCGAGACCAGCGTTTTTGCAGATCTCGATCAGGCGCGGCCAGAGATGATCGGTGATCAGCACACCAGTCGTGATCTGCTCGCTATTGATGGCGGCTTTGAGGGTGGCTCCGGGAGTCATTGGATACCTATACTGCTGCTTCTGGCAGCGCTAAGACGTATGCGAGGCAATCGCCCGAGAACACACGTGGGAAGGTTCGCAAAAAGAGTACGCGGCCAGTACGGGACACAGGCACTTCAGCAATCACTGAGCCATCAGGGTGCCGAATGACACCCAAACGTTGCCCCGCCTCTACGTACTGCCAAAGTTCAACATCGGGCACGAACAGGCCCGAGGTCGGGCTGGGATGATCGGCCTGCAGGTGGCTATCGTGTTCGCCAACCGTTTCGGCGTAGATGCGCACCTCGGTCGGGTAGCTGCCCTCGATGATGCCCATAAACGCCATCACATTGCGGATGCCTTGAATGGTGAGGGCGCGGTCGCGGGGGATGCAGCGCCCCTCGCCTCGCAACTCGACATAAATGGCGGGCACACCGAGCTCGGCGGCGGAGGTGAGCGTGCGCCCCGGCAGGAGGCGCGAGGCCCAGATCACATCGAGGCCGAACGCGGTGGCGGCGGCCAACTGGCGCTTGGTGATCTCCTCCGACGGCACCACGCCGTAGCCGCTGAACGGATGCATCGCGTAGTTGCCGCCGCCGCTGTGGATGTCGAGGTAGAGATCGGCCTGCGGCAGCAGGTAGCTCTTGAAGGCGTGCGCGATGCGCATGCTGATGCTGCCCTGCGGGTCGCCAGGGAAGATGCGGGCCAAGTTCAGGAAGTCGATGCCGCTCTCGCGCGTGCCGGCGCTGAAGGCTGGCCCGTTCAGCACGGGGATGCCCACAAACGTGCCGTTCATCGTGTTCGGGTCGAGTTCGTCGAACACATCGGGGATCGAGACGATGCCCTCGTACTCGTCGCCATGGGTCGCGCCGTTCACCAGAAAGACCGGGCCGGGTTTGGCGCCGCGCGCCACCAACGTCGGGAAGATCACCGGGTTGCCGTCGGCCAGACGGTCGACCACAAGGTGCAGGCGCTGTTTGCTGCCGAGCGGGATCTGCTCGACCGAGAACTCTGCGACTGGAAGTTGTTGAACCTGTTGCGTCATAGCGCACCTCATACGAAAGGGAAACGATGTATCACCAAGCTGTCCAGCCGCCATCGACGAGCAGGTTATGGCCGGTGACATAGGCCGAAGCATCGGAGGCCAAATAGACAACCGCGCCTTTGAGATCGGTTTTGTTGCCCATACGGCCCATCGGCACGCGATCGGCGAAGCGGCGGGCGAACTCGGGGTCGATCGTTTCGGTTGGGAAGCCGCCCGGCGAGATGCAGTTGACGCGGATACCGCGCTGCGCCCAACTGATCGCCAACCCTCTGGTCAGGTTGATGATGCCGCCTTTGATCGCGTTGTAGGCCACTGAGGCGTTGATCGGCGTGCCGGGCGGGTAGAGCCGCGCATCGGTGCCGAGTAAGCCGTAGATCGAGCCGATGTTGATGATGCTGCCCTGCTGTTGGGCCAACATGGGGTGCGATGCCGCTTGGGCGCAGTAGAACGCGCCGCTCAAGCCAGCATCGACCCATGTGCTCCACGATTCGGGCGTGAGGTGTTCAGGCGGGGCTGGGATTCCCCGCTGATATGCGTTATTAACCAGGATATCCAACCGGCCATAGTGCTCAAGCGTGGCGGCCACTAGCGCCTTGCTCGATTCGGGGTTCACCACATCGAGCGGCAGCGCGATCGCATCGTAGCCACGCTCGCGCAAGGTGGCGGCCCAGGCTTCGCAGTTCGCCACGGTGCGCGATGCCACGACAACCCGCGCCCCCGCCTCGCAGAGCGCTTCGCTGAACTGTTTGCCCAGCAGCCCAGCACCACCAGTCACAATCGCCACGCGACCTGTGAGATCAAAAAGGTCGTGGATATGTCGATGTGGAGTTTCGCTCATTTGCAATATCCGCACTAATCAGAGAAACAACCGGCACGATGGGCTAATAACGTCATTGTTCGATATGATGTTGCCGATACAGCAACTATACGTCGTCGAGCGGGAAGAGCGGACGTGTCACCTTGTGCAATTCAAGGGCGCGCATATTGGCGCGCGCTGCGCCCGGCGTATCGGCCACCAACACACGCTCGGCGAGCGGGCTGTAGGCCGCGCGGAAGTGCCCGGGCGATTTCACAAACACCAGGGCGGCCTCCACGAACGCTAGCCCCATCGAGGTGAACACTGCTGGGTCCCACTCCATCGAGGCGTAGGTCTTGAGCACCAGCCGAATATCGCCGATCGCGATCACGGCGCTGGGGCCCATGTTCATCAGCGTGCCGGTGCCGCCCGGCCCGTGCATGCGGTAGAGGCCTTCGGTCAGTGTTGTCACGCGCCCGGTGATGGTGATCGGCGAGCCGTCGCGGGGCGAGAGTTTGTGCCCAACCGAGAGCGTCACGGTTGCGCCGATGCCAGCCGCTGCGGCCTGCTGCACCGCCTCGGGGTCGCGCAGGGTGAGGAAGGAGAGGCGACCGTTGGCCTTATCGGCCCCCGCTTCGAGCAGCGCTCGCAGGACGGCGTTGTTGTCGGCCACGGCACCGCTGCTGGGCGCATCACCCGCGTCTCCCACCACCGTGGTGCCCGAGGGCGCGCTCAAGCCGATCCGAATCGCTTCGGGCAGCGGCACGAGGTCCGGCTCGAACTGATGGCGCAGTTGCCACACCATCTCGACCAGTTCATCGGCGGCGGCCTGCGCACTAGCGGCATCTTCGGCCAGGGTGAGCGCCGCGAAGCCCAGATCGGGCACATCGATCCAGGGCTGCACGGGGAAGAGCGAACCCGCCACGATGCGGCCCTGTCGTTCCATCTCGCGCACGGCGGCGACCACGCGGCTGAGCGGCTCGTCGGTGGTGCGCGCATTGACGGGGCTGAGGATCATATGGCGCTTCGCCAAGGCCAACACTGGCTTCAAGCGGCCAGCCAACGTATCGAGGAGCAACTGCGCGGTGCGTTCGCCGGTCTCGAACATGTCGATATGCGGGTACTCGCGGTAGCCGATCAGGATATCGGCCTGCTCGATCATGAGCGGCGTGATATGGCCGTGCAGGTCGAGGCTCGCGGCGATCGGCACGTTCGGGCCGACCACATTGCGGATCGCCTCCAGCAAGCGCCCCTCGGCATCCGGCTCATCTTCCACCACCATCGCGCCGTGCAACGCCAACAGCACACCATCGATCGGGCCACCCTCGCGGATGCGCGATGTGAACTCGCCCACCAACTCGTCGAACGCCGCCCGTGTGACCGGACCGCCCGAGAAGGCGTGCGCCCCCAACAGCGGTACGGGCGTCACACCCGCTGCATCGAGCACACTCAGGAAGCCGCTCACCTCAACCCGCATGTTGCGGTAGAAGTCGAGGATCGATTCACCGTACCGAACATATCCAGCGCGGAACACATCCATATCGGTGGGTGTTGACGCGAAGGTATTTGTTTCCTGCATCATCAGGCCAATAGCGATGCGCATGATGCCCCCTTAAGAACCAAGCAGCAGAGTTGGAGAGAGCGACAGACGGCTAGCTGCACTAACAGCCTGTCGCATATCTCGTTGAGAACGCCGAATGTCGTATCGAACTAGATCATCTTGGCGACCTTCGCCACGGTCGCGATCGTCTCGTCGATAACTTCCTCGGTGTGGGTATCCGACATAAACCAGGCACCGCGCTCCAACGCACGCACGCCGTGCTCGACCAACTTCGCCGTAAAGCGGACGTAGCGGGCCTTATCGGCGCGCTGGGCCGAGCGGTAATCGGTGATCGGGTCGCTCACGCCGAACGCCACGTGGAAGATCTGCGGGAAGCCCTGGACGCGCGCGGGGATATCGGCCTCGGCAAGTGCGGCGGCGATGCCGTCCATCAACTTGCGGCCATTCTTCTCCATACGCTCGTACGGCTTGCCGGTCTTGAGGATCTCCAGGGTGGCCTTGGTGGCGGCCATGTTGACCGGGTGCGCGTTGTAGGTACCGCCGTACATCACCTTGCTGGTGTGCAGTTGATCCATCAGGTCGGCGCGGCCACCGAGCGCGGCGACCGGGAAGCCTGCGGCCAACGCCTTGCCGAAGGTCGCCAGGTCGGGCGTCACACCTAGGCGCTGCTGAGCGCCACCGGGGGCCACGCGGAAGCCTGTGATCACCTCGTCGAAGATCAGGATGGTGCCGGTCTCGGTGCAGAGCTTGCGCACGCTCTCCAAGTAGCCTTCCTTCGGGAGGATGGCGCTGGTGTTGCACATCGCCGATTCCATAATCACAGCGGCGATATCGCCCTGGCGCACGCGAGCTTCAAGCAGCTCGAAGTTGTTCCAGGGCAGCACCACCAAGTTGAGGGCGGTGTTGGGGTCTTGGCCTGGGCTGCTGGGGACGAGCGTCGGCGCATCGGCTGGGCCTGCCACATCGAGTGCTGGCGCGGTGCTCCAGTGGATGCTATCGAGCCAGCCGTGGTAGTGGCCCTCGAACTTCAGGATCTTGTTGCGGCCCGTGGCTGCACGTGCCAATCGCAGTGCGGCGTGTACCGCCTCGCTACCCGAGCTGCTGAAGCGTACGCGCTCGGCGCATGGCACCATCTCGCAGAACAGCTTGGCAGCCTCAAATTCAATTTCGCTCTGGCCACCGAACAGGACGCCGCGCTTGAGTTGCTCGTTCACCGCCTCAACCAATGCCTCGGGGCGGTGGCCCAAGATCATCGGGCCCATACCCAAGTAGTAGTCGATCAAGCGGTTGCCATCGACATCGTAGAGATATGGCCCTTCACCACGTTCGAAAACCAAGGGAGTCGGCTGGATACCTGCACGGAAGTTGCTGTTGACGCCACCGGGCATATAGTTTGATGCCTCGGCCAACAATGCGCGGGACTTGTCGAAGCTGGTCATGTTTAGATTTCCTTGCTAGGATGTGTGCAGTGGTAGTGCGTGCTAGCCACAGTGCAACACTGAACGCATTTCAATCAGGATGATGCGATTGAAATTGAGAGGATCACGGTACTTACCAGTGTAAAGTGTTCAATATTCCTCTGCAAGAACTATCTGTTTCACCAAGCGAAACATCGTTTTTTGGCTCTTGGGCCATGAGCGACTCGTACATGCTTGGCGGTGTGTTTCGCCAATGCGCGAGTTGAATCACAGCCAACGTGTTGTGATGGTGCCTACGAAACGTGGACGGACACCATCACAACACACGTGTAAGACCGATGTTTGTGGCTTGGGAGATAGCACTAAGCTTGCGGAGGCCACGTCACCTGCGCATCGAGTGGGAACAGCGGTCTTGGCACCTTCTTCCAAGTGAACTGGGCGAGATGGTCGCTGCTCATACCCGGTGTGTCCAACAGGATGATCTGCTTCGCGATGTCGGTGTAGCCCGAGCGGAACTGGATGTGCGATTTCACCACCACGATTTGCGCATCGCGCGGCTCCAACCCGGCGGCGCGGTAGAGTGCAGGATCAACCGTCATCACCGATTTGCTCGTAACGAGCAGATACACGTTCCCGTTGCGTAACACGGCGCTCAAGCCCATATCCATGCTGATGCCGGTATAGGCGTCGCCGGTGAAGCGGTAACTGGCAGGCTGCGCAAACTCGACGGTGCCGACGAAGCGTACGGGTTTGTTGTACACGTTATCGAGTTTGCCACCCACCAGAGTGTCGATCGCTCCGCCCACGCCTATCTCGGCGGCGAGCGCGGCCACCTCGGGGTCGTGGATCCAGACGAGGGCGTTGCGATCAGGGTTGGCGGCTAGGAGCGCAGCGATCACGCTTGTTGCGTCGCCAGGTGAGCCGGCACCTGTGCCATCCGCCAAATCAGAAAGTACGATCGGGCCGGCGGGCGCGGCCAAGGCCTGTGAGATCGCTTGGTCCACAGGCACAAGCCCGATCGCAGTGAGAGCCGCACGCTCGTCCCAAGCAAGTTGTGCTAGATGCTGGGCGGCGTCAATTGCGGCGCGGTGATTTTCGTGCAGGACGATGGAGGCGTAGCCGAACTCGGTGATATCGAGCCAGGGCTGTACCGTGCAGAGGCTTGCCGAAATGGCGCCCTGTCGTTCGAGTTCGCGGGTTGCTTCCATCAGACGCATGTAGGGGCCTGGTTGATTGTGGATATGCAGCGTGGCTGGCGTCACCATCGGCAACTTGACCATGTGCATCGCTGGACGGATGCCGGTCTCGAACCAGCGCGCCAACACGCGAGCTGTGCGCTGGCCGGTATCGCGTTGGTCTACGTGTGGCGAGGTCTTGAATGCTACCAGCGCATCGCAGTTATCGACCATCTTCTGCGTCACATTGGCATGCAGGTCGAGCGAGACGACCAGGGGCACATCTGGCCCGAGGAGCTGACGGACAGCGGCGAGCGTCTCACCATCGGGGTCGTCGTCGTCGTCTGCGACCATTGCGCCATGGAGTGCGAGCAGCATGCCGTCGCAGGGTAGGTTTTGGCGGATCTGAGCCAGGAGCTCTTCGCGCAAGTAGCGAATCGTTTTGCCTTCGACTGGCCCACCAGAGATCGCGAATGTAGCCAAGGTCGGCAATACTTCCCAACCTTGTTCAGCGGCCACATCTAAAAATCCGCCCACTTCAGTATTCGTGTCGCGCAGGTTCTCGACCAGATCTGCACCGTACCACAGATGAAAGTCACGAAAATGTTGGAGCGTTGTGAGTGTCCGAACGAACGTATTGCTTTCCTGCTTAAGTTCACCGATGATGATACGTTTAGCCATGATTATTGCCCAAACAAACAAGAACGAAAGGAAACATCCGTTGAACTGCTCGTATTGCTGGCCTCCATTGCCGTGTTTAGTTGTCGCAATACGATGGGCGAATTGTTGTGGCGGTTAGACAGGCGCACCGGTCATGTGCAATCGAACGTTCTGGTTCGAATCGATAGGTGCTAATTGGTCGTTATCCAGCGAACACAAACTAATCGTGATAAAACGCGGCTATACGGTACCGCAAGCGCGCGTCGTAACAACGACACGTTTGAGGACGATCAAGGTCCTTGATGCTGCTCAGATTGCCATGCAGCTTAAACGTTTGTGACTAGAAGATGTTTGATGAATTGAAAAAAGTATACAAAGGGTTTGTTTTCACGTCAACCAATGAATGTTTCATCCAACGAAACATTCAGAAAAGAGGGCGTACCAGTAGGCTAAAACTCGTCTGCGGCTTATAGAATGCCCAACGTGCGAAGGTTGTGGGAAGATAGTGGTGGTGAGGCGCTGCTCGTAGCAGCGCCTCGACGCGGAATAGGGGTATCACTGAGAAGAAGGAGCGGGGCGTGGCTTCACAAGAGCGATCAGCGCGCCCACACCCAGCAGCGCCGCTGAGGCCCGCAGGCCCAACACCAGCCCGCCCGGCGAATCGGCGATGATGCCCGTGAGCGTGGGGCCGAGCAACTGCCCGAACGCGAAGATCGCGGTGGCGTTGCCCATCACATTCGTCCAACGTTCGGCTGGCAGCAATTGGCGCACCTGCGCGGTGAGCGCGGTCATCACCACCAGGAACGAACTGCCGAACAGCACTGCCGAGAGCGTCAAACTCCACGATGCGAAACTCACCACGGGCAGCACCGCGCCGATCGCCAACATCAGCAGGATGAGGCAGAGGTTGATGTGTGGGGCAAAGCGGCGCAGTGCGGGCCGCCAGGTGAAGCCCGAGAGCGCGGCGCAGATTCCTAACAACACCCAAAAGCCCTGCACCAAGAGCGGCGCGATGTTGTTGGCCTTCAGGAAGGCGATCACGAACGTCATGTAGCCGACGTAGCCCAGGCCGAACAGCGCATAGGCCAGCATGCCAGCCCAGAGGCGCAGGTAATCGTTCAGCACGAACTGTCCCTTTGGCGTGGCACTGGGCTTCCCCTGCGGCGTGCGTTGGGCGAGTCGTAGCGGCACCTCGACGATCAGTTGGATGAGCAGCCCGATCACGCCGAGCGCCATCCAGACATAGCGCCAATCCCAGCCCAAACTGCTGAGCAGCCACGGCACAATGATGCCCGAAACGGCGATGCCGATGCCCGGGCCGGCGTAGTACACGCCGACGGGTAGGTCGCTGCGTTCGGAGGCATCGATCGCGAGCACTACTGCCGCGCCTCCCACAAACACCAGCGCCGTCGCGCCGCCCGTCACAATGCGGGTGAGCAACAACAGCCAAAAGCTCTGCGTCAATCCCGTAGCGATCAGGCTCAGGCTGATCGTCAGCAGCCCGTAGCGCACCACGCGCGAAACGCCCCAGCGGGCGACCAGCGGCCCAACCGCCAGCGCGCCCAAGAAGTATCCCAGCGCATTGGCACTATTCACCAAGCCAGCCTGCGCGTAGTTCCATCCCAGATCCTGCTGCATCGAGGGGAGCAGCAGGGTGTAGCCAAACCGTCCAAACCCTTGACCCACGGCAGCTCCAAGGCTCACCAGGAGTGCGTAGCCGAGCAACGCACGGGTGCTGCGCGGGAGCGATTGTATCGATGATGTGACCACTGTTGAACCCTTTCGTGGGGGTTGGTATCGCGTTTTCACGCAGCAAATACAAAGCGCCTCGAAGCGTTGAACACTTCAAAGCGCTAGTATAACAGTAGACACATCACCAAACGAGTGACAAATTGGCCAGTTCAGATGCGGACAATCGGTGGTTATACCTCCTGGTAACTGTTGGCCATTGCCTCGGTGAGCGCATCGCTGTTCTGGGGGAAGGGCCGTACCATCAGCACCGGTATGCCGCCTACGCCGTGCATCACCGTCTCGGCCACGCTGCCCAACACCAGCCGACGTAGTCCGGTGCGCCCGTGGGTCGCCATCGCGATCAGATCAACCTTCTCCTGCTCGGCAGTCTCGATGATGACGCGGGCGGGATCGCCGAACTGTATGATTACAGAGACGTTGTAGCCTTCCTTCCGTAGTTGCGCCACATCCTCGGCCACAGAGTGCTCGGCCTCGGCGCGAATGTTCTCCCACACTTGGGTGGCGTAGGTGGGGTGATGGGCAAGTTCCACATCGATCCGCGACTCGTAGAGTGGCTCGGTCCACGCCATCGACATCGGGCGGGGCGGCGCGCCTATCTGGCCGACCGGCGGTTCGGTGACGCGCAGCAGCAGCAACTCTGTATGTTCGGGCGACATCATGCGGCGAATATGGAAGAGTATCTGACGGCTCAATATCGAGCCATCGAGTGGGACGAGAACTTTAGAAGGTTTCATAGGACACCTCTCTGTATCAAAGCGTAGCAGCTAGAGCTACACTAGTGTGTTTCTTTCAACGATGGTTCGTGCACGACAAGAACCGGGCATTGGGCTTGTTGTGCTACGGCGTTGCTGACGCTGCCGAGCAGCATGCCGGTGATCTGGCTGTAGCCGCGCGATCCCATAACAATCAAATCGTAGTTGCCTTGTTCGGCAGTGCGTAAAATCGCTTGGATGGGCGGGCCTTCGAGCAACTTCGTTTCAACGCGCACAGAGTCGCCGACTTGCTGGCGGGCGGCATCCAGCAACTGCTGGCCGATCATTGATCGAGCTGCTACCAAGTCTTCGTAGTACGGTGTGCCCAGCAAATCCGAAACGTGTGGAAAGGCGTGAATGAGGCAGATTGTCGCATCGTAACGTTTTGCAAGATCGGTTGCATAGTTGATTGCGGCACTTGCATGGCGTGAGCCATCGACTGCTACCAGAATGTTGTGAAACATACCGCCTCCGCTTCTGCAACGGGCGATCCGCATTGACCGCTCGTGACATGTTCACTATAGCAGTCGCATCGGTGATTGTGAGGTAAGGGATTGTTGCGTAAAGGAAAGAGGCGACAACAAATATGTAGTGGAGGGGATATGACGTTGATGCGCTATCCTGTGAAGCGCATCAACGTCACCTCTGGAGGTCTGGTATCACAAGAGTGTACCTTTAGGCGCGGAAGCCCACGAGCTTCAGCCGTGGGAGGA
>CALKHR010000199.1 GCA_937988885.1 uncultured Roseiflexaceae bacterium | reverse complement strand
ACGGCATTCATCCCCGGCCTAAAGGCACGGGGCTTTCTGCCGCCTTTTCTGTAAATAATTTCGATGGTTCGATATTCTGTTCGTGGAGAGCTTGTCGTTTGCATAGCGTGTCCTTATAGGCATCGCGCTCTGCGGCCTGGGCCAACTCAACAAGCGTGCGTACCGAGCCAAATGTATCGAAGTTCGGGACATACACAGCGTAGCGCATTGGGATCTCCTGCTAGCGCGGCAGCCGCACAAACGAAAAATGTAGATGTATAGCATAGCACACCGAGGCGGGATGTGCTCAACTATTCCCACAGCAAAACAAAGCGACTGCTCGATACGAGCAGCCGCCTTGCAGGAGGAAAGCGATGATGGCTATATGGCTTAGGGCTGGAGGCGAAGGAGCGCCGTTGCTCGTTTCGCCTCCTAGGGGAGAGTGCTTAAGATGCGACCGGCTGGAGCCCGAAGCGCTTGGCGACTTCTGGAGTGATCAGGCCGAGCAGTGCATAGCCGAGGCCAGTGACCACGATGCCCAAGACAAGGAACCCGATGCCGAGCGCCATCGCGCCATACGAAGCGCCGAACGCCATTGCCGACAAGCTGAGCGAAGTCACCAGACCAGCCGCCGTGAGTTGTGTGTTGCGAGCCGCATTGGCTACTGGGTTACCGTTCGCGTCCTTCAGAGCTGCTTCGGCGTCGTTGGTGCCCGCCGGGTCGCCGCTCTCAACTGCGTACTTACCCATCTGCGCGTAGGAGAGACCGTTGCTGCTGGCCGCTGCGTGCTTCTGGATAACGTTGGCCATGCTTAACGCGGTCGGAATGTCCGTGACGGGCGTGTTCGGGATGGACGCATCAGCTGGAGTGACGATCTGCTGGGAAGCCAACTGTTGCTTCACAAAGCTGTTGATGTAGATACCCGCACCAGTGGTTCCGAGTCCGGCGAGTGCAAAGACGATACCGACGGCCATCACGAGTTTGGGGAAGAGGCGTAGCGCTTTCATTGTATGTTCCTCCGCGTTAAGCGATTGTTGCTTCATCTGATGGTTTGAGTATAGCTGAGGAACGCGGTTGGGATAGTAAATGGTTGAATACTTATAGGAAAGACGCCACAACTTTTGGTTAGCGGCTACAACGAAGCGAACAGATTGTTCCACAACTCGGCCAGCGCCGGGTGCGCGAATACCGCATCGCGAAGCACGCTGTAGCCCAGGTTGCCCATCATCGCCAACTGCAACTGCGAGATCAACTCGCCACCCTCGATGCCCAGCACTGCCCCGCCGAGGATCGTCTCGTCGTTGGCATCGACCAGCACCTTGATGACGCCGCGAGTTTCGGCGGTTTCGAGGGCGCGGGCCACGCGAGTCATCGGCATAGTTGCTACGCGGTACTGCCGTCCGGCCTTGCGCGCCTCGTTTTCGCTCATTCCAATGCGCCCCAACTGCGGATCGATGAACACCACGTATGGCAGCAGGCGATCGCGTGTTGTGGCGTTGCCGCCCTCGATCAAGTTGGTGCGCAGAATGCGGAAGTCGTCGTAGGAGATGTGCGTGAAGGCTGGGCCGCCCTTAACATCGCCCAGCGCGTAGATGCCGGGCACGTTCGTCTCCAAGCGCTCATTGACGGTGATGAAGCCGCGCGCATCGGTAGCAACACCCGCAGCCGCCAGATTCAGTGCATCGCTATTCGGCACGCGCCCGGTCGCCACGAGCAAGTGCGAGCCGTTCAGCGTGCGCTCGCCGTCGGGCGTCGTCACCGTTAGGGCGATGCGATTGGGCTTGTCGGAAGTCACCTGCTTGGCCACACTGTTCAGTAGCACCGTGATACCATCGTCGCGCAGGATCTCGGCGACCGCCTCGGCGATATCGGCGTCCTCGCGCGGCAGCAGTTGCGCGCCGCGCTGCACAATCGTGACTGCGCTGCCGAAGCGGCGGAACATCTGCCCGAACTCTAGGCCAATGTAGCCGCCACCCAACACGATCAAATGCTCGGGCACGTGATCCAATTCCATAATGCTGGTGGAATCCAGCGTGGGCACGCTCTTCAAACCTGGCAGATCGGGTTGGCTCGGACGCAACCCGGTGTTGATCAGAATGCGCTCGGCTTTGAGAAGCTGTTCGGCCCCATCGTTGCGCCGCACGATCACACAATCGCGATCGCAGAAGCGCGCTTCGCCCATCAGGAGATCGAGGCCCTCGGTGGATTCGAGGCTGCGTTGGCTCCCGTTGCGGAACTCCTCCACGATCGTGCGCTTGCGTTGTCTCACCACCTCCATATCGATTGTGATCGGCCCGGTGTGAACGCCATAATCGGCGGCGCGCCGTGCGAGATACGCAACCCGTGCGCTCGCGACCATTGTCTTGGTGGGGGTGCAGCCCTCGTTCACGCATGTGCCGCCGACATGCGCCCGCTCGATCAGCGCCACCCGTCGCCCACTCCTTGCCAATGCGCTCGCCAGTGGGCCGCCCGCCTGCCCCGAACCGATCACAATATCATCGTATGTTGTCGCCACTGCAAACTCCTCTCGTTCGTAGCATTTCAATCCGAACCGGTGGGGAGATCGCGTACTGTAAACCTATTGTTAATACGTAAGGGAAGCATCTCAGGATGGGTCATGTTCGCATCTCGATGGTCTGTTTTTGTCGATTGCGCCTGCTTGCGGATGCTCCTGAGTGCCGCGATGCCGTGCAAGTCTGCGCTATTCGCCTTCGCCCGCCAATTGGTGTTTGTGAAGACGCGCATAGTAGCCTTGGCGCGCCAGCAGTTCGGTATGCGTGCCATCCTCCACGATTTTGCCGCGATGCATCACGATGATGCGGTCGGCATTGCGGATGGTGCTGAGGCGATGCGCGATCACCACGCTGGTGCGGCTGCGCAAAATGCGTTCGAGCGCCTCCTGGATCAGCGCTTCGGTGGCGGTGTCGATGCTACTGGTGGCCTCGTCGAGCACCAACACGCCTTTGGGGCTGAGCGCCAGCGCCCGCGCCAACGCCAACAACTGCCGTTGGCCCAACGAGAGGTTGGTGCCACCCGGCTGCACCTGATAGTCGTAGCCGCCCGGCAACTGCTCGATAAATGTGGCGGCGTTCGCCAACTGCGCCGCTTGGCGCACCTCCTCATCGCTGATATCATCGCGATACAACCGGATATTGTGCGTGATGCTGCCCGCCAAGCAGATCGGGTCTTGCGGCACTACCACCACTGCTCGCCGCAGATCGCTCAGGCGCAGATGCCGAATGTCGATGCCATCGAGCAGTACTTGCCCATGCTGCGGATCGTAGAAGCGCGCCAACAGGCCGACTAAACTCGATTTGCCCGCACCCGTCGCGCCAACCACCGCCACCGTCTGCCCGACGGGAATGCTGAGCGATACGCCTCGCAGCACCGGCTCCTCGGGCAGATACGAGAACACCACGTCGCGCAACTCCACCGCGCCGCGCACCTCTTTCAATTCGACCGGCTCCTCCGGATCGCGGATGCTCGCCTCCGACTGCAACATCCGATGCACGCGGTCGCCAGCGCCGAGCGCCACCTGCACCGCGTTGTACTGCTCGGAGAGCCGCAGCACGGGCTGGAAGGCGCGGTCGGTGTACTGCACGAAGGCCACCAGCATGCCCAGCGTGGCCCAGCCCGCCAGCACGCCCTGCCCACCGCCGTACAGCAGCATCGCCACGCCTATCGCTGCCAGAACCTCCTGCACGGCTAGGAACAACGCGCTGTGGCGGCGCAGCACGATCAGCGTGTGCCGATAATGGGCGTTGTGCGTATCGAATTCCGCTGCGCTCTCCCGTTGCTGCCCGAACAACTGAATCAGTAGCATGCCGTTCAGATGCTCGCTGAGGAAGCCGCTCGTGCGGGCTAATGCCGAACGCTCGCTCGTCGATGAGCCACGGATGCGCTGCCGGAAGTAGCGCGTCACGAGCGCCAAAATCGGCAGGACAGCCAGTGCCAACAGCGCCAAGCGCCAGTTCAGCGCCACCATCGTGATGATGATCGCCAGCAGCGTCACGGTATCGCTCAGGATCAGCACCGCGCTGCTGGAGAGCAACTGGTTCAGCGCGTCGATGTCGCTGGTCAGGCGCGTCACGAGATCGCCGACGCGCATCCGCCCAAAAAAGCTCTGATCCTGATTGAGGATATGCCCGAACAGTCGCGTCCGCAGGTCCGCGAGGGCGCGCTGGCCCGCGTGTTGGAGAAAATAGGTTTGGGCATACTGCAACCCGAACATCGCCAGTGCCACGCCGCCGTACAGCGCCGCAATCGGCCATAAGGCGCTGGTATCGCGCTGCGCGATTGGCCCATCGATCGCCTGTTGCACCAGGTACGGAGGCACAACGTTGAGCGTGGCTGTGGCCGTGAGCATCAGTAGTGCCAGTAGCATCATTCGCCAGTGCGGCGCCAACGTGCTCACGATCAGCCAGGCTAGCGCCGCATCACGATCATGTTCATGTTGTTTGGTTTGAACCGCCATATCGTTGCTCTCGCCTTGGCAGATGCGCTATTGCGCACGGCTGCCCTGATGAGTGGCTTCTCCCCCAGCATGCGATGGTTGGTCGTGTCCGGCGCGGTGCAGCTCGCGATCGTACATCGCAGCGTATAGCCCGCCCTGCGCGATCAAGCTTTGATGCGTGCCGCGTTCAACGATCCGCCCGTCCTCCAGCACGATGATCTGGTCGGCGTTGCGCACCGCGTCGAGCCGCTGGCTCACGATCAGGCTGGTGCGGTTGAGATGGGCCGAGCCGAGTTCGCCGATGATCTCGGAGGCGGTGTGTGCATCGACGCTCGCCAGCGAATCGTCCATCATCAGGATGCGTGGCTTGCGCACCAGCGCTCGCGCGATCGCCGTGCGCTGCTTCTGCCCGCCCGAGAGCGACGCGCCCCGCTCTCCCACCACCGTAGCAAGACCGTTCGGCAACTGCGCCAAATCGTTGCTTAAGCGCGCTGCGTGGATGGCCTCTTGTATCTGTTCGTCCGAGACGTTCTTCAAGCCGAAGGTGATATTTTCGCGCAGTGGCACGCCAAACAGCAGTGTCTCCTGCGGCACGAAGCCGATTGCGCTACGCAACGCGGCCAATTTGATCGAGCGGAGATCGTGCCCATCCACCAATACGCGCCCCGCATCTGGGTCGCGCACGCGGGCAACCAGGCTCAGCAGCGTGCTCTTGCCCGCGCCCGTCGCCCCCACGATCCCAAGCGTGCTGCCAGCCGGCACATGCAGATCGATGTCGCGGAGAATCCACTGTTCGCCGATCCGCACCCCCACACCCTCGAAGCGCAGTTCGCCAGTGATCGGCAGGTCGAGTGCGTCGGGAGCATCGGTGATATCGGGCTTGCGCAGCAGCACCTCGCCGACACGCCCCGCTGCCGCGCTGCCCTGCTGCAATCGCTCGTAGGCTTGGCTGAGTTGTGTGGCCGCATTGCTCAACAGGTTGAGGTACACGATAAACTGCACATATTCGCCAACCGACAAGCGGTCCTGAATGATCAGCACACCACCTACCGCCAGCACGATCGTTGCGGATAAGCGCACCATCAGGTTCGGCAAGGGCGAAATCGCGCTGGAACGCAGCACAAAATCGAGGTTGCGCTGCGCGTACTGCTCATTCACCTTGCTGAACGCCTGAATCGCCGCTTGCTCCTGCGTGTAGGCCGCCACCATGCGGGCCGCGCTCAGGTACTCCTGCGCGAACGCCGAGAGCCGCGCCATCTCTTGCTGCACGCGGTCGAAGGTCTGCTCCAGCACACGGCTCAGGAACACCTGCGCCACCACGCTGATCACCAGCATCACCACAACAACAACTGCCAAAAAAGGACTGGTGATCGCCATCAGCCCGCAACCGATTAACAGCAACAATAGCGAGTGAATCGCCATTTGGAAGCCCGCGCTGTAGAACCGCCAAATGTAAATGAAATCGCTGGTGGCACGCGAGAGCAGATCGCCTGTGCCGTACTGCCGAATCACGCCTTGGTCGAACGTGAGCACACGGGCGTACAGGTCTTGGCTCATCTGATAGGTCACGCCCGCCGCGATCCCGCCCGTCAACATCCGCAACAGATAGCGGAACACGGCCAAGAGCGTGGCCAACAACAGAATCCCCAGCGCGTACCAGATCAATACCTGCAGGCGCACTCCTCTGTTCAGTTCGTCGATCGCCCAGCCGAGCAGCGCCGGGCTGAACGCACTCGCGCTCGAACCGATCAGCGCGTACAACGTTCCGAGCAGCAGCGAGCCGTAGTAGGGGCGCATGTAGGGGATCAAGAAGCGAAGTCCAGAATTGCGCATCAGCATCACTCCTTTGCTGGATGCCGTTCATAGTCTCGAACGACAACACAAAAAACCGCGTCCGTAAGGTGCGTCGCGGGCGATACTGCAAACTTGCAATTGGGAAGGGTGGGGCTCCAAGATCCAGCGGAGCAGGATGATGGGGCAGGCAGCCACGTGGCCATTGTAACACACAACCTAGCCGCGTTTGTGCGAAAACCCGCAGCAATTCGGCAGCTCATCCGCCCAACAAAAAGCGGAAGGTCTATCGTTCCAGTACGACAGACCTCCCGCCAAACTGCGCGAGGAAGAAGTTAGCGACCTGAGTAGCTATCGGTCCAGCGAAGCAAGCGGCGCTCAACCAGCGACAAGAGCCAATCGGTCAGCTTGCCGAGCAGTGCCAGCAACAGGATGCTCAGCACGATGATGTCGGCGCGGCCCGAATTTTGGCCGTCGGTCAGCAGGAAGCCCAAGCCGCGCGATGCCGCGATCAGTTCGGCGGCCACCAAGAACAGCCAGCCCTGCGCCAAACCGCTGCGCAACCCCGTCAGCAGCGAGGGCAGGGCGGCGGGCAGCAGCACCTGTTGGGCCAGCGCCCGACCTTTGAGGCCGTAGGCGAAGCCAACCTCGACCAGTTTGCGGTCGATCTGGCGGATGCCCGACACCAGATTGGTGTAGACCGGAAAGAACACGCCGATCGCCACCAGCGTCACCTTCGAGGCCTCGTCGATGCCCATCCACAGGATCAGCAGCGGCACCCACGCCAACGAGGGGATTGCGCGGACGGCCTGCAGCGTTGGGGCCAGCAAATCCTCGGCGTTGCGCGAAAGCCCGACCAACAGGCCGAGCACGATCGCCAGGAAGCTGCCCACCCCGAACCCCGCAAATACGCGCCAACTACTCGCCAAGATATGCGGTGGTAGCTTATTGGAAATCAGCATGTTCCAGCCAGTTTTCACCACCTCAAGTGGGCCGGGCAATTGGCTTGGCTCGAACACCTCATACAGCGTCACAAGCACCCATAAAACGAACAATCCAACTGGCACTGCCAGTCGGCGTAGGAGGATTCCTGAATTCGATACGGTCTGTGCTGGCTTCGTATCGGATGTATGGGTGGTCGCCGAGCTTGCCAGAGTTTGCTTCATGAATCTGGTCTCCAACGAACGGTTAGTAGTTTGTTATATCAAAGGAAGTTGGGCCTCAAGCGGACTTGAGGCCCAACGGAATGGCTATTTCTGTGCGAGCGGCTGAATAAACTGCGGCGCGAACAGATCCTTCAAGATCGCATCGACATCGGTATCAGCCTTCACCTGATCTTCTGCGATAAAGATCGGGATGATCTTCTGCAGCACTTCGGCCTGGCGTGTGCCGGGCACCGGGCTCTCGGTCAGCACTGTGCGCTGTTCCAGCTCGATCTTGGCCACTTCCAGCGATAAGCTCGCCTCATCGGCCAGGATCTGCGCGGCCTCCTCGGGATTCTCCAAAATCCACTTGCGGGCGCGCTCGTACTGCTCCAGCACCTTCGTCACGTACTCGGGGTACGCCTGCAAGAAGGCGGTGCGCGCGTTCAGGAAGCCGTAGCTGTTGAAATCGATGTTGCGGTAGATCAGCCGTGAACCCTGCTCGGCCTCGGTCTGCGCCATGAACGGGTCGAGTCCAGCCCAAGCATCGACCTGACCGCGCTCCAACGCTGTCTTGCCATCGGCGTGCTGGAGTTGCACCACCTCGACATCCGCGCCGCTCAGTCCCGCCTCGTGCAGCGCCTGCAACAGGAAGAAGTACGGGTCGGTGCCCTTGGTGGCGGCAACTCTCTTCCCTTTCAGATCGGCAACCGATGTGATGGGAGAATCTTTAGCGACCACCAACGCGGCCCACTCGGGCTTCGAGTAGATATACACGGTCTGGATGGGCGAGCCGTTCGCCTTCGCCAGCAACGCCGCCGAGCCTGCCGTCGAGCCGAAATCGATAGCATCCGAGCGCAAGTACTCGTTGGCCTTGTTGCTGCCAGCGCTCAGCACCCACGTGACACTGATATTCTCGCTTTTGAGCGCCTCTTCGAGCCAGCCGAACTTGCGCAACACCAGGCTGCTCGGGTTGTAGTACGCATAATCGAGACGAATCTCTTTGGGCTTCTGTGCTGTGTTAGAACCGCCACAAGCAGCCAACAACGTGGCCAACAGGCCGATGAGCATAGTTAAGGGAAACCATCGCCTGGTCATAAGAATCTTCTCCCTCAAATAAGGCCACTATATCGAATAAGTATCGGGACCATTGCTGGAAATAGCATGGGAAAGCCCAAAATGCGCCAGAATACGCGCTCGTGGGGCCACCACCTCGGCGTCGCCACGATCGCGAGGGCGTGGCAACGAGACCTTGAACTCGGCGATGATGTTCGCCGGGCGCGGTCCCATAATGATGATGCGGTCGGCCAGGTACAGCGCCTCATCGACATCGTGCGTGACCATCACCACGGTTGGCTTCACAGTGCGACACACCTCGGCCAACAGGTCTTGCATCTGCATGCGAGTCAGGGCGTCGAGCGCTGCGAATGGCTCATCGAGGAGCAATACCTCTGGCCGACCGATCAATGCGCGGGCGAGTGCGGCACGCTGGGCCATACCGCCCGATAATTGGTGGGGATACACATTGCCAAAGTTGGCGAGACCTACCAACTCAAGCAGCGATTCAGGCGTTTCGGCGGTCTTTGAGCGACGCGCGCCGATCGCTACATTCTTGGCAATCGTCTGCCAAGGGAACAGGCGCGGCTCCTGAAACACAATCGCGCAACGCGGATCGACCTCTGTCACGGTCTGCTCGCCGAGTTTGACGACACCCGTCGAGGGTTGGTCAAGACCAGCGATCAGGCGCAGCAGGGTGGATTTTCCGCAACCGCTTGGCCCAAGCACAGCGAGGAACTCGCCCGGCTTGATCGTCAGTCGCACAGTATCGAGCACTGGCAGCGCTCCTTGGGGGGTACGAAACGTCTTGCTGACATTGTTCAGCGTGAGTGCTTCGGCCATAACGGTGTCCTCATGGTGCTTGCCGTTTGCGCACAAACGACAGAGTTCTTCACCCGACACCGTTGGCGGGGTAGATCATCTTCTCAAACATGCGTGTGCACAGAATATACGTTAGTTTATCAGAATTGTCAAGAACGAGCTTGCGGCACGATGCGTGCCTGATTTGTGATTGGAAAGCGGAAAAAGGAGGTGTAACGCTCGGGGGGGGATTGTTAAGAATTTTGCTCCGAATTACGAAGAAATTGTTCCCACTCCAGCAACCGTGCGTGCTGGCTGCGGTTGAGGTAGACGATCGGTCGAGCCTCGCGGATGGTCGCCAAGGCGTCGTTGGCGCTGTAGCCCTGGCTTATGAGGAAGGCGCTGGCGGTCAGCGAGGCGCGCCCTACTCCGGCGTGGCAATGCACAAACACGGGCAGCTTTTCAGTTCGACACTCGTTAATAAAATCGACAGCTTGTCGTAGTTGCTCGATCGTGGGTGCGGTGTAGTCCTGCACTAACAGGCGCAGGGTGCGTTGAGGCGGTGGCCCCTCGAACACATCTTCGTACTCGGCCTGCAGGCTGAGCACCGCGCGAATGCCGAGCGCGTACAGTTCGCGCCACTCGGCGGGGGTGAACTGCCCACCCACGAATAACAGATCGTCGATTTTGCTCACATTGAGGCCGAATAGACGCCGCCACTGCGTGGAGACATACAGCCGCCATCGGCTGGGCTTGCGACCGGGGGGTGTGTTGTGATTCATACTCGTTGTCAGCAACAAGGCGAATATGGGCAAGTATACCATGCAAAACCGATCCCGCTGCACGATGATGGATGATTCCAGGTTCCGACATCTCTACCTTACAGATTCGGGGAAGAAACGGCTGAGTAGCATTTTACGTTATATATGCAGTGCTCTGTTTTTTATGTTCAACGAAAGTACTGTCATCTCGAATGAAGTGGGATGTTTCAGGGTTTCAATTTTAGAATGATTGCTCTGTTTTGGAAGTATCGAACATTTTTATGTGCAATGAAACAGATCAATGAGATTCCTCACTTCGCCTAACGGCTTGTTCGGAATGACAATGAGAACTGTCAAAGGCTTATAAAACAGTGCAATGATTGTGATTGATCAAAGGAGTAGTGATTATGCCTCGTGGATGCGCGATTTCGCTGCTCATTGCGACAAGTATATTTGGTGCGTTGTTATCTCTCGTTGCAATGACGTTTATCGTTTTTAATGAGAGTCAATCTGATCTTCCGGCACTTGTGTGCGAGAGCCGCGTACTGCGCCCCGATGATCCGAGCGCTCCTAACGGCTCGTTGGTCTCGCTGACGGGTGCTGTGGAACTTGAGGGCCAGGGCGTAGGCGATGATATGTTTCTTGCGCCGGGCAACTACCTGAAGGTGGAGCGGATTGCTGAGATGTACGCCTGGGAGCGAACGAAATCGCACGAAGACTCGCAGGGCCGTACCGTGTATAAAGATCGCAAGATCTGGACGCGCACAACCTCGGGTCTGAACTATTCCGGCAACCCCGATATGCAGTTCAAAGGTGCGACGTTCAGTGCAGACAAAGCGCATATCGCAGGGATTCGTATCGAGCCTTCCAAGGCCGATCTGCCTCTGCTCAGAGACTTGCCGCTCACCCAAGAGTTGCTGCTGGCCAACACGCAGGGCACCATCAAGGATGGCGTGCTGTACGTCGGCACGGCCTCGCCGAACTCCCCCAAGATCGGCGATATGCGCGTCAGTTATCGGATTGTGCCCAACGACCAAACGATGACGATCTTCGGCGCCTTTGAATCCGGCAGTGTGGTTGGCTACAAAGCCCCTGACGGTCAGATCATCTACGACATCCTGGTCGGCGATCGCGAAATGGCTCTGCAAGCTTACAGCGATATTCAAGTGCTTACCAACTGGATCATGCGACTGCTGATTGTGGGGATGCTCTGGTTCGGGCTGCTCTTGCTCTCGTACGCAAGCCGACGTTTGGTCGCTTGGCCGCAGGCACTGGGCATTTCGATCGGCTCGGTGAAGCTCGCCACGCTTGTGAGCATTGTGCTCGTCGTACTCTCGTTCGGCAGCCTGTGGCTCAGCGGTGGCAACCTAACGGCATTTTGGGGCGCCTTGGGCATCGCGCTGCTGATGGTGCTTGCCGCGATCGTGCAGTTGCGCAACCAACGCGTCGGGCAGTTCCCGGTATAGCAGGATTGCGACATTCCTCTGCATGCAAAAAGGGAGCAGGCGAACTGCTCCCTTTTGTTCGTATCAAACGTGTTGCCTAGATATCCAGGTTGCGCACCTCGGCGGCGTGCGTCTGGATGAAGCGCTTGCGCGGCGGCACCAAATCGCCCATCAGCATGGTGAAGGTCTCGTCGGCCTGCTGCGCATCCTCCAGCGTCACCTGCCCGACAATGCGGTTCGACGGGTTCATCGTCGTCTCCCACAGCTGCTCGGCGTTCATCTCACCCAAGCCTTTGTAGCGCTGGATGTAGACCTTCTCGCGCTGCTCGGCGGGCAGTTTGCCCAAATACACCTCAAGCTCTGCATCGTTGTAGATGTAGCGCTGCTCCTTGCCGAGCTTGACGCTGTAGAGCGGCGGCTGCGCGATGTACAAGTGCCCGGCGCTGATCAGCGGTCGCATATAGCGGAAGAAGAACGTTAGCAGCAGCGTGCGAATGTGAGCGCCGTCGACGTCGGCGTCGGTCATCAGCAGCACGCGGTGGTAGCGCAACTTGCTGATATCGAACTGATCGCCCACGCTCGCGCCGATCGCCGTGATCAGAGCGCGCACCTCGTTGTTCGAGAGCATCTTATCCAAGCGGCTGCGCTCGACGTTCAGGATCTTACCGCGCAACGGCAGCACAGCTTGGAAGCGGCGGTCGCGGCCCTGCTTGGCGCTGCCACCTGCCGAATCACCCTCAACGATGTAGAGTTCGCAGCGGGCCGGGTTTGTATCCGAGCAGTCTGCCAGCTTGCCGGGCAGCGAGAAGCCGTCCATCGCGCTCTTGCGGGCCGTCTCGCGGACCTTCTGCACCGCCAAACGGGTGCGGGCGGCCTGCACGCTCTTCTCGACGATGCGCTTCCCATCGCTGGGGTTCTCTTCGAGCCAAGCGGAGAACGCATCGGCGAACACCGACGACACCGCGCTCGACGCCTCGGGGCTGACCAACTTCTCCTTGGTCTGCGAGCTAAACTGCGGATCTTGCAGCTTCACGCTGATCACCGCCGTCAGACCCTCACGCACATCATCGCCCGTCAGGTTGGCCTCGTTCTCCTTCAACAAGCTCTTGCTGCGAGCATAGTTGTTGAGCACGCGGGTGAGCGCGGTGCGGAAGCCCGTCAAATGCGAGCCGCCATCGATGTTGTTAATATTGTTGGCGAACGGATAGATTGAGTCGGTATCGTAGGCATCGGTGTACTGCAGCGCGATCTCGACCGCCACGCCATCGACGGTGCGCTCGACGTAGAACGGCTGCTTATGCAGCACATTCTTATCTTTGTTCAGGTGGCGCACATACGAGACGATACCACCCTCGAAGTAGAAGTTGACCTCGTTATCATCGCGCTCGTCGCGGAAGTGGAAGCGCAACCCCTTGGTGAGGTAGGCCATTTCGCGGAAGCGCTGCGCCAGCACGCGGAAGGTGTAATCGATACCCTCCTTGAAGATCGTCGCATCGGGCAGGAAGCTGATGCTGGTGCCGTGGGCATCGCTGTCGGCGATCGCCTTGACCGGAGCCAACGGCTTGCCCATGCGATACTCCTGCATCCAGCGCTTGCCGTTCTTATCGACCTCGATGCGCATCCACTCCGAAAGCGCATTCACCACACTCAGACCCACGCCGTGCAAGCCAGAGGAGACTTTATATGAGCCAGCATCGAACTTACCACCAGCGTGCAGCACGGTGGCTGCCAGCTCCAGCGCCGAGACATTCTCGGTGGGGTGAATGTCGACCGGAATACCGCGACCGTTGTCGCGAACTGTCACCGAGCTATCGGCGTGAATGATGATATCAACGCGATTTGCGACGCCAGCCAGCGCCTCATCGACGGAGTTATCGACCACCTCACGAATCATATGGTGCAGACCATTGATGTCGGTGGGACCAATATACATACCAGGCCGGACGCGCACCGCCTCCAAGCCTTTAAGGACTTTAATATTACTGGCGTTGTAGTCGCTAGTTGTTGATGGTGGTAACGTTTCTGTTGTCATAAACTCGTGCTCACTCTCTTCCTTACATCGCTCGTATTGCGGCTACACGCCCAAAAGCGCTTGCCAAAAGGGTCAAAATAGGCTTGTAATCGACACAAAGCCCGCAGCGCCCAAAACTGAGCGACGATACTTGTATCAATAACCTAGGTTTCTATACAAATAGCGATAACGCGCCGTTTCGCTTGCTGCACAGCAACCTATGCTCGCCGTGCAGAGACTGTAGTGTTCTGCCAGATCCGCAGCCTTTCGCGATAGAAGGCCATACGTGCCGCTAGGAGCCCACTACCAAGGTAGGCGCTGATGGTGATGGCGATCAGCAGGCCAAACACGGAACCCTCGGCTAAGCGGAACCATATCACCCCCGAGCCGACGCTGATCAGCCACGACAGGGATAGTAAGCCCATTGTGCTCCAAAAGTTTTGCCGCACAATGTGGAAGCTCGCGTGAAGCGCTCGCAGTGGCCCAATGCCACTGATTGCGATCGCCTCGTTGCTAAAGCCCAGGTAAATACGCGCCCAGAAGCCAACGATGATCGGGATACCGAACAAGAAGAAGCCTAGCGGTTGGCTGAAGTAGAGGACCATCCCGATCAGACAGATGAATGGCAGGCCCAATGCCACACCAACCCCAAACACAATGCCGATTCGGCCAAGGATGGCCAAAGCCGCCTGCCACGTGCGCCGCATCCACGTCGAAATGGCCATAGTATCGCCCCGCACAGCCGAAGCGAGCTGTGTGAGGAACAATGCGCTCAACGGCAGCATCAGGCCATTGACAACGAACAACGCCAGCAACAAACCGCCGAAACCTCCAACCGAAACAACTGAAGTCGATGCACTGGTGATTTGTTGTGGTACCTCTTGCACAAACCACAACCCTAATGGGCGACTCGATGTATCGATGGTGATAATGCGGTAGAGCGTTAACACGCTGTTTGCCGCAGCGACCGGATCGTTCTGGAGATCGGTATTATTGCCAACTGTGCGATACATGGTGAGCACAGGTATAAAATTCAGCCGAGCCATCTCTAAACGCATATCGATTTGGCCCATTCCCTTCAGAAGTTCGCTGGGTTGCATCGGCGTTGTGACTTGACTTGGCGGCGTACTTGCACGCACCACATCCGACATGTTGGCGAGTAATGGGGCAAGCGAAAGCTGGGTACCAAACCACAAATAGAGGTTTACCACCAACGGCAAGACGACCAACCAGGGGCGACGGTTGATGACTGCGAATCCTTCGCTCAGAGTGTCGATCAGTGACACGGTTTGAGGCTTCTCGATGGTCAATGCTCACTCTCCTATAACTGCTTTATTATACCACAAATCGGGCCTTTTCGGGTATACTTTGACACGGATGTTCGTAATTTGGTAGGAATCGCGTGAGATCATGAGCGTGGGCAAGGCGCGCCGAGGAGGCTCGCTCGGTGCGTAGCGATCTTCAGGCGAGTTCAAGCTCTCGTGGGAGCTTCCCTTCATTAGAGCAAAAGTTACACTTGGAAAATGAAAAACGAAGATACGAGCGGTTTTTGTTCCGATCGAAACGCAATCACCAGGATTGTATCTAGGGCACGTTAGCGCAACTTGGTGCGAAGTGAGCATCGTCGATTCGCTGGTTCGTTCACTTTGACACAGCACATGATCGCTAGCGGTGTTATAATGCTTCAACCAGAACACAATGTTTTTAAGGATAGATCTCGATGCTCACGTATGAGAATTTTGTTGCTGTGTTGCTTGGAGTGATTGAGCGAAACGATATCAACGTCGCCTATACGCAAGAGTTGTTAGATACGCATGCGTTAGGTCGCAGCCTCAGCATTACCTGCTTACCCGATGGTTTTGAAGACGACTACTCGCCCGAGGAGCCTCCTCTGCGAGCGGTATTGTCGTTCCGCTGGCCACCCGAGTTCACGGTGTTTTCTCTACGTAGTGGCCTGCCCGAAGGCTTCGACAACGTTGTCGACGAGCGTATTTTGGCCTCGCGCGCCGGCGTTGGTGTCGACATCGAGGTGACATACACATTGCCGCTTGCGAATGAGCAGACCTATGATCTCGCTTCGTTGCCCAAGCTGACCCGAGCGATCTACGACCTGCATGCCAGTGCAGTCCCTTCGACCGATAAGCCTGTGCGAGTCGAGGTGTTGCTCAACTTCTCCGAAGGCCGCCAACCGCATATCCAAGCGCTCAATTTGTGCCAAGTTTGGCCGATTGGTGATGCGTTGTTTGATGCGGAACTGCTCACCGAAATTTTTAACGAGCTATGCGCTGAGACAAGCGATGTTCTTGAAATGCTTGCTGAGGTGTATTTGGTCGAACCAAGGGCACAGCGTTCAGTGCCAGAAGGGGAAGAACCTTTCGAAAACCGCCGGTATCTCAAGCCTCCTACGGCATAAAGCCAGTGTTACGAAATAAGGCAATGTTGTTATGCGAAGCTTAACTAGTCCTCCCATTTCGTATGACACATACGGCGCCATTGAAGCTCGTTTGCAATCGATCGATTGGTCACAGACTCCGCTTGGCCCTTTCGATACGTGGCCAAATAGCCTTCGTTCCACACTCAACATTCTACTCTACACTCAACAACCAATGTGTGTGTTCTGGGGCGCGCAGTATGTGATGCTGTACAACGAGAGCTTCGGCCGCATGTTTTGTGAGGCATCGCCTGCTTTGGGGCAACCAGCCGAGCAGGCCTGCCCTGAGCTTTGGGGGATGCTTGGCTCGCACGTCGCACAGGTGGCTACCAGCAGCCAAGCGATTGAGCCGTTCGAACGAGACATCGTTCTGCGACGCTCCGAGCGACTTGAGCAACGCTCGTTTACCAGCGTCAGCAGCCCGATCTACGATGAACAACATCACGTGGTTGGAGTGCTGTGCATCATCAACGATACCACCGAGCGGCAGGCGTACAAACGGCATCAACAGGCTCTGCGTGGGCTTCCTAGAGCGTTAAGCCGCTCCCATAACATTGCCGAGGCTTGCGATTGCTTGCTATCGTGCTTGGCCGCGTCGCGCGATGTGGCGTTCGCTGTGCTCTACCAAGTCGATCAGGTACACCAACAGGCGCATTTGCTCGGTGCGCACGCGCTCCCGCTCGATACGCCGATCTGCCAACACGAGATCGATTTTACCTCCCCCGAGATCGGACATTGGCCGCTGGTGGGGGTGGTGCAGAGCGGCATCGCTCAGGAGATTCCCGATCTCTCGGCGCATTTTGGATCGCATGCTCCCAGTACTTGGCCGGAATCGGCGCGGAGCGCGGTGGTGCTGCCGATCATGCACAACGACAACTGTTCGGGTGTGTTGATCGTCGGCCTCAACCCGCAAGTGCCTCCCGATGTCGATGTGCGCTTCTTCCTAGAGCAGGTCGCTGGGTATGCATCGAGCGCTTTCGCCCGTATTTATGCGAGTGAACAACAGCAAGACAACTACCAGGCCGAACTGCAGGCTCATCGGCGAGCGGAGCACGCTGTGTTGCGCACATCGCACCTGCAAGAGCTTACGGCTGCGCTAGCCGAGGCGCGTAACCCTGAGGAAGTTGCGCAGGTGATGATCTTCCAGGGGCTTTCGGTGCTGGGTGCGAGTGCTGGCATGATTTTACTGCTCACCGAGCCGAATACGTTGAAGGTGCTGAGTGTGTTCGGCTTCCCCGAGCATCAGTTCCAACAGTGGCAGACTATCCAGGCCGATTCTGTCGCGCCGATCGCCGATGCGCTTCAGCAAGCGCAACCGATCTGGATCTGCTCTCCCGAGCAGCGGGAGGAGTTGTACCCAGATGTTACGCCTCTGAATCCGCAAGATCAAGCGTGGGCCATCTTACCGCTACAGGTGAAGGGAAACCTGTTGGGGGTGATCTGCCTCAGTTTCGCCGAGCCGCACACCTTCGACTCCAATGAGCAGGCGTTTATGATGATGCTTGCGCAGCAGTGCGCTCAGGCCCTCGAACATATGCGGCTGTACGTCGAATCGGAAGCGGCGCTCAACGCCCGCAACGACCTGTTCTCGTCGGTCTCTCACGACCTCAAGAACCCGCTCTCGACCATCAAAGGGTTTGCGCAACTGCTGCGGCGGCGCATCTCGCAGTTGAATGTATCGGGCACCGAGCGCTTGCTCGATGGCTTGAACAAGATCGACGAAGCCTCCGAGCGCATGAACAAGCAGATCTCGGAGCTTGTCGATACCGCGCGACTGCAAGCTGATCAGGCGCTCGATTTCGATATGCACGAAGTCGAACTTGTGCAATTTTTGCAGCATCTCACGCAGGAGTATCAACAAACCACGAATCGGCATCAATTACAATTCCAAACCGAGCTTACCGAGCTGGTTGGGATCTACGATCCTATACGGATCGAGCGTGTGTTTGCCAATCTGCTGCGCAATGCCATCAAGTATAGCCCGAACGGTGGAACGATTCAGATCGAACTAGGGCGCGTTCAGGATAAACAGCAAACGTGGGCGCAGATCAAAGTGTCCGATCAGGGCATCGGCATTCCTGTCGAAGATCTGCCGCATATTTTCGAGCGCTTCCGCCGTGCTGGCAACGCTGCTGGGCATATTCAAGGGACTGGCATCGGTTTGTCGAGCGCGAGGCAGATCGTCGAGCAGCACCACGGCACGATCGATGTGGATAGTATCGAGGGCCTTGGCTCCTGCTTCATTGTGCGTTTGCCGCTCAAGTCGTCGTAACTGGCTTCGCTTGCCGATCGTGGCGCTCCTGCGCATCATCTATGGATTCTACTGTGTCATCGCAATTCAGCGGCTTCTCGCCCGAGATCCTCAACTCCCTGCTTGTGCCTGGGGTTTCCGAGCGTTGGGCGGCTGTTCAGGCCCAATTACACCCTCAACTGGTAGCGCTCTCCGAACAATTGCGTGAAGCCGGGTTGCGGCGTTTCCCCCGTGAATGGCCGCTCTACGATTTTGTGTTCCGCAGTTTGCGCTACGTCAATCACCCCGATGGCCGCGCCCCGATCGACAATTACTACATGGGTTTGGATCGCCCGCCCCGTGGTTGTGGTGTGTACATTGTGGTGAGCGGCGCCGAGCGTTCGATCATCGTGGCGCTGCAGTTGGCGACCCGCCAGCGCAAAGACGACCTGCGCCAAGTGTGGGAGCGCAGCCGGTCGCTGTGGCTGCCGCTGATCGAGCGGACCAACGATGTGCGATTTGCCGAGCGCGAACGACCCAAGCGCCGCCGTACGAAATCGTCTGAGGCGACGATTCAGCCGGAGACGTGGATGGATCGCTACCTCGCCACGCCAGGGACGACGTATCTGCTGGCGGGGATGGCGTACCGCTGGGATGATCCGCAGGTGGCGCAGCCCGAATTCGCGAACCAGATCATCGAAGATGTGCTGAGCCTGTTCCCGCTCAACGAGGCGATTATGGAGCAGGCCGAGGAGGCGCTGGAGCCGCATCACGCGCTGCGGTTGCGCGAGCTGCGCAGCGTGGCGTACGCGACGGGCGATCTGCCGCCGATCGAGACGATCGTCGAGCGCATCCACGCGCGGGGCTTTGCCCTCTCCGATGGGCAGATTCGGGCGTATCACTTGGCGCTGCGCACTAAGCCGCTGGTGATCCTGACGGGCATCTCGGGCACAGGCAAGACGCGCCTGACGCGCTTGTATGCCGATGCGATCCACAATATCACGGATAGCAGGCAGCCCAACGAGCATTACCTGCTGGTGGCCGTGCAGCCCGATTGGCACAATGCCCGCGATCTGCTGGGCTACTACAACACGCTGACGGGCACCTTCCACCCGACGCCGTTTCTGCGCTTCCTGCTGCACGCCGCCGCTGATCCCGCTGCGTTGTACTTCGTGTGCCTCGATGAGATGAACCTGGCGCGGCCCGAGTACTATTTGGCCCCGATCCTCTCGGCGCTCGAAACAGAGGATCATTTGATCGACTTGGGGATTCCGACAGCCGAGGCGAAGACGGTGGGTGGCGAGATGGTGCAGAATCCGTTTCGTTTGCCGCTCAATATCCGCATTACGGGGACGGTGAATGTCGATGAGAGCACGCACACGCTCTCAGACAAACTGCTCGATCGCGCGAACCTGATCGAGTTAACGGATGTGGACCTCGACGCCTTCCGCGCGACCTACAGTGAGCCGATCGATGAGACGGCGTGGCAGGTGCTGGTGGCGGCGCACGCGAGTTTGGCCCGCGCGCATCAGCCGTTCGGCTACCGCACCATCAGCGAGATCCTGCGGTATGTGGAGCACGCCCGTGGGGTGTTGCCCGCGAATCAGGCGCTCGATCAGCAGATCAAGCAGAAGTTGTTGCCCAAACTGCGCGGCGACGATTCGCCCCGATTGCGGCGCGCGCTGACCGAGTTGCTGGAGTTGACCTTGGGCTTGCCGCAGGAGCGCTGGAATCGCGCGGCGCTGGTCGATGCGAGCCAACTCGCGGCTGCGCCCTACCCCGATTCTGCCGAGAAGTTGCGCCGCATGCTCGAACGGCTCGATACGGAGGGGTTCACCGATTTCTACGGTTAGGCTTTGGTGCGCTATGCGCGGGTGGTGATGTTGGTGTTCTGCTGGTGCAGGGCATCGGCATCATTGTTTTAGCGAGCGTTGGCGCCTTGGAATCGAACAGGGACGGCTTGGGCCGAGCCGTCCCTGTGTGTGTTAGCGCTGCGGTTAGGGTTCCGGAGTTGGCTCTGGTTCTACCTCGATCTCAGGCTCCAAGGCCGGTTCGAGCGTTGGGAGTGTGGTCGGTGCCACTGTGGGCAGTGGTGCGCTGTCGCCCAAGTCCTCTTCCGAGATGCTCACCAAGGGCAGCATGCCCGAGTCGCCAGCCGTGAAGCGCGGCAGAACGCCGTTCCACTTCTCGATGTAGCGCAGTTGCAGCAGTTCGGGCGAGATGACTTCGCGCTGGAGTCGCAGCGCTTCGGCCTCGGCCTGTGCGATCGAGATGCGGGCTTTGGCCTCGGCCTCGGCTTGTGCTACGCGCTGCTGGGCCTCGATCTGGACGCGGCGCAGTTCGCGCTCGGCGCGCAGTGCATCCTGCTCAGCGACCTGCTTGGCCTCGATGGCGCGGCTGAATTCGGTGCTAAAGTTGAACTCGGTGATCGAGAGATCTTCCACAACGATGCCGCGTGGTCCAAGCCGCTCGACCAGCACATCCTTGATCGATTGCGAGACGAGCGGGCGCTGGGTGATCAGTTCCTCGGCTGTGAAGCGCGCAGTGGCCGCCTTCACCGATTCCTGAATTGCTGGGTCAATGATCTTTGTTTGATAATCAACACCAATGTCGCGCACGAGTTGCCCCACTGATGCTGGGTCTGGGTGGTAGTTCAACACCACCTTTGTTGAAACGATCTGCAAATCCTTTGATGCTGCTGATGATTCCGATTCCAAACGCTGCGTTTTTACGTCTACAAAGACTATCGAGGTGATAAATGGGGTGCGGAAACGCAAACCTTCCTCATAGACTTCGGTCACTTCTCCAAACGTTTTTACGACGCCGCGTGTACCGGCATCAACTACGGTATAGGCGTTTGCAAAAACAAATAACACACCCACAATGATGATGGCAAAAACAATCATGGTTGGTGTTGCAAAACCTCGGCCTGGACGTGGCACTTTTGCGCTATTCATTCGTATCCTCGCTTTCGTTCTCCGGTATCGTCATCGATGAAACTCCCCTCTTCACTTCTTGTCACCACAAGGATTGTTGTCTTTGGATGTTATGGGGACACCTTAGTATACGCGATAATTGCCTGTTATGTTGTCGTTTTGGTCCATCAATGTTGTGCAATCTAGTTCACAATCTTTGATTGTGCCGGAGTGATGGTGAGATCGTGACACACAAAACAGGCCGCCTTGGTCTGCGGCAGCGTGGATGTATCGTGATGTTGGTGCTCATCTGGATGGGCGTGAACCGGTGTGAGACAACCGAATTTGGTATCATTGAGGTATAGATTGAAAGGAATAACGATGAATATCACGTATCTTCAACGTATTCTCACGAGCCGCGTGTACGATGTGGTGCAGGAGACGCCGCTACACTATGCGTCGCGCCTGTCGCAGCGCTTGGGGAATCAGGTCTATTTTAAGCGCGAGGATCTTCAGCCGATCTTCTCGTTTAAGTTGCGCGGGGCGTACAACCGAATGGCGCATCTCAGTGATGCCGAGCGTGAGCGGGGCGTGATCACCGCCTCGGCGGGCAACCATGCGCAGGGAGTGGCGTTTTCGGGGCAGAAGTTGGGCATCCGTACGGTGATCGTGATGCCCGCCACAACGCCGAGCATCAAGGTAGAGGCGTGCCGCGCCCGTGGGGCCGAGATCGTGCTGCACGGCGATAGTTACAGCGATGCCGAGGCGCATGCGTATCAGCTTCAGGCCGAGCAGCAGTTGACGTTTGTGCATCCGTTCGATGATCCGTTGGTGATCGCGGGGCAGGGCACGATCGGCCTAGAGCTTTCGCAGCAGGTGCGCGCTCAATCGTACTACGTGTTTGTGCCGATCGGTGGCGGCGGGCTGATCGCGGGCATTTCGGTGTTCCTCAAGAGTATTAATCCGGCGATCAAGATCATTGGGGTGGAGCCAGATGATGCGAACGCGATGATCCAGAGCGTGGCGCGGGGCGAGCGCGTGACGCTCTCGCAAGTGGGCATTTTTGTGGATGGCGTGGCCGTGCGGCGGGTCGGGGAGCACACCTTCGATCTGACGCGCACCTATGTCGATGATTTCGTTCAGGTGAATACCGACGATGTGTGCGCGGCGATCCGCGATGTGTTCGAGGATACGCGGGCCATCCAGGAGCCGGCGGGCGCGCTGGCTGTGGCGGGGATGAAGCGCTACGTGGCCCAGCACGGCATTCAGGATGCGACGCTGGTGGCGCTGACCTGCGGGGCGAACCTGAACTTCGATCGGTTGCAGCACATCGCCGAGCGCACCGAGATCGGCGAGCACCGTGAGGCGCTGCTGGCGGTGACCATCCCCGAGCGACCGGGCGCGTTCAAGCAGTTCTGCCGCACGATCGGCATGCGCAGCATCACGGAGTTCAACTACCGCTACGCTCCGCGCCCCGATGCGGCGATCTTTGTGGGGATTCAGCTTCAGCACGCCGATGAGCGCCAGACGGTGATCGCGCAACTGGAACAGGCTGGCTACCCAGTGCTCGATCTCACGCACAACGAGCTGGCGATCGTGCATCTGCGGCATATGGTCGGCGGGCGCGCCCCCGAAGCCACCGACGAGCGGCTCTACAGTTTCGAGTTCCCCGAGCGCCCTGGCGCGCTGTTGCGCTTCTTGGAGACGATGGACGAGTCGTGGAACATCAGCCTGTTCCACTATCGCAACCACGGCAACGCGAATGGCCGCGTGCTGGCGGGCATCCAAGTGCCGGATGCGGATCTGGAGCGCTTCAAGCAGTCGCTGGCGACACTGAACTATCGGCATACCGATGAGAGCGCGAATCCGGCGTATCGATACTTTTTAATGTAGGGGTTGCGTGCGTGCGCTCGCTGCACACGCACGATGGTGGCGTCGCTCGGGTTAGAGCAGGTCGCGGGCGTGCAGCAGCCGCTCGATACGGGCGACGATCATGTCGATGGCGACTTGGTTGAGGCCACCGCGCGGGATGATGATGTCGGCGTAGCTCATGGTTGGCTCGACGAACTGCAGGTGCATAGGGCGCACGGTGCGCAGATACTGTTCGATCACCGATTCGGTGGTGCGCCCACGGGTGAGGATGTCGCGCTGCAGGCGCCGAATGAAACGCAGGTCGCTGGCGGTATCGACAAACAGCTTGATGTCCATCCGCTCGCGCAGGGCTTCGTCGACGAAGATCAGGATGCCCTCGATCAGGATGACTTGGCGCGGCTCGACGGTTTGCGTTTGTGGCAGGCGCACGTAATTGGCGAAATCGTAGTGGGGCACTTGGATCGACTCGCCACGGCTGAGCGCATCGACGTGTTCGAGAAAGAGTTGGTTGTCGAAGGCGTCGGGATGGTCGAAGTTGAATTGCGTGCGCTGCTCGAAGGGCAGGTGCGATAGATCGCAGTAATAGCTATCGTGTTGGAGCAGTGCGATACGTTCAGGGCCGACTTGTTTCACGATCGCATTGGAGACGGTGGTTTTGCCCGAGCCGCTACCGCCAGCTACACCAATGATCAAAGGTCGCTGCATGATTGGCTCCTTTTGGCTGCCTGTGTATCGCTGTGAGGGGTGCAACACGTAGCAATGGAGGTAAAGGGTGTTGGGCGAAATGAAAAGGGTCGTCGGTCACAGCAAGCCGACTGACCCTTCGTCTTCCAAGCATCAAATTGCTGAGTTGTTTTGCGTACCATACACGTTTTCGCATCTTTCCTAGATGCGTTCTGGTTATTGTGCGTTGCCTGTATTGTCGAGCTCTTCGGTTTGGGTGGCAGCGAGCCGAGCTTCGTGGCGTAAGCGCAAGACGACGCGCAGCACAATGCCGCCAAATGCACATACAAGCAACAACCACACCACTGCAAAAACCCAGCGCGCAGGCTCGGGCGTGATGAAGCTAAGGAGTGGCAGCGCGCACAGTCCAGGGAATAACAGGAAGCCTATTGCGGCGTGTGCGCCAACCCAACGTTTCAATTGCTCGTTCTGCATCCGTGAGGCTCTACCGAAACTGTTTGAAGTATTATACCAGTATACGTTTCGTATTTAACAGTGTGTAATGCGCTATTTTCAGTACTAGCGTGGGTGAAGAGTGATGCGCACAGTCTCCGCAGGCCCGCATAACCCGTGGATCTGCTACTCCTTCAGGATGATCGGAAGGCGTAGTGAATGCGCGACGCCCGTGAACTTGTAGATGATGGCGCTGCTGAGATCCGCCACGTAGAGTTCGCCATCTTCGTCCTCCCCGAACGTTGAGATGTTCATCGCTGTGTCGAGCAGTAGGGTCGAGTTCCAGGTGCTGCCTGTGGGGCTCGCGCTCCAGATCTCGCCGCTGCAGAAATCGCCGTAGATGTACTGGTCCCCGAGTGCCGGAACCTCGTCGCCGCGGTAGCGGTAGCCGCCCGTCACCGAGCAGCGCCCAGCGTTATGATTGTAGGTGAGGATGGGCGCGACGAAATTGCCGCCCGCGCAGGTGGCGTCGTTGGCGAAGTTCTGATTGCCCTCCTTGCAGCGCCAGCCGTAGTTCTCGCCACCCGTGCTCGCGGCGGCCTGCCAATTCACCTCCTCGATCGAGCCTTGGCCTACATCGGCGATGAACAGGTCGCCTGTTTGGCGATCGAAGCTGATGCGCCAGGGATTGCGCAAGCCGTAGGCCCAGATCTCTCCACGGCTGTTGGGGGCGTCGTCCTCCGCGAAGGGGTTATCGGCGGGGATGTCGTAGGGCAGACCATCGCTCGTGTCGGTGTTGCGCACATCGATACGCAGCACTTTGCCGAGCAGCGTGTTGAGGTCTTGCCCATTGCCGATGACTGGGTTGTGGCCCTCGCCGACGTCGCCGCCGCCGCCGCCATCGCCACTGGAGATGTAGAGATAGCCATCAGGTCCGAACGTCAGATCGCCGCCGTTGTGGTTCGTCTGCGGCTGTTCGATCCTCAGCAGCCGTGTGGCCGAGTTTGGATCGATCTCGTTTGGATTGCTGTCGGAGACTTTGTAGCGGGCAATAATCGTATCGCCATCCTCAGCCTCGCTGGTGTAGTTCACATAAATGAAGCCATTCTGCTTGTACTCGGGATCGAAGGCCAAGCCCAACAAGCCCTGCTCGGAGTTGGAGGAGCGCACCAGCGAGCGAATATCGAGGAACGGCGTGGTGCGCAGGGTGCCGTTATCGAGAATCCACACACGTCCGGCCTGCTCGACGATAAACAGCCGCTTTGAGCCATCGCCAGCGTGCGTGATCACGACAGGGCGGGTGGCTTCCACATCCGTGAGATCGGCGACTTCGCTGAGCATGATGGCGTCTGCTTGCTGTGCGGGAGCGCTTGGGAGCGCGGTGGAGGTATGCAACAGAAGTGTACCTAACGCCACACATGTCACGAGCAAACGAGCACTCCAAGTCAATGATGCGTACATTGGACTCTCCTTTGTGAGTAGTGGCAGATTGGTTGTGTTGCAGTATCGCGATATGCCTCCGTATTGCCAGTTAGCCGATTCGCCGCCCCTTCCAGCGGACGCCTTGCCCGAGGGATAGTCGCACCACGGCGATGGCCGTTAGCCCGAAGTAGACGCTCAGGCCGAGCGGGTAGAGCAAGCCCCAGGCGGGGTTGAGCCGATAGCGCCGCCACACCAACCAGGCCGTGCTGCCCCACGCGAGCAGGGCGCAGCCCAGCCAGAGCAGCGCACCACCCTGCAGCCAAACGGCCAGCAAACCCCAGGGCAGCCAGGCGATCAGCGCTTGGCGCAGCCCCACGAAGGCCGAGCGCCAGCCGCCGCTGCGAAAGCCCGCCACCGCGTTTTTGATCAGCCCCTCGGCCAGGTTGGGCCAATCGGTGTACATGCGCACCGCGATCTGCTCGGCGCCATTGACCGCCGCAATGCGCGCGCCGCTCGCTTTGGCGATCTGCCCGAAGTCGGTATCCTCCAAGACGCTGTTGCGCACCGCCGTGTGCCCTCCCAATCGCTTGTAGCAGCGCCGCTCGATGAGCAGACATTGGCCGTTGGCGAACGCGATCGACGAACGGGGATCGCTGACGGGCGCGAGGGGATAGAGCGCGTAGAGAATGCTGAGAAACGTCGGTAGCACCAGGCGCTCGGCGAACGAGTGCAGGTGCTGCAACGGCATCACGGTGAGGAATTCGGCGCGCTGAGACTGCGCGTATGCCACCACAGCGCCGAGCAGGTCGGGCTGGGGTATCACATCGGCATCGAGGAACAGCAGCCACTCGCCGTTGGCCTGTTGTGCGGCCTGCCAGCAGGCCCACGGTTTGCCCAGCCAATCGTTAGGGAGCGGCGCACCCTCGATGATGCGCAGCGCTGCGAGTTGCCCCGCAAAACTGCGCACCACCTCCGCTGTCGCATCGGTCGAGTGATCATCGACGACGATCACCTCGAAGTGTGGGTAACGCTGACGGGCCAACCCCGCCAAGCACGCGCCGATGCGTTCGGCCTCGTTGCGCGCCGGGATGAGCACCGACACCAGCGGCCCTTCGCTGAGCCTCGGGTCCGCCGCAAGCCGCGGCTCGCTGTATTCGCGCCAGACATCCTGCGCGCACCAGAACAGCAGCACAACGGCCCCAAGACCCAACAGCGCCTCAACCATTACGGTTGACAAGGCCCTTCAGCCCCAGGAGCATGCACACACTGCCGATGAGCATTAACGCAACGCCGACGATTATCCAGATCATTTGGCCGCTCATCTCGCCGATCGGCAATATGTTCGCACCCGTCAACACTAACAGAAACCCAGCGAGATCGCACACCATGCCGATAGCCAAGAGGATGCGCATTTTGTTCGTCCTTTTGCTAGCGATGATACCAAAAACCATCGCATAATCGCTCGATATTGTATAATATCAAGATGGTTCTCGATAAAGAACCACGTATACGCTATGCCAAGTCCTTCTCAAGGCGCATATGCATCTATTCCACCGCAACTTAGACCCCTCACTCGCGCAGACACGCCGAGCGACCGTACATGATATCACTGCTATTTCGCGGCTCCTACGCAGTAGCAATCGTCGTTACCTCAGTCTGCACAACCTCGACCTCTATCAGTTGCTCGAACAGACGCCCGCAATGGTGCTCGCCACATCGACCGATATTTGGGGCGCGGTGTTCGCTGGCCCGCCAAACAACGGCGTCACCTGGCTGCGGACGCTGACGCTCGTCAATAATCTCTCGGTGCAAGCGGGCATCAGCAAACTGTTGCCGCCGTTTCACGAGGCGTTGCGCGATCAAGGCGTACAGCATCTCTACTACGGTGGCGATGAGCTCGCCGATCGGTGGCTGCTGCCCGCGCTCTCCAACATAGGCTATCAGCCCGATACGACCGTAGTGGTCTACGAGAAGCGGGGTTTGGATATCCCATCGGAGGGCAATCCGCACGCCCAGATTCGTCGCGCCCAGCTTGGTGATCTCAAGACCCTGATCGCCATCGATCAGAGCAGCTTCGATCCCCAATGGCATAAAGAAGTGGGGATCATCGGCCCGGCGCTGCTCGAATCGCCCTACTTCATCATTGCCGAGCTTAACGGCGAGATCGCGGGCTACGCCTTCATCACCTCGCACTTTGGCGGGCGATTGATCCACCTTGTCCGCATCGCAGTGATGCCTGCATATCGCAACCAGGCCGTTGGCGTGCGCCTGCTGGCAGAAATCGTCAAATACGCTCGTAACGCCTCCGCCGAGAGCATTACACTGAATACGCAGCTACATAATACGACCGCGCAACGTCTCTATAGTTGGTTTGGCTTTCATCGCACAGGCGAACAGCAAACGATTCTGCGCTTTGATTGCGAATCCGCGGTATAATAACCAATGTTGCTACTAGGTTGGCGGGTAGATAACTCTAGAGACAGATCT
>CALKHR010000198.1 GCA_937988885.1 uncultured Roseiflexaceae bacterium | reverse complement strand
GCGTGGGGATGAAAACGGCGCGAGGAATGGGGCTGTGCCGCCGCATTGATTGATGACAATCCAACCAAGTCAAAGAACATTGCTGAAAAGCATTAGTTGTGGGCAAAGACACATGCGTGTCAGTAAGCAAAAAGCGCATACCGAGGAACCAAACGATACAGGCGTAACAGAGCGGATTCCTTGGGGTCCAGGGGCGATAAGCCCTGGTCGGGGTCTCCAAAGGGCCGCGACCGGCCCTTTGGACTTGCGCAGCAGCCTACGCCCTCGTGAGTACGCGCTCACCTGCCGAATGGCGCATCCGATGCTCTCGCAAGGAAATCACGTCAAAATGCGCTGGATGTTCGTTTCTTCCGCTTTGGAACGCTTTTCAGAACGCTCCTAAGAGACAAAACAATCGCGGCTCTGCAACCATAGAGCCGCGATGTGCTTATCCTATCGATTATTGCAAACCCTCATACGATAGCCCACCAACTAATACAAGCCGCGTTTCTGTTGGCGCGACACCCAGAAGGCACAGCCACCGAGCGCAAGAAGCGCCACCCCGCCCAACGCGGCCCACAGAAGCGTACTGCGGTTCGAGCGCCCACTGTTATTGCTCTGCGCAGGAGTGGCGATCGGCGTGCGCGTCGGCTCCGGCTCAGGGGTCGCCGTCGACATGACCGTCGGCTCTGGCGTAGGCGTCACCTGCGGTTGCGGCGCGACGGGCTGCACAATCAGTTCGGGGATAGCCACACTATCCTGCTGGATCAACGCCAATTGGCTGCTCAAGCGGTTGCGCAGCGACGAGCGGGTCACGCCGCTGGCCGCCCACGTCACCTCGGTATTGTTGCGGCCCAACACCGCCAACACCGCCCGACGCGCATCCCACGGCGCGGCGACAAGCTCCAGGTAGCCCTGCGACTCCGGCGGGTTGAAGTGCATCACCACGCGGCTGCGCTGATCATCGGGGTCGTTCGAGCCCTCCTTGAACACCACCGGCAACTGCTCGGTGAGCTCGGCCAGCAGCGGCTGATCCTTGGGTTGGCCCACCAAGATCAAGTGATGGTTCATGCGCATCTCATCGGAGAGATCATCGGCGAAGGCCACCGCAGGCGCCACCACATTACTGTAGGTCGAGTTCGCCAGCGTCATCGCAATGCGCATCGCCGCGCTCCATGCCACAGGGTCGGTGCGCGGCACCACAATGCAGGTCTCCGCCAGATCAGGGTGATCGGCGAACGGCATGGGGAAGCGATCGAGCGTGAACGGCTGCGCCCGCGTGATGCCATCCGTAGCCGGGGTGAACTCGAAGTACGAATCGTCGCGCACCGTCAGCCACACACCTTTATCGCCCGAGGAACCACACTCGGTCAACTCGTTGAGATCGACATCCAACGTCAAGCGATTCACGCCCGGCTGAAGGTTCGCGCGGGGCAGCACAACCTGGGCCACATGACCAATCGCAGACGCCTCGGTAAGCCGCAGGCCCGCGATCGACTTGCCATTGAGCTCCACGCTCATCTGCGAACGAGTCGGATCGATCAGGGCCGAATGGGCAAACGACAGGGCCATCACGGTATTGCCGGGCAAGGTCTGATCGAACGGCAGCACAAACAGGAACTCCAGGTCGCGCTGCCCAGCCCCCTCGATCGTCTCGGGGTAGATGCCCATTTGCGCAAAGGTGCGCCGTCCCTCCTGCACCTCGGGAGATGCGGCATCACGGATCTCAGCGACCATCGCGGCGGTACCAGCGCTCTGCGGCCAGCGCCGAAGCGTCTCCAAGCTCTGCGCGGCCTTGAGCACCGTCTCATCGTTGGCGCCGCTCACCACCAGCACCGCGTGTGCAGCGCTCCACGGCGAGCCAGCGATCTGCGTCACACCATCGTCGGGGCCCATCGGCAGGCTGGGGAAGGCATCGCCCTCGGCGGGGGCGGCGAGCACCACCTCGTTGATCAGCGGCATACGCGACGGCTGGCCGATCAGCACCAAGTGGCTGTTGGCGCGGCGCTCATCGCTCAGGTCGCTCTCGCGCATCAACTGCAGATCGCCGGAGCTCGACAACTGCCGCAGGCTCGCGGCCACCGCAAACGCCGCCGACAACTCATTGGTGGTCGGCTCCTGCGGCACCAACAGCGTGATCGTATCGGTCACGATGGTGTTCTGCACCAACGGGTACGGATAGCGCGACAGATCCGGCTGCAGCGGGCGCGTGCCGTACGAGAACTGCAAGAACGTATCATTGTAGATGATCAGTTCAACCGGCGATAACTCATTGCAATCGAGGCGCGCCTCGAGCGCAAAGATCAAGCTGTTGCGATTGCCATCGGCCACAGTTCGCAGCAGACCATTCGGGATCGGGATGGTGATGGTGTCGTCGAAGGAGCCAGCGATCGGGATGAAAGCGATACGCTGGCCGTTTAGCGTGACCCGCAGGGCCATGCGCCCATCGAGCACCGAGAGATTAGAAGTATTCTGCCAGCCGAGCATCGAGGCAGCAAAATGTAGGTTGAGCTGAGAATTCCCGTTTAAGGCCCAGGATGCGGGCAAGCCAAAATTCACACTCACCGCATCGCCCGAGCTGTCGAGGATTTGATTTTGAATTTGGAGATCAGCAAGACTCAGATCGACGGGAGTGCCCTGAGCCACCGGTATCGCCAAAGGCGCACTTGACTGCTCGGCTGCCGGAGCAGCTTTCGCCACAGTGGCGAGCGAGGCTATTGGCACAAACCCCAGCCATACAAACACCACTGCGCATATCGCACCTATCGTACGTATCAGCAGACGCACAGAACGATTTTCCGGCAATGACATAGAGCGTCCTCCTCAATATGCCAGGCTTCCTAAGTGCGGGCCGCTCCCGCAGGAGAGCGCCTTTCAGATCCGAACCAAAGCGTGAGTCTCAACAGCAATCAGCACATCTCATTGCGAAGCTGTAATTACTATACCGTGTGCCACATCCAAACGGGTTCGTTTCATATAACAAATTTCTCATTGTCTCTCTAACAATCTCGCCATCTGATAAACACAAACGTTATTTTTGCCGCTTTTACGCCAATCCAAGAGAGTTCTTCTCGCATATGCCCATATTTGCCAACAGGAGAAGACAGCTTGTCTCGCGTGATGGTGCGGATTCTCCCTAAACCATGGTACAATCAGCCAACCACGCGCAATCGAACCACTAGGCGGTTATCGGCTAGCGCATCACCTTGCACATACGCAACTCCCATCACCCGCCCGACGAGCCGATACCGCTTTGCGATATTCCAGGCAACGCCAAACGTTGGAATCCCGCCGTGCACGGCACCAACGTCGATCTGTGAAAGGAGGAGCGGCAGCCATTCGCCGCGTATCTATGAATATCCTATTTGTTGCCGCCGAAGTCGCGCCGTTTATCAAGACAGGAGGGCTCGCCGATGTGGCCGGAGCCTTGCCGCCCGCTCTTCGAGAACTCGGCCACGATGCGCGGATCGTGATGCCGCTCTACCGCCGTCTGTACGACGGCCCGTGGACGATCGAAGGTCCGATCGCCGCAACGTTCCTCGCAGTGGGTGAGCATCAAGAAGAGCTTCGCATTTTTCAGACCACGCTTGGCCAAACTCCCGTCTATTTGCTCGATATTCCCGCCGGATTCGCCCGCCAGGCCATTTACGGCGAGGGCGACGACGATCGGCGCTTCATCCTGTTCGCACGAGGCGTGCTCGCGCTGATCCAGCACCTGCGCGAGATCGAGAAATGGCAACCTGATATTGTCCACGCCAACGATTGGCACACTGGCCTCATCCCCAATTATCTCAAAACGTTCTATTCCTACACGTTCGGGCATATCGCGTCGGTCTACACCATCCACAATTTGGCCTACCAGGGCCGTTTCGGACCGAGCACGCTGCACGCGGCTGGCCTCAGCGCTGGTGGGCTGGTGGAACACGGCATCGGCCTCGGCGAGCAGTTCAATTTTATGGCGCGCGGCCTGATGTATGCCGATGTTATCAGCACCGTCAGCCCGACCTACGCGCAAGAGATCCTCAACCCTGCCTTCGGCGAGGGCCTCGATCACCTGCTGCGGCAACGTCAGGATCAACTCGTCGGCATCCTGAACGGCATCGATTTCACGGTTTTCGATCCCGAGCACGATCCCTACATCGCGGCCAATTACAGCGCCGATGATCCCAGCGGCAAAGCGCTCTGCAAGGCGGTGCTGCAACAGCAGTGCGGGTTCGAGGTTAATGCGAACCTGCCACTGATCGGCATGGTGACGCGTTTGGCCGAACAGAAAGGCCTAGACCTCGTTTATAGCGCATTGCCCGAGCTGATACAAGAGACGAACGCACAACTCGTGCTGTTGGGCAGCGGCCAGCCCGATCTCGAAGCGGCGTTTAGCCAGGCGATGCAGCAGTACCCCTCGCGCGTGCATGTGCGCTTGGGCTTCGATGCCGCCTTCGCGCAGCAGATCTACGCCGGCAGTGACGCATTCCTGATGCCGTCGCGCTATGAGCCGGGCGGTTTGGGCCAGCTCATCGCCCTGCGCTACGGCTCGGTGCCGATCGTGCGGGCGACGGGCGGCCTCGACGATACCGTGCGCGAGGGTTGGGAGGGCAACGGCTTCCGCTTCCACCCCTACGACGCCTCGATTATGCTCGATGCGATCCGCCGCTGCATCTCGTCGTTCAACGACCACGACGGCTGGGCCATCCTACGGGCGCGAGGGATGCGCGAGGATCACTCGTGGGCATCGTCGGCACGCGAGTACGTGGCGATGTACGAGATGGCTCTGCGCACTGTCGGGCGCTAGCCCCGTTTTCATATGCTTGTTGTGAATAAAACACCTGGAGTGTACATCTACCTCCAGGTGTTTTGCAAGCCTTTCCCTGCTACAATCGATCATCTTTCACACTTCGCAGCCGATTCGCGCAGGTTTTCCGCTATGTCGGCAGGCGGAATGGCTCCAACGCGGCGGCAAGTTCGGTGCGGCGCTCCTCAAGCCAAGGCGGTAACATCAATGTTTGGCCCAACCGCTCGTACGGCTCATCGACGGTGAAGCCCGGCCCGCTGGTCGCCATCTCGAACACCACGCCGCCCGGCTCATTGAAGTAGATCGAGCGGAAGTAGAACCGTTCGCGCACGGGCGTCACCTGCAAGCCATACTCAATCAACGTGTGCCGCCAGGCCAATTCGCTCACATCATTGGGCACGTTCCACGCCACGTGGTGCACAATGCCCACACCAAACGTGCCAAACGGCACATCGGGGCGCTCGATCAGATCGACATGGGCGAGCGAACTGCCGCTGCCCCACGTCAAACGCTCGCGCTCGACATCGTTGCCCATCGCCCGAAAGCCGAACACATCGCGCAGGAACGCGGTGGTCGGCTCGGCACGCTGCAGGGTGAGCGTGACACCCGCCAAGCCACGGATGGCGTACTCAAGCGGGATCGGCCCCTGCTCCCAGGGCGGGGCGAGTTCAGCATCGCGACGGGCCACCAATTCGATCAACAGGCCAGCCGGATCGTAGAACTGCAACACTTGCTCATCGAAGCGATTGACAGGCTCGGCGTAGCGCACATTGGCCTGCTGCAGGCGCTGCGCCCAATAGTCCAGCGAGCCATTCGGCACGGCGAACGCGATCGCGCTGATCTGCCCGGTGCCACGCCCGCCCCAGCGCCCGGTGGTCCAAGGGAAGAACGTGATTAGCGTGCCCGGTCGGCCCGCGCCATCGCCGAAATAGAGGTGATACGTCTGCGGATCATCGAAGTTGACCGTGGTTTTGACGAGGCGCAAACCCAATAACCCCGCGTAACAATCGACGTTCGCCTGCACATCACCAACAATCGCAGTGATGTGGTGAAAGCCGAGCAGTTCCGACATAGCCTCGCTCCTTCTGCTGCGAATGCAGCCGTTTGACACGCCTGCAGAACGGAGTCCCCTCGCTCCTAGAGACGACGAAGCCCTGCCCGATCTAACGGGCAGCAGCAATCGCTGTTAACCTGTTATGTTAAGCTGTGGTCAAGTTTGCGGAGCAGCGTGAGCAATTGGGACTGTTCTTCGTGCGTGAGCGAGCTGAAGAGGCGGCAGATCAGCGCCTCTTGGGCGGGGACTAAGGTCTGGTACAGCTCGCGTCCCGCCTCCGTGAGAAAGACGGTGTTGCTCCGACCCTCCTGATTACGTCGCACCAGCCCCTGTCGCTCCATGCGGTCGAGCAACTGCGAGATATTGCCCTTGGTGACGAACAGCGATTCGGCCAGTTCCTGTTGCGTGCGTCCCTCCGCAGCGCCAACTTGCGCTAGCACGTCGAACTGCGCCGAGCTCAGCTTGGATTCGTGCGATTGAAAATGGCGCATCGAAGCGTTATCGAGCTTCTGATACACGCGCATCAGCCGCAGCCAAGCTAACACACTCGGTTGACGAACGCCACCATGTCCTTGTGAAGATGATCGGTTCATTACCACAGTTTATAACTAAACTATTGGTTTGTCAAGCTGCGAGACTTGGCGACCCTGCGGCTCTGGCGGCGTGTCGGGGTCTACGATGATGCCGTGCTCGGTGAGCGCGAGTTGTAAGCGAGCCAGCAATTCGCGGCGCACCTGCGAGCCAAGGCCATGGCGCGCCTTCACTTTGAGCAGGAGCACGGTGTTTGAGCCGATCTCTCCTGCTTCGCTGATGATCTCCGGCGTCTCGATCACATTCGGGCCGGGGTTGGCGATCAGCGTGCTCAGCGCCTCTAGCGCCTCATCGAACTTGGCGGTGGGCACGGTCAAACGCACATTGGCGGGAGAGAAACTGCCCCGCGAATAGTTGCGGATGGTGCGCACATCGCCGTTCGGCACGATCCACAACTCGCCGGCCTCGCCGCGAATATGGGTGGTACGCAGCGAAACGCGTTCCACCACACCGTTCACTTGGCGGTCGCCGATCTCGACCTTATCGCCGATCACAAATTGATCTTCAAATAAAAGAACCATGCCGCCCAAAAAATCGCTGATAAAGGGGCGAGCGGCGATACCAAGGCCAGCGCTAAACAGACCGATCGAGGTCACTAGGGCGCTCGGCTGAATGAACATCGCCAGGATCATTAGCAGCGTCACAAACACCGCCACTCCGTTGAGCAACGAGGTGATCAGCGCCTTCAAGGTGACCTGACGGCGCTCGCTGAAACGGCGCTGCGAAAGGCGCACCCGCGACACCTCGATACGCCAAATGACCGCACTTAAAATGCGAGCCACAAGTGCTGCCACTAAAAAAATAATGCTACTGCGCAATAGATAATACCCAAACGTACCTTCTGCAGGAAACCAATCAGTAATCATCGACCACATAACGTCCTCGAACCCTCACAAACGTAGCATACAAAATGCAGCGCAAAGTATACCGCAGTTCTGACCATAAAAACAATGTTCAGAATGCGCAGGCTATGCTACAATAACCATATTCCTTCCCTACATCCTCGATGAAATTCATTGGCATAGAGGCAGGCATGAGCAGTTCTGATCATAGGGGCAGCCATGAGTTGGCACCGATGCCGACACCGCACAACCTTCCAGCATCGCTGAATCGGCTGATCGGACGCGATGCAGAAGCATCACAAGCTTTCGCGCTCCTGAGTGATCCTTCATGTCGTCTGCTCAATATGACAGGTGTTGGCGGAGTTGGCAAGACCCGTTTGGCACAGGAAATCGCCCGCACGCTCGCCTATACTGACCCTCCCTTGTTCCCCGATGGCGTCTTCTTCGTGCCGCTCGGCGCACTACCAGATTCTGGCCCCTCCGAGGAGTTGTTGGCGACGGCGATCAGCAACGCGCTCGGCATCACCTTCTCGGGCCGCACACAACTGACGGAACAACTGCACAATTACCTTTCCAGTAAGCGGATGCTGTTGCTGCTCGACGCGATCGAACATCTCACCGAACACGTCAGTCGGATCGAGGAATTGCTGCATCACGCGCCGGAGCTGAAATTGCTGGCCACATCGCGGGAACGGCTGAACCTGCCGGGCGAGTGGCTGATCCGTCTCGATGGGTTGCCGCTGCCACCGCGCCCTCCGATCGGCGAAGCGCATAACCTCGCGCATCCAAGCGAGGTGCCGTCGGGCACGCAACAGGAGCATCCGCACTCGGTTGAGTTGTTTGTGCAGGTGGCCCGCAGCTATTCCCCGCACTTCGAGCCAAACAGCGATACGCTGCCCGCCATCCACCAGATCTGCCATTTGGTCGCTGGTCTGCCGTTGGGTATCGAGTTGGCCGCCAGTTGGACGCGCCTGCTCTCGTGCCAGGAGATCGCGCAGGAGATCGCCAAGAGCATCGATTTCCTCGCGGATCACTCGCCGAACCTGCCCAGCCGCCAGCGCAGCATGCGGGCGGTGCTGACGCATTCGTGGAATATGCTCTCGGCCAGCGAGCAGCAGGGACTGCGACAACTCTCGGTGTTCCACGGCAGTTTCACCCGCGAGGCGGCCACCGCTGTCCTGCAATTGGACGATAGCAACGGCCCACACGCGCTCCTCTATCTGCTGGCGGCGCTGGTGGACAAATCGCTGCTGCAGCGGCACGAGGCCGACGCCGAAGGGCATGCCCGCTACGAGTTGCTCGATATGCTCCGGCAGTTCGCAGCCGAACAGCTCGAAGCCGCAGGTGAAAGGGAGGCGACCGCTGCGCGACACGCGGCCTACTACGGCAGACAACTCTCCGCGCTCACCCCGGACCTGCGGGGCACCGGCCAGATGCGCGCGCTAAACATCATCATCTCCGAGATCGCGCAGATCCGCGCGGCGTGGCAGTACGCGATCAGCAGCCAGGATATCCACACCATCAGCATCGCATTGGAGGGCCTGTTCCACTTCTACGATATGCGCAGTTGGTTTCACGAGGGGGCGTTGGCCTTCAGCGAAGCCCGCAATATGCTGGAGCAACAGCCCGAATCGCCCGAACAGCAGTTGGTGCTTGGCAAACTGCTGGCCCGCGAGGGGTGGTTTATCTTCCACGAAGGGCAGCAACTTCAGGCGCGAGCGCTGCTCGAACGTAGCCAGGAGCTCCTCACCAAGCTCAATGCGCGGGCCGATCTGATCTTCACGCTGAATTATTTGGGGGCGGTATGCGCCTATCTCGGCGAAATTCAGCGCACCCAGAGCCTCTGCCAGAGCGCGCTCACCTTGGCGCAAAGCCTCGATGACCTGCACGGCCAAGCGGTGGCCTGCAATATCCTCGGCCAAGCCGCCTACGAGTATGGCAATTATGCGGCGGCACAGACCTGGTCGCAGCAGAGCCTCGCAATCGAGCAGCAGATCGATAACCAGTGGAGTATGTCGTTCTCGCTCACTAATCTCGGCAAGGTCGCCTATGCGATGGGCGCTTACGCCAAAGCGCGCTGGTTCTTCGAGGAGAGCCTGCGCACGCGCCAAGCGATGAACGACACGCGCGGCATGGCGATCTGCCTCAACCGTTTGGGCGATACGGCTGCGGCGCAAGATCAACTGGCACAAGCTTGGGAATATTACGAGGCCGGGCTAGAACTGTTCTACACGATCGGCAACCAATGGGGCATGGCCGCTTCGCTGATGAATTTGGGGCAGTTGGCGCTCCGCCAGAAGGAGGAGACGAGCGCCGTTTCGCTGTTCCAAGAGGCGCTGCAGTACACGTTGCAGACCCGCGCGCTGCCGCAGATCGTCTCGATCCTGCAGACGCTCACGCCGCTGTTGCGGATGTCGGGCGAGACGGCGTGGGCCGATCAGATCTCGCTGCTGTTGGGCCAGAAGCCAAGTTTCGAAGCGTGCCAACCGCATGTGCGTCGCCTGCTCTCTTGGTCGTTGGGGCCGCTCAAGCGCGCACAGCTTGAGATGGAGGAAACTAACAACATCCTCGCAAGCAGCAAGGCCAAGCGCTTGGAGGCCGATACGTTGGTGCTCAACGCCCCCGTGCCCCGCAAGACTGGCCGCGATAGCCAGGAGAATCCGGCTGGCCTGACGAGCCGCGAGATGGAGGTGCTGCGGTTGGTGGCCGAAGGGCTGACGGACGCGCAGGTGGCAGAACGCTTGGTGCTCAGTCGGCGCACGGTGCAGACACATCTCTCCTCGATCTACAGCAAGTTGCATGTCAATACACGCAGCGCAGCCACACGTTTCGCCGTGGAGCACGGGTTGGTGTAGCGGCGCTTCGGTCGCGCAAGTGCTATTCGTCGCGAACCGCACGCCGCATCTGCTTGATGGCGGCGCGGCGATGCTTGTTCTCCAAGCGGCGAGCGTTCACCACCGGGCTGGGGTGCGTTGCGATGCGGGGCATCTTCACTTTGCGCAAGGCCTGCAGGCGCTCGGCCAAACGCTCGTAGGCCACCTCGCGGTTGGCGCTCTGCGAGCGGCATTCGGTGGCCGTCACCACGACGCCGCTTGGGCGGTGCCACAGCCGCACACCGGTGGCGACTTTATTGCGATGCTGTCCGCCCGGGCCTCCGGCAACAAAAAAACTCACTTCGCTATCACGCTCCAGCGCTGCGCGGTCGATCGCATAGTTGTGTGGCAGCGTTGACATAGTTCACCTCTCGATAGGTCGATGTGCTTGTGTGATGTCGATGCATTGCTTCAGGCAGCCCATCGACATCACGTTTCTCGGCAGTGCGGTATCAATCAAAAAAATGTGCAATTTCAAGACCACTTATCGCCGCCCTGCCGACAATTTCACTCAAATTCTCTGATGGCCACTCATCATACGCACAATCTTAAGAACTTGGTTTACAATGGCCATCCACCCAGCGCTTGAAACATCCTTTGGCGATAACGTTACGTACCAACAGACATATGAGCGGCACGCACGACATCTACCAATTAGGCGAACAAGCATAAAGAAAGGTTACAACGTACCATGCAGAAGATCCCATCATCTGAGATAACCCCTGAACCGCTGTTTCGCGCTCGACGCCAATTTATCCGTAACGCTAGCGCATTAGTCGGTGGTAGTCTTCTGCTGGCTGCCTGTGGAACGACCACATCGCCTACCACGACAACAAGCGATCCGGCGCCCGTCAGCAATGCGAATGGTAAAACCGATGAACTCGGCGATGCGCTCACCGATTTCCAAGCGATCACCAACTACAACAACTTTTATGAGTTCACCACCAATAAGGAGGGCGTCGCGGGGCTAGCCAAAAACTTCAGCACCACGCCTTGGACGGTGACGGTTGGTGGGTTGGTGAACAAACCACGCACCTACGCTATCGAGGATCTGATCAGCAAGTTCCCGCCCGAGGAGCGCATCTACCGCCTGCGCTGCGTCGAGGGCTGGTCGATGGTGATCCCGTGGGAGGGTTTTCCGCTCAACAAGCTGCTGAAAGAGGTGGAGCCGACCTCCGCCGCGAAGTATGTGCGATTCGAGAGCGTGCTGCGCCCCGAGGAGATGCCTGGCCAAACGCGGAGCATCTTCTACACCTGGCCGTATGTCGAAGGGCTGCGCCTCGATGAGGCAATGAACGATCTGACGCTGATGGTGACGGGTGTGTACGGCAAGCCGATTCTGCCGCAGAACGGCGCGCCGTTGCGATTGGCGGTGCCCTGGAAGTACGGCTTCAAGAGCATTAAGTCGATTGTAAAGATCGATCTGGTGGCCGATCAGCCGACGAGCCTGTGGATGGCCGCCGCCCCCGATGAGTACGGTTTCTACGCCAATGTCAACCCCGATGTGCCGCACCCGCGCTGGTCGCAATCGAGCGAGCGCCGGATCGGCGAAGTGAGCCGCCGCAAGACGCTGCCTTTCAACGGCTACGCCGAGCAGGTCGCATCGCTGTACAGCAATATGGATCTGCGCGTCTATTACTAACCGCAACAGCACGGCTTGGGCATTGGCGGCTCCAATGCCCAAGCTCCAAGCCTAGAGAGCGCATGGATACACCAACATCGAGCACGCCGCCCGAGCAAGCCCGACGCAGATCGCAACGCGACCGCGTATCCGTCCTTGGTTTCGAAGTTCGTTGGCTCCAAATCCTCACACATATCGGCTGTTGGGTGCCGTTTGTGCTGTTGATCTGGGATTTTCAGCACAACAACCTGACCGTCAACCCCATCCAAGAGGCGACGCTGCGCACCGGCAAGACCGCGCTGATCCTGCTGGTGCTCTCGCTGACCTGCACGCCGCTCAATACGCTGTTTGGCTTGCGCGAACTGCTGCCGCTGCGCCGACCGTTGGGGCTGTACGCCTTCGCCTATGCGTGTCTGCATGTGCTGCTGTTCTTCGTGATCGATTACGGGCTGGATTGGCAGTTGATCCAAGAGGCGGTGCTAGAGAAGCGCTATGTGTTGGTGGGTTTAGCGGCGTTCCTGCTGCTGCTGCCGTTGGCGCTCACTTCCACCAAGGGCTGGCAGCGTCGGTTGGGGCAGCGCTGGAAGCGACTGCACATGTTGGTGTATGTGGCGGCGCCGCTGGTGGTGGTGCACTTTGTGTGGCTGGTCAAGGCTGATCTGAGCCAGCCGATCCTGTTCGGAATAGCGGTGATCACCTTGTTGGTGTTGCGGCTGCCCGCCCTGCGCCGCTCGCTGATCCGATGGAGACAGAGCCGGTTCGGCTGAGAAGATCACGACATCCACAGATTACACAGATTGAAATTTAGGAGTTGCTTCTGTATGTAATCTGGATGGGCTGCTACACGCAACCCATCCACATCACTTTCCTGGATAAGGACGTACCTGGCTGCCGCAGGCTAAAAGAGCCAGAGCAGAAACATTAGTCCTTCTTCTTGAGATGCTGGATCTTCTGCGCGATCTCGACATAGTCCTTTAGCACGCTCGGATTGCTCATCGAGTCGCGGTTGGCGGCCCGCTCGATCGGCGTGCCCAGCAGGATCTTCTTGATCGGCAACTCCATCTTCTTGCCGCTGAGCGTGCGGGGCACATCGGGCACGGCAAACACCTCGTCGGGCACGTGGCGCGGCGAGAGCGTATCGCGGATGGCCTTCTTGATGCGTGCGGTAAGCTCCTCGTCGAGCGTAACGCCCGGCGCGAGCACCACGAACAGTGGCATGTACGACTCGTAGCCCAGCACTTCGAGGTCAACCACCAGGCTATCGAGCACCTCGGGGATACTCTCCACGGCGCGGTACAGCTCGCTGGTGCCCATGCGGATGCCCATACGGTTGATGGTGGCGTCGGAGCGCCCCGAGATCACCACGCCGCCCCGAGGCGTGATCTTGCACCAGTCGCCGTGCCGCCAGATGCCCGGGTAGAACTCGAAGTAACTCTCGCGGTAGCGCTTGCCGTCGGGATCGTTCCAGAAGAACAGCGGCATCGAGGGCAAGGGCTGGGTGATCACCAGTTCACCCACCTCGTTGTCGAGCGGCTTGCCGTTCTCATCGAAGGCGTAGATCGCGCAGCCCAATTCGCGGCACTGCATCTCGCCAGCGTAGACGGGCAGCATCGGGCAGCCGCCGATAAAGGCGGTGCAGACATCGGTGCCGCCGCTGATCGGCGAGAGCCAAATATCGCTGCGCACATTGTCGTAGACCCACTGGAAGCCGTCGGAGGTGAGCGGCGAGCCAGTCGAGCCAAAGCCCCGCAAACGGCTGAGGTCATAGCGCTGGTTAGGTGCGAGGCCCGCCTTGAGGCAGGAGGTGATGTAGGCGGCGCTAGTGCCGAAATAGGTCATCCCGCTGCGCTCGGCGAACGACCAGAGCGCATCCATGCTCGGCTTGGCGGGGCTGCCATCGTAGAGCAGAATAGTGCAGCCGACCTGCAAGCCGCCGACCAGGAAGTTCCACATCATCCAGCCCGTCGTGGTGAACCAGAAGAAGCGGTCGCCTGGGCCAAGGTTGTGGTGCAGCGCGATCGATTTGAGGTGTTCGAGCAGGATGCCTCCGTGTCCCTGCACAATCGGCTTGGGCAGGCCCGTCGTACCCGAGGAGTAGAGCACCCACAGCGGGTGGTCGAAGGGCAACTGCTCGAAGGTGAGTTGTGGCGCATCGGCATAGGCGGCCTGCACGTGGTCCCAACGCTCGGTATTGGCGAACTGCTGCGCATCGACATCGGCGTTGAGGTACGGCACCAGAATGGTGCGTTGCAGGGTGGGCAACTCCTTCTGCAGCGTTGTCACCACATCGCGGCGGTCGAAGGGCTTACCGCCATAGACATAGCCATCGACGGCCAGCAGCACCTTCGGCTCGATCTGCTTGAAGCGGTCGATCACGCTGCCGCTGCCCATATCGGGCGAGCAGCTCGACCAGATCGCGCCGAGGCTGGCGGTGGCCAGCAAGCCCACCACGGCCTGTGGGATGTTGGGGATGTAGGCCACCACGCGATCGCCCCGCTGCACACCCATCGAGCGCAGCGCAGCGGCCAGGGCGCGCACCTGCTGCTCAAGCTCGGCCCAACTGATCTCGGTCAGCGCTTGCATCTCGGACTGAAAGACGATGGCGGGACGCTCATCGGTGCGGTTGCGGAACGTATTCTCGGCGTAGTTCAGCCGCGCCCCTTCGAACCAGACAGCACCGGGCATCCGCCGCTCGGCCAAGACCTGACGGTAGGGCGCCGAGGACTGGACATCAAAATACTCCCAGATCGAACCCCAAAACGCTTCAATCTCGTTAACCGACCAATTCCAAAGTTCTTCGTAGCTGTTCGTTTCGACACGCTTATGCTCGGCCAGCCACTGCATATAGGCTTGCATCCGACAATTGTCGCGTAGAGCGCTTGGCGGTTGCCAGAGTAGAGTTCCTTCAGGCGTCATCATTGACCTCGTTTGGTATGTCTCGATTGTTCAGGGCGTTGCGATTTCTTCCATAGTAGCATAGATATGACGAGGCGTGGCAACAAAACGGGCGGAGATCCACATAGGGATCGCCGCCCGCTGTGCTGTATGGGAAAGTGAAGGGAAACGACTACTTTTATGTTACGAACGTTCTTTTGCTTCCAAGGCTCGATTCTGGAAGATGGCACTTTGGAAGCGTTTTGGAAGCGCTTCATTTGATAGATTCTGCTCGACCAATCAACGCTGAGTGCTGATCGCACAGTTTCTTGTTAGGAGTGAGGCCATGAAGCTAAAACTAGTCCTCGTGTTTACGCTGCTGATTGCTCTGGTGGGATGTTCATCAGCGCCGCCAAGCCCCGCCGTGAACGCCCCGACGTCAGTCCCTGCTGCTACAACCGCCCCCGATGCCACTGCTGAACCCACCGCTGATGCCCCTGCTGCTACAACTGCCCCCGATGCTACTGCTGAAGCCACCGCTAATGTTGCTGCGGATGCGAGCGACGATGCAACCCAGGAAGCAAGTGCGGACACATCGCAACCAAGCCAACCAACATCGACGCAGGAGCCCTGCCTGCCAGGTTGGGCGATCTGCAAAACACTGGATGATCCTAAAATCATCATTAGGGCATCGCGCCAAGTGAGTCAATCGGCTGTGGATGCCGTGGCTCATATCTACACCGATATGACCAGCCGTTTCAATCCTGCCTATCCCAAAGACAAAGTGGGCCGATGCGCCGCCGCACCTTCAGGCTGCCATCCCACCACTCGACCTTGCTACGCT
>CALKHR010000197.1 GCA_937988885.1 uncultured Roseiflexaceae bacterium | reverse complement strand
CGGAAGCCTTGACGGTCGTCTCGCCGATCATCCCGGCGGTTATCGCGCCAATCACCCTGGCGATCATCGCGTCGCTCTGGCCGGAAGCCTTGGCGATCGTCGCGTCGCTCGGGCTGGAAGCCCTGGCGCTCATCTCGGCGGTTGTCGCGCCAATCGCCCTGGCGGTCGTCGCGTCGCTCCGGCCGGAAGCCCTGTCGATCATCTCGCCGATCGTCTCGCCGATTATCGCGCCAATCGCCCTGGTGGTCGTCGCGTCGCTCGGGCCGGAAGCCCTGGCGCTCATCTCGGCGGTTATCGCGCCAATCACCCTGGCGGTCGTCGCGTCGCTCGGGCCGGAAGCCTTGGCGGTCGCTAGCAGGCCGTTCGTCGCGGCGAGGCCGTTCGCTGCGCGCAGGGCGCTCAGTCGGCTGAGCAGCAGGCTTCAGTGGGTAGCCCTCGGTGCGGGGCGGCGCCGAGCCGCGACCACCGACGTGCGCCCAAAGCGCTTCGACTTCGGCCTCGGTGAGGTGACGCCACTCGCCAGCTGGCAAATCGCCGAGCGTGAGGGTCGCTTCGCGCACACGGATCAGCCGCAGCACTTGGTAGCCGAGTTGGGCTGCCACCACGCGGATCTGCCGTTTGCGGCCTTCGTGCAGCACCACGCGCACCCAAACGCCGTTCTCATCGCGTTCGGTCACTTCGACCCAGGCGGGCGCGGTCGGCTTGCCGTCGATCACGACGCCATTGCGCCATTCGCGCAGCGCATCGGGTGTGGGTGCGTGGTCGAGCAACGCCAAATACTCTTTATCCACCTGATAGCTCGGGTGGGTGAGGCGCTGAGCCAATTCGCCGTCGTCGGTCAACAGGATCAGACCCTCGCTCTCGTAATCGAGCCGTCCAACCGGAAAGAGCCGCACTGGCAGATCCACCATGCCGACCACGGTGGGGCGGCCCTCGGGATCATCGGCGGTCGAAATGACGCCAGCAGGCTTGTGCAATAGCACGTAGGTGCGTGGACTTGGACGGCCAACGGGCTGCCCATCCACCGTAATATCGTCCTGCAACGGATCGACACGCGCGCCTAAGATGCGCATGACCTTGCCGTTTACCGAAACGCGACCAGCAGTGATCATCTCTTCACATTCGCGCCGCGAAGCGAATCCGGCATTTGCCAACACCTTTTGCAAGCGTTCTGCGCTCAAGTCGATTCCCCTTTATTGTTTCCACAAAATAGCTGTGAATTATTGGCTGATAGTGTAAATCTTTAAAGTATGCACACGGATGCATACCAGGCGCCCCAAAGCAAACCTGCTCATCAATAAACCTGACACGACCAGGCAGATTTTACAGCATCGATAGCTGTTCGTGCTTGGCTTGCCGTTCGTCCCGTAGTGGTGCAGTTACAAGTCGTTCGTTGTGGGAACTCTTTCAGTGGCGATGACACTTGTAGGTGCGGCCTCGCACACTCATAACACTGGTTGTGGTACCGAAGCCGCGATCTTCGCGGGATAGCGGGACGCTTGTTAGTATACCACATCTGAGCTTTACGTGGGCTATTCTAGCACAAACTCTGCCAACAACAATGCTTCTGGCCCATCTAATTCGGGATTTATCGGTTCTGGACTTTGTACTGGCAGCCGCGCCCCATCGGCGAGGTTGTAGAGGCCGATAGTGAGTCGATAGACGCCAGCGGGCGCGTCGGCGGGCAGGCTGATCGGCAGCTCGTTGCGGATCACGCGACCGGGCTGCCACTCGCTCACAGCTAATGGGATGTCGAGCGAGCTGTAGCGCTGCTGATCGGGGCCGATCAGATGCGCGAACATAAACAGATCGCTGGGCTGCGCCTCGCGGGTGCGCCACGCGAAGGTGAGGGTGGTTGTTTGTCCGGGCGCGAAGTCATTGCTCTGATCGTAGCCGAGCAGTTCGATCGAGGGGCCGAATGTGGCTTGACGCGGCACGTCGAGCACGGGCGGCACTTGGTAGATCCAGGCGTAATCGATGCCGTGAATGGTGACGGTGTGCAGAGGCACATGTTTACCGTAGAAATCCGAGAAGGGCGGCACAGTCGAGCCATCCTGCACCTGGCGAATGTAAACGACGATATACCCAGCCTTGTTGGGCAGGCCACCATCTTGGGGACCGCGCACCTGCGCGCCACGGCGCATGTAGGGCTGGATGGAGCTATTCATCGCGCTGACGGTCACGACGCCCGTGATGTCGGGTTGTTCGTTGAGCCAAGCGGCGACGAGACTGTAGCCTTCGCCCCAGCCCGTGAGAAAGGCCCGTTCGCCCGCGCGAGCGCCGCCGAGCAGTTGGTTGAAGGCGGCGATCGAGTAGGGGTGCCACCAAGCGACATTGATACAGGCCGCTACCAGCACCAGCGCCACCAAACCCGAACGCAGATAAGCCAGTGCCGTCGCGCTCCGCAGCCGTGTCAGCGCGTTTTGCACGGCATCGAACAGCGCCGCCAAGCCCACGGCAGCTAAGATATCGAGGGTGGGGAAGATCGGGATGAGGTAGCGGTTGAACTTCTTGGGGAAGATGCTCATCGCCACCACAAACAGCACCACCAGCAGTGCGAAGGCGGCTAGATCGCGGCGGTTGGCGGCTCGCGCACGCTGATACGCGAGCGGCAGAGCCAACACACCGATCAGCGTCCACGGGGTGAGTCGCAGTGCCACGGCAACGGGGTAGAACAACAGGCCCGGCGCGTCATCGGCCCTGCCAAGGAAGAAGTTGCCGAGCATATGCGGCTCGGCGCCCTCGGCCTCGATACCCAGGCGCAGCAGTGCGATAGCGGAGGATGGGCCGGTCCAAAGCGTGGGCCAGAGCAGCACGACGGTGGCGAGCATGGCGATGCCCCACACGGCCAGGCTCAGCACAAGCCAACGATCACCCGCAATGAACCAGCGTCCACGGGCCAGCGGCGGCAGATCGTCGGGAGGGTTGCGCAGGGCCGCCAACGCGATCAAAGCGACGATCAGGCCCATGATCAGGGCGGGAGACTTGCTGAGGATGCCGAGCGCAGCGCAGACGCCCGAGATGATCAGCCAGCGGGTGCGCGGCGTGTGATGCCAGTAGTAGCAGGCCGCCAGAATGCTGAGCGTCATAAAGGTGCCCGCCAGCGCATCGACGTGCAGCACCCGACTGAAGGCGATCATAAACGGGTCGCTGGCCCAGCAGAACGCCGCCAGGAAGGCCGGCAGCGCGGGCAGTAATTTCCGCAGCAACGCGTAGCCGAACAGCACGCCGAGCGTGTGGGTGATGGCGACAGGCAGGCGCACCATGCCGATAAACGCGGCGTACGAGCCATCGCGCACGATCCCGCTGCTGAGCAGGAAGTCTTGCAGACGCAGCCCCATGCCGCCGAGCCACATTGTGGTGACGCCAGGGTGCGTCGAGATGGCGGTGGCGGCGAAATCGCCTCTTTTCAATGCGTTCCAGAAGGCGACCGAGCGGTGCAACCAGAAGTTGGCCTCATCGCCCGTGAGGAAGGTGCCGAGATCGAGCACGCGCGGCAGCAGCGCCACTATGCCAAGGAAAATGTAGTTTAGGAGAACCCAATAGGTTGAGCGGGCGTGTTGCTGTGCAGTTGCGGCATGAGCCGTTGACATGGGCATGAATGGTCCTCGTATCGAGAACGCCACGGTAGAGTTGTTCTTTGCTGGATGTTCCGAAGGCGAAGTATACACGTAATTGCGGTTAGCATCAAGGTTGCAGAGATCTGCGTGTATCTGGTAGCATACCGATGCGCAGAGGTACGATTCTCCCGGCTCACGTGAGGGGCTACTTCGGCGATGGTGTGCCGAGGCAAGCGCAAGGCGCTTCTCACGTTGTACCTCATCTCAAAGCGCTCAACCCAGTCTCTCCCCATAGATACAAACAGTTTCAGGTGATCGGAGGCATGCGCTGCCTCCTGGTGGTTGCCCTTCTATAACACGGGTTTGCTCGTGTTCATCCAGAAATTAACGAGAAGTTAGGAACATATTGCTATGCTGCAAGCCACTCGTGCTAATGCGCAAGACGATGTTGGTCAGATTCGTTGGCCTTGGTTGCTCGTCCGTGTGGGATTGACGGTCGTCGCGCTGCTGCTGCTGTGGCAGATTGCTCAGCGCATGAGCGCGTTGTTGGCGTTCCCGTTCCCGCACGATAGTCTTGAGGGCACGCTGCTGTACGAGGCGCGGCTGTTGTGGTCGGGCGAGGCGTTGTATCAGCCGCTGGAGTTGTACCGTTTTGTGGCGGCGCCGTACCCGCCCGTGCACCCGGTGTTACTGGGGATGTTCGATGCGATCGCTGGGGCGCACATCTTCTGGGGCGGACGGCTGCTCTCGCTACTCGCGGCGCTGGGTGTGGCGCTGCTGATCGTGCTGATCGTGCGATTCGTGGCTGGCTCCTGGTTGATGGGCCTGTTGGGCGCGGCACTGCTGCTCAGCAGTGGGCCTGCGCTGTTGTGGGCCACGCGCATCAAGCCCGATATGCTGGCGCTGTTTTGGACGGCGTTGGGGCTGTGGTTCGCGGTGTCGGCACGGCCCCGTGCGCCCGATCTAGCGTGGGGCGCGTTGCTGCGCAGCCGCCTGACGCTCAGCGCGATCAGCTTGGCGTTGGCCGCGCTCACCAAGCAGACGGCGTTGGTTGCGCCGCTGGCGGTGGGCTTGGCGCTGCTGTTCGGTGATGTTCTGGCGCTGCGGGCGGGCGCACGCGAGGGGTTTGTGGGCCGCCTGCCGCTGCGCCGCCCGACGTTACTGTTTGCGGCGGTGTATTTGGCGGTGCTGCTGGGTATCTGGCTGAGCGTGGACCTGATCACGCGGGGGCAGTTGACGTTTCACGTGCTGATAATGCACCGCCGGGCGAGTTGGTCGCAACATCTGATGATGAAGTTTGTGGTGTTGCTGGCCGATTATTGGCCGAGCATGCTGCTCACCCTGGGGATGGTGGCGCTGAGCGTGCGGCAACCGCGCGTGCTGATCCCGGCGTTGTACGCGGTGTTCGTGCCGTTTACGCTGATCGGCGCTGGCAAGACGGGCGCGAATCACAATCACTTGCTTGAGACGCTGCTGGCGCTTTCGCTGGGCTTGGGCATCGTGGGGAGCGTGGCGACGCAGTTTGCTGCGCAGCTTTGGCGTGTGGGCGGGTGGCGACGCTGGGGCAGTGTGGCGCTGCAGGTCGTGGCCGTGGGCTTGGTGGTGTTGCAGCTTCAGCGCGCGTTCGAGCCGCAGGAGTGGTATCACGGCGAGCTTGAGCCGCGCGATACGCCCGAGCGGTTTCTGGAGTTTATTCGGCACACACCGGGCGAGATCCTGGCCGACGATGTGGCGCTATTGCTGATGGCGGACAAGCCGTTGCGCTACGACGACCCGACAGGCATGGGGCCGGTGGCGTTCAGTGGGGTGTGGGATCAGAGCGGTTTGCTCGATGATATTCGGAATCAGCGTTTTAGTGCGATTATGTTGCCGCTCGATATTCGACCGGGAGTAATCGATCCGTCGGGTCATTGGACGCCAGAAATGCTCGAAACGGTGAATCAATATTATGAAATTAAATTCCGCGACCGAATCAACACCTATGTACCGAAATAATGTATAATTTTAATGGGAAGGTATCACATTACATCGTAGCTATTTCCCATTCTCTCCTGTCTATCGCGACGATAAGGAATCGTTCCTTCATCGTTTATTAACTATCCTTGCTATGACAATAGACACATTACTTCAACAAGGGATACGTGCAGCGCAATCGGGTCAACGAGAGGCTGCTCGTTCGCTTTTGATTCAGGTGGTGGAGGCGGACGAGCGCAATGAGCTTGGTTGGCTGTGGCTGAGTGGTGTGGTTGATGATCCGGAGGATATGCGCACTTGTCTGCAGAATGTGCTGGATATTAATCCGGCAAACGCCAAGGCGCGACAGGGTTTGGCGTGGATCGAGCAGCGCTACGGCCCTGCTCCGGTCGCTGCGCCTTAGCCCGAACCAACGCCGGAACCCGCGCCTACACCCAGTCCAGTAGCCGTTACTACGGAGACGGTGCCGCTCACGTCGCCGCCAGCAGCGCCGAGCGCGCCCGCCGCAGCCACTGCCACTGCTGCCACCGCAGCCGCTACTGCCTCCGCTGCCCCTGCTGACCCTGTTGCCCCCGCTGCATCGCCGCAGTCCACGGTCGAGACGTTTCCGTGCGTCTACTGCGGTGCGCCAAATACGCTCAGCCAGGAGCGGTGCCAATCGTGCCGACGCAGCCTGATGGTGCGCGGAGCCACCAACGAGAAGCGCTCGGTAGGGACGACGATCTTAGGCGTGCTGTGGGCAATTTCGACGGTGGGGTGGTTGCTGGCTGGTCTGTTTTTTATCGGCTTTGGCATCTATCTCGCCACCAACGACAACACGCTTGTGAATAGAGCACGGATGGGTAGTAATACAGATTATTTCGTTGCGTTCATCGCTGCCGTGATTGCGCTGCTGGTAGCAGGCTTTTTCTTTATGCTGACGCGAGGGCTGTTTCGGCGGGCGCGCTGGGCCTACATCGTCCATTGTATTTGGATGGGCTTGAGTGTATTGGGGTTACTTTTCCGAATCTTGGTTCTGCTTGCGGCGCTTCTCGTGAGTAATGTGCCACGAAATCAAATCCTTGACTCTGAGACGCTCGTTCCCCTGGTGGGTTCGATTATGATTACGGGCCTGCTTCTGGCGCTGACGATCTCGGTACGTCGCGATTTCTTCGGGCCGATGCTGCGCTTCCAGCCGAGTGTGGAGAGCGGCTCGCATATGGATCACTACAATAATGGGATAGCCTACAAGAACCGTGGCATGATGTATATGGCGACACAGGAATGGGAGGCGGCAGTAACGAGCGCGCCCCGCGATGTGATGTATCTGCATGCTTTGGGGTTGGGCTACGCGCAGATTCAGCAGTTCGATAAGGCGCGCGAAACGCTGGATAAGGCGCTTACGTTTGCGCCGAACGATGCGGGTCTGCAGGAGAGCCGTGCGTATATCGAGCAGTTGGCGGCCAAGAAGTAGAGATTGGGTGCTGCGTTGGATCGACCATCTGCGAGGTGCGGATGGTCGATTTTGTTTTTGTGAGGATTTCGCAGCCGTTGTAGCCTTCGAAGATGCCGCGTGATACTAAATCCGGTTGGACAGTTGTTATGAAAAGCAGTATTAGCCTGCGGCAGCAAGGTACTTTCTTCTTTTTGTGATGTCGAGGCGCTGCTACGCGCAGCGCCTCGACATCACATGTTTTCGGGAGATGTAGGTATCAGTTGAAAACCAGTATCACGCTATCACATTCACGTGCCGTTTGTATAAGTAATCATTCGGATTTGGTATGATGGCTGCGAAACGCGCTGAGGTGGCGAGGCCATGCGCAACTGCGTGAGTATTGCCCGGACTGCGATGCTGCCCAAACTGTACTCGTAAGCGGGGGCATGACCACGGGCGCTGCGGCTGGTTCGCGGTTTCTTTTCCCCAAGCATCATCCGCTTTGCGGAGTGAACGCGGCATGAGGCATTAGGCTGCGCTGGGCAGGCTCGCCAAGAGTTCTTTGATCGCTTCGGCGGGCGGTTGTGCGCGGCCAGCCTGCCACGCTAACTCAAATGCTTCGTCGTCGTTGAGGATCGTGCGTAAGTTGGCGATCGTCGCTCGGTACGATGCTTGTTCGGAGGGCGGGAGCGGCGTGCCGATCGTTTCGCGCATGGCCTCGGCCTTGCCGAGGATGTGCACGGCTTTGAGCGGTTGGCTGTGCATCAAGGCGGCTGCTAGCCCTTCGAGGCAGAAGGCGACGCGGCGCCGTTCGCCGATGTTCCAGGCCAATTCGAGCGCTTGGCGTTGCCAGATGATCGAGGATTCGTAGCGACCGCGCGCGAGTTCCACCAGGCCCAGTTCGTGTTGCATAAGTGCGATGCCCACCTGTTCCTCTAGACCTTGCATCAGCGCTAAACTGCGCTTCAGTGCCTGTTCGGCCTCCTCGTAGCGGGCTTGTTTGTAGGCGACCATGCCGATGCCTTCGATGGCGTAGGCTAGCCCGATTGTGTCGTCTAGTTCCTCAAAATAGTCTGCCGCTTGCTCGGCCAATTGTTCCGAACGCTCCAGATCGTTCTGCCAGTAGGCCATCGATGAGAGGTTGTAGAGCGAGCGGGCGACGCCCCAACGGTCGCCGGCCTGCCGATAGAGTTGGATGCCTTCGAGGCTGAGTTGCTCGGCCCGCTGCATGTCGCCGCGATCTTTGGCGATCAGCGAGAGGCAGCGCAGTGCTTCGGCGGCGTTGCCGAGGTCGTTGATGCGGCGGAAGATCGCTAGGCTTTCGTTGGCGCGCTGCTCGGCCCGCTCGTAGCCGGAGTGGAGCAGATCGACCCGCCCCAGGTAGAGCAGCGCATTGGCAATACCTTGTTGGTTTTCGATCTGTTGGTATAGCTCTAGGCTCTCGCTCAGCGCCTTGTTGGCCTGTTGACTGTCGCCTTGGTGGTACGCCAAAAATCCTATGGTGAACAGCGCATCAGCCCGTAGGTCGGTGGTGAGTTGCGCAGAGCCGAGGGCGAAGAAGCGTGCCAGCCAGGTGCGCCCTTCGCTCAGGTAGCAGCGCACGAGCCAGAAGGTGCGCATTACCGCAGCCCAATGCAGGCCCATCAGCGGATCGTGTTGGGCGTGCCACTCCAGGGCCGCGCGGATGTTGTTGTCGTCGTCGCGCAGGCAGTTGTCTTGACCTTTGGCAATGCAGCCGCAGGGTTTGAGCGCCGTTAGCGTCAGTTCGCGGTAGTAGGCTGCGTGGCGCTGCTGCGTGGCGGCCTGCTGCGGCGATTTGTTGAGGTGCAGTTGTGCGTATTCGCGCAGTGTCTCGAACAGTGAGAAGCGCGATTGTCCGTCGGGCAGCACTTCGACTTGGAGCAGACTGTGGCGCACCAAACTCATCAGGATGTCGAGCACGGAGCCGAAGAAGTCGGTACTGGTCTGGCAGATCGCCTCGACGGCTTCGGCGGTGAAGCTGCCCACAAAGACGCCCAATTGCGCGAAGATTTCGCGCTCGGCGGGTTCGAGCAGGGCGTAGCTCCAATCGATGGTGCTGCGCAGGGTGCGCTGATGGGCGGGCAGGTCGTAGGGGCCATCGACCAGTAAGCCGAGTGCGCCGCTGCCGGTTGAGCCGGAGATGCGGGCGAGCAGTGCGCCGGGCGCAAAGAGCCGACCACGCGCTGCGGCTAGTTCGATGGCGAGCGGCACGCCATCGAGGCGGCGGCAGAGGTTGGCGATCTCCACGAGGTTTTCCGGCGTTGGTGTGAAGTTGGGTTGTACGGCGCGCAGCCGTTCGACGAACAGTTGGATCGCCGGGCTGCTCTCCAGCAGTTGTTCGGGCGATCGCTGCGCTTTGGTGTCGGGCAGGGCGAGCGGGGCCACGGTGTGCAGTTGTTCGCCGCTGATGTGCAGCGCCGAGCGGCTGGTGACGAGCGCCTTGAGGCGCGGGGCCATGCGCAGCAGTTCGGCGATCTGCGGGGCTGCGCCTAGCACGTGCTCGGCGTTGTCGAACACGAGCAGCATGTGTTTGTTGCGCAGCGCTGTGGCCAGAGTCGCGAGCGGCAGTTGGTCGCCACGGTGGCGCAGGCTGAGCGTGGAGATCAGGGTGGGCAGCACCAGGCTCGGATCGCGGATGGGCGCGAGCGAGACGACACACACGCCATCGGCGAATTCCGATTGCAATTGCTCGGCGATGTACAGGCCCAGGCGCGTTTTGCCGATGCCGGGCGGGCCAACCAGCGTGAGGAGCCGTACATGCTCTTCGAGCAGCCGAGCGCGGACCTGCTCGATATCTTGTTCACGGCCAAGCAGGCGCGTGAGCGAGGCGAGCGGGCTCACCATCGATGGCGTGCTCGGCGAGTGAATGGGAGGCTGGGGCGAGCGGCTTGGCCGCGCAATCCCGCGAGCATAGGCGATGAACGATGAGCGGTCGGACGGGGGCACACTCAGGCATGTTGCTAATAACTCGGCAACTTGGCGCGAGGGAGTACGTTCACCCGATTCGATTTTGCGGATGGTGATCTCGGAGCATCCAACCTGACGCGCCAAATCTGATTGGGTCAGATCGAGCATGCGACGACGTTGGCGCAACCAATTACCAAATGGAGCATCACCGTACATACCCCGTCCTCCATTGTCGTACTAAATTATCACCGACAAGGTAGCGTACGAATAATTAAAATCCGATTGTATCGTTTTTTGTATCGGATCAGGTATCGAACAGCGATCTATCATCTTTGTCCAGGTTGTGGTGTAATACCAACATCGAAATGAATATCAACTGGCGATATACGACTAGTCGATGTTCTTGCAGTATCGTTGAACAACAATTTAGTACAGATGGAGGAATACGATGAAATTCCACACAAAGATCATACTTTCGACCGTTACGCTGCTCATGGCCCTTGGTTTAGCAGCTTGTGGAGGCAGCGCTGCTGTTACCGTGAACGATCTGCCGGTGTACCCTGGTGCGGTGGCCCTGCAGGAGGGCGAAAGCGCTCTGGCCGACACCTTGGCGAACAATGGTCAGACCGATGCAGCTCTGCGCAGCCAGATTGGTATCGGCGGTTCGGTCGAGCAGAAGGGTTTCCGTCTGCCAGAAAATGCGAAGTGGGACGATGTCAAAGCCTTTTACGATAAAGAGTTGAAAGCCCAGGGTTGGGGCACCAACAGCCTTGTCAGCGGTATTCTGGAGCAGGCCAACCAGGGCAACGATTTGTTCCAGACCACCAACTGGCAGAAGGGCAAGCAGAACGTCACGCTTGTGATGGTCGCCTCGCCCGTCGACCCCAGTGAGAAAGAGTTGATTATCTCGCTCGCGACCCAGTAATGTGTCCAAAAACAAGGCCACGGGGCGCATCATCAAGCCTCTCTGGTGTGTCTCGTGGCTTTGTCCGTTCCCTCTCCTCTTTCAATGGCCCACGGGCCATATGCGTTCCCTTGGTGCCACCCTACGATTCTAGGACGTGTCTCACCGGCCTCACCATTCCTCGAAGTCTCAAGGCGTGCACCGATGTCATTGTACAAGTGATCGCTACAACAACCACCATCCATTAGGCCGAGATCGGATACGTTCCTGATGAAAAATAGTCAGATTGCTGCCTCTCAATGGAATAACGCCTATGCGTTAAGCGGCACAACAGATCATATGCTTTAACGAATTAACAACACATTCATAAGCAATAACGCATCAATCGTCTCCAAGGATACGGCATGGTGATGCAGTAAACCAACTACAGACGGGCTATTTGGTGAACGATAGCGCTAAAACAGCGCATCACAAACCATATTGGCCCTGTGAACAGCAACTTCTACAACAGAACGAATATCGAAGCGAATAGAGTCGAGAGAGCCACATGCAAAAACTACCACCTATTCGTCACACTTGGCAGCTTCTGCTTGGGATGCTGCTCGTCTTTTTGCTGATTGTGCCGTCGGCGCAGGCGGATGTGCTACCAGCAAAAATCACAGTGAATACTAGTGCCGACAAGATCAACAACGACGGGAAGTGTTCGATCATCGAAGCGATGCAGACCGCCATCGCGCTGCGCCCGAATACCGACTGTGGCCCCGAGGTCTCTGGCCCAGTGTTGATCGACTTTAGCGTGAGCACGATCTATTCAACCGATCAGTTCCCCAACTTGGTCGATGACAGCAATGTGACGCTGATGGGGCCAGTCGTGATCGTGGCTGGGCCGACCATCACTTTCGACCTCGATGGCGGCACGCTCAATCTGATCAACGTGACAGTTAAGGATGGCACCACCATCGCGATGGACGTTCACGAGAGCGCCACGGCGAACTTGGCGGGTGTCTCGTTTATGAATAACAGCGCGCTCGTGGGAGGCGCGGCGATCTCGAATCGCGGCACCCTACGCATCGCTGGCGGCAACTTCACCGGCAACACCATCTCGGGTGGCAGCGGCGGCGCTATCGAGAATAGCGGCAAGTTGCAGATCACCGGTTCGGTGTTCAACGGCAACGTCAGCGCGAACAGCGGCGGCGCGATCTTCATCAAGGGTGGCGAGGTCGAGATCAGCGACACGGTGTTCAACGGCAACATCGCCAATGGTGACGCTGGCAATGGCGGCGGCGCGATCGCCATTCAGCCGAACGGCAATCTCAAGCCCGTCCGCATCATCCGCTCGGTGTTCAACGGCAACCTGACGCCGAAGAGCGGCGGTGGCGCGATCTTCAACAACAACTCCAACACCAGCCCACAAGCGCAGTTGCAGATCGAGAGTTCGTCGTTCCAGGGCAACTTGGCGGGTGTCCCGATCTCTTCACCCCGTCCCGGCGGCGCGATCCTGAACTGGGGCTCGGTGGCGATCACCAGCACCGTGTTCCTCAACAACGCCGCCTCGAACAACGGCGGTGCCCTGGCGAACGGCGATGCGGTCAGCGGCACACAGAACTCGCCGCCGCAGCGCTTCTCACGCTACAGCATCGTCAATTCGAGCTTTATCGCTAATGCGGCGGCAGAGAAGGGCGGCGCAATCGCCGATTACTACATCACCGACGGCAACATCGGTCGGATCATTAACAGCACCTTCTCACTCAACACTGCCGTCGGTGAGGGTGGTGCATACTACAGCCAGGAGCCGAACTACGACATTGTGCGGGTTGTGAACACCATTATGGACGGCAACCTGCCGAGCAACTGCGCCGATGGCAGCGCTGCTGCGCTATCGCTCACCTCCGATGGCAATAACCTCGATAGCGCCAATACCTGCGGGTTCGTGCAGAGCGGCGACATCATCAATAAGAGCGCCGCGCTCGACAGCCCGAACTTCAACGGCGGGCCGATCGCCGCTCTGATCTCGCAGAAGCCGAAGAACGGCAGCCCGGCGATCGACGCGGGCAACAACACCGTCTGCAGCAGCGCTCTGGTCGATAACAAGGATCAGCGTGGCGAGCCGCGCCCCAAAGGCGCCGCCTGCGACATCGGCGCCATCGAGGTTGATCCGCCACAGGCTGGCTTCAGTTCCACGCCCACACCTCCCGGCCCGATTCACTTCGGCAATGTGTTGTTGGGCAGCAGCCAAAACGCTACCATCAACGTCGTCAACACCGGCGACAACAAGCTCAAGCTGAGCAATCCCACCATCACAGGCAGCAACGCCAACGACTTCAGCTTGCTAACCGACCTGTCGAGCATCAACAGCGACGAGTTCTCGTTGGTGCTGCGCTGCCAGCCAACTGGCAATACCGCCAGTTTGCGCCAGGCCACCTTCAACTTCGCTACGAACGATCCCACCAAGCCGTTGGTGAGCTTCAATCTGACCTGCAACGCCATGCAGCAGCCCGTACCCGGCTTCGGCTCGTTGCCCCAAGCGCCCGGCCCGATCGACTTCGGCACCGTGCTGGTGGGCAGCACCGTCGAGCGCAAGCTGCAAATCAGCGAGCAGGGCAACGCCACCCTCAACGTCACTAATCCGGTGCTGGGTGGCGCGCACCCGGGCGATTTCTCGATCGGCGGCGGCTTCAGCCTGAGCCTGACAAACAACCACGCACCAGTGGATGTGTCGATTAGCTGTACACCCACTGCGCCCGGCTTGCGCAGCGCCACGCTCCAAATGAACACTAACGACCCCACCAAGCCGACTGTGCTGTTCAACCTGAGCTGTATGGGCAAAACCGTGCCACCGCTCGCGCTCGAACCCACTAGCGCCAGCAGCGTCACAGGTGGCGTGATCGCATTTAATGGCCCCTACGGCGTGGCGCTCAGCCCGGATGGACGGCACCTGTATGTGGTCAGCACACAATCCAAGTCGCTCCACGTCTATGCGCGCGACCCGCAAACGGGCACACTCACAGCCCTTCCAATCCAATCGTTTACGGATTCGGTCGATCTCAACGGTGCGATACGGGTGTATGTTAGCCCCGATGGCGAGAATGTGTACGTGACCTCACCGCAGGCCAATACGTTGCGGGCCTACAAGCGCGATACTGTCACCGGGCAGCTCACCTTCCTGGATCAAGTGAAAGAAGGGATGGGCTACGGCTGTCTACCGATCCCCTGCGATGGCAATATCACAGGCATGCAGGGCACCTACGGCTTCGCCCTCAGCCCCGATGGCCAATACATCTACTTTAGTGGTGTCACTGCCGCAGCCAACGGAGGCAGCGCCATCAACGTCATTCGACGTAGCAGTGTCGATGGCAGCTTGGTCACAACTTTAGGACAATTGCACGTTGGACCAAGGTTTGTGCAGCGCGTGACCAATTCCAACCTCAATGGTGTCTACGACCTGGCGATCAGCCCCGATGGCGCGTATCTCTACGCTGCCAGCTATCACAAAAACCCCGACACGATCACGGTCTTTAAGCGCAACGCCACCGATGGGAAACTCACCTACGATTCGGTCGTGAGCCAATCGCAGATCCCTAGTCTCAACGGCGTCTTCCGCATCACCATTAGCCAGGATGGCAAGCATCTCTACGCCTCCAGCTTCGATAGCAACTCCATCGTCGTCTTGGAGCGCAACCTTGCCACTGGTAGGCTCACTCATATCGCCACGTACACCGACGGCGGCACCGATGCGCTCGGTCGCACAATCGATGGCTTGTCAAGCACCAGCTCGACAGCGCTCAGCCCCGATGGCAGCATCCTCTACGCCACGGGCTTCCACGATAATGCCGTCGCCGCCTTCGAGCGCGACCCCGAGAGCGGCAAGCTCACCTTCATCCAAGTGGTCAAGCGCAATAACAACGGGCAGCCACCGCTTGCTGGTGCGCGCGACATCGCGGTTGGGCCGGAGAATCGCAGTATTCACGTGAGCGGCTTCGAAGACGACCGCCTCGTCACGCTGCTGCGCCCGAATCCCAAAGCGACGCTCACATCGCTGCAGCCTGCCTCGGCCACCGCTGGCTCTGGCGCGCTCACACTCGTGCTGAACGGCTCCGACTTTCTGCCCGACTCGGTGGTGCGCTGGAACAATGCCACGAACCTGACACCCACCTACCTGGGCAGCAACCAACTGCAGGTGACGGTGCCCGCCAATCTGCTCACGCAGGCTGGCTCGCGCAGCGTGACCGTCAACAACCCCTCACCGGGAGGCGGCACGTCCAATACGCTCACCTTCACGATTGTGCAGCCGAACCAGAACCCGGTGCCCTCGATCAGCGAGCTCAGCCCCAGCGGCGCACTGGCGGGCGATCCAGCCACGCTGCTCACCGTGAAAGGCTCGAACTTCCTGAACACCTCGACTGTCTCGATCAACGGCGTGCAGCGCATCACCACATACGTCAGCCCCAGCACGTTGCAAGTGCAGCTCACAGCGAGCGACCTGCAGAACCCGGGCAACCTCGCGGTGCGCGTCAGCAACCCCGCGCCGGGTGGCGGCAACTCGAACATCGAGGCCTTCAACGTCGCTGCGCCGGGTCAAAATCCCGTGCCGACCATCACTAGCATCAGCCCAAGCTTCATCACCATTGGAGCGAACGGCGCGCTGAACGTGGTCATCAAGGGCAACAACTTCGTGCAGGGCGCGCAGGCCACGTGGAACGGCGAGGATCGCCTCACCACCTTCGTCAGCGCCACCGAGGTGCATATGCTGCTCAACGGCACCGACCTGACCAGCGTGGGCAATATGAGCGTGCAAGTGCAGAACCCTGCGCCGGGTGGCGGCGCATCGAACGCGGCGACCTTCCGCATCGGCGCGCTGGAGGAGAACCCCAAGCCCACCATCGCGAGCGTGGTGCCTGCAGCGGGGGTCGCCAACAACGCCTTCACCTTCACGATCGGCGGCAGCGGCTTTATGCCCAATAGCACCGTGACATGGAACAACACCAGCGTTACAGTCACGTATGTCAACGCTACGCAACTGCGCATCAGCGTGCCAGCCGCGCTGTACGGCAAAGGCTCGGGCGTGCTGAAGGTGCAGAACCCTGCGCCGGGTGGCGGCAACTCCAACGAGTTCTTGTACAACACGTACCGCATCACCATGCCGATGATTCGGCGCTAACCAAATCCACCGCTCGTTCTGCGGGTCTATTGGCCCGCAGAACGCCGAGTTCGCCTCGTCGGGCGCGGACAGAGGCGCACTCGCATCGCGAGGCCAGGTTCTAGGGAATCTGGCCTCGTTTTGGTGCGCATCGCCTTCAGATTCATTCCACATGGAGCAGCGGAATCTCCTCGTTACGTCCTGCCTTGAGCGTTTGGGGTTCGATCCAGTCATACCAAGACCGACTGGATCGTTGTCGTTGAAAAGCTGTCATAGTGCTTCGTGTTTTATCTTCATTGTTCTCATAGTCATTTCGAGCAAGCCGCTAGGCGACGCGAGAAATCTCGTCGTTCTGCATTGTAGTGTGCATTGAGATCTCTCCCCATTCGCTTCGCTCAGGGCTTCGAGCGTTCGAGATGACTGTGCTTTCGTTGAAAAGTAAAGAGGCGCATCTGCTCAATATTGCGATTCTGCATTGCTACCGTAGGCTAAGACAGCTTGGGATAGAGCCACTGTCCAACCAGATTCGGTATCAGTTCCTTCACGTCGCCTAACAACTGCTTCCTCTTGTCACAGCCCTCACATCCAGCATCAATACGCAAAAAGAGAGGCTTGGCATACACCAAGCCTCTCAACCATCCAATCAACGGTAACCGACGTCTAGCTATGCGACATATCGCTGTTCAGCATATTGCGCAGTTTTGGGTCGGCTTGAGTTCCGTTCGACTTCGGCTGCGGAGCGGTCAGCAGGTTGGGCAACATCTGCGCCAGCACCAGCGTCGAAAGCGCCGTCTGCTCGCCCTCTTGGCCGCGCACCACCACCGGACGCGGCGCCTTTCTCATCAGCATCTCAGCCACCTGCAGCCGCCGACGCGCCAACTCGTACTGCAACACAGCGCGGTTGTCCTGGTACGCCTGGCCCAAGTGCTGAAGCCCACGCGCCTCGTTCTCGGCCTCCTTCAGCGTGGCGCGACCGCGAGCCTCGATCTCCCAGCGCACCCGCTGCGCCTCCGTCTCCTTGTCCTGGAGCATGCGGGCCACCACCTCGCGGGCACGGTTCACAGCGCCCTTCACCTCCACCAACTTCGCGTCCCTCACCTTCTTCGCGCGCTCAATCTCCATCAGGAGGCTATCGGTGCGCTGCTTGCGGATGAGTTCCCACTCGCGTGCGTAGGCGTCGAGCTCCTTCGCGACGCGCTCGCGTGTCGCCAAGTGCTGCTGATACTGATCCGGCAACTGCACATCGGGGATATTCGCGCCGGTGATTCGCACACCGTAGCGAGCCATCTGGCGGTTCAGGTAGGCCTGCATATCGCCGACATCGCTACCGCGCAGGTCGTAGGCGCGCTCGGTCTGCACTTGGCGGCTGCGCTGACGAATAGCGTCCTGTACCGCGCTGCTCAGCACCATATCGAAATTGCTCGCTCCGATATTGCGCACAAACGCCACCGGGTCCTCGATGCGGAACTTCAAGAAGAACTCGATCGCCTTCAACGGCACGTTCTCGCGGGTGGGGCAGGCCAGCACAGGCGCGTTGTACGGGATCTCGGTCGAGGTATCGACCACCGCCTCGACCTTCTCCCACGGCATCCACAAGAAGTGGCGACCGGGAGGCAGCGTTCCCACAATCTTGCCGTACGACGAGAGAATGCCCGTGTTACCCTGCTCGATCTCGACCACCACGCCCGTCCAATACCACACCAACGAGACGCCCAACACCACCAGCGCGCCCAACCCGATCAGCACGCCGAACGGGCCACCGCTAAAGATCGCCACACCCAGCAGGTAGATCCCCAAGGCGAACAGCATCATCCAGCCGAAGCGTCGCCGATCGCGGGGGATCACCACCGGCACGACTTGACCCGATTCACCTGATTGCAGCAACTGGCGAATATTGTTCCAGGCCGCCACAGCCTCCTTGATCTTCGAGGCTTGTTGTCGCCGAATATCTACACTCATGCTGCGCCTCCCTCTGTTTCAGCAACAACAGGAGCCACTTCCTCGAGCTGGCGTAGTTGCTGAGCACGTTGCTGAATGCGGGCTTGAATAGCCTGAACGCGCTGACGAAGCTCCCGAATATCATTCTCGCTGTACAAATCTTGATCGACGATACCGAGCATCGTGCGAGCCGTCTCAAGATAATCGATCTGCTGCTTCTCCGAGCCACCGAGCTGCACGATCTGCGGCAGATAATCGGCCACCGCTTCGAGGCGGTCCAGCACATCCTGCTGGTAGCGGTACTGCAAAATCTCGGGATACGAAGCGCTGCTGACCGCCCGAATATCGAGCGCCTGCGCCTCGAGCAGCGCCGCGTTGGCCTTGGCCGCGCTCTCGGCCTCGCTCAACAACTGGCGAGCGTACGCCTCGGCGCGGTAGGTCTCGCGCTCGCTGGCCGTATCGATCTGCGCCTGGTAGGTGGCGATCTCCGCGCGAATCGCCGAGAGCGTCTCTTGAAGCGACGCCAGCTCACGGTTCAGATCACCCTCGTCCTGCTCCTTGCGAAGCTGCAGCTCGTACTGATACGTGTAGGCCTCCTTGGCCACGCGCACCATCTCGGGCGCGGCCAAGTCCATCCGATACTCCTGGCTCGAAGGCTCGGCGTGCGTGATGTTCGCGTTCACGAAGCGCACCGCAGGCAGGAACTGCTGGTTCAGGCTGTCGAGCAGCGTCTGCGTGCTCTCACCCACCAAGTCGTAGATATCCTCGGCCTTCTGCTCGTAGATCAGGGCGCGCGTCACCTCGCTGATCGCGTTCAGCAACTTCTCCTGGAAACCGCGTGAACCACCCAATGTAAAGATGAAGGCCGCCGGGTCTTCGATCTTGAACTGCAAGAACAGGTCGACTGAAGCGTTCACTCGGCTCGCGGTTGGCGCTTCGCGGATCGGGGCGTTGTAAGGGTACTCGCGGGTCGTATTGACGATGTAGCTCACGCGCTTCCACGGGTTGAGCAGCACTGTGCGGCCCGGCCCCACGATCTGCTCAAGCTTACCAAAGCGCGTTATCAACGCCTGGCAACCATCGGGCACCATCACAAAACTGTTTCGCCAGATATTAAAGGCCACGTACGCGATTAACACCAGCCAGTAGTGTGGCCCAAAAAACACCATGGCGAAATTGGTCAACCCAGTCGTGCGATCCATGATGACAGCGGCGGTTCCGCCCAGCACACCGATCACCACGAAGATAAACGTCAATGCTACCCAGAAAAACGAACGATGATTCTTCGGAATAACAACAGGCGAGATAATATTCGTAAACTGACCGTTATTGCGGTCTTGCTGCGAAAAGCTCCGATTCACAACCTCGGAGGCATCATCTAAGGCGGCGGTCATCTGCTCGATCTGTGTGCCAGACGATTCGCCGCGCTCGCGAGCCGAGATAAAATCGGCAGCATTAATGCGAAATTGTTCAAACTGCTCGCTCGTCGCGATTTCTTGAGCGACTTCAACAACACGTTTTAATCTACTCATCGTGCTTCAGAGCATCAACTGTTCGCAGTAGATACTCCTTCCTCCTTTCCGCATGTGTAGTAGCGTGCTTGAGCCGAACTGATGAGAGAGTTGAATATGGCGGAGTGAGATGCCGAGTTTGCCTGTTGTTTATGTAGTATACGATCCCCGATGCAAAAATGTTACTATTCGGTGAGAAATCATAACCATAGAGTCCTCACGTCCTGCCACACGCCTGCGGAGCTATCAAATTGTTCATCGGGTTCAACCAAATCCGGCTGGGCTGTGCGCTGTTAAACCCGCTGACCGTTTTGGGTTGTTGATGCGCTGCTGCGGACAATCTACCGACACCACGTTCTCCGAAGATCGTGGTAGCAACTCACACAGGTAGGACACATCGTGAGCGAGTCATCGTATCGCACTGCAAGTGGTATCCGAGGATTCCATCGCACTTCCGCCATAATCACGCCGAAATCAAGCGATTCATAGCAATTTGCAACGCATCATCAATCAAATATTTCGCAATTTTCATTTTCACGTAGCAAATCTGCATCGCATTGTCATCTCTAAACGATACAGTATAGTACAATCGCGTCAGTTGAAAACACTATCGCTCACCTCAAACGTATAGAGTGTATGCCGTTTTTGGTCTACGCCTCGTTGGGCAATAGTACGGCATTCTAAAGCGAAAAATCTCTCCATAGTCGCATCTACACATGCGGTATCGAGAGATTCATCCACTCATAGCCTCGCTAACGTTTCTTTGAGCGATATGGACATTTAGTACGTGCTTTCGGCAATCGAGGCGTTTGCAAGACAGCTTGGGCTTGCACGCCCTCTTCGTATCTATGGCATTGTAGCGAGAACATTCGCGCCAAGCAGCGCAATGCTGTATAAGGAGTTTGATGATGGATACGCGAACCGATGAACGCCGCGCCTATGTGGAGGCCCTGTTGAACCGCTTGCGTCGTCTGTACGTGGAACGTGCACAGCTACCTGGTGGAGGGAAAACCTTATCATTCGAGCTTTTGCAACGGCTGTATAGTTACGTCAATACCGAAGGGTATGGGGAATAGGCGCATCCGATGGATGGCGTGCTCCTGAAGGTGTATCAGCGCGCCATCCACACTTGATCGCCACGAAGGATCGCTCGAATCTGGTGGGGGAAACGGTCGAAGTCGAGCGGTTTCCCGATAAAGCCATCGAACCCAGCCTCGCGCGCGCGAGCCTCGTCCTGCGGCAGCACATTGGCAGTGACAGCCACCACACGAATATGGTTGAGGGAGGGGATTGAGCGAATCTGCTTGAGCAGTGCGTAACCATCCTCGTTTGGCAGTTGGATATCAAGCAGGATCAGATCGAGATTCGTCAACGTTTGTGCCAACTGTAAGCCTTGCCACCCCTCAAGACGAGAATGAACTTCCTTCACACCCATCATCTGCAAAAAATCGGTCACCACCAGCAAATTATTGATGTCATCCTCGATAACCAGAACACATGCCTGATCAGGCTCTACCATAGTTTAGTCCTTTTCGTACACAACCGTTGAAAAAGAGTTCGATTGGGCCAATAAAGCCCGTACATGGTCAAGTACTTGCGTTGGAGGTGCCGATTCCTTGAGAACCAAACCTCGCACACGTTGCTCAAGCAACTCGCGTTCCCACGCATCAAGCTCCTTCGCTGTCAGCACAATCACCGGAATGGAGCGCGTTTGGGGCAGCTGTTCAAGCGCCGACAACACTGCGAAACCATCCACTTCGGGCATCATCAAATCGAGAATGATCAGATCGGGTGGCGCTGCCGCTGCTTGTGCGAGACCATCCTGCCCGCCCTGCGCAATCGTCACCTGATAATTCCCAACAGCCTCGAGTTGCGCACTCAGCGCCTCGCACATATCGGGGTCATCATCGATCACCAACACCGACGCATCCTGGCTCACGAGGCGCCCCAAGGTGATTCGCAATTGTTCGATATCGATCGGCTTCGTGAGGTAAGCGCTCGCCCCCAGGTAAAAGCCGATTTTTCGCTCCTCCACAATCGTATAAAGGATAATCGGCACCGATTGCAGTTGCGGCTCGCTCTTCAGTTCGGCGAGCACTTCCCAACCGTCTTTGTGTGGCATCAGCACATCGAGAATGATCGCGGCTGGCCGCAGCGTTCGCGCCTCCGGCACCACCCAGCGACTATCGGTGAGGCCATACACCGCGTACCCTTCGTCCTCCAAGCTCGTCGCAATAATCTCGATCGACAACGGATCGTCGTCCACCACCAACAGCGGGATGCCCGTATCGGTGGCGGAAGCGAGGGTTGCGTGGGCATCCTGGCTCGGCAGCTGCGACACAATCGGCAAGTTAAAAGAGAACATCGAGCCGACATTGGGCGTGCTCTCGACCCACAAATCTCCGCCGTGCAACTTCACCAACTTCCGGCAGATCGCCAAGCCCAAGCCAGTGCCCTCGTAACGCCGATTCGCTGAAGCTTCGAGTTGGCGGAACTCCTCAAAGATCGTGGTGAGATCTTCCGGAGCGATGCCGATACCTGTGTCGGAGACGCTGATGATCAGTTGTGAGCCTTGCTGATGCGCTCGGACAGTGATCGCGCCGCTATGAGTGAACTTTGCGGCATTGGAGAGCAGGTTCAGCAGAATCTGGCGCAGGCGCGTGCGATCAGCGGCGACGGGTGGCAAATGCGGAGCCAACTCCTGGCGTAGGATCAGCGGCTTATCCTTGGTCAAACCCGCTGCGGTGGCCATCACACCCTGGATCAACGGCGTGATCTGCACCGCCTCGATCTGCAGATCAACACGGCCAGCCTCAATCTTGGAGAGGTCCAGAATATCGTTGATCAGGCCCAAGAGGTGCTCGCCGCTCTGGCGCACACGCGCGAGATAATCGCGCTGTTCGCTGGTGACCGGGCCGCGCATACCGGCGCTCAGGATGCGGGTGAAGTTAATGATGGAGTTGAGCGGTGTGCGCAGTTCGTGCGACATATTGGCCAAGAACTGCGTCTTTAGCTCGCTCGCCTGCTCGGCGGCGGCGCGAGCCGATTGCGCCTCGGCCATCGCGGCCTCCAGCGAAGCGTTCGCCTCCAAAGCCTGCATCAACAGGTTGTTGAGTTGCTTGTGGTACTGCCACAGCAACAGGAGGAAGATCGGGGGAATCGTAACGGTGACGCTGACGAGCACCACATCGACGGCGATTTGTGGGGGGACGTGGGTGGGCTTAAGCACCCGCGACAGGATCGCCAAGAGCAACAACACGATCCACGTAAGCGCGCTCAAATACGAGAGCACGCGGCTCGACACATAGGGGAGCGTCACCACAACCGCGATAAATGGGCCAAATACCAGCACAGGATGCCAGGCGGGCACTAAGATAAACAGGGCGATCGCAACGATATAAAACCCAAAACTAATCGTCATGACACTCTGCATCAGTTTGCCGTGGGAGATGAACCAGAGTGCCAAGAACATCAGCATCGAAAAGCAATAGGTAGGGATCGCGGATACCATAATGACCCATGATGACGTCATTATCCCGGCTAACACTTGCAACACGGCCATACTGAGTGCTACCGGCAAGATCCAACGCAATAACTGCTGGAGTTGGACTCGTTGCTGTTCCTGCTGCTGAGATGAGAGTTTGATCGTTGTGAGCATACACCGTCTCTCCTTCGCCTTGATCATAAACAAAGGTTGCTCATGTCAACGATGATCAGGTCGTGTTAGCCTTAGCTAAATAGAGTACATTAATAGGTTCAATTATAATATCTAAACAGTGTTAGGATAACTAAACTGAACAACTAATACATTAAGAAGAAATAATAACACTTCTCAGAGAAATAAGACAACACTCCTAATTCTGCCGATACGAAAACCATATCATATATCTTTATCGCTTCAAGAGATCGATAAAGATATATGATACGAGTACAACGTATGCTAAAAGCAGATGATGTGAGTAACTATTTGTGTTACGAAGGGCCTAATGAATCACACGGCGTGGTGTTCTTACAGAGGCAGGAATATGTATCAACCGCAATCCTTCGAGAATCGAAAGGTATAGATAAGTTAGCTAGGCCAATTAATGATAGCAGATTCCTTCCCGCTCGAGAATAGGATTATATGGTGATTAGATATAGGCCATGTGGCAGGAGTAGAGTAAGGACATAGTACGTGAACTTATCAACTCACATGCTCATAATGAGCTAAAAAGCGCTTATGTATGCATTTTCCGCATAAATTCACAAATAACTTGAGCATGTAAGTCAAAAACTACAGGAGTCGTCGCATCGCCGATCAACCACTCGCTTGCTTCGGCATTCGGCATATGTGTTGGCAGTTCTTCTCGACGACGGTGTTGAGCAAGCGCAAAGATGAGAAGCATGCCTTCAGGCGCGCTCAACACTCGAAATTCGCGCAATTCTTCAGCATCGACCGTAATACCCGTCTCCTCGAACAGCTCACGAGCTGCGGCTGCCTGCCATGTCTCACCGAAATTGATATAGCCACCTGGCAGAGCAAGGCCTCCAACATGCGGAGGAATTGAACGACGAACCAACAAAACGCCGTGATCAACTGGGAGCACAACCACCGCAACTGGGAGAGGATTTAAGTAGGTCGTATTGCCACATACCTCACAATGACGGGGCCACGCAACCAAATCCTCGAAGCGAGAGCCACAGTAAGAGCAGTGACTGTGTTTCTGAAACATATTTGTTTCCTAAGGATGGGAGAATGGCAACTTTCAAATTATTTTACTATGTTTTTGTGTGTTTCTGAGGGTCGATTCCTAAGACTTCGTTAAAGATTCGTAAATGAATTCTATCCTCGATCTTTTGAATGAGCCATCTGCTTCTTAAGACTGAGCCTCAAGGTCGTACTAGCGACGAGCATCACATAAAACAGCAGTCTGATGGTGTTTTGATGCCTCACTGCTATACTCCCGATATGACATATGCCATACGGATGAACATCAACTAAGTAGCGCCTTGACACTGTACTCGTGGCATAGGTCTCCCCAATTGACGAATGACAAATGTACGAGCAATTCGCTCTTTAGATATATATTAGGAGACAAGCTAATGCTGCCGCAGACCGAGACCCGGCTACAAGCTGGTGCCTACATCGAGATGCTCTACCAAGAATATCAGCGCCCGTTGTTAGCATATCTCACACGGCTCGTGAGTGATCGAGAGGCAGCCGAGGATCTTTGTCAGGAGACGTTTATCAAGGCGTTACGCGCTTGGGATCAGCGTGATAGCGCAGCAAGCGTAGCAGCATGGCTGTATCGCATTGCTACCAACACCGCTTACGATTACCTTCGTCGCCGCCGTCGCATCCGCTTTACCGGCCTGCTCGACACTGATCTCCACAGTGGCTCGCACGTGGTGGAATCGCGCCTCGACGAGCAGGAGCCAGTTCACGCCGCCCTAGAGCAGATCCCTCCGATGTACCGTCTACCGCTGGTGCTGCACTCCTGCCAAGGACGCGGCACGCAGGAGATCGCCGATGCGCTCGGCTGCTCGAATAGCGCAGTCAAAACGCGGCTGTTCCGCGCCCGCGAGCGCTTTCGCCAGGTGTACCAAAGCTAAAATCGATACAGTTTGGCACGTTACAGCCCACGTTTACCGTGGGCTGTTTTGCTTGATTGAGCCTGATGGTCATCGATTGAGCTGTAAAGCATAATGACGATGCGCCGTTCTATGCAACGCATCGTCATCATCTTGTTCGGGGGGAGTAAAGAACTGTTAGAGGCTTTCTGAAAAGCTTTCTAATGCGGAAAACAGAAATCAGATGGACAAAGAGAGAAACGTACTGCGCGTTTTGAGATGCATGTTTCTCCTTTACAAGAGCGTGGGATGCGCCATTCGGCGAGAAAGCGCGTACTCACGAAGAACTCGGCTGCTGCGCAAGCCCAAAGGGCCGACTGCGGCCCCTTTGGAAACCCCCAGCCGGGGCTTATCGCCCCTGGACCCTAAGGAATCCGCTCTGTCAGGTGGGTATCGTTTGATTCCTCGGTATGGTCCTTGTTCGGTGGTCTGTATGCGCTTTTTGCTCGCTGACACGCAGGTTTCTCTTGCTCACAACGTCCTGATGCTTTTTAGAAAGCTTCTTAGATGCAGGATCGCTTTGAGCGAAGCGTTACAGTGCGCCCTGCGCTAGCGCCAGTTCCCGCTGAACCACCTGCACGATCAGATCATCGAGTCGCTCCACTGTGAACGAGTCTGGGTCAACATCGTGTACTGTGGTGTCGCCGGGCGTGCCTGAGTTCTGGCCGTACTGATAGGTGAGAAATACAAAACGGCCCAAGGTCTGCTGCGCGATCTGGCGGAAGACGTACTCGGCATTAGCATCCGAGTTGCTGGCAGCGATCGGGAATACTTTAATGCCCTCGATGTTCGCGGCCTTGGTGCCATCCAGATAGGTGACCTGCTGCTGCTCGATGTGCGGCGGGGCATCCGCCACCAAGAACACCAACCGCACCGCATCCCTGGACCACGTCACGCCTTTGATCGCTTCGTACAGCCCTTCGTTCAGCGCTTCGGGCGTATCGCCGCCACCATCGGCCCGCACCTCCGCCAATCGCATTTGGAAGTCACTCAAATTCGACGTGAAATCGTACACTCTGGTGACGTAGTCGTCGCCGTGGTCGCGATAGGCTACCAAGCCAAAGCGCAAGTCGGGACGCGGCGAGAAGGCGTTGATGCGCTCGGCGATACTGGCGATCGTCTGCTGGATCTGGCGTATCTCATCGCCCATACTGCCTGTGGCGTCGAGCAGGAACAGTACGTCGAGCCGAGGCGTCTCGGGCAGCGCTTCGGCGTCATCCAGCACAAAGGTGGCATTCTGGCCGTTGCGCGTCAGAGTGCCCTCCGCAACACTGTTGCCCTTTTCAACCACCACCCGCAGATTCTGCGCATTGTCGGAGAGATTCCACAGTTTCGGCAGGAAGATGGTCTGGCCGCCTGCGACGGTGCGACCCTCAAATACTTGCTGTTCGCCATCGAACATGCGCACACGGGCATTGAGGATGGGCTGCTGCTGCCGATTCAGCACGGTCAGCAGGTAGCGCTCTTGCACATCGACCTTCAGAGCCGTCACATAGGATGAGCGTTTGAGGTAGTCGAGGTACGCCCTGAAATCGGCGTTGTCATCAACCATGCCAGCTTTGAGTGCCGGTGATTGCTGCGTGTTGTGCGGCTCGAATTTTGGCGGGATGGGGGTGACGTGCGCGCCGATCGCGCTGTCGAGCTCGCCGGCGGGCGCTACGGGGGGAAGGGGCGCGCCTCCTCCGGCAGATGAGGCAGGGGCAGCGGTTGGTATGGGTGCAGGCGCTGGTTGCCTGCTAGAGGAATCTGCATCGGATTGAGCAGGCTGCACGGTTGGCGCAGCCGCCGGACTCGCAGCGCTGCCGCCACAAGCGGTGAGCAGCAGCGCAAGAATCAGCACCAACCAGAGGTGCGGCGGGAGGGTCGAACCTTTCGATTGCATAGGAACCTCCTCAAGGGCATTTGTAACGAACGTTACTCGCATGACGCCCAATGGTTTGAGTCAGTTCCCTGTTTTTTTAATCCTCCCAGAATGGCCGCACCCAGTTGCGGCGGGCGAGCTCGGCCCGCAATTCGAGCATGGCCGTGTAGGTCGGCAGGGTGTAGAGTGTGCGGCCCGGCGGCAACTGCGCCAACGCTCGATCCACTGCGGTAGCCAGGTCAGGCTCGACCACAATGCGCTCCTGCTCGACGCCTGCGTATTTGAGGCGCACTGCCATATCGGCGGCGCGCGTCCCGCTCACCACGGCCCGCGCCACGTGTCCGGCCAGCCGCTCGAAATCGGCATCCCACAGCCACGAGACATCGGTGCCATCGGCGTATTTATCGTTGATCGCCACAAGCAGATCGAGCATGACGGGCTGATCGGGTTGTTCGGGCGTGGTCAGCATGCGCACCGTCTCGCTAGCGCCCACCGGGTTCTTGATCAGCGCCATCAGCAAGGGCTTGCCGTTCGCGTCCACCCGCTCTATCCGACCGAAGGCTGCGCTAAATGCCTCTAGCGTGCTGCGCACACCCACGGGCGTAAGGCCCAGCAGCAGGGCGGCTGCACTGGCGGCGAGCGCGTTGTTGGCGTTGTAGAGGCCCGGCAGCGGCAGCGCGATCTCCAAATAACTGCGCTCGGCATCGAGCGGGATGCCCGTGGCCAAGCGCGCTGGATACGAGACGAACAGGCGCGACCCAGCGGTGCCGGACAGATCGAGCCGTTCGAGTTTGATGTGCGGTTGCGGGCGCTGGTGGCCGCACTGCTCGCAGCGGTAATGGCCGATATGCGCGTAGAACACGGCGTCGTAGTAGTAGGGCGCGCCGCAGCGACGGCAGAACTGCGAGTCGGCGATGTGCATAGCCGCACCAGTGGCGTGGCGCGTATCTTCCAGGCCATAGTACAGCACACGGGCCGTCAAGCCCTCGCCTAGCGCGGCGATCGCCGGATCATCGGCGTTGAGCAGGACGGTGGCGGTGGCGGGCAGTTGCGCCAGCGCTGTGCGCCAACGTCCGGCGATCGTATCGACTTCGCCGTAGCGGTCGAGTTGATCGCGAAACAGATTATTCAACAATACCAAGCGCGGCTGCGTCTCGGCCAAGGCGTCGGGCAGCGCGGCCTCGTCGGTCTCGAACAGGCCCAGGTCGGCGCGCACCCGCCCGGTGACGCTGCTACCCGAGAGGGCCGTGGCAGTCAAGCCGCTCACCAAGTTTGCGCCAGCGCGGTTGTGCAGCACATTGCGCTTCTGATCGGTCAGCATCGTCGCGATCATGCGTGTGGTGGTGGTTTTGCCGTTGGTGCCCGCCACGAGCACCACGCCCTGCGGCAACGCGGCGCTGATGCGCCTCAGCGTATTGGGCGCGATCCGGCGTGCGACCACACCCGGCAAGGTTGTGCCGCCACCTCGGCCCAAGAGGCGGCTCGCCATCCCTGCGGCTTTACCAGCAGCGATCGCGGCTGCCAAGCGAATATCTATCAGTTGCACGCGAGTACCTAACCTCATCAAATTATCGGCGAACGACGTGCAGATTGTAGCGGGAGCGGATTGACGTGTCAATGATGCAGAGGTGATTACGACAGTGCAAGCTGTTCTTGGGATGTAGTATTACGTTGTTCGGCTGGTATAACGTAATTGACCACCCGATCATTTCCCACAGATCACTCTCATTTCCCCTTCTCCAATCCGGAAATCTGCGGATACCTCAAACCCAGGAACCATTTCCCGATCTTCACCGTCTGGATGACATTATCTCCACAGTACAGCACGATTACGGCGCAATTATGCGCAGGAAAGGAGGCGTAAACCATTCGATCAACGGAACAATGGCACGATAGACGATTGTAGCTGTTTTCTCAAGGAGGGTACGATGTTACGAGCAAATACGCTCATTCTATGCCTCATACTCCTACTAATGTTGACCGCATGCGGCGGTTCTGCCGCGCCAGCAACTGCGCCTGCCGCCACATCGGCTCCCGCACCGACATATCACGCAGCACCGCTCGAAGCAATCGCAGATTCCCAGGCCAAAATCGAGTTTGGCTCCACCACGCGCACCGTCGATGACCGATTCTCCACCTTCGCGATAGATGTCGATACAGGTTCCTACACAGCGGCCCGCAATGCGCTCACCCATGGGTATTTGCCATCGCCCCAAGCCGTGCGGGTCGAGGAGTTCATCAACTACTTCCAGTACAACTACCCGGCACCCAACGACACCTTCGGCATCACCATCGACGCCGCGCCCACGCCCTTTGAGCAGTCGAAGCGCCAGATCGTGCGCATCGGCCTGCAGAGCAAGCAGATCGCCGTTGACGAGCGCAAACCCGCCCGTCTGACTTTTGTGATCGATATCAGTGGCTCGATGAGTGCCGAAAATCGCCTGCCGCTGGTGAAGAAGAGTCTGCGGCTGCTGGTCGAAGAACTCAAGCCGAGCGATCATATTGCGATCGTGGTCTACGGAGATCAAGCCAGAACAGTGCTAGATTACACCAGCGCCGCCGAACGCGACCGCATTCTGCGGGTGATCGATAGCCTGCAAACCGAGGGATCGACCAACGCCGAGGCCGGGCTGCGGATGGCCTACAAACTGGCCGCCAACAACTTTCACGAGGACGAAAACAACCGTATCATCCTGTGCTCGGACGGTGTGGCGAACGTTGGCGCAACCAACCCCACCGCGATCCGTCAATCGATCCGCGATTACACCACGACGTTTGGCATCTACCTCACCACCATCGGCTTCGGCATGGGCGATTACAACGACCATCTGATGGAGCAACTCGCCGACGATGGCAACGGCAATTACGCCTACGTCGATACACTCAACGAGGCCAAGCGTGTGTTTATCGAGAATCTGACGGGCACGCTGCAAGTGATCGCCAAGGATGCCAAGATTCAGGTCGAATTTAACCCCGAGGTGGTCAGCACGTACCGACTGCTCGGCTACGAGAATCGCGCCCTGGCCGATTCGGACTTCCGCAACGATGCGGTGGACGCGGGCGAGGTTGGCGCGGGTCACAGCGTCACCGCGCTCTACGAGATCGTGCCGACCGAGCAAGCCTCTGGCCCCGCGCTCACCGTGCGGGTGCGCTACGCCGATCCCTCCAACGGCGAGGTGCACGAGATCGAGCAGCAGTTCGACCTCGCCGCGAGCCGACCGTTCGAGCAGACGGCGCCGCAGTTCCAGTTGGCTGTAACAGTCTCGGGCTTCGCCGAGTTGCTGCGCGAGAACCCCAACACGCAGAGCTATCAGTTCAGCGATCTGGTGACGATCGTCGAGCGCATCAGCCCGCAGCTCGCCAACGACGAATCGGTTCGCGAACTGCTCGAACTGATCAAGCGGGCCGACGACCTGCAAGGGTGAAACGCATAACACAGATGCTCCTGCATTGTGTTTCCCGTTCGCAGAGCGAAAAAACGGCGCACAATGCACATGTTTTTCCGCTCTGCTGAAGGCGCAAGCACGTTTCAAATAGAAAACGCCCTGTATCAGAAACGCCGCGGCCCTTTCAATCGTCCTTCTTTACAACGATTCGCGCAAACCGATGGTACATGCCGCCACTGCCATGCATCTCCAAAATTATCGCACCGGAGAAATGGCGGAACGGCATGTATCATCGCTATTGTGTCAGTAAGCACACATTCGCTTTTTCAACCTCCACCAAATCGGCTTAAAAAAAGTTGTTTCAATTGATCAGAAAATGGGTTGTCTCAAAGTCAACTCCGTGCTATCCTGTGACAGTACAACATGCAAACACGAAGTTGCGCGTCACTATACTCAAGCTAGTATTTTGAGATACCCTGCCACCGTCGGTCGGCGCTATGGAAGGCTTAAGCCAGCCATAGCATTATTGATTCCTGAACACAGTGCTGCCAAATAGAGGTTTTGAGGGGGGAACTGTGACAGAAAAAGCAACAGAGTATCGGTACCTTGGGAAGGGTCGTAAGCTCATCGATGGGCTGGAAAAAGTGCTTGGAAGCGCGCAATACACCGCCGATGTGCGTTTACCCGGCATGCTGCATCTTCGCCCGGTCCTCAGTCCATATGCGCACGCAAAAATTGTTTCGATCAACACCTCAGCTGCACTTGCCATTCCAGGAGTCGTAGCTGTCCTCACAGCCGATGATCTGCCCACCAAGGGCAAAGCGATCAATTCGCGTCATAGCGCTGTGCTCGCAGTTGATCGTGTGCTGTTCCGTGGCCAACCAGTGGTTGCGGTTGTCGCGGAGACCGAGGCAGCCGCCTACGATGGCGCACAGGCCGTGGAGATCGAATATGAGCCTCTGCCTGCCGTCGTCGATGTGCTTGAGGCGATGCAGCCGGGCGCTCCGGTGATCTGGCCAAACGGTCTGCCCAAGGAGGGCGCGGATCTCACTGCCGCCCACGCCGCTGTCGATAAGCAGACCGAGGAGAAGGATAAAGGCCCCTCGAATATCAACGGCGAGAATCACTTCTCGCGCGGCGATGTGGAGAAAGCGCTTCGCGAAGCCGATGTGGTGATCGAGCGCACCTACCGCACGCCGATCGTGCACCAGGGCTACCTGGAGCCGCACGCCACGGTGGCCGAGCCAGGGCCGCTCAACAACACGCTCACGCTGTACACCAGCACCCAAGGCCAATTCTCGGTGCGCAACGAGACGGCGCGTCTACTCGGCATGCCGCAAAACAAAGTACGCGTTGTACCAATGACGATCGGCGGTGGCTTCGGCGCGAAGTACGGCTTGATGGAGCCGCTGGCGGGCGCAGTCGCACTGGCACTGCGGCGCCCGGTGAGCCTGGTGCTCACCCGCTCCGAAGATTTCCTGACCACCACGCCCTCGCCCGCCACGATCATCGAACTGACGGTTGGCGCCACCAAGGAAGGCCTCATCACTGCCATCAAGGCGCGCGTGGTGATGGATAACGGCGTATTCCCCTTCGAGTTGGGCGGTATCGTCGGCATTCTGTTGGGTGGCTACTACAAGTGCCCGAATGTGCAGATCGATTGCTACGAGGTGCTGACGAACAAGCCACAGAGCGGTGCCTATCGCGCGCCAGGCGCACCTTCGGCCACCTTCGCTATCGAATCGTCGGTCGATGACATCGCCCGTGAACTCGGTATGAGCCCGCTCGACATCCGCCTCAAGAACGCCGTCGAGACGGGCGATCCATCGGGCAACAACGACCCCTGGCCGAGCATCGGTCTACGCCAATGCCTAGAGGAGATGCGCAACCACCCGGCTTGGCGCAATGAGACCAAAGGCCCCAACGAGGGCATCGGCATTGCGATCGGCGGCTGGCCCTGTGGCATGTCGCCTGCGGCTGCCGTGTGTCGCCTCGACACCGACGGCACCGTACAAGTTCACGTCGGCTCGGTCGATATCTCGGGCGTCAACAGCACCTACGTCTTGGTCGCCGCTGAGGTCTTGGGTGTTTCGCCCGATCAGGTCGAGATCATCCAGGGCGATACGCGTTCTGGCCCGTTTGCCCCTGGGAGCGGCGGCAGCCAAACCACCTACAGCGTCTCGGGCGCTGTGGCGAGCGCGGCCCGCGAAGTGCGCAAACGTTTGCTCGAACTCGCCGCCGAACACTTCGAGGCCGCCCCCGACGACCTCGAGATCCAAGACGGTATTGTGAAGGTGCGTGGCGTGCCGACCAAGACCATCCCCATCGGCGAACTGGCCCGCCAAGCCCAGCAGAAGGCGGGTGGCGATGGCCCCATCATCGGCGAGGGCCGCTCGGCGGTCGAGAAGAACGCGCCGGGCTTTGTGGTGCACCTCGCCAAAGTCGCCGTAGACCCCGAAACTGGCAAAGTGACCCTAAAGCGCTACGTCTCCATCCAAGATGTGGGCTTCGCGCTCAACCCAATGCTGGTCGAGGGGCAGATCCAAGGCGGCAGCGTGCAAGGCATCGGCTGGGGCCTGTTCGAGCAGATGGTCTACGACGACAACGGCCAATTGCTCACCGCAACGTTTATGGACTACGATCTGCCGAAGATCACCTCGGTACCGAATATCGAAGTGCAACTGGTCCATAATCCCTCGCCGTATGGCCCGTTCGGCGCTCGTGGCATTGGCGAGCCGCCGATCACCGCCGGAGCCGCCGCGATCGCCAACGCCGTGCGCGATGCCGTCGGCGCGCGCATCACCGAGCTACCGATCCGGCCCGAAAGCGTTTGGCGCGCACTCCACAACTCCTAAGACACCGTAAAGACGCATCGATGGGATGAGGGCGAGTTGCCCTCATCCCAACAATCAACTGAGCAACATATGTGGATGGCTCTTCTTTGATAACCGCTATTCTGGCCGTCGCTACCGTCTGCGCGCTTTGGACGGCACATCTCGGCTGGAAGCAGCGCAACATAGTCAGTAGCAGACCATTTATGTGGCTCATGTTGGCGCTCGCACTCTGGTCAGCGAGCAGCGCCCTAGTCAGCCTCATGAGCCAAGCCGCTCCCCTGTACGCCCTCACCAGCGTGCAGTCTCTCGGTGCCTGCAGTGCGGCGACGCTCTGGTTCCTGTTCGGCTGGACCTATACGGGCTGGCAAACGCCCGCGCCGCGTATCCTGCTCCTGCTCGGCATTGGGCCGCTGGTTGGGATAGCATTGGCGTGGAGCAGCAGCTCAGCCATGCTGCCCTGGTATCTGATCGCCTACAACCTGCCGTTCCTGCTCTCAGGCAGCGCGCTGCTGGTCAATGCGCTCACCCAACGAACGCTTCCCAACCGCCAATTCCACTCCCTGCTGCTCATCAGCGCGCTCGTGCCCGTGATCGGCAGCATCATCGATCTAAGCAACTTCGCGCCCGTACCACGCGGCGTCTGCTCAGCGCTCGCCCTGAGCATCGCTGGCTTGGGATGGGCCAAAGCATACTATCAACTACCAGCAGCCGAGCGCAACAGCCCAATCCTCACGATCGAGCATATCCGCGACGCCGCCTTCGTGCTCGACACACAACAGCGCGTCGTGACGCTCAATAGCGCCGCCCGTCAACTGCTTGAACAGCCCGCAGTAAACCCACTCGGCCAGCCGATCAGCGAACTGCTCGCGCACCGCCCAAACCTCGCCAGCGCCCTCGCCCAAATCGCCGATACACCCCAGCATCTGGCGATCAGCGAGCCGCCCGACCACTTTGAGCTACAGATCGCGCCGCTCGACGCCCAGCGCGACCACGAACATCTCGTGGTGCTGCACAACATCAGCGAACTACAACAGGCGAAAGTGGCCGCCGACCGTATCAAAAGCAGCTTCCTGGCGAACATCGGCCACGAGATGCGCACTCCGCTCACCACCATCATCGGCTACAGCGATGTGGTCCTCCACGACCTTGCCGCCAAAAACGAGCGCGAACTTATGCAGGATATGGAGCAGATCAAACAGGCTGGCCGATACCTGCATCAACTCGTCGAAAACCTGCTCGACCTCGCGAACATCGAGGCGGGCACCATCCAAATCACACCGCAGCTGTTCGCCTGCACACCGCTGGTCGATGATGTCGTGGAGATCGCGCGGCCAATGATGCGCAAGCACAACAACCAGTTGATCGTCTCCTCCAGCGCCACATCCGACATCGTCGAGGCCGACCCGATCCGCGTGCGCCAAGTCCTGCTGAATCTGCTCTCGAACGCGGCGAAATTCACCACCAACGGCACCGTCAGCCTCACCATCCGCCAGGGCGACCCGCCACAGTCCGCCCAAGAGCAGCCGAACGCACCGCACCCAGGCTTCTTGGCCATCGATATCTGCGACACGGGCATCGGCATCGCGCCGGAACAGCTCGAACAGCTCTTTCAGCCCTTCACGCAGAACGATATGTCGGTGAAGCGAGCGTACGGCGGTGCAGGCATCGGCCTAGCGCTCAGCCGCCGCATCTGCCACCTGATGGGCGGCAAACTCACTGCCACCAGTCGACTCGGCCACGGCTCCACCTTCACCGTCTACCTGCCCACACCACGCGAGCCAGCCACAGAGCAACAATCTGCTTGATGTTTTGGGAAGAAGAAGCGCCGCCGCCTGTGCAACGCCCTACTAGCATGCCTCAGTTGAACCTCACGGCATGGGCGAGCACGACGGCGCTGCGCAGCGCTGCAAGGGATCAGCCCGCTAGCGCGGGCGGGCCAAAGCCTGCTGAAGCGCAGCGATCACACGCTCGGGGCGCAAGTCGCGCATGCAGGGGTGGCCCTCCACCAGGCACGCCTCGTTCTTGAAGCGCCGCTCCACGCAGACCGTGCATTTGGTCGGCGTCAGCACCAACTCGATATGGGGACCGCGCGGTGCCCACAGCCGGATCGGGCTTGCCCCATCGCCGTCGGCATCGTTGCCAAAGATACAGACCGTCGGGCAGCCCACCGCCGCCGCAATGTGCATCGGGCCAGCATCCACCACCACCGCCGCACGAGCCTGCGCGCACAGGCCCGCAAGTTGCGTCAGGCTGGTCGCGCCGCGCAGATCGTGCAGGCCAAGCTCGGCGATCATCTGGTCCTCCCAATCGCCGGCGTGATACCGCTCACGCTCGATCTGCGGCTTGCTTCCCAGCACCCCAACGCTCAAGCCCTGCGCCAAGCACCACTCGATCAGCTCGCGCCAATACTCCGGCAACCACTGCTTAGCGCTGCGCGTCGTGGTCATATGCACCAGAATATCGGGCACCACCTCAACAGGCGGCGGGCTGGCCGTCACCTCGGTGCGGAAGAAATCGGTCTTGACATACGCCAAGCAGCAGAAGATCTCGGCCAAGTAGTTGCTGCTGAGCAGCTCGCCGTAGCGCTCCAGGAAGTGTGGACTATTCCAGTCGTCGTCGCGCAGCATCGCATCGCGTGGACCTTGGCCGGGCGGCAGTTTGCGCCGAAAGTCGCGCTGCAACGACGCGCCCACCAAGTAGCGCGGGGCGACCGCCGCCACCACCACCAAGTTCAATTCGCTGAACTCGTCGCAGTTGATCGCGAGATCGTACGGGCCAGCCACCGCGCGCCGCTCGGCGACGAAGGCGTTCAGCGCGCCCAAATAATCCTCGCGCTCGCCGTACAGCGAGAAGCGCGCATCGATGTACGGACACGCCGCCTCTAGATCGCTGGTTGTCGCGCCGCCAAAGAAATCGAGCGTTGCGCCCGGGTATTTCTCCTTTAAGCCGCGCAGCAACGGCGTCGTCAACACAAAATTGCCGACTTTATCCGAACCGAACACGGCCACATGCGGTCGTTCGCCAAGCGGCTGATCGGTAAAGCGTTCCATTCTTTCATCTCATTCCAAAGCCACAGGCACAATCACAGAGCGGCGATACTGTACCACAGGTTGCGCCTCAATGCATTCGACATTTCCTCTAGTCTCTGGTTAAGAGCCATGCTATACTAGATACGTATCCCCATCGTAGGTACGCAGATAAGAGAGGTTGCGATGCAGATCGAACAGGTCGGCATGACCCGTAAGCACTATCAGGACGGGAACGCTAACCGTGTGAGAATGGTAGTCCTCCATTCGACCGCTGCACGAGGCAAAGGCGATTACAACTACCTACGCCAAGGCGGTAGCCTCGAGAATCCCGTCTCCATCCACTACTACATCGACAAAGCGGGTAAGATTTCACAAATGGTGCAGGACAAAGATATCGCTTGGCACGCGGGCGTCAGTTCCTGGAAGGTCGATGGCAAGGTTGTCAACGGCTGCAATGGCATCTCGATCGGCATCGAACTTGAGAATCTCAACAACGGGCGCGATCCGTATCCGCAAGCGCAGTACAACGCCACACTCGAACTGGTACGGCATCTTGTGGCCGTCTACAAGATCCCTCGCAGCCAGCTCGTGCGGCACCTCGATATTGCGCCGCGCCGCAAAACCGACCCGGCGGGCTTCCCGTGGGAGCGCTTCGTATCCGAGGTCTACGCCCCACCTGCCGCACCCTCACCCGTTAGTGCGCCACCCGCACCCGCACCCACGCCCGAACCGCTGCCTAGCCCGCTCCAACTCCGCAAACTGTTAGTCGATCTCGCGTATCGCTCGGCCAATTCGGCCCATGCGGTAGGTTGGCCGCTGCTGAAGGAGACCGTCTCAAAAGCGACGGGTATGCCGATTCTGGCGATCACGCCGCCACCCACGGGCGATGGCCAGGGCGAGAACGAGCAGAACCGCGCCATCACGGTCGCGGGGCAACTGCTGATCGTCGAGGCGTATGGGCGCGACCTGTACTACGCCTCACCAGACTCGATCGAGCAGGTCAAACGACTCAGCGAGACGCCCGCCGGGCCGTTGCGCGACGAATTGCTGAACCTGCTGTTCCGCAGCGTCGATCCGGTCAAAGGCTTCCGACCCGATCAAGCCTTCCACCAGTTCTACCTGAATCATATGACCGAGATCGGCGTGCCGATCGGGCCCGACCATGTGCTGCCAGGCGGCAAAGTGTCGTGCCAGCACTACGCGCTCGATACGCTGATCTGGAACGGCTCGCTGCTGCGCCTCAGCGATCTGACCCGCGATATGTACAACGGCGACCCGCATCAGCAGTGGGAGAAGGATCTGCGCACCCAAGTGCTGAACGACCTCTACAACAGTCGCACGGGCCGCGCCTTCGACCCGACCGCGCTGTTCTGCAAGTATGCGATCAGCCACGGTGTGGGCGCGCCGACCGCCAAGGCCGAGATACAGGTGCTGGAGGGCCAACGCCTGGTGGCAATGCCCTTCGCGCTCGATGTGCTGTACTGCCGCATCCCGGGCGACGGCGATTGGCGCAATGTGGTGATCGGCGAACTGCCCGGCGTACTCGGCGACGAGGAAGACGGCATCGCCCGCCTCAGCGTGCTGCTGTCCGAGGGCGATGTGGACGAACTGGCCCCCAACGTGCTCGGCGAGGAAACAAGCATCGAGGATCTGCTGCCGGAACGCATCTACACAGGTGGCCTGCTGGGTGTGGAGATCGACACACCGCCGATCACCGACCTGAGCGAATCCCTCAGTGGCTGGCAAACGCGCGCACAACCGATCGATCGGGTGGTGGTATTGCCGACGGGCAATACGCAGGAGTTGGATCTGTCCGATACCGCCACGGCTGTGCAATGGCACTACTACATCAATCAGACGGGCGCGGTGTTGCGGTTGCTCGATGAGCAGGCCGCCACACACGCAACTTGGGACGGCGACCTCGCCCAACGCGCGGTGGTGGTGGGGCTCGAAGGCGGCGCACCCTCCGAGGAGCAGCGGGCCGCGCTGCGTTGGCTGCTCGCCGACCTAGCTGAGCGCTACGGCTTGTCGCGCGACCAGTTCCTCCAGGCGCTCGATGTGGGTGGAGGCGAACCGATCAGCGATTGGGAGCAGGTGCTTCCGTAGCACTACCCAATGGAACACGTGTGGTGTCGATGCGCTGTTACACGAAGCGCCTCGACACCACAAATTCTGCCCATCCAACTGCCAATTTCTGAGCGTTGAAGGACATGGCCCTGGAGTCATTCTGAACGGAGTGCGCAGCACGCAGTGAAGAATCTCTCCGTCTTGTACGGCCTTGAGCGTGTAGGTTCCGCTCTACTCAGCCCATCCAACTGCCAATTCCGAGTGACGAGTCAGATATCACCACGGCTGTTTGCCCGAATGAACAACGCATCACAGCCTAGCGCAGAATCCGACAAAGGCTCGAAACCGATTTGTAGGCAGCGAACGGATATGCTAAAATAAAGCTACACTTCTTGTCGCTGTCTGTCACTCGCACATGATGGACTACCCAACGTAAAACGCTTAGCAACATATCATCCGACCGAGCAGCGTCGCCCGTTCTTGTTTCATACGCCGCACTACAATAGCGTCGCTTGCAAACTCAGCGTCCTAAAGCTATACTGACGGCGTCCGCCTCTTAATGTAGAGGATGTGCCGATGACAACGTCCAATGCGCGCCCTCGTACTGCAGGTTCGAGTAGTAAAGCAGATGTCGCGCGATCATCAAGTGAAACACACGATCTCCTGAACTATCGTCTTTCGGAGCGGATCGCGCAGGAGGAGCTTACCACGATCTACCGTGGGATGCACTTGACGCTCGATCGCCCGGTTCAGGTGCAGATTCTACGTCGAACCGACTGGATCTCGGCGAGCCGCTTCCAGTTGGCCGCTCGTTTGGCTGCGCGGCTGAGCCACCCGAACATCCTGCCAGTTGTTGATGCTGGTCACGACGAACGCTACGGCGATTATTTGGTCACCCCCCAACTCGATGCATATTCACTCCAAAGCGCGCTCGAATCTGGGCCGCTAGAGCCGCTCCTGGCGCTGCGCGTCTTCAGCCAGATCGGTTCTGCGCTCGATTATCTGCACCAGCAAGGGGTGATTCACCGCGATATTCAGCCCGCGAATATTCTGCTCACACCGCAGGGCAACGCGTACCTCACGAACTTCAGCCTCGCGTACGCCGCCGATACACCCGATCTCTCCTCCATCGAGGAGGCCGATTATCTCACGCCCTACTCCGCGCCCGAGCAGAGCTTTACTGCCGAGGATCCCTCACCATCGCAGGATTTGTACAGTTTGGGCGCGGTGCTGTACCACATGCTCAGCGGCGAGTTGCCGCCCCCACCCGGCAGCCCGATCCCATCGCTCGGCGCACGCGATGCGACGCTTATGGATGCCGACCGTGTGGTGCGGCGGTTGCTCTCGGAGCAGCCGAACCACCGCTTCAGCGATGCGAGCCAAGCCGTGGCCGCGCTGCGCCAAGCGTTGCGCCGCCATATCGACGATTCAACCGACGATATGGAGGAATCGCGTTGGGAGCCGGTGGCCGAATGGCTCGAAAATCCGCTGGAGACGGTGGTGGGCGATCTGCTCGATCAGGAGTTCATCGCCAAAAGCCGCGCCCGCGCCGATACACTCCACCGCGTCGATGCGATCAAGCGCCTGCTCGACCGCTGGAGCCGCCACGGGTTCTTGCGCCGCCCGGCGCTGGGCCAGTTCGTGCAGCCAGAGCAGATCGTGAGCTACAACCTGTACTTCTACGATCTGCGCGCTCACTACGAGACTCGCACACAGCCGGAATCGCGCCTATCGGTGCATATGGGTGGCACGGTGTTGCCCGCTGGCCGCCCGATGGATGTGTGGGAAGTGCCCGTGCCGGAACTGGGCGAGTTCGAGAATGCCGCGCCAGAAGTCATGGTGGTGCCCGGCTCGCAGCAAGCCATCCCGTGTACCGAGTGCAACGGCGCCACACAGGTCAACTGTAAAATGTGCAGCGGCAAGGGCACGATCGAGCGCAGCCGCCGCGTGCAGGATAACACCGGCGCGAGCCGCACCGAGACGTTCCAAGAGAATTGCCCGAATTGCCGTGGCTACGGTAAGCAGCAGTGCGGGCGTTGTGAGGGCACCGGACAGTTGCTTGAGGAGAAGGTCTTTACCTGGTCGCGTCGTGGGATGCAGCACTCCAACGAAGACGATCTGAGCGGTCTGCACCGCCCGACAGTGCTCACGCAACTGCAGACGGTCTTCCAGGGCAAGATCGACCCGTATGAGCCACGCTGGAATCAGGTGGCTCCCCTTCAGGAGTTGCTTGAGACGGCAGTGCAGGCAGCAGGCCCAGATGGCCGCATCATCGCGACCGAGTTGCAGATTCGGGGCGTGGCGATCACCGAGGTCGATTATCAGGTCAAGAACAAACCGCACACGCTGGCGCTGATCGGCTTCAACAACGAGGTGAGAGGCGATAGCACGTTGCTCGATATCGAGCGAATCATTCTGTACGGTTTGCTTGGGCTGGTCGCGCTGGCGGCGATTGTGGCGATTATCGTCTCGATCCTATCGTAATCCCTGCACCATCGCGAAGATGAGAGAAGCACAGGGCCGATCGCAGCGATCGGCCCTGTTTGTTTAGCCGATGGGAGGTCGCGCGCCGAAGATCGCGCGGCCCACCCGCACCATCGTGGCGCCCTCGGCGATCGCATCGGCGAAGTCGTCGCTCATGCCCATCGAGAGCACCGACCAATCGGCGTTGGCGAAGCGTTGCGCAAGGCGGTCGCGCAGGAGTCGCGTCGAGTGGAACGTGCGCCGAGCGGCGGTGGGGTCGTCGGTCAGCGGCGCGATTGTCATCAGGCCACGCACGCGCAGGTGCGGCAACTCCAGCAGCGCAGCAACCTCATCCGCAAAGCGCTCGAACACGTCGGGCTGCATCTCCCATCCAGCCAGTGCAAAGCCATCTTTGCTCTCCTCGCCCGACACGTTCACCTGCAACAGCACCGAGAGCGGCGTATCCGCGACTGCGCCGCGCTGCTGCGAGAGGGTTTCGGCGAGCCGCAGGCTATCGAGCGAGTGCACCCAATCGAACAGAGTGGCCGCTTTTTTGGCTTTGTTGCGCTGTAGATGGCCGATCAAATGCCAAGTGAGTTGCGAGCGAACATCGGCGAGTTCTGCGATCTTCTGCTCGGCCTCTTGTACGCGGTTCTCGCCAACATCGTGAAGGCCAGCCGCTAGTGCCTCGCGCACCAGTTCGGCGGGATGCGTCTTGCTGACGCCGATCAGCGTTATCTCCTCGGGCGCGCGGCCTGCTTGGCGTGCGGCCTGCTCGATGCGCTCGCGCACCGCATTCAAACGAGTAGCCAATGTCTCCATGACCTATGCCTTTTGTGCAACGTTGCCTCAATGTCCATCGGTATGATAATCGCCGCGTTCGCTTCTGGCAAGCCATGCTCATTGACAAGGGGCCGAGCCATCCCTAGAATACCAAGAGCGTTTCGCGATTGTGTATGGAAAGGCGTATGACACATACTTCCTCAACGCCCGTGCGCGTTCTATTTGTTTGTCTTGGCAATATCTGCCGCTCGCCCATGGCCGAGGCCGTTTTTATGCATTTGGTGAAGCAGGCGGGCCTCGCCGATCGAATCTCCGCCGATTCGGCTGGCACCGGCTCCTGGCACGCTGGCGAGCCGCCCCACCGAGGCACCCAAAACATCCTGCGCAAATATCACATCGACTATCAACACACGGCCCGCGTGATCCGTGCGAGCGACTTCGACACGTTCGACTATATCGTGGCGATGGACAGCCAAAACTTGGCCGATCTGCGCGCCCTGGCCCGCACGCCCGCACACCAAGCCAAACTCGCGCTGATGCTCGATTACGCTACCGATGCGCCCGTGCGCGATGTGCCCGACCCGTACTACAACGGTCGCTTCGAAGAAGTGTACGATCTGGTGAATCGGGGCAGCCGTGGCCTGCTTGATACGATCATCGCCAAGCATCAACTCGCACACTAAGGAACCCGCCGCACATCATTTGTAGAGAGGCTGGGTATGCATTCGCTCGAAACAGTCGCCCGCCACGCACTGGAGCGCGCAGGGGATCGCACAGCCCTACGCGACACGCGCATCGTGAGCGGCGGCATGATCAGCCAAACCGCCCGCATTCGCAGCGAACGGGGCGATTACCTGCTCAAATGGGGCGATCACGGGCTGCACCAACTGTTCACCATCGAGGCGCGCAGCCTTGAGCGCCTGGCGGCCACGGGCACGTTGCGCATCCCGAAGGTGTTGGCCTTCCACGACGCCAATCAGGGCGAGGCGCCGTTCAACTACCTGCTGCTGGAATGGATCGAGCCGCCCCTCTCACGCAACGAAAACACGCTGTACGAGCAACTTGGCCAGCGCTTGGCCGAAATGCACCGCGCCAGCGCGCCCGCCTACGGCCTCGATTTCGACACGTACTTGGGCGTTATGCCGCAGCGTAACGCCTGGCAAACGCGCTGGTCAACCTTCTTCGGACAGCAGCGCCTGGGAGTGCAGGCCGAGATCGCTCGCAGCAAGGGCCACCTGCGGGGCCAACGCGCCCAACGGCTCGCCCGCCTGATCGAGCGGATCGACGATTGGCTCGGCGATCATCAGCCGCCACCCGCGCTGCTCCACGGCGACCTGTGGCACGGCAATTTGCTCGTGGATGCGCAGGGCGCGCCCGTGCTGATCGACCCGGCGATCTTCTACGGCGACCGCGAGTGCGAGATCGCCTACACGGGCCTGTTTGGCGGCTTCCCAAGCCGTTTCTACGAGGCGTATCAAGCGACTTGGCCGTTACCAAAGGGTTGGCAGGAGCGCCGCGACCTGTACAATCTGTACCACTTGGTGAATCATCTCAACCACTTCGGCGAGCGCTACGGCGCCTACGTCGATCAGGTGTTGCAACGGTATTGTTAAACCGCGACGCAGCCAACACTCAAGGAGCACACAATGCCGCTCGACAACTATGGCGTCCTCAAGGGCCGCGCGGTCGCACTCCACCGCGAGCACCACGACTATACGCCGCATTATCAGGTTCATATCGACGCTGAGATCGCGCAATTCCGCATTGCTATCAATGTGCAATCGCGCACAGGCCCTTCGGAGTTGCTGTTCCTGCTCGATCGCAACTTCAACCACCCGCTCACCAACCACCTCATCACGCTGCCGTTGGGGTGGAATCCGCTGCCCAGCGAACCCGGCGGGGCCGCGCTCGATTATGTGCGGGGGAATCTGCTGAAGCGCAAGGCCATGCGCAAACAACCTGCCAATCGCCGCGGCCCAAACAACGACTTGGGCGATTATCTCGAAGCACAGATCATGCAGGCCATGAACGACTACGAGGCGCTGATCTACGCCTTCGGGCAGCGCTGGGGGCCGGAGCCAGAGCCCGATCACATCTTCAAATTCAAGCCTAGCAACGGCGTCCACGATATTCATATGAACCAGGGCAATCTGCCTGCCTTCGCCGAGGATGATGGCGTGTGGCAGGATGGCGGGCTGTTGATCCAGTTCTCCAAGCCGAAACCGCACTGGGTCGCGCTGTTCTTGGCCTTCCAAGCCCAATCTTGGCAGACCGATGACCGCACGGGCCACCGTATCGAGCGGAATGCCCCAGCCACGGGTAACGTGCGACGCAAGCCCATCGCCGCCGAATCGGTGCAGATCGTCGGGGCGCTGGTCAATCCGATCGGCTCCGACATCAACAAAGAGACGGTGACGCTGATGAACACCACACCGCACACGCTGAACCTGAACGGCTGGCAGATCGTCGATGAGCGGGGCGAGCGCCACACGCTGAGCGGTATGCTGGCGGCTGGTGCAAGCGTGGTGGTGCGGCTGCCCGCTAGGGTCAGGCTCGATAACTTCGGCGGCAGCATCACGCTGCTGGATGCGCTGGGAGAGACAATCGACAAAGTGACCTACACGCGCAAACAGGCGATGCGCGCGGGCTGGACGATCGTGTTCTAGAACTAGGAGAGGTCGTGTTGATCGGCGCGGCTGCGAGTCAACAGCGCCCGCTCAACCGAGGGCAACCGCTCCCACTGCTGTGCGAGCCAACTCACACCCGATAAAAACGCGCTCGCCCGATCCACATCGGGGTCCACAGCGCGCACCAATTGCCAAAACGCTGGCGAGTGGTCGGGGTGCGGCACATGCGCCAACTCGTGCGCAATCACCGATTCGAGCACCCAACGGGGCATATTCCGCAGAGCGGCGTGCAGGCGGATGATCTTCGTGGTGGGGCTGTAACTGCCCCAACGGGCCTCCTGCGTAGTGACAAACAGCACCTCGCTCACCTGCGGCGGCGAGGGGAAGCGCTGCGCCACACTCCGCGCGAGGGCGAGCGCATCGAGTTCGCTGTTCGCCAGCCGAGCGTGGGCGCGGCGCAGCAGTTTGCGCGCCAACTCGGGGATGACGCGATCCAACATCGATTGTGGCGTGTCCATCGGCGCACTCACCGACAATCGCGTATCGCGTAGCCGAGCATTGATGTTTTTCACTCGTTTACGTTCAATCTGCAATGTGAGCGTCACACCATCAATGGTAATTGTTCGATCCGAGGATTCACTCATTATCTGCAATCCAGTGTGTTTCGGTGGCGCTTGCGGCGAATAGAACAGCAATACGCCGATTTATCTATTTTTCATCCAACGCTCATAGAACAATCAGCCAACGTTGGAAACTATTTCGAAAAGATGACGTCTATATTTACAGATAGACGATGAGATGCGGCGTCCATCGCTCATTGCAGCACTGCAATGCCGGTTCCCCAGCCGCCTTCATAATTCCCCCACGGCTGCCGAGATGGCAGCCGTTTCCACATGGTTCGGACTTCAAACGACGCCGTTTGGTTACGCGGAATCAGAGGAAGTCTCCGGTTGTGTGGTTGATTGCACTACAGTTGCTGCCACTTTGCCCACGCCCAATGCGACAAACAGGATAGCAGCTGTCAAGCGTATACCAGCGCTGGTCAAGAAGGCTGGCCCAAAACTCAGCGTATCGACCAGGAACGTGCCAAGCAGCGGTGCGACAAAGGTGGCGATGTGTGTGGTGGTTTGATACAGTGCGATATACGAGGCGTTATGGCGCGGGGGACACGTGCTCAGCAGCATATCGAACAACACAAGGTCCATGCCCGCCGTAAACACACCCGACATCCCAGCGTACAGCATCAGCAGCAGCGGGCTAGATGTCATCGATGTCAGCAACGGGTAGAGCGATAAGCCCATCGAGCTCAGCACCAGCACCAGCCGTGGGCTTTTGCGGCGCGAAAGCTCGGCCCACAGGAAGTACGCGCCCAGCAGCACCGCACTCTGGATGGTGTTGATCAGGCCAATCCACGAATCCGAGATCTCAAGTTCGCGCACCCAGTAGAGCGGGAACAGCGGCATCGGCATCGCCCAGCCAAAACGATACACAAACTGGCTGATCAGCAAACGGGTGTAGGGTTGGTTCCCTCGCAGCGTTTGCCACGTATGGGCGATACGGGCGGGCAACGGCTGCTTCGTGGCAGCTTCCTGCTGCTCGACCGGGTCGTTATCGGGGATATCGAGCCGACTCGAGAACATAAAACTGACCAAACCACCCAAAAACGAGCCGATGAACACATACTGGTAGTTCGCGGGGAAGCTGAACTGCTCCAGTAGCCAGCCGATCAGCGCGACAGTCAGCGCCGATGTGATGCCCAACGTGGACCAGCGGCGGCTCATCACGGAGAAGCGGCGGTTGGGGCCAGCGACCGCGCCCATCACCATTGTGAAGGCCACGTTGACGATCGTTTGTGGGAAGGTAGCGACCGCCCAGATCAGGATGATGGTGATCGGCGCATATTCGAGCGGAATAAAAAACGGCACGAGGCCGGTTAAGGCGTTCGAGCCGAGTACCCACAGACGCGCGCGCGAGAACCAGGGCACGATATTGCGCTGACGCTCTAGCAAGCGCCCCGCAGGTATCGCGAGCATGATACCTGTAAGGGCGGGCATGGCTGTGAGTAAACCGACCAAAAACGGGGATGCGCCGAGTCGAGCGAGAAAAACGGCAAGAAAGGTCGAAACACCAGAGACGATACCTACGCCGATGCCATCGATCAAGACGTTTCGTATATTGCGTTCTTGGGTGTTGGCTGGGTGTAACAGCCAGTTGATAAAGTTATGAAATGAACGCTTAAAGCCAAAAAGAGACATGATCTACCTTGATCTTCAAGGGCCGCACATCTTGCCCGACATGCCACCATTATACTGCGCTTGTTTTGGGATGTATCAAATTGGCAGCCTGAATTAATTGATGGTAGAGTCAAAAAGTGGAGTTGAGAGGATGATCGAGTTGCCGAAAAACGATCTATCGTTGATCGGCAACTCAAGTAGAGGCTTCTAAGGGCGAGGGAGGCAAGAGGCTAATCGTCCTCTACACGTCTCACGCCATCCCAATCCCATACCACGGGAGGCGCAGGATCGGGAGCTTGCGTATCCTCAGTGAGTTTGACACCCAGTGCGATCAGCATACTGAGGATCAACCCCACCACAATCAAAGTGTATACAACGCCGCCTGCGACAGAATCTTCGAACAGCTTGAGACCCAGCGTGAAGAACGGGAAGAGAAATAGCAGAATGGTAATCAGCGTTCCAGACTTGCTATACATATCAGCTCCTCTCGCCAACTGCTTGCCCGGTTAGTCCTTCAGTTTGACGCGTGGTGCCAATACAATCGTGATAACCAGCGCGATCACCATTGCGAAGTAGGACACGCCGCCGATCAGCGAATCTTCCAACATCTTAATGCCGAGCGTCAAAAACGGGAAGGCGAACGCAATCAGTACGATAATCGTTCCAAGCTTACCATTCATGCTGAACCTCTATAACCTTAGGCTTTGAAGCGATTCCAATGGGTTACTCTATGATACCACAGAACCGAACTATCACCGTCACGGATCGAACGATTGCCACTACGCATTCTGCGTGGTATACTATCGTATAACGCAGTGCGTCATACGATGATATTAAGCCTTGATTGGAGGGCGATCATGTCTGAAGGTATCGAGATTCCTGTCACCCAAGTCAAGGAAGCGACCCACAAGGCCAGTCGCTCGATGTTCGAGGGCTTACGTAAACTTGTGCTTGCCAGCATCGGTGCGGTGGCGTTCACGCGCGACGAGGCTGAGGCGTTCGTGAATAAGCTCGTTGAGCGGGGCGAAATTGCCCAGAAGGACGGCGAAAAGCTGGTTCAAGAGGTGCGCAGCCGCCTGCGCGACAACCGTTCGCCGTTCCAACAGCTTGGCGAGCGGGTCGAGCAGCGCATCGAGAGCGCGTTGAACATCTTCAACATCCCCACCAAGCGCGATCTCGACGAACTCAGCGCTAAAATTGCCACACTCACCGAGCGCGTCGAGGAGCTGCGCAAACGCTCCGAATAACATAAAACATTTCCACAATGGCGTTCTGGTGCATCGTGTTGCCAGAACGCTTTTGTTGTTTGAAGTGTGTTTTCTTCGCTCGTTGCTGGTTGATACTACACCCGAGTGTGTATTGAGAGATCGTCCAAGCGCCCTGTTAAACTATCAACGACAACCATAGTGCAATCGTAACACTAAACGAAAAACCATTGTCAGTCCCGCCAGGAACATGCTATACTGCAAGCCATCCTCTGGATTGGGTTCTATCGCCGTCTGTATCTGTAGAAAAGAGGAGCCCGCCGATGAAAGCTGTCGTCATGGCCGGAGGCGAAGGCTCGCGTTTGCGCCCCCTCACGATCAATCGGCCAAAACCCATGGTGCCACTCGTTGATCGTGTGGTGATGTCGCACATCATCGAGCTGCTCAAAATACATGGCATCACAGAAATTGTCGTCACCGTGCAATATCTCGCCAACCTGATCCAAGATCACTTCGGAGACGGATCAGCGTATGGCGTTCATATCGATTACTGTCTCGAAGACCAGCCGCTCGGCACAGCTGGCAGCGTCAAAAACGCCGAACACCTGCTGCGCGAGCCGTTCCTGGTGATCTCCGGTGATGCACTCACCGATTTCGACCTTTCGAAGATTATCGCCTACCACAACGCCCACAACGCTATGGCAACCATCACGCTGACGCGAGTGCCCAACCCGCTCGAATACGGCGTGATCATCGTCGGCGACCATGGCGAGGTGAAACAGTTCCTCGAAAAACCAAGCTGGGGCGAGGTCTTTTCCGATACCGTCAACACCGGCATCTACATGCTCGATCCGTCGGTGTTCCGCTACATCGAGCGCGGCAAATTCACCGATTGGTCGCAGGATGTCTTCCCCAAGATGCTGCGCAAGGGCGACCCGCTGCTCGGCTACATCGCGGAAGGCTATTGGACCGATGTCGGCACCATCGAAGAATATATGCGGGCCTCCCGCGATTACATGACCGGCAAGGTCAAACTGCCGCGCGTGGGGCAAAACATCTTCGATGAAGTCTGGATCGAGGGCGACGCCGAGATCGCGCCCGATGCCCAATTCCACGGCCCGGTCTACCTCGGGCACGGCGCCAAGATCAAGGGCGGCGTGATTATCCACGGGCCGACCGCCATCCGCGACTACGCCGTGGTGGACACACGCGCCACTATCGATCGCTCGATCATCTGGCGCAACTCCTACATCGGCGAGCGTGCCGAGTTGCGCGGCGCGATCGTGCTGCGCCAGTGCAACATTAAAAGCCGCTCCGTGCTGTTCGAGGGCGTAGTCGTCGGCGATCAATCGATCATCAACGCTGGAGCTGTGATCGGTGCGAACGTCAAGATCTGGCCCAGCAAAGAGGTGGACGAGGGCGCGACAATCAGCACCAGCATCATCTGGGGATCGCAGGGTCGGCGCGTGCTGTTCGGGCGCTCGGGCATCACCGGGCTGGTCAACATCGACCTGACGCCGGAGTTCTGCGCCAAGCTAGGCGCTGCCTTCGGCGCAACGCTGCCGCGCGGCGCCACCGTCACGATGAACCGCGACGCCCACTACACGCCCCGCATGCTCAAACGAGCGATCATCGCTGGGCTGCCCTCGGCTGGCGTACACGTCTCGGACCTGCACAGCGTGCCCATCCCCGTCGCCCGCTACATCACCCAGGCGAGCGGCAGCGCGGGTGGCGTCCACGTGCGCATCTCGCCGCTCGACAACCGTGTGGTCGATATCAAATTCTTCGATGCGAACGGCCTCGACATCGACAGCGCCACCGAGCGCAAGATCGAGGGCGTGTTCTTCCGCGAGGATTACCGACGAGCCTATCTCGACGAGGTGGGCCGCATCGTCGATGCCGAAAACGTCGAACAGACCTACACCGAAGCCTTCCTCCAAGCCCTGCGCCCGGAAGCGTTGGCCGGGATCGCCCGCGACTTCAACCTCGTGATCGACTACGCCAATGCGAATGCTTCACACATTCTGCCCAGCATCCTGCGGCGGCTGGAGATCGACTTGGTGGAGTTGAACGCCAATCTCGACGATGCCCGCATCTTCCAGAGCGGCGACCTGTTCGAGGAAGGCATGGAGCGGCTCGCCCGCATCACGCCCGTGCTCGATGCGCATATGGGTGTGCGCATCGACAGCGGCGGCGAAAAGCTCTTTCTCGTCGATGACGCCGGACGACGCCTGCCGGGCACCCAAGCGCTAGCCGCCGTCACCGCGCTCGTCATGGCCGTCAATGGTGGCGGCACCGTAGCCGTGCCTGTCACAGCTCCGCGCGCCTTCGAGGAGATCGCGGCGCGCTACGGCGGCAAGATCGTGCGGACACGCGCCACCTTGGGCGCCTTGATGCGCACTGCAGCCAACAATCGCGACTTCCTGATGCTCGGCGATGGCGATGGCCATTACATCTTCCCCAGCTTCAACCCCAGCGCCGATGGCCTCTTCGCAATCGTCAAGATCATGGAGCTCCTTCGCCTGAACGACAAACGGCTCTCGCAGGTGATCCACGAACTGCCGCGCTACTATATGAGCCAAACGCGAGTCGCGTGTCGTTGGGAATATAAGGGCAAAGTGATGCGCATCCTGAATCAGCAGTACCAGGATCGTCGCCTCGAACAAGTCGATGGCGTCAAAATCGACCTTGGCGACGAGTGGGTGCTGATTTTGCCCGATCCCGATGGACCTTTCTTCTACGTCATTGCAGAAGGGAGCAGCGAGGAACAGGCTCGAATCCTTGTTGAAAAATACGCAGGGCTTGTAACAGGTTTACAGTAAACTAACAACTAATATCGAAATTCATAGTACAATGGCCCAAGACCGATTGGACCAAATCTAATTTCGATAAGATATACCCGTAACCTTTTTACGGTTCATTCGTTTGTCTTATCGGAGCGATTCCCGATCCAGATGGGAGCAGCGGTGTCCAGGTTTGGGATCGACTTTGCTAGTACGTTAAGCCAAGCCCAGGCAGGCGATCAAGTCGCGTTCGATAGCATATATGGCCTATTGGCCGATACGCTGTTTCGCTACTTGTACGCACGCTGTGGAGATCGCGCCCTGGCTGAAGAACTCACGAGCGATCTCTGGGTTCGGGTTGTTGAACATTTGCCATCGTTCAAAATACCGAACTCCGATCCGGAGGTGGTGTTCGTAGCGTGGCTCTATACCATCGCTCGTAACCTGCTCGCAGACACGTATCGACGTCGGCGGTTAGAGGTAGCGCCACTGAACGACACGATCACATCGCACGAGGTATCGCCCGACGATAGGGTGATCATCAACGATGAGATCCACGAGCTTCAACTGGCGCTTGAACAACTGACCGCCGAACAACGCGAAGTGATACTTTTGCGCTTTATTGAACAACGTAGCAATTCCGAGGTCGCACAACTCACGGGCCGCTCGGAAAACGCCGTCAAGGTCATGCAACACCGCGCTCTCACCAGCCTAGCGCGGCTCCTTGGCGGCAAACGTAAAACCAGCAAAGTAACCACTAGCTAAAGAACCAAAGGCGGTTTCTCTGGGCAGTTCCAGCGAAACGCGCCCTTGTGCCGTGTACGCCAAATAGGATGGGTTCTAGGTATGCCGTATCGAGAGCAGTTCAATACGCTTCTCCAAGAATGCCTTGCGCGCATTGAGGCGGGCGAGAGCATTGACGATTGTCTGCGCGATCACCCAGAGCACGCCGATGAACTCGCCGATCTGTTGTGGCTCGCCACCCAGTTGCGCACCCTCGCAGCACCGAAACTCTCAGAGGCGACGCGACAACAAGCGCGCATTCGTGCACATGCGGCGCTCGCAGCGTTGCGCAACCGTCCAACGCAGCGCCCATTTTGGGGCTTCGGCATGCGGCTCGCGCTCGGCTCGCTCGCAACCTTCGTCTTTTTGCTTGGAAGCTTGGGGATCGGAGTGGCCGCCGCGCAAACCAGCCTACCGGGCCAGGCGCTCTACGGCCTCAAGCGCCAGAGCGAAGAATTGCGGCTGCAATTCGCGCTCAGCAGCCTGCAGGAGGCCGAACTACGATTGCAATTCGCCAGCCGCCGCCTCGACGAAGCACTCGCCTCGCTCAACGACTGCACCGATGCCGATGAACGGCTCCGAGAGCTCGCCGCTGCCAACGACGCAGCATGGCAAGCCATCAGCCAGCTCGAACCGATCGCACAACAACAGCTACGCGAACGGTTCAACGACATGATGCAAAGCTATCAACAATTCTTGGCGAACTTGCCAGCGAGCAACGCTTGCCAGGATAGCCAGAGCGAGACGATCGTCGCCGAACTTGCGCCAACATCAACCAACACACCTACGCCCACGAACACCGCAACGCCGACCGATACGCCGACGCCGACGAACACGCCGCGCCCTGTGGCCATCGTGCGTCGCACGCCGACATTCACGCCGACGTTCACCCCAACGGCGACACCAACCGAGCAACCGACGTCCACGCCGACAGCAACACCAACCGAGACGCCCAAGCCCAAGCGCTCGAACAACCATCGGCCAGCACCGACACCTGAACCGATACCAACTGTTCAGCCAACGAGCGTCCCACAGCCTCCAACGAGTACACCGTTGAGGCCAACCGCGACCGTCACAACGGAACCGACCAACGAAGCCTATCCGCTACCAGCACCCGCTACTAGCGAGGCAACGTCGACCGAAACGCCGGAAGCGTTCCCAACAGACGAGACGACTTCGACGCCAGCTGTAACGCTACCGACCGACGTGACAACGGAACCGACAGCGACGGAAATTCAACCGCCGAGCACCATCGTAGAAACTGCTCGACCGACTGCAACCAATGATAAACCATTGGAAAGGACCCCGGGGCCAACTAGCACAGCCACCAGTTCGAAGCCTCCGGTGCCAAGTGTTCGGGTCGAAGAAAAACGCACAGCAACGCCATACGGCGGCTAGCGCACAAAGGAGACATCTTTGCGGCTACATTATCATATTTCACTCATTGGCGCAGTTTGTGCCCTCACTGTATTGGGCCTTGGCAGCCTATTCTCAACGTTTGAATTCCCGGCAACACCGCAGCAACGTATCGAAGAAACCGTTTTGCCAGCCGAATCGCAACAGGCTCCCAGCGGGGACAACGCGCAAGCGCCCAGTGCAAATCAAGCAGCGGATACCGACACCACGACAGGGCAACAAGCCCCTGCGGGAGGCTTGCAACAGTCGGAGGTGAGGCCGAGCCAATCGGGCGGAGCCACTCTACTCCAAATCACGCCAACCAGCCTACCCTCCGCTGACTCATAACCCCGCACCACCGTTGCTGCGAAAACCTCACACAAAAAATCTGCGATATGGCGCCCGTCGCGCCACATCGCAGACATCGTTACCAACAGAAGCAGTTACAAACCACGAATCTGAACACAACCCTCCACCAAGCGCTCGATCTGCGCTAGTGTGGCGATCGGAATATTGCGCTCGGCCAAGCCCTCGCGCCCATTCTGGAACAACTTCTCGACCACAAAGCCAGCCACCACAATCTGCGCGCCAGCATCCGCCACAATCTCAGCCAGCGCCACCGCCGTGCGCCCGTTCGCCAAAAAATCATCGACCAGCGCCACCCGCATGCCAGCCTCCAAATAGCGCCCCGAGATCACCAAACGCGTCTGGCCGCCCTTCGTTGGCGAAGGCACCACCCGCGACAACGCCGGAGCCTCTACCTCGGGCGAATACTTCTTCGCGTACACCATCGGCACATCCAACGCGGTGGCGGTCGCCAAGCCAGGCGCGATCCCGCTCGCCTCAGCGGTCAGCACCAGATCTGGCGCATACGGGCGAATCCGCTCGGCCAACGCGGAACCGATCGCAGACATAAAACTCGGCTCGACACGGTGATTCAGAAAATGATCGATCTTCAAAATGCGATCATTGATCACATGCGCCTCGGCAGCAATGCGCTGCACCAAAGGCATAAACGGCGTATCAAGCGCAACAGGCGACGACATGGGGTCTCTCCTTTACGGCGATTTATCGAGATTATATGTATCGTTCAGAGCGCAAGCGCAAGGCTTGGGCGTGCCGTTGATTCATGAAAAAGGAGCAAGGGCGGCGTGAACGCCCGTCGCTACGGGCAAACAACGTCGTGTATAACGTGTGCGCGCTCGGACAAATGTGGCGCTGACGCGCCAAAACGCGCGCACTTCGCCGCTGCCACCCATCGCACAGCATCGTAACAACACCGCACGAACAACGCAATTCATCGATCAACGTGGCGAATAGCATACACCATCGACCACACTTGGGCAAATGACGCTTCAACTTGTCGGATAGTAACGACGGTACACGAGCCACACAAAACCATTCTCAAAATCTGTGTTAATCTGCGTAATCAGTGGATAAACCCATACAAAAAAGTGCTACCGAGGCTCTGCACAACAGAACCTCGGTAGCACTGCAACTCTCGCTATAAACGCTACCTGCCAGCGATCAGCGCCGCCTGATCGAGCACGCCCCAGATCAGACCGGGGAACAAGCCCAACAACAGCACCAGCACTGCCGAAACGATCAGCGTCACATTCATCGACAACGGCGTCGTAATCGGCTCCTCCGACGACGGCGCATTGATCCACATCGCCTTCAGGAAGCCCAAGTAGTAGTACAAACTCACAATCGTCATCACCACCGACACCGCCACCAACCAGATCGCGCCGGACTTGTAGCCCGTCATAAAGACGAAGAACTTCGCCCAGAAACCCGAGAGCGGCGGCACGCCAGCCAACGACAGGATCATAATCGTCATCATCAGCGTCAGGCCGATATTGCGCTTCCACAAGCCATTCAGATCGCGCAAATCATCGCCGCCAACCGCCTCGGAGATCACCGCCAGCACGCCGAACGCACCCAGATTGGTGAACGTATAGGCGATCAGGTAGTACAACATCGACGACGTAGCGAACGTCCGATCCGCCGCCGCGCTCGACGACCACAACAGCAACGCCAGCAGCAGGAAGCCCGCATGCCCAATGCTCGAATAGGCCAACAGGCGCTTCGCGTTCGTTTGGGGCAAGGCCGACAAATTACCGACCAACACCGTGAGCAGCGCGATGACGGCCAGCAGGCTCGTCCAGCCATCGAACTCGGGGCCAGGAGTTCCCACGATCGAGGGGAAGAGCGCGACCAGCAAGCGGTACAGCAGCACAAAGCCCGCCGCCTTCGATGCCGTGGAGATAAACGCGGTGATCGGCGTGGGAGCGCCCTGGTACACATCGGGCGACCAACTGTGGAACGGCACCACGGCGACCTTGTAGCCGATGCCCGCTAGCACAAACACCATCGACAGATTCAGCAGCGTAGTATCGCCGCTGGCCCGATTCGCCGCATCCCCGATCGTCGAGAAGAGCGTGCCAATCGTCAGGTTGCCGCTATTGGTGCTCGCCGTGAAGCCATACGCCAAACTCATGCCGTACAGCAGGATCGCCGACGACAGCGCGCCAAACAAGAAGTACTTGATACCAGCCTCAGCCGATTTCGGCTCGGTGCGGAAATAACCCGCCAGCACGTACAACGAGATCGACGAAAGCTCCAACGCCAAGTACGCCGTGATCAACTCGGTGGCACCCGCCATCAGACACATGCCAGCCGTCGAGAAGCATATCAGCGCATAGAACTCGCCAGGGTTGCCCGAAGGCCGATAGCCCATCGCCAACAACGTTGACAAAAAGGCCGCGCCAATGAACAACAAGCGAGCGATCATCGTCAAGTGATCGGTGGCAAACGCACCCAAAATCGGCTCACCACCCGGACCACCCGCCTGCAAGTTGCGGCCCAAGTTGAGCAGATAATTGAGCACATCATTGATTCCGCCGGGCGGTAGCGGCTCGTCGATCGTGAACAGGTAACGGCTCTGCACCAGCACGATCACGAATATCAACCCCAGCGCAGTCGCCACTAACTCGCCCGAAGCACGGCTACGGCGCTGCACATCCTCGGCATCATCCGACCAGCGCTCGAACAGATCCGAGATCAGCACCATCAGCGCAACCACCAGTAGCATCAGCTCGGGCAGCAGGCGCGGGATATCTGTTAGCTGAAACGACACCGTTCTACTCCTAACATTCTGAGTCCTCGGGTGGGCGTGCGCACACCCGCACTATCTGCCCAACGACAGCGTTCCAGCCCGCTGCAGCGCCTCGGCCAGCGGTGCCACGCCGCTGCTGATCGGCTCGGTCAAGAAGCTCGGGTAGACGCCAGAAAGAACCAACACCACCGCCAAGATCGCCGCTCCTGCGTACTCCTGCCAGGTCAGCGGCGGCAAGCGTAGGAAGCTCTTATCGCGAAGTTCGCCGAAGAACACCACATAGATCGCCCGCAAAATATACGCGGCAGTGATCGGGATGGAGATCGCCGCCAAAATCGCGATCAGCGGGAAGCGCGCCCACATCCCCATAAAGATATTGAACTCGGCCCAGAAGCCCGCGAAGCCCGGCATACCCATCGAGGACAAGCCAGCCAACACGAACACAAACGAGGCGAACGGCATCACCTTGGCGAGGCCGCCGAGTTCGGGGAACTGGCGCGTGTGCGTGCGCTCGTAGATCATCCGCCCAACCACCGCGAAGAACAGCGCCGTCATAATGCCGTGCGCGAACATCTGCAGCACCGCACCGATCAAGCCGATCTCGTTTGCGGCGGCCAAGCCCATGATCACCAAGCCCATATGGCTCACCGACGAGTAGCCGATCATAAACTTAAAGTCGCGCTGCGTCATCGCGATCGAAGCGCCGTACACCGCGTTGATCAGCGTCGCGATCGCGATCGGCAACAGCCAGTAGTTCGCGCCTTCAGGCATCAGCCACATCGCCGCCCGCAAACAGCCGTACGCGCCGAGCTTCATCAGCACGCCAGCGTGCAGCATCGAGACAGCCGTAGGAGCCGCCACGTGTCCGGTCGGCGACCACGTGTGGAAGGGGAACATACCAGCCAGCACCGCGAAGCCCAGGAACAGCGGCGGGAAGAACGCGATCTGGAAATTGCGGGGGAACAGCGCCGATTGCGACAGCACCCGCATATCGAAGGTGTACAGGCCGCTGCCAAAGAACAGCGCCAGCATCCCGATGATTACAAAGGCCGAGCCAGCCATCAAGTACAGCGTCAGCTTCATCGCGCCGTACTCTTTGCGCGTGCTGCCCCAAATGCCGATCAACAGGTACATCGGCAGCACAGCCAGCTCATAAAACACGAAGAACAGGAACAAGTCTAGCGCCGCAAATACGCCATAGACGCCCGCCGCCAACAGCAGCAGCAACACCCAATACTCGCGCGTGCGGTCCTCGATATTCCAACTGATCAGCGCGCCGGTGAAGATCACCAAGCCGTTTAGGATCAACATCGGCAGGCTAACGCCATCGACACCCAAGATATAGTTGATGCCGACCTGCGGCAACCACGGCACCTGCTCGACAAACTGGAGTTTCTGGGCGCTGGTGTAATCGTAGCCGAAATAGACCAGCAGCGACAGCACAAGCGAGATACCGGAGAAGATCGTGCCAACCCAACGGATGGTTTCGCGTTGCTGCGGCGGGATCACGATAATCAGCAGTGCAGGCACCAGCAAGCTGAGCCAGATCAGGCTCAACCAGGGAATATTCGTCGGCAAATCATACAAATGCATGCAAGCCCTCTTGCTTCTCCTGCGCGTCTACACGCTCGTCGGCTGCTCAATGCACAAACGCTCAGCGCAAGCGTGCGCAAACCGCACCATTATCCATGCTTAGCTGGCGAACACCTGCACCAGCGCAGTCACCGCCTGATTCGCCAGATCCATAATCGGCGCGGGGTAAATACCCAGCACCAGCAACGCCAACAGCAACGGGGCCACCGCCAAAAACTCGCGGCTGACCAAACGCATATCGGCGACATTCTTCCAGCGTGCGTTCAGCGGGCCATTGAAGATCCGCGAGTACATCTGCAAAAGCGCCAGCGCCGTCACCACTAAGCCAATCGTCGCCAGCAGCGTGAAGAACGGCAGGCTCGCCCAGGCGCCACGGAAGATGAAGAACTCGCCCACGAACCCCGCCAAACCCGGCAGGCCCAGGTTCGCGAACATCGCCACGCCCATCACGCCTGAGAACAACGGCATCGTGGCGCGCAAGCCGCCCAAATCGCTCAGCATATAGGTGCCAGTGCGCTCGTACAGCATCCCGATCAGCAGGAACAGCGCGCCGGTCGAAAGGCCGTGCGCCACCATCTGCATCTGCGCGCCGTTGATCGCCAGCGCACGGCTCTGCGCATCGGCAGTGCCCAGCGCAGCCGCAGCCGCAATCGCCAGCGCCACGTAGCCCATATGGTTGATCGAGGTGTACGCCACCAAGCGCTTCACATCGCCGCCCGTGTAGGCCAACGCGCCAAACGCACCAGCCACGATCCCGATCAACGCCAGCGCGCCGATCACATAGCCGAAGTACTGCGACGCCTCCGGCACGAACGGCAGCAGGATGCGCAGCATACCGTACGCGCCCATCTTCGACATCACAGCGGGCAGCAGGATCGAGCCAGCCGTGGGAGCCTCGGCATACGTATCGGGCAGCCAAGCATGGAACGGCCACACTGCCAACTTGATCGCAAAGGCGATGAAGACGACCCAGAACGCAATCGAACTATACAGCAACGGGTACGGGCCCAGATACTGCACGATGCCCAACTCGTTCACGTAGTTGTAGATGATCGTCTGCAAATTCGGCTGCCCAGCCTCGATGCCCTGACCGAGCCGCCCCAGCGTGATCAGATCGAAGGTTGGGATGCCTGCCGCGTTCGTCGCCAGATACAGGAACTGGAACAGCAGCAGCATGCCCACCGAGCCGCCCATCGTATAGACAAAAAACGTAAACGCAGCCGAACGGCGCTTCTCCGGGTTGCGGCCCCAGTTCTGGATCAAGAAGAAGGCCGGCACAAGGCTGAACTCCCAGAAGATAAAGAAGAAGAAGAAGTTCAGCGACACGAAGTAGCCGAGCATCGCCGCTTCGATCAAGAACAACAGCGCGAAATACATCTTGGTGCGCTCGTTCACACCGAACGACGCCAGCATCGCGATCGGCGTCATCACAGCGGTCAGGATCACCAGCGGCAAGCTGATACCATCCACGCCCAAGAAATAATCGACCTTGATAGCGTCGATCCAGGGAATCTTATCGACCACCTGCACCACGCCCTGGCCATCGGCGACCGCTGTCGGATCAAAGAGCGCCCAGACCCACAGCGCCAAGCCCAGCGGCACCAGCGACCACAGCGTCGCGATCTGCTTGGTCAGCGCATCGCTCGCGCGCGCCGCGCCCAGCACGGCCATCAGCAGCGAGCCGACCAGCGGCGACAGCACGAGCAAGGTGAGCCAGGGGGCATCGCTTATTGCAAGATACGACATCTGCACTCCGACTTATCTGTTCGCGTGCGGCCCGTGCGCAGCACCACCGCACGGCATTCTATTGCCCAAAGCCGTACAAGTAGATCACACCGAGCACCACCACGCCCATAAAGATCAGCGAGGCGTAGTCCTGGATTTTGCCCGTTTCGACTTGGCGCGTCGCATCGCCCATCAGGTTAGTGCCATCGGAGAGCGCATCTACGCCATCGTTCAGCACGGTATCGTCGATAATAAAGTTCAAGCGCCCCAAGAACATCGTCAGCGCGCCGGTGCCGTTCAGCAGGCCGTTCAGCACGCGCCGATCGAACCAGCGCCACACCAGCGCCAGCGTATACGCGAACGTGCCGACCGTCGCGCCGTAGAACTGGTCGATGTACAAACGCTGATTGAGCGCCTTAAACACGCCCGGCATCATCTGCTCAAGCGGGTCGAGCGCGTCAGCGGTCGCGAAGGCATTGCGGTAGAGCATATACCCCGCGCCAATGCCCGCCAAGCCCACCAGCGTCGCGATCACCATCACTACCACATCGAAATGGCCGGACGGCGCTTGGAAGAAGCCCGCCAAGCCGTGATAGCCAGGCAAACCGCTAATCGGGTGATTGAAGTAGCCCGCCAGCGCTGCGAACACCGCCAAAATGATCAGCGGCGTCGTCATCGTCCAGGGGCTCTCGTGCGGGTCGTGGCCACCGTGCGCAGCGTGCTCGTCGTGCTCACCGTGCGCCGCGTGATGCGCATGCTCCTGCGCGCGCGGGTGGTGGCCCCGGAACTCACCGAAGAACACCAACCAGACTTGGCGCGTCATATAGAACGCCGTCAGGAACGACGCCAGCGTCAGCACCAGCCAAACCACCCAATGCCCGTTCGTCCAGGCATCGGCCAGGATCTCATCCTTGCTCCAGAAGCCCGCCAGCAGCGGGAATCCCGCCAGCGCCAGATAGCCAACCATATACGTGATCCACGTGATCGGCATATAGCGCCGCAGGTTGCCCATATTGCGGATATCTTGCGAGGTGTTCGAGTCGTGGCCGACGGTGGCCTCCATACCGTGGATCACCGAGCCGGAGCCGAGGAACAACAGCGCCTTGAAGAAGGCGTGCGTCAGCAGGTGGAAGATCGCCGCGACCCAGCCGCCGATGCCCAGCGCCGCCACCATAAAGCCGAGTTGCGACAGCGTGGAGTAAGCCAAGATGCGCTTGATATCGAACTGCGCGACCGCGATCAGCGCCGCAAACAGCGCGGTGAACGCGCCCACGAACGCCACCACGGGCAGCGCGCCGCTCACCTCGAAGATCGGGAAGGTGCGCCCGACCAAGAACACGCCCGCCGCGACCATCGTAGCCGCGTGGATCAGCGCAGAAACAGGCGTCGGGCCTTCCATCGCATCGGGCAGCCAGACGTGCAGCGGGAACTGCGCCGACTTGCCGACGGTGCCAGCAAACAGCAACAGGGCGATGCCCGTGGCCACGCTGATGCCCAGCGCTGTCTCGGTGTGCGCGATGCGCTCCAGGAACTCCGGGTTGAAGATCTGGCCAACGCCGCTGCCGAAGTCGAGCGAACCAGCCTCGGTCCACAGATACGCCAGGCCAACCATAAACAGCACATCGCCGACGCGCGTGGTGATGAACGCTTTGATCGCCGCTTGCCGAGGCGCGATCTGCTTCGGGTTGGCGTAGACCTTATCGTACCAGAAGCCGATCAGCAGGTATGAACAGAGGCCCATCACCTCCCAGGCCATGAAGAACAACAGCAAGTTGCTCGACATCAGCATCAGCAGCATCGCCGAGGTGAACAGCGAAATAAACGAGAAGAAACGCGACTGGCGGCGGTCGTGGGCCATATAGCCCATCGAGAACAGGTGGATGCAGGTCGAAGCGATCGTCACCATCGCCAGCATCGCCGCCACCGCCGGATCGATCATATAGCCCATTGTGAAGCTGAGATCGCCGCCTGCGGGTGCCCAGCGAAACGTCTGGACGATATTGGCCTCGGGGAAGCTAAAGTGCTCGCCAGCCTCGGCATGCTCGCCCGGCGCGACAATCGCCACGTGCCCATCGGCACCGACATGCACGCCCTGCGACACCTCCCAAGCCACCCCCAACGCCACCACGGTGGCAGCGGCCATTAGCAGGATCGCCAACCAGCCACTGGCCGATTTGTTCTGGCGAATTGGTGTCAGGGTAATCAGCACACATGCCAACAACGGCAGCGCCGGAATTAGCCAAGCGTAGAGAAGAAACATGCCCATGACAGCCTCAAAATCGTGGAAAGGGAACCGACGAAGGGCAACAAGGCGCTTGCCACCCGCTCACCGCTCACCTTCTCACATCTAGCCCTTCAGCGTATCGATCTCGTCTGCGTTCACCGTGAGGCGAGTGCGATAGATCGCAATAATCATTGCCAAACCCACCGCCGCCTCGGCAGCCGCCACCGTGATCACGAACAGCGCAAACACCTGGCCAGCCACCAAATTTGGCTCTAGGTAGCGCCAGAACGCGACCAGATTGATGTTCACGGAGTTCAGCATCAACTCGACACCCAACAGGATGCCGACCAGATTACGGCGCGAAAGTGCCCCGAACAACCCGATGCAAAACAGCCCTGCTGCCACAATCAACACCCACGGGAGTGGCACCGAATCGACCATCGTTGTCATACAAACCCCATTATGTCATGTGCTGAAATGGAGGCGAAGTTGTGCCGAGCTTACGATTCAGGCGTTGCAGAAGGCGCCGACTCTACCGTCTGCGCTTGAGCCTCAGCCTGTTCACGTTGCTTTTGTCGGAGCGCGACTTCCTCGGCGAGCGTGAGCACGCGGCGGCGGCGGCTGCGCTCCTCGAACGCGATCACGATCGCACCGATCAGCGCCACCAGCAACAACACCGAGGCCAACTCGAACGGCAGCAGGTACTCGCTCATAAACGCGCGGCCAAGCTCCTGCGCCGAGGCAATGCCAGAGGAACCGCCCTCCTGCGGTACCAGCGTCTGCCAAGTGTAGTTGCGCAGCGTAGGCACCAGCAATAAGCCGAATAAGCCCGCCGCAACCAGCAACGCCACCCACCATCGCTGATACAACTGTCGTTCGTTCTCGCCCGTCACATGGCGCGTCAGCATAATCGCGAACAGGATCAAAATCGAGATCGCGCCAACATACACCAACACCTGCACAACCGCGATAAACTCGGCTTCCATCAGCAGATAGAGTGCGCCCACGCCGAAGAACGTGGCGATCAGCCACAGCGCCGAATGAATCAGGTTTTTGACCATCACCACTGCTAGCGCCGAACCCAAGATCAGCGCGCTAATCAGCAGAAAAATGATCATAATCAGCAGGTTCATAGCTCTTTCCTATGGATTCATGCCACGAAGGCACCACACTCATCTGCTAACGCTGAGGCAGGCCAATCGTACCAAACGCCTGCTCCTCCGCCAGATCCGCCCCGGTTAAGCCCTTCGGTCGGGCGTTCAACTGCAACAACCCGTAGTAGGCCAACCCATTGATCAGCGCCGTGACAACGAAGGCGATCAACTGGCGCATCCACAACTCCAGGTCATCGAGGAACCACAAGCCCTGAGCCGAGCCCCAATTCAGGATCGAGACCCATATCGCAATGCTGAAGATATTCACCAGCGCCATCGGCAACAGAAACTTCCAGGCGAAACCCATCAGTTGATCGACGCGCAAACGAGGGAAGGCTCCGCGCAGCCAGATCATCACGAAGAATAGGAACCACGCCTTGATCATCAGGTACAGCACCGACAACGCGCTGCCCAAGAAGACCAGGAACGGCTCGCCCGTCGCCACCAGCAGGCCCACGCCGGGGCCTTGCCAACCGCCCAAGAAGGCGATCGCCGCGATCATCGAGAGCGCGTAGTTCAGCACGAACTGGCCCAGATAGAACACCGCGAACTTCATGCCGCTGTATTCGGTCATGTAGCCAGCCACAATCTCGGAATCTGCCTCGGGGATATCGAACGGCGTGCGCTCACCCTCGGCGAGCACCGCGATGTAAAACAGGATAAAGCCCACGAAGCCCACAGGCGTGAAGATGAACCAGCCCAGGCCCAGGTCGGGCACACCGTACTTGCTCAGCGTATCGCCCATGATCGGGATGCCGCTCTGGAGCTCGGGGTAGACCGCCATCGACATCGTGCCCGTCAGCAGCACCACACCCACCAGCGCCATCACCGCCGGGATCTCGTACGACACCATCTGCGCCACGGCTCGCATCGCGCCCAACAACGCAAACTTGTTGTTGGAGCCCCAGCCCGCCATCATCAGGCCCACCGCCGAGACCGACGAAACCGCCACCACAAACAGCACCGAGACATTGATCGTGGCGGGCACCACACCGCGACCCCACGGGATCACCGCCAGCATAAACATCACTGGCGCCACCGCAATCACCGGGGCCAGCAGATGCACCCAGCGATCCGCCGCACGGGGCACGATATCCTCTTTGGTGAACATCTTCACGCCATCGGCGATCGACTGCAGCAGACCCGCCGGACCGACGCGGTTTGGCCCGAGCCGATCCTGCATACGCGCCACCGCTCGCCGCTCGAACCAGACCTGCATCATCATGGTCAGCGGCGCCACGATGAGCAGAATGGTCGTGACGATGATATAGGCGATCAGATAGATGAGCCAGTCGGCGAGCCAGCCGCCGAGCAGATAGCGCACAATTTCGACCATAGCTAGCAACCCCGATCTGCATTACACAGATGCGTGATACATCATTCGGAATGGTAGGAACCGACAGCGACCTACGACTCGTCGTTGGACGCTTCGCGCTTGGCGGCAGCCTTCGCTGCGCGGATCGCCTCCAGACGCGCCCTCTTCTCCTCCGACATATTCGAGCCGATCGCCGCCACCGGCTTAGCTGGTGCTTCGGGCGCTGGCGCGGCTGCCTCCGGCGCTGCGGTCTCTGGTGCGGCTGCCTCCGGTGCAGGAGCTTCTGGCGCTGCGCCACCCTCCTGTGCCGCCTTTGCTGCCGCCTTCGCCGCGCGAATCGCCTCCAGACGCGCCTTCTTCTCGTCCGACATGTTCGAGCCGATCGCCGCCATCGGCTTAGCTGGCGCTTCGGGCGCTGGCGCGGCTGCCTCCGGCGCAGGGGCTTCGGGCGCTGTGCCACCCTCCTGTGCCGCCTTTGCTGCCGCCTTCGCCGCGCGAATCGCCTCCAGACGCGCCTTCTTCTCGTCCGACATATTCGCGCCGACTGCTGCAACGGGCTTGGCTGACGCCTCGGGAGCGGCAACTTCGGGTGTTGCGCCACCCGACTGTGCGGCCTGCGCCGCCTTCGCCGCGCGGATCGCCTCCAGACGCGCCTTCTTCTCGTCCGACATATTCGCGCCGACCGCTGCCACTGGCTTGGCTGGCGCTGCGGGAGCGGCGGGCTTCGCTGCGGCAGGTGCTGGTGCGCTCGTCTGCACCTTACCTTTCATCGGTGGCGCAATGCCGATATCGCCGGAGCGCCGCTTCATATTGCCCTGCAGCTTCTTCATCGCACCGTCGCGCACCTCGGCCCACATCGTTGGCGCGATCGACTCGTAGTACGAGATCGGGCGATCGAGGCCAGCTTTATTCACCGTCATCGTGCTATGATCGGCGTTAGATAGCTCGAACTCGTGATCCATCTTGATCGCATCGAACGGGCAGACCTCGGCGCACAAGCCGCAGCTCATACAGGCGTCGTACTCGATGATAAACTCGGCCACTGCCGGAACCGGCTTGCCAGTCGTCGGATCGCTGGCCTGCGTCATGTGGATCACCTGCGGCGGGCAGATCCGCTCGCACTGGAAACACGACGTACACAGCTCATGGCCGGTTTGGTCATCGTAGAGGAGGATCGGGAAGTTGCGGTATGCCTCAGGCATCGCCAGCCGTTCCTCGGGATACTGCACAGTAAAAAGGCCGCTGCTCTCGGCAGGGCTCTCGATCTTCTTGGTAAACGCCTTACCGAAGTGACGGATCACCACACCGAGGCCCGCAAGCAAACCCTGGCCGCCACGCAGCTTCGGCTCGCCTCGATCAACGACAAATACGTTACTGGTACGCGGAGTCTCAGCCGTCATATGTCTACCCTTCGCAGATTGCCAGCGTATCCTCGCATCGCCGCAACCTACGCCGTATCACCGATCAACTTCACCCATCACGATGTCGATACTGCCCAAAATCACCACCACATCGGCGACTTTATGCCCACGGCACATATCGCCGAGCGGCGTCAGATTCACGAACGAGGGCGCACGCACCTTGTAGCGGTAGGGCCGTGCGGTGCCATTGCTCACCAAGTAGAAGCCCAACTCGCCCTTCGGCGTCTCGACACGTGCGTACACATCGCCGGGAGGCGGGCGCAGGGCCTTCTGACGCCCAATGCTCGCCATCGAGGGATTGATATGCCCGCCAGTCGTATCGGGCAGTCGCTCGATCACCTGCTGCAAAATACGGTAACTCTGGCGCATCTCAGCGATACGCACCAGGAAGCGGTCGTACACATCACCGATCGAGCCGACAGGAATATCGAAATCAAGTTCATCGTACACACTGTACGGCTCGGCGCGCCGAACATCGTAGGGAACGCCCGAGCCACGCAGCAACGGCCCCGTCACACTGTACGAGAGCGCCACTTCCTTCGGCAGAATGCCGACGCCCTCCGAGCGTAGCCGCAAGATCTCGTTCTCGCGCAGTAACCGCTCGAACTCATCGAAGAAGGCGGGCAAGCCCTGCATCAACTGCTTCAGCAGCGGCATAAACTCAGGCGGCAGGTCGCGCACCACCCCACCGAAGCGGAAGTAGTTGCACATCATCCGCGCGCCGCTCGCCATCTCAAACAGATCGAGGATCTTCTCGCGCTCGCGCCCAGCGAACACCAGCGGCGTCTGCCACGCACCCATATCGTTGATCATAAAGCCGACCGCCGCCGCATGGTTGAGGATGCGAGTCAGCTCGCACATCAGCACACGGATGTAGTTGGCACGTTGCGGCACCTCGATCCCGGCCAACTTCTCCACCGCGAGTGCCAAGCCGAAGTTGTTCGCCATCGAATTGAAGTAATCGAGGCGGTCAGTGTAGGGCATCGACTGAATATACGTCGAAACCTCGGCCAACTGCTCGTGATTCCGGTGCAGGTAGCCGAACACAGGCTTCAGATCGATCACCGTCTCGCCATCGACGGTCACAATCATACGGAACACGCCGTGGGTCGAAGGATGCTGTGGACCGATATTGATCTGGAGTTCCTCGGTTTTTAGCATAGCATTCAGCTCTATGTCTTGGCGCAGCGCACCACCGCAACGCTAAACTTCGTCGTCGTCGCTCAAATACTTATCGCCCTGTTTGGGGAAATCCCGACGCATCGGGTGGCCCTCGAACTCATCCCACATATAAATGCGCTCCAGAAAAGGATGCCCAGGGAAACGCACACCGAAGAGGTCGAAGGCTTCACGCTCTTGTAAATTGGCACCGGGCCAATGGGGTGTCAACGAAGGCACCTCCGCCGCATCGCGCGGCACCCGCACCTTGATCACCGCCGGGCCGCCGCCTTCGAGCGAATAGAAGTGGTACACCATCTCGATCACCCCATCGGCGAGGTAATCGGTGGCCGTGATATTCGACAAATACGTGTACCCCATCTTATCGCGTAGGAACAGCGCCACATCCACCAACCGATCCGCCGCTACCACCGCATCGTCGGTCGCGAGCAGATCCACCGGGCCTTCCTCGCCCTTGCGGGGCTTGCGGGCTGGCTCGGCGCTGGCGGTTGCCTCGGCGGGCTGCGTACGGGGGCGCGTGGGCTGCAATACTCCTGGCAGTTCGCGCTCGAGCAGTTCCTTCAATTCAGCGCTCGACAAGTTAGGCACCGTTGTCCTCCGTCTTACGCTTCAAATCATCGGCAGCAATCTCGGGCGCGATCCCAACCGCCTTGGTGGGGCTGACGCGTTCCACCGTATCGTCCATAATCGGGAACTGGCGCACAACCTCGGGGTGCTCGAGCTGGCCGCTGCGCTGCTCGCCATGGACAGGCGAGCGGTATGGGCTCACCAGCGGCAAACCACCCACCGGGTCCACCAGCCGCCCGTTCAGCTCCAGGCCGTGCTTGCCGAAGGTCGGCACCGGGAAATCTTCGGCCTCGCGCTTGCTGTACCAGCGCACCCGATTCAGCTTCTGATCGTCGATCTGAGCTTGGAGCGTCATCAGCGCGTGGAGCAGGGCTTCGGGACGGGGCGGGCAACCAGGGATGTACACGTCCACCGGCACAAACAGGTCGATGCCGCGCAACACATTGTAGCCATCGCGGAACGGCCCGCCGGATGTCGCGCACGCGCCCATCGAGATCACGTAGCGTGGCTCGGGCATCTGATTGTACAACCGCACCACCTGCGGAGCCATCTTCTTCGTCACCGTGCCAGCCACGATCATCAGGTCGGCTTGGCGCGGCGAAGCCCGAAACATCTCCGAGCCGAAACGAGCGATATCGTAGCGAGAGAAGCCAGTCGCCATCATCTCGATCGCGCAGCAGGCCAGGCCAAACGCCATCGGCCACACCGAGGAGCGCCGCCCCCAATTGTAGAAGCGGTTGATCGTCGAGATAAACACACCCTGCTTTTCGAGATCAAGCTGAAGAGTCTGGTCATCAGACATCGTTACACCTATTTGTTAGGGACCAGCAAATCGAGCGCAAACACACCTGCCGAAGCAACCAGTATGTTAGACCCACTCTAGTGCGCCCTTCTTCCAAGCGTACACCAAGCCACAGACCAAAATAAGGAGGAAAATAGCCATCTCGACCAATGCAAACAACCCAAGCTGATTGTAAGCCACGGCCCAAGGGTAAAGGAATATTACCTCGATATCGAAGATTACAAAGGCCAAGGCGTAGAGGTAATATTGCACCTTGAACTGTACCCAAATATCGCCAATGGCCTCAAGGCCACATTCATACGTATCGAGTTTAATATCAGTAGGGCGATCCGGGCGGAGGAAACGAGCAGCAATCAGCGGGAGGATTGGGAAGGTTGCAGCGGCCACGAAAAACAAACCAATGAACGCATAATTCGCGAGCATGGCAAAAGCTCCTTCGCTTCAGTGGTATAGTCGATCGCGGCGGCCAAACAGCAGGTAACTGAATAAATTACTGAAGTTATGCGGAATAGGCCGATCTTTCCGAGAGTATATCACAGAACAACTAGGCTTGCAAACACACCAAGCGCATTCTAATCAGCAGCAAGCCAAGAAAGCCGCACGAGCGGTTGACCGTTGGGCACACACATCGTATTTCTAAATCATCACACGTAACTCAACGCGGCCAACGCGAATGATATCACCGTTCTCGACGATCGCCGAATCGCGCACTTCCATATCGTTCAAGAAGGTGCCATTGGTGCTGCGCAAGTCCTCCAGCACCCAAATATCGCCCTGCAACTCCAACCGCGCATGCTGAGCCGACAAAAACGAATCGTTCAGCGCGATCTCGCAATTCTCCAAACTACGGCCAATAATCGTACTAGGGCCGAGCGGGAACGTCTTCCCCACCGTCACGCCGCTCTGCCCGGCGCGCACCACCACGAGTTGACCGTACGGACTGCTCGACGCACCGCTCGTATGGGAGCCACCTGTTTGCAGATCGCGCATGACGTAGCGCAACACTTGCCACAAGAAGAAGTAGAGCAGCAGGACCACCGCGACGCGCAGCAGTAAAATGATGATATTCACAGAGGGGCTAATCAAATCGGGCATAATTTATAGCGCCACATTGCTAAGCAGGATACAGAACACACCGACCACTACGGCCTAACTCTCCTTAAAAGTCAGCTCCAAGCCGCCTAGCGAGATGATATCGCCATCGCGCAGCGCGCACTCATCAATAGCCTCATCGTTCACAAAGGTGCCATTGGTTGAGCCACTATCGCTCACCCAAAAGCGCCGACCCTGGTAGCGCAACTCCGCGTGGTGCCGCGAGACTCGTGTATCTTCAAGGATAATATCGTTATTCAAGCCTCGACCGATCGTCAACGTCGTGCTCTCCAGCGGGATCACATGCGCGCTACCGTTCGCCACCAGCAGCAAGCGCGCACGGGGCTGGCTCGGCTGTTGCATCGAAGCAGTTGGCTGAAACACCTGCGTACGATCGCTGCCCATCACCGGAGCAGAACTCGACATCTCGGCGATCACCTGGATACTGCGACGAGGAACATCGGCATCCTCATCCAACTGCACGCGAGGATGCTCCAACATCGTGAAGTTGCGCTCCTGCGCTAATTCCTCCAGGTACGTCGCCATTTCGCGCTCCATCTCCACGCGAATAGGCGCAAATGCCTTGAAATCCAGCGGGTTGAGAAACACCCGATACGCATTCGGCACAATCACGCGGCGCACGCTGATCGTCTGCTGGGTCTCCATTGCTCGCTCAAGCCGCTTCGCAATCTCGGCGGGTTGCACCGGACTGCGGAACAGCCGTGCTACCGATCCCTCGACCATCTGCTCCATGAACGACTCAAACTTTGAAAGTGCAGACATACGTAGAGTGCTCCTGATGCGTTAAAACAATCGTCTAGGCACTATCAAGGGCTATTGTACCATAAGCACGCTGCCAAAGAAGTCCCCTCGCCTACGATTGTTACGAAACTGAACATAAAACCCGAACAAAAACGGGCGACCAACGAAGGGTTGGCCACCCGTATACGCTCACACAACCGTGAACTACTCGCCGCCGAACAAGCTCCCCAAGTTAATGTTGGTGCCACCGCTATTGCCGCTGCTCGATGTGGGCAAGTATGTAGCCAGGCGCTTCGCCAACTTCATAGCAGGCATGGTCTGCAGCCACACACGGCCAGGGCCGCGCAGCGTTGCCAGGAACAAGCCCTCGCCACCGAACAGAATGTTCTTAAAGCCGCGCACCATCTCAATATCGAAATCGACGGTGGGCTCAAACATCGCCACGTGTCCAGTATCGACCTTCAAGACCTGACCAGCCTCCAAGGTATACTCGACGATCTCACCGTCCAACTCGACAAACGCCACGCCGGGGCCAGTCAACTTCTGCAAGATGAAGCCCTCGCCACCAAAGAAGCCCGCACCCAACTTGCGCCGGAAGTGGACCGTCATCTGCACCGACTTCTCGGCGCACATAAACGAATCCTTCTGCGCGATCACCTCTTGGCCAGGGCCCAAATGCAGCGGGATAATCTTGCCGGGGAACTCGCTTGCGAATGCAACCAAACCCGTGCCAGCGTTGCAGGTGTAATCGACCACAAACAGCGACTCACCAGAGATCACACGCTTAAACATACCGCCCAAGCCACCGCCGCCCGTCGTGGTGTTGTACGTAATATTGCCGCTCATCCACGACATACCGCCCGATTCCGAATAGATGGTCTGGCCGGGCTCGAGCTGCACAATCACTGCCTGCAAGGTCGTGCCTACGATCTGGTAATCGATACCACTGTAGCCCTCACCTTTCTGAGCTACCACGGGTTCAGGCAAATCGATCCGCTCACCTGGCCTGCTGCTATAAGCCCCATCCGGCTCATAATCAGAGGTCGACGCAGGCTGCGGAGCAGCGACTGGCGTACCACAAGAAGTGCAGAAACGAGCATTAGGCGCAAGCTGCGCATTACATTGAGGGCATTGCATAATTGGCTGTGCTCCTTCAAATTAGCAGATATCAATGAGCTACCGTATTCCGAGGCGCCAAACGGGCCTGAGAGCTCAACTCAAACCTCGCACTCCTGCAGAGCCATAATCCATGCAGGCAAAAGCCTCACTGCAAGATTATACGAAGAAGTTTGAAAATAAGTTACGCAAAAACTGCACTCTTTGAAAGGAGCAACCACCACGCAAAACCAACACTACCCACTCTTATTCAAAGTAGTGAGAAATTCAGCGTTACTACGGGTCTTAGCCATGCGGGTCAGCACCAACTCAGTGCCCTCACCCTCACCGAGCATGCTCACCATACGGCGCAGCGTCCACACCTGCCGCATCGAATCGCCCAACA
>CALKHR010000196.1 GCA_937988885.1 uncultured Roseiflexaceae bacterium | reverse complement strand
GAATGCTCCGTTGGCTTGATCATCATCATAATACGCATAATTCTTAAACACGCTCTCAATCACATGTATATAGGCGAGATCCTGAAGTAATGTTGCAATAATTTCATTTTGTACATCATTATTGCCGCCAAAATCCCGATACACATCGTTTTGTCCATTATTTACTGTTACTACCATATAGCCAGGATTCTGAAAGTTTGTTACGACATAGATCTGTTCTACTTGCTGCCATCGCTTGCGAAGTTCGTGTAAGCCTTCGGGTCCAGGCAACTGCTTTTGGACAATGGTATAGGTTGCTGGCTCGATCAGCGCTCCTTTAGCCTGAACAATGTAGTAACGTGACACATGTTCAAGCAGAAAATGTTCATTATCAAGCCAGCAAAGTGAGCCCCTTGCATTTAAAGGATATGTTTCACCCGTCTCTAGATTCCAGATCATGCGCTCAAATTCGCCGTTTCGATACCTTCCCATGCTCATATAACGACCATCGGGCGAAAGACGTCCACCTGGACGCCACTGGGCAGGGGCGATCACCTCGGCTTTGCCATGCACCGAAGTGAGGATATTAGCCATCCAAGGTATAAATGGCTCAAAGAAAATGATACCGAAGGCTCCCCAGGCGCAGCAACCCACGAGTAATAGTGTGACACAACCCATGCTCCACTTTGGTGAGCGCCGTGGGGGAGTGAAATCGGATGTGTGCATATGCTCGCTCACTTCAGCGCTTCAACCTTCTACGCCACCACCACCATCCCAACCCGATCAGCAGCACCGCTACATCACCACAATTGCGCTTGCACAAACTCCGACCCCGCTGGCGTGGGGTAGGGCGCGGGCTGATGCAGCGCGCCAAGCTGGAGCAGAATGGCGGCTCCCGTTTTGATGCCCGCGATAAACCGCTCGACCTCGATGTTCTCGTTCGGCGCGTGGTTGGCCTCGTCGGCGTTGGCGTAGGGCACCACAAACGCCGGCGCGCCCAATAGCTCGGTCCAGACGTAACCGGGCAGACTGCCGCCCATCGCTGGCACAAGCAGCGGCGCAACGCCCTGCGCGGCTTCAATGGCTTGTTGGATGGGCGCGGCGAAGGGTGAATCGAGCGGGGTTTTGGAGGGCTGCATGCCGCCCTGTCGCACCACTTCTACCTCGGGTGCGTGGCGGCGCACATGCGCTTCGACTTTGGCGAAGATATCGTCGAGGCGTTGATTCGCCACCAGCCGGATATCACATTTCGCCACGGCGCGGCTGGGCAGCACGGTCTTGGAGCCGGGGCCATCGTAGCCGCCGTGCAGCCCGTTGATGGTCAGCGTCGGCCAGGCGGCCAACCGCTCGAAGTAGGGGCGCTCGGTTGGCTGATCGAGCGTGGTGAGGCCAAGCTCGCCCATGACGCGCGCAAGGTCGAGCGGGAGCGCGGCGAGCGCCTGCTGCTCGCGCTCGCTGAGTGGCTGCACGTCGTCGTAGAAGCCGTCGATGGTGATGCGCCCCTGCGCGTCTTTCATCGTTGCCAGCAGATGCACCAGCGTCCAGATCGGGTTGGGCGCGACGCCGCCGAAGTTGCCGGAGTGCAGGTCGCGGTTGGCTCCCTGCGCACGCAACTCGAACGAGGCCACGCCCCGCACGCCGAACAGGATGCAGGGCAGGCCGCTCTCGTGAATCGGGCCGTCGGCGCTGATCACCAGGTCGGCTTGCAGCAGTGCACGCTGCTGTTGCACCAGATCGGCGATGTGTGGGCTGCCGACTTCCTCCTCGCCTTCGAGCAGAATCTTCACGTTGCAGGGCAGCCGCCCGTGACAGGTCAGCAGCGCTTCGAGCGCTAATAACTGCGCGAAATGTTGGCCTTTGTTGTCGCCTGCGCCACGGGCGAAGATGCGCCCATCGCGGATGGTTGGCTCGAACGGCGGCGAAACCCAGGCATCGAGCGGTTCGGCGGGCTGCACATCGTAGTGGCCGTAAAGCAGCACTGTGGGCGCGCCGGGCACATCGTTGCGCTGCGCAAAGACCATCGGCCAGCCGGGTGTGGGCAGCAACTGCGCCTCCATCCCCAAGCCCTTCAGGTGCGCGAGCAGTAGATCAGCCACTTCGCCCATGCCAATGCCGTGCGCACTAATGCTCGGGTGACGCAGATAGTCCAGCAGGCGCTCGATCGCGCGCTCGCGCTGGGCTTCGATATACGCAAACACATCTGTTGTCATTCTGGCACTTCCAGCAGTTGCAATGCGTCGAGAATCGGTTGCACGAGCTCGGGCGGGCTAGCGATGATAAACATCGTGTCGTTCATCTCGATCACAGTCTGAGGTGTTCCGAAGAGGATCTGCCACGCCTGTACGTCGCGACCGCCAAACTGAAGCGTGATCGATTGTGTCTTTGTGGTGATGCTTTGGAGCCGTAGATAGCCATTGACAACCCTGTACGGCCCTTGAGTGATATACACGGTATAACGTTCTGTGTCGTTCGTGAGCTCATATGTCTGGAGCATCATGGAGTGATACTCACTAATCTCCAATAAGGTGGTAGTGAAGATAGTGGTATCACTGATGATCTCGCTCGGCAGACCGTAGAGCGTGCCCTGAGTCAATCGGATCGCATCGGTGAGCACCATCGTATGTGCTTGCACCTCCTCCTCTGAGCTCCAATTGAAGGTGGCAGATGGTATCTCTGGGCTAAACGCGTTAGCGGGCACTTCATCGGGCGCAACCCACTCGTTGGTGATGATCTCCCACGATTCGAGCAGGAGATCGTCGCGCTGCTCGCCCGCCCGAACCTCGATCCGCTCAAGTCGGCCTTCCGCATTCAGATCAGCCCAGATGCTCAGCGGCCTATCGGCGACATCATCGAGCTTGGGGAGCGACGGCTGATTGTCCATGCTCATCATCACGACACGTTGACGATTCAGTTGCAAGGGGTAGAGTGGTCGCATGCACGATTGGAACTGCCAATTGCTCTCGATAAGCCGGAGCGTTTGACCGCCATCCGCTCGCTCCTGCAATTCGGCAGGCCCACAGTACAGCATCCGCAAGAGCAGTTCCTGCCACTCGATCTGGGGGGTGGGCTTAAAGCGGCTGGTGATCGCCGTTACACCGTATGCATCCATTTCAGAGGAGTATTGGATGTGCTGTTGGTCTATCACCTCTTCCAACAACAGCAGTTGGCCCGTGAGCGAGCGGAGTTGGTCGCTGAACTGTTGATCGGGATGCACCCAAACTTCGTGCTGCATCAGCGCTTCGTAACCGAAGTTGTGGGAAACTTGGAACGGAGCGAGGTCGGGCTGCGGCTCGTGTAGACGATACCCGCGCTGTTCGAGCAGATGGTACGTCTTATCGGGCTGATAGTCGGGCGTATCGAGCGCTTGGATCACCGCATCGAACACGGGTGTGCGGGGCTGCCGATCACTGAACATCTGCACCTGCGACATAATCGATTGGAGCGAGATCGGCCCGAGCGTTTCGATAAGCTCTAGCACCTCGTCTCGGCTATAGCCACGGGTGTGCAGCCAACTGCTGCCGATGAAGTTTTCCTTGAGTGGTGTGATTCGCGCCCAATAGGTGTTTGGCCGCTGCGGCATCAGCGCAACATCCCACTCGCCGACGCGAAGGGTTTCTTCGAATTCGAACACTACGGAGATCGAGGGGATTTCGACACCAGTGAGCAACTCCACTTGGCGGCCTTCGCCCATGTAACGCCATAGCGGCGCGCCACGATGGAGTGAGAGATCGTCACTTGGGGCATTGGGTTGCAGTAACAGCGCGCTATCGGTGCCGGGTGGCGCTTGCCTAAACATTGGCAGATACACGATCTCTTGCAGGGGCAATTGCGCCACATTGCTGAGGTGCCAGATGCCCTGCAGCGGCACTTGTGGATGCGAACGTTCCTCCAATGGGTCAAATGTGCCGGTGCCGTTCCAAGCCTGCCCAATGTTGAAGAGCGAGAGATCCGGCGCTGGCAGCCAGCCCTCCTCCTCAATGCGCCATACCGAGCGGATCACCTGTTCGGTGCCCGATGGCCCGTACAGTTCGCGAATCTCTTGTAATCGCCCTGTGTTCTCGTCAACCGTAAGCAGAATCTCGAGTTCGCCCACATCCGCATCTTGTGCGCCCACGGGCATATCGAGTGGGCTGTGGCTCACAAAGCTGATCAGGCTGTTCATGCTGCCGTTCTCGTTGCGTTGGCGGCCCCACAGCCGCAGATCATCGGCGGCGAGCGCCTGACGCAAGTAGATTGCGGGCAACGCCCACGGCCCCGATGCTAAACGAGCCTGCAGCATCTCTTGTTGTTGCTCGGTCATGCTATCGATGCTTGCCATGGTCAGGCGGCGGTCGTAGCTGAATGGGAAGATCGAGGGGGCATAGGCGGAGTTGATCGCGTACCAGATCGTACCTGTGCCATCGCCTAGCTCGAACTCGTAGGGACCGCCGCCACTGCTATGCACCAACTGGATGCGGTGGCGCCCAGTGGATGGCTCCAGCCAGAGGTTGCCATCGAGCATAGCTTGGCTGCCGCTTGGGAACCACCACTGGATGCTGTAGCGCCCATGCCACACGCCCTCGCCGGGGGTCAACTGATACAGTTGCTGCTGCGCACGCTCAAGCAGCGCAGTGAGATCGGTTGGCGCAGTGTTGGTGCTCTGCTGAACGGGTGTGGCTTGCCCCTGCCGCCCGTAGGGGAACATCAGCGCTGCGATGATCGCCAACACGATCAGCGTCGCCAGTATCATCCGCACTGTCGGGTTGGAGTGCCAAGCGGGGCGCAACAGTTCGGGGTGGTGGAACTGAGTGATCAGGCGCTGCGGCAGCCGACGCTCGCGCAGGGCGTTGCGCAACACCTGCTCGACCTCGGTGGTGAGTATCTGCCAGTTGCGCTCGAACTCGCGGCAATTGGCGCAGAGCGCGAGATGCCCGCGCACATCGGCATCGGCGTGGGTGCGCGCCACGCCCGACATCAGCGCGGCCCGTGTGGTGCGGCACGCCTGGGGCAGTTCGTCGCCGATCAGGTCATCGGGGTGCAGATCGGCGCTGCTGTGCGGCAGCAGAGCCACCAGCGCATCGCGATAGTGCGTTTGGGCCGTGACCTGGTTATCATCCAGCAGTGGCGCGACTTCGTTCACTTCGAATGTGCGGAGCAGCGTCAGCCCAAGCACCAGCCGTTGCGCACGGGGCAGCGCGGCGAGCGCTTCGAGCAGGGGGCGCTGTTCGGGCTTGATATCCGCCATGCCGACCCACGTGGGTCGTTTGGAGCGCCGCCACCGCTGTCGTTCAGCGGGCAGCGCTTGTAGCAGCATCAGCGCGAGCTCAAGCTCGCCTAGCTCCGAGGTGGCGTTGAGCGCAGAGTGTGCGGTTGCCAAAAGTGCCTGTTCGGCCTGTTGTTCGTCGGCAGCCAGCAACAAGGCTAGACGGTAAAGATCATCTCCGTAGCGCTGAAATAATTGATCCACGTTGATCTACTCCATCGTGGGACCGCATCTCTACAGCTGTGTCGGAATATGACATAATCGTTGCACGCTATGAAGTGGCGTTATTGAGAGGGAGGAGGTCGGCGTGCTGGAAACGCGTTCGGTGCAGATTACACTCTCTCAATTGTACACTATCCTGCGAGTGCTTGAGTGACTGGGTGATGTTCAAGACAAGGTGACGCTCAAGACAAGGTGACAAGGTGACTGGGTGATACCAAATCCGGGTATTCACTTGCACAAAGAAGGGTGCTGGATGAACGACGCGATTCTGCTTTTCAACAGATACGAGCATTACCACCGCAAGTGATGTTGAGGCGCTGCGCATAGCAGCGCCTCAACATCACATAAAGCGGAAAGTACCTTGCTGCCGCAGGCTACAACTGGTTTGTTATTACAACTATCCAACCGGATTCGGTATGACTAGGTGGCCTAGTGAATTGACAACAATAATCTGTGAAATCTGTGGATACAAAACATCTGTGAAACCCTTCTTGCCCTCTGGCTGCAATGTGCTATACTCGCCCACTACTGTTTACAAGGCCGAAAACACCATATTCGACCGATGCAGACCGAACAGAAGCGACGCGCCGCTCTAATCACGGGAGTTCACGCATGACTTTCCTTGGGATCGATCTGGGCACAACCTTTATCAAGGGAGCGGTGCTCGATCTTGAACAGCTACGACTCGATCATATTCAGCGCGTGCCTTTTCCCGCGCCCCTGACCGACCTGCCAGCCAAACACTACGAAGTGTCGCCGGAAGCGGTCGTCGCTGCCTTTCAGGAAGCGATCCAAGCGCTGCTGCCGTATGCGCCCGCCTGCCAAGGTATCGTCCTCTCGACCCAAATGCACAGCGTGCTATTGGTGAATCAGGCGGGCGAAGTGCTGAGCCAGGCGATCACCTGGCTGGACCAGCGCGTGCTGGAGCCACACCCATCCGGCGCTGGCACCTACTTCGACGTGTTATGCGAACGCCTTGGCCCACAGGTGCGCGAAGAACTCGGCAACGAACTGCGCCCGGGCCTGCCGATCGCCTCGCTGTTCTGGCTGAGCGAGCAGCCGGATGCCGAGCGCCTCAAGGGCGCTATCCCGCTCACCATGGCCGATTTTGTGTTGATGCGCCTGACGGGCGCCGCCCCTGGCGTTGACTTGACGAACGCGGCGGCAACCGGAGCGCTCGATGTGCGGCACGGAACATGGCATCAGGAAGCGCTGCGGCGCCTTGGCCTCGATCAACTCGCCTGGCCGCAGATCGAGCCACTGACCAAGCCTGCGGGCATCTACCACATCGACGGGCAGGCTATCCCCTGCTACCGTGCGGTGGGTGATGCGCAGTGCTCGCTGATCGGCGCGGGCCTCGCCGAGGGCGAACTGTCGATCAACATCTCAACTGGCTCGCAGGTCAGCCTGCTGCGCGCGCAACCCGGGCAGGGCGGCATCCAGACGCGCCCATTCTTCGATCAGCAGTTTCTGACGACCTTAGTGGGCCTGCCCGCCGGGCGCGCCCTGAACCTGCTGGTGGCGCTGCTCACCGAACTCGCCAACGCCAACAACACGCCGATCGATAACCCCTGGGACTATCTGCTGAAGGCTGCCGAAGCAGCGCCGGATAGCGATCTGCGCATTAACCTGTCCTTCTTCGGCGCTGGCGGGCAGGCGCATGGCTCGATCGAGCACATCAACGAGGCTAACCTGAACGCGGGTGGGCTGTTCCGTGCGGCGTTCCGCCAGATGGCCGAGAATTATTACGGGGCGGCGCTGCGCCTCGCGCCCACGCAGGACTGGAAACGCCTGGTGCTGACGGGCGGCTTGGCCCGCCAATCGGCGTTGCTGCGCGAATGTATTGCACAACGCTTCGGTAGTGAGTACCGCCTTGGGCCAGCCGAGGATGCGCTGACTGGCTTGCTGACGCTGGCGCTGGTCTGTGCTGCGAAAGCCGATACTGTTGCGGATGCGGCGGTGCGCGTGCAGCAGGCGATCGCTTAAAGCGGTATGCTCGCCTCGCAAGAAACCTGCGAGAGCTGTGCAAAACCTACGAGAGGCTTTTTTGCGTTATAACAAAAAAGCCTCTCAATGATTGTTGAGCAGGTGTTATTATGCCAGAAAACGAGGTTAAATAAAAGTTGTTGTATAATATGCACAATAACTGCTATAATAAAGATCTCTACGCACGTTCTACTCGCACAAACCTCGATTGAGCAGTAGATACGATCATAAAACAGTGCAATCGCCACTACAGGTTTTGTTCGCTTCGGACCTTTTTGCGTTTGCCCTCGGCCATCCGAGTCTGGCGTAGAACACACGAGGAGTTAGATGATAGCCACGATCGCTCCCTCCTGTCGTGCCGGTATGGGTCTCATCCCGTATCCCGGAGGCTTTGCCTTTCGCGTTTGGGCACCGCACGCCAAACAGGTCTCCGTCGTAGGCACCTTCAATGATTGGACGCCAAACGCCACTCCTCTCGCAAGTGAAGGCAATGGCTATTGGTCTGCCGATATTGATGGTGTGGAACCCAATCACGAATACCGTTACGTCATTACCACGGAAACCCAAACGTTCTGGCGGCTCGACCCCTACGCCCGCGAGATTAGCACCGATACTGGCAATAGCGTCGTCTACAGTGCCGATTTCGATTGGGCACACGACTCCGACTTCCGCATGCCGCCCTGGAACGAACTCGTGATCTACGAGTTGCATATCGGCACCTTCAACGACATCTACCGCGATCGGCCCGGCGATCTTGCTGGCGCGATCGCCAAGTTGCCCTACCTGCGCGACCTCGGCATCAACGCCGTCGAGCTGATGCCGCCCTTCGAGTTCGCCGATAGCTACTCTTGGGGCTACAATCCCGCTAATCTGTTCGCGATCGAGCGCGCCTACGGTGGGCCAAGCAGCCTCAAAGCTTTTGTCTCCGCCGCGCATGCCCAAGGCATCGCCGTGATCTTCGATGTGGTGTACAACCACTTCGGCCCGTCCGACCTGGATATCTGGCAGTTCGACGGTTGGAGCGAGAACGGCAAAGGCGGCATCTACTTCTATAACGACGAGCGCTCGTGGACGCCGTGGGGCGATACACGCCCCGATTATGGCCGTCCCGAGGTGCGCCAATACATTCGCGATAACGCGATGCTGTGGCTGGAGCGCTTCCACATCGATGGCCTGCGCTGGGACGCCACCGCCTACATTCGCAATGTGTACGGCCAGGATTCCGATCCTGCTCACGATATCCCAGAGGGTTGGAGTTTGATGCAGGCGATCAATAACGAGATCGACGCGCGCTTGCCCTCGAAGATCAGCATTGCGGAAGATCTGCGCAACAACGAGTGGATCACCCGACCGACGGCGAGCGGTGGCGCTGGCTTCGATAGCCAGTGGGATGGCCTGTTTGTGCACTCGGTGCGCCGCCAACTCACCGCCGTCCACGACGCCGACCGCGATATGTTCGCGCTCCGCGATGCGATTATGCACCGTTTCGGCGGCGACGCTTTCTCGCGCGTCATCTACACCGAATCGCACGACGATGTGGCCAATGGCCGTGCGCGCTTGCCCACCGAGATCTGGCCCGAGCAGCCGGGCAGTTGGTACTCCAAGAAGCGCTCGACGGTTGGCGCGGCGTTGGTGTTCACCTCACCCGGCATCCCGATGATCTTCCAGGGCCAAGAATTTTTGGAGGATGAGTGGTTCCGCGATGTCGTGCCGATCGATTGGTCGAAGTTAGAGGAGTTCGGCGGCATTCGGCAACTGTACCGCGACCTGATCCGGCTGCGGCGCAACTGGTTCAACACCACTCGCGGCCTGCGAGGCCAGCATGTCAACGTGCATCACGTCAACCAGGCCGATAAACTGCTCGCCTTCCACCGCTGGGATCAGGGCGGTCCCCGCGATGACGTGATTGTGCTGGTGAATCTGGCCAACCGCAACTACACCGACTACCGCATCGGCTTCCCCCGCGCTGGGCTGTGGCGTGTGCGCTGCAACACCGATTGGGAGGGATACGACCCGTCGTACTTCGGCATCCCGAGCTACGACACCATCGCCGTTCCCGAGGCGCGCGATGGCATGGCGTTCGCCGCGAACGTGGGCATCGGCGCGTACAGCGTCGTGATCCTCTCGCAAGATGCGTGATGCCGTGCCTCAAGCAGCAACCCCCGAAAACGCGACATCGACCTTCTGCATAGAGCGGAAGGTCGATGTCATTCAAGCGGAACCGCACTATCACAAAAAGCCCTACAGCACCGAGCGCTTCGCCTCCTGAAGCGCGATCGCCCGCTCCAGAACGCGGTCGTTCGGCATATTGTGCAGTCGTAGGTAGTATCGCGCCGCATCCAGCAGCGCATCCTCTGGCACCAAGCCCACCAATTCGCTCTCGCTGATCGCCGCGCCGTAGGCCGCCGCCTCGCGCGCCACCATCTCCACCACCCGATGCAGCGGTGTGTTGCGATAATCGGTCAGGTTCATCGAGACCTGCGCGCGTCCGTTTACCAGCATGCCCAGCGCACGCACGCCTCGCAGCCCGCCCGATGAGGCGCGCACCGCCTTCGCCACGCGCTTCGCGATCGTGACATCGCTGGTGTTGAGGAATACGTTGAACGCGATCAGCGGCAGGCGTGCGCCAACCACTGTGGCACCCGCCGAACCAAGCTTCGCCGGACCGTAATCGGGCTGGCGGTCGGGGTTAGTGGCGATCTCCTCGCGCAGACCTTCGTACTCGCCGCGCCGCAGTGCCGGCAGCGATTGGCGGTCGAGGCGCGTCGCAGCCGCCTCGTAGAGGTACACCGGGATGCCGAGCTCCTCGCCGATGCGCTGCCCGACCTGGTTGGCTAGCATCACGCACTGCATCAGCGATGAGCCAGACAACGGCACGAACGGCACCACATCGGTCGCACCGATACGTGGGTGTTCGCCACGATGCTTGGTCATATCGATCAGTTCGGCGGCGGTGCGCACAGCTTGGAAGGCCGCTTCGGCCACAGCATCGAATTGGCCCACAAAGGTGATCACGCTGCGGTTGTGGTCGGCATCCATATGCGTGTCGAGCACGCTGATGCCGCCGACATCGGCGATGCTCTGGCGGATTGCCTCGATCACTTCGGGGCGGCGGCCCTCGCTAAAATTGGGAATGCACTCTATCATACTGCCTCAAACGCTAAAATATCGATTCGCGACCGCGATACGGCGAGCCAATCGCCCTCCTCGATGCGGGGTTTGCCAAGCATCTCGCTCAGATCCGCTGCCGTGGCATTGGTGCGCACTCCAACGATACCGACTCCGATATCAAGCACTAACTCGGTGTACAGCGCCTCGAACGGCAAATGCTCTTGCTCGGTCTGCCAGGTCGGCACCGACAACACTTGGCCGTAGACGCTCGGCATGGTGCTGATGTCGCGAGCGCGCTGCGATTCATCGGCCAGGCCGTAGCGCGGCGTGGCGAGCAGTTGCAGTTTGCTGAGCAGCAGCACCAGCCGCGCGTTGCCCGTGCGCCCCTCCAACGTCAGATCCACGCGATGATGCCGATCGACCACGCCGAGTCGATCGATCGCACTGAGTTCTGCGGCTCGTGGCGATTCGAGCGCGAACACCAACGTCGGCAAGTAGCGCTTGCCATCGGGGTGCAGGCGCCCTGGCACCACCTGTTCTAGCCGCACAGGTAACGCTAATTGCTCGATGGCAGGGAAACGCATACGCCTCTATACTCCATGGCTCGGTGGCCACGCTTGCTTCGCTCCGATTCCTCCCGAAATTGTACCATAGCCCGTTTCATGCACAAATTGTTAAGTTGAATGGGCACTTTGTCATCAAAGTGTTATCCCCCTACACGGTATCGGATTGATTGACATTTTGTAGTATGGTATAACCGCATTGGCTTCGTGTTACAACGTTCTATTCCTACCTAACGTCCGCTCCATACCATCGAGATGCCGTATAACCTTGTTGGATGATGGGATGCGTTACGATTTTGGTTGATCTTACTGTGAACGACAGGGAGCCACAATGCCTAATTTGGCGTTCTTCGTTCGTCATGCATCCACGCTAATCTGGTTGAGTGCGTTAGCAGCCAATACTGTTGCAGTGTTGCTGCTCGGTTTCCCCTCTCCTCATCCCCTCGCTTGGCTCGGCGTTGTATCCCTCACCCTGATGATCAGTATCGGCGATTGGTTCGCTATCGAACTCGATGACGGGACGACTCTATCGCCCGTGGTGGCCCTTTTGATCGCAGGTTTGTCGATGGTCGGCTGGCCGTTGCTGTTAGTGACGGTGCTCATAGGCACATGTTGCCCGGGTGTGCTGCATCTCTGCCTGCTTCGCTCCGAGCATCGCTCCGGCTATGTGCGCGACTACCTGCCGCAATTGTTGAATCTGTTGGGCTCGCGCCTGTTGATCGTGGGCCTGCTCGCGCCGATGTATCCGCTCTTCGAAGCGCACCTGGCCATCCCCTACAGTACGCCGTTTGGCATGCTCGGCCTGATGTTGATGGGCGCGTTGGTGTACACCACCGTCATCAGCATGCATCTGTTGGTGAATGGCCCAGCCGGGTTGGCTGTGGTGATGCACGGTTCGGCGCGCTGGTACGTGCCCGCGATGATCCCGTTCGGTGGCATGTTTGGTGTGCTTTGGTCGGTGGGGCCGTGGGCGTTTCTGCTGGGCTTGGCGCCCTTGATGTTGGCGCATCACGTATTCCGCGATCAGGTGCAGTTGCAGCGGGCCGCGACCGAGTTCGCCGTGCTGAGCAACCAGCGCGAATCGTTGGCGATACGCTTGGAGCGCTTGCAGGCGCTGGCCACTACGATGATCGCTTCGTTCGATGTGTCGGGTATGCTCGAACTGCTGCGCGAACGCCTCGCCGCCCTGCTCGATGCCGAGAATGGCTGGGTGGTGTTGCGCAACGACGATGGCTCGGCGCAGTTGTTGGTCAACAGCGAGGCCGCCGATAAAGGCGAGCCTCTGCCATCGCTCATCAGCCCCGAGAGTTACACCAAGCTGTTTGAGCGCGATCGGGTGGTGTTGCTCACCGATGATCGGATGAATACGCTGGCTCCGCAGGGCTGCGATACCTCATCGTGGAAGGCGGTGATGAGCATCCCGCTGGTTGGCGAGCGGCAGGTGTTGGGCGTGATCTGCCTCTCGTTCACCAAGTTGCGGGGCTTGGATCACGGCGAGCAGCGTATGCTCACCTCGTTTGCCCATCAGGCCGCGATCGAGATCGAGCATGCCCGTATGTTCGATGAGTTGCACCGCAAGCAGGATGAACTGATCCAATCGTCGAAGATGGCGGCGGTCGGCACATTCGCGGCGGGCATCGCGCACGAGTTCAATAACTTGCTGGCAGGCATGCTGGGGCACGCCGAGTTGGGCTACCGCATCGACGATGAGGAGGAGAAGAATCGCTCGCTGGAGGTGGTGATCCAATCGTGTCAGCGGGGCCGCAGCATCACCAAGGGCTTGTTGACGTTCGCGCGGCGGCACGAACACAAACGCGAGTTGGCCGATGTCACCGATGCTATCAACGAGACGATGATGCTGGTCGAGGTCGATCTGCGCAAGTCGAACATCACCGTGGAGTACCAGCTAGAGCCGGTGCCGCTGCTATTCTGCGACCTTGGGCAATTGGCGCAGGTGGTGCTGAACCTGGTATCGAACGCTCGCGACGCGATGAAGCCGGATGGCGGCACGCTCACTGTGGGCCTGCGCGAACGCGACGGCGCGATTGAGATCAGCGTCACCGATACAGGCTCGGGGATCGCGCCCGAGATCCGGGATACGATCTTCGAGCCGTTTGTGACGACCAAAGGCGCCTTGGGCGGCAGCCAGACGCCGGGCACAGGTTTGGGCTTATCGGTCTCCTACGGGATTGTGCGCGAGCACGGCGGCGAGATTTTGGTGGATAGCACGGTGGGCGTGGGCACCACGATGACGGTGCGCCTGCCCCTTCAGGAGGCCGAAGTGCGCGCGGTTGGGGTCTAGCGCTACCTGAGCTCTGGCATATCGATCGGGTCTTCGCGCGGCTCGCAGACGCCGCAGAAGAGCGCCCGCGCCGTGATGATCGCCTTGTGGTTGTTGCGGTTATCGCGGTAAAGCGCGACAATATGCGGCATCTCGCGCGCGTGCTCTCGGCAGACTGCTCGTCCACAGAAGATGCAGGCACCGTGGGCGGGGCGTTCGCAGTGCCAACAGTTCATCGGTGTGATCCTTTCGATAGGATGATCGCAGGAGGTCCGGCAGATGCTGGATCTCCCTTTTTTCAGGGATACTCCAGGATAAAGCTTCACTCCCGTACGCATTCGATTGTACTTGAGGCCAATGCATTGGGCAAGTGCGCTATCGGACGGAACGGTGATGCGCCGCTCGGTAGTATCGATGTTCTCATCGCATTGGCCAGAGCCTCGTTGGGCGGGTGCGCTTGACCGTAGGGCGTGCCTGCGGTAGACTACCACTGCACTCAACTTCAATAAGCAATATGGATCGATTCCATGAGCAACGGAAATGGCCACGGCCATCATACGAATGATGACGATATCGCGCTGCCGATGAGTATCGGGCAGTTCGTTTCGTATATTGAACGGCGACTCTCGATCGAAGATTCTATCGAAGTGCTTGGTCGCGAGCAGACGCGCCTGCGTGTGCGAGCCGAAGGTGCCGAGCGCACGATCGACCTGATCGACTTTTTCAACGCCTACACGCGCAATCCCGCCCTGCTCGATACCTTGGTCAACAACTTCATCAGCGTGGCACATGGGCGCACGCCCGGTCGCTCCACCGCCGATTACGATCGGCTCGCCACGACGATCTATCCGATGCTCAAGCCTATCGAGTTATTGGTGACGGTGCGCGAGCGCGAACTGCCTATGCTGGCGTATCGCGAGTTCCTCGCTGACCTCATTATCACGTATGTGATTGATGAGGGGCGCAGCGTAGCTTATATCAACGAAGATCACCTGGAGCGTTGGGGCGTTGATATCCATACCATTCATCAGCAGGCGATTGTGAACTTGCGTCGGCGCACGCAGGAGCAGGTCGAGTTCGTGACCACAGGCGAAGGCGAGCAGCGTATCTTCATCTTTAACAGTGGCGATGGATACGACGCCTCGCGGCTGTTGTTGCCTGAACTGCTTGCGACATGGGCCGCCACACTGCCAGGTAACTTGGTGATCGGCATCCCCAACCGCGATTTTCTGATTGGTTTTAGCGACGCCAATAACGAGATTCTCGAAGGTATCGCTCAGCAGATCCAAGCCGATTCGGTCGCCCGCGAACACGGCATCACCGATCAACTCTTTACCTTGAAGGCTGGCGAAATTCGAGAATATGAGTGGGAGTAACAGGACGTTATGCAGTTTGGTGTGCTTCTTCTGACGCTTGGCGCTTATGGGTTAGCGATTTACCTGGCATGGCGCGACCGTACCTTCAACTATCTTGTCGCCTTGATCGCAGGCAATCTGTTAGCACTGCTATCGCCACTGTGGCAATCGCTGTACGGGTTTTCGTACGCTGATGGTCTGCCGACGCTCTATATGTGGCTGGGTCGGCCCTTGCCGCGCCCGATCTTCTGGGCTGCGTGGACGATCATGCTGCCGCCGCTGGTGATCTTCTACCTCTATCGCCACCGCTGGTGGATCTCGAGTTACACGACAGGTCTGCTCACTTTCGCGCTGTTTGTGGTCTACTTCCTCGTGATTGAGATGATCGGTGTGCGCGCTTCGTGGTGGTGCTACAGCGGGCGCACCGAGTTGCCGTTCAACCTGCTTCCGGCGGCTACCTTACAGCCGACGTCGTGTTTTGGGCCGACGCTCTCGTTCGGTATTCCAGTGATATTCCTCGCTGCTTTGATGAATGGATTGATAGCGCTCGGCTCGCTTTCGGCCTTGCTGTTGACTCACCATTACTCGTTGAGCAGTTTGCTCTTTATTCTGTTGCCGATCCCGTTGCTGCTCGGCCTGTTCGTGCATGGTTTGTTGGGCGCGCCGCTGTACGCCGCGCTGCTGCTGCAGGCGCAGGCATCGTGGGCTGGGGCGCTCGGTCTGTTGGGAACGTTGGGCCTGTTGGCGTGGGGCGCGCATATCGTGGCTGGCTCGCTGACGCAGAGGAACGACTGGCACGCGATCTGACCGATTCGCTCATGTGTGATGGCTGGCTGTTTGCGTTGCGAACGGCCAGTTTTTTTATGCTTCGAAACCAAGCTCGTTCGATAGCTCATCGATCAACAAAAACGAGAGGCGCCGATGCACCCCTCGTTCTGTATGGCTATTGCAAACCGCTGCTGAGACGATTAGCGGTTGAAGAAACTTGTTGAGCGGGCTTCCTTGATGAGCGATTGGGCTTGCTCGTTGAGGTAAGCCAGTCGCTTGTTCAGCTCCTTGCGGCGCTTGTCGAGACGCTTGCGGTTCAGTTCGGGTAGGCGACCGCGCAACTCGTCCAACGACTCTTGGAGGCGCGCCAATGCTTCTTCAGTGGCGCCCTGCGCGCGATCGGCTATGATCTCGCTTCGATCCTTGATTGCGCCGATGGGGTCCTCGCGGAAACTGCGGGGTTTGTTGCGTTTGCGCAATTGCAGCAACCCAACCAACAGTAGAGCACCGACTGCCAGCAATGGTGCGTATTTCAATAGACCACGGTCTTCTTCCCAATTCATGTCCATCCTCCTCATTATATCGTCACATCATCCCAAGAAATTGAACTACCTTGATAATGAACCACTTTTATATAGCAGGTTATATGCCAAGGGCATGGCACTGCTCAATTTATATGGTAAACTGACATAATGTCAAGGTGTTGTATTGCAGAGAGTGGAAGCAAGGTAAGGCAGAAGGAGGCGAACGCCTACAGATCGCGCTTAAGCACGATCAAGGTGATATCGTCGCCTTGGGGGATGTTGGAGGTGAAGTTGTTGACCGCCGTGATGATGCGGTCGATGATCTGCTCGGGCGGCAGGTGGTGGTTGCGCACTAACACATCGATCAGCCGCTCCTCGCCGAACAGGCGGCGGCGCGAGTCCATCGCCTCGGTAACGCCGTCGGTGTAGAAGCACAGCACATCGCCGGGCTGCAGCGTCGTTTCGCGCTGCTCGAAGCGCGGCTCCGGCACGATGCCCAACACGATGCCGGGCGTGTGCAGTTGCTCCACCTCCCCGGTGGCGTGGCGGTAGAGCAGCGGGTAGTTGTGGCCGCCGTCGGCATAGGTGAAGGTGTGCGTACTGGTGTTGAGGATGCCGTAGAAGCAGGTCACGAACAGGCCCGAGCGCGCATCATCGAGGATGAGGCGGTTGGCCCGTTCCAGCACCATAGCAGGCTCACGGCCATCGCTGGCGGTGGCGCGGATGAGCGTGCGCGAGAGGGCCATAAACAGCGCGGCTGGCACGCCCTTATCGGTCACATCCGCGATCACGATGCCGACGCGCTCCAGGCCCACGGGCGTTGGAGTGCGCTGAGCGACCTTGTTGGTTTTGCGGGGCGGCGCCTTGCCAGTGCGCCAAAACTCAAGCTCGGCGTTTTGGCGCTGCATTGCAGCAGCTTGCTCGTGCCCACGGCTGGCGGCGAGCGCATCGTACTTGGCTAGTTCGATGAAATCGTAGAAGTCGCCGCCGACTTGGCGGGCAGCGCGGTACAACGCCGCTTGGCTGTAGCCGGGCAACAGCGGGTAGCTCGCGGGCAAGAAACTGGCCTGGATCTCGCGGGCAAGGTCCAGCTCTTGTTCGAGCCGTTGGCGGGCGAGCGCCTCTTGATGCAGCCGCTCCCGTTCGAGGGTTTGGGCGAGCTGGCTGCCGAGCAGCGCCAGTAACTGCGCCTCGTCCATCAAGAAGCGTCGCTGCGCGCGAGTATTGACCATCAGTGTGCCAACGGGTGCGCCGCCGATCTCGACTGTGTAGGCCAGGTGGCCCTGGAATTTCTGTGCCTTCAGCAGTTGTGGCAGGTCATCGAGCGCTTCTTCGGGCAGGTTCGTTGCGCTCTCGGGCAGGTACCACAGGTGCGAGTTGGTTGGGTCGAGCACAATCGGCGCGCCGTTAGGTGGCAGGTAGTGCCAACCGTGGGCGGCCTGGAGCAGCGACCTGCCGGTCTGCTCATCGGCCTCGATAAAGGCACAGGCATCGGCGTTGAGCAGCCGCGCGCCGACCCGCACCAGCCGTTGCAGGGCTGGTTCGAGCGATTCGCCACCGAGTAACTCTTGTGAGAGTTTGAGGAGTGCGGCCTGCTCCTGGACACGGCGAATTTTGACTTGCTCGTGCAGGCGCACTCGGACGATCGCGGTGCTGAGGATAGCGCCAACCGCCGAGAGCAGTTGCAGTTGCGGCGGTGAGAAGCGACTGTACTCGGTGGTGGCGACATTGAGAATGCCGAGCACCTCAGTATCGTTGAGCAACGGCACTGAGGCATGTTGGGCCAGGGCGCGCTTATCGCCGACAGCGTGTTTGAGGCGGCTGCAGCGCACCATATTGACGGCTTTCGAGAGTTTGCCTTCGGTGCAGAGCTCTTGGCAACTGCACTCGCCCGACCACGCTGGCCCTGGGTAAGTGATGGCGGGTGGTAGCTCGTGCCGGGCCGCCAGCCGAAACGAACCACTCTCGTCGGTGAGGAACAGCCATGCTGTGCGTAAGCCCATCAACTCCACGACCTTCTCGAGGGCACTATCAAGCGCCTCGCGGAGGTCGACCGCGCGGTTGAGGGTTTGCGCTAACAGATTCAGGGTCGTAAGTTCGGCGACACGCTGTTGCGCATCTGTGAGAGCGGGCATACGAGTACATGTGGGAAAGCTATGTTTTAAGCAAGGCGAGATTGAGCCGAGGACATGCTTAAAACACAGCGCTCCGCTAATCCTTCTTCCGGCAGATGGCTACGCCGTCGCGCAGCGGGACAATAACCGATTCGAGCTCTGCGTGTTGCATAATGGCGGCGTTGAAGTCCTGAATGCCACGAACGATCGGGGCTGGGTCATCTTCGAGGACCAAGCCACTACACAGCACATTATCGGCGATCAGCAGACCCCCTGGCCGTAGACGATCGACACAGAGAGCAAGTGCCCGCACAGCATCGTGTTCAGTGGTCACATTGCGTAGAATGTCGAGGAAGATCAGGTCGTAGGGGCCAGTGAGATGTTCAAGGACATTAAACCATTCGCCTTCGTGGATGATGAGCCGATCGCCATAGCCTGCGCGTGTGATATACTCGCGCGCCAGGTTCATACGGTCGTGCTGGCGCTCGATGGCGGTGAGGCGGCCACCGAGCGGGGCAACTGCCCGCAAAATCCACATTGCTGCATAACCAGTTGCTGTGCCGATCTCAAGGGCTTCGCGGGCACCCGCACTGCGGGCGAGCAGATAGAGCAATTGTCCTTCGACAGGCCCGACCAACGGGAGGCCGCGCTTGTGGGCTTGCTCCTCCAGTTCTGCGAAGATTTCGGGTCGTGGCGGCATCAGCGCAGCCAAGTAATCTTCGATTGCAATATTCGTGATATCCTCGTACATCCCGAATCCTCCTTACACGCATGTATGGACCATGAGGACGACATTTTGTGAGATGCGTGCATCTTTTCTGGCTGATTGTACCATACTTCCTAGCATCATCGGATGAAGAGTTGGTATCAGATTGATCATCCCGTGCGATATGTGCTACAGGCGGTTGTTGGGAACTCGGAAGGGAGAATAGGTTGATTGCACGAAGAAACGTTGTTTGCTATAATGGCGGCCGTGTTCAAGGAACACCGCGTGGGGAGGTCGCATAGTGGCCTAGTGCGCGGCACTGGAAATGCCGTAGGGGGCAACCCCTCGAGGGTTCAAATCCCTCCCTCCCCGCCACTCCTATGAGTCAATTCATAGCGCTCGAACGCATAGCGAAGAATCGCCTATGGTTCGGGCGCCGTTTTTTATATGAAAGCTCAATTAATTCTGATCACCGGCAATATGGCGTCGGGGAAATCGAGCGTGGCGCAGGCACTCGCCGAGCGGCTACCCCGGAGCGTGCATCTGCGCGGCGATGTGTTTCGACGTATGATTGTCAATGGGCAAGCGGAGATGGGGACAGTCTTATCGGAGGAGGCTGAACGGCAACTAGAGTTGCGTTATCGTTTAGCGGCAACTGCTGCGGAACTTTGTCTAGAGGCGGGCTTCACCGTCGTTTATCAGGATATCATTATCGGCTCGGCGCTTACGGAAGTCGTTTCGCTGTACTGTCATCGTCCGCTATCGCTTATTGTCCTCTGCCCTCAGCCAGAGGTTATTGCGGCGCGTGAGGCTGCACGTGCCAAGACTGGTTATCCGAGTACATCGGCCATCAACACATTTGATGATGTGTTACGCAATGAGACACCCCGCATTGGCTACTGGCTCGATAACTCTAACCTCACAGTCGCCGAAACCGTTGACTTCATAGAAAGAAAGCGCGCTGGAAAGCGCTGCCTTCAGGCACGCGGAGGAAGCGCGCAGCGGCGCGAGAAGGACTCACACA
>CALKHR010000195.1 GCA_937988885.1 uncultured Roseiflexaceae bacterium | reverse complement strand
GGAGGGGTGCCCGTTAGGGCGGGGTGGTCTCATTCCGCTTCTCCGTAGGGAGAATTGTGGGCTAAGGTGGCCCGATCTCATTCCCTTCCTCTGGAGGGGTGCCCGCTAGGGCGGGGTGGTTCCTTAAATAACTCACTACACCCGCTCTATTGTGAAACACATCTCTCACCTGCAAACGAATTACTTCCAAACCAAGGCTCCGTAAATATTCATCGCGCTTTGCATCGTCCTCTTGCTTTCCGTCGTGCGAGCTACCATCCACTTCAATGACCACGCCTTTTTCAGGGCAGAAAAAATCGACAATATAATTACCAATGATTTTTTGGCGATCAAAATCCAATCCATTCAGCTTTTTTGATTTTAATTCTTGCCAGAGCAACACTTCATGCAACATACCGGCTTTGCGCAATTCCTTTGCTCTTGTTTTTAAGCTGGGGTTGAAGGGTAAGGATTTGTATTTCGCTGTCGATCTCATACACTGCCTCATCCTTTAGACCCCTCCAAAGGAGGGGAATAAGCCATAACCTACGCCTAAAGTAGTGTAGATGATGACTTCGCTCATGCCTCAACCTCTTCACCTTCAATCTCGGCAATAATCGCATCAATCTCCTTACGCAGTTGGTCGATCCTGGCAACCGTAGTTTTTAACTCGGCATTGAGTTGGGCAATATCAACTACTTCGCGATTATCTTTCGCTTCCACATAGGTGCTGACCGAGAGGTTGTACTCGTGGGCAACGATAGTTTCATACGGCACCGATTGAGCAAAGTGTTTCACATTCTCCTTACTATCGAACACCTGCATGATCTGTTCGATATGTGCATCGGTGAGTATATTGTTGTTGGTTTCTTTTTTATATAAACCGCTGGCATCAATAAACTGGGTAGTGGTGTCGGTTTTGTGCTTGGACAGCACCAGAATGTTTACCGCAATGGTAGTACCATAAAACAGATTGGGCGCGAGTGCAATCACCGTTTCCACAAAGTTGTTATCAACCAAATATTGACGGATTTTCTGTTCGGCACCGCCACGGTAAAAAATACCGGGGAAACAGACAATCGCGGCGCGGCCTTTACTGGAAAGATAACTGAGCGCATGCAATACAAAGGCGAAGTCAGCTTTGGACTTAGGCGCTAAGACACCTGCTGGCGCAAAGCGCTCGTCGTTGATTAGCGTTGGGTCATCTGAGCCGATCCACTTTAGTGAATATGGCGGGTTCGAAACGATGGCATCAAAGGGTCTGTCATCCATAAAGTGCGGGTCGGTCAGCGTATTGCCCAGTTGGATATTGAACTTGTCGTAGTTGATGTTGTGCAAGAACATATTCATACGGGCAAGGTTATAGGTGGTGTGGTTGATCTCCTGACCCCAAAAGCCATCTTCAATAATATGGGCATCGAATTGCTTTTTGGCTTGCAGCAACAGCGAGCCGGAACCAGCGGCAGGGTCGTAGATTTTATTGACGCTGGTTTGCTTGTGCATGGCAAGCTTGGCAATCAACCGAGACACAGGTTGAGGGGTGAAAAACTCGCCGCCGGATTTACCTGCATTGGCGGCATAGTTGGAGATAAGATACTCGTAGGCATCGCCAAACAGGTCGATATGGCTACCTTCAAAATCACCAAAATCCAGTCCGGCTATGCCTTTGAGTACAGCAGCCAACCGCTGATTTTTCTCCTTGACGGTAGTACCAAGACGGTTGCTGGTAGTATCGAAATCGGCGAACAAGCCTTTGATAGCCGCCTCGGAAGGGTAGCCGTTGGCGGAACTTTCAATAGATGTAAAGATGGCGGCAAGATCGGTATTTAATTTTTCGTTGGTTTGAGCATTTTTGACGACATTGGAAAAGAGTTGGCTGGGGTAGATAAAGTAACCCTTGGTTTTAATGGCGTCGTCTTTGATATCAGGAGTGATGATTTCATCGTCAAGTTCGGCGTAGTTGATACTATCGTCACCACCCTCAATATAACTGGCGAAGTTTTCGCTAATAAAGCGGTAAAAAAGCGTGCCGAGCACATATTGCTTAAAATCCCAGCCATCGACAGAGCCTCTTACTTCGTTGGCAATCTGCCAGATTTGGCGTTGAAGTGCGGCGCGTTGTTGAGCAATTGTCATTTGCTTTCCTATTGTCATCCGTTTTGAGCCCTATCTACTGGAAACCGCTTAGTATTATAACAACTCAGGCATGCTCATCTTAGTTGCTTAAGGAGCATCCGACGCGTAGCAGCCTCAGATCGAACAACGTGTTCGGCGAGCCAAGCGTTCCAAGATGATTAGCAGCCATATGCATGATTGTATCACACCTGCATGGTGGCACACGCCGCACAACGGGCATAGACGCGATGCAGATAGGAAGACAAGCTGTTTGAGGCAAGCTTGATCTAGTTCGAAGAGCCGTGCTGTCGCTACCACAATGCCGATTGGTTCGTAATCGCGTATATAATAGAACAAGGCTGTGAAACGATTACGGATGTGGTAATGCTGCGAACGGACGCCTAGCGCTGAACGCCGATCGATCCAACGAATACGTTTTACACATACGGTGGCTCGGCTGGCCCACCGTAGCCACACAAGCCCAGCCGTGGCGAGTTCACTAATGGGTACTGCAGGTGCGCTCCTTCGAGCCACTGCCGTAGCCATGCCGCTCGCGATCCCCGTGAGATGTGTCGGTGAGGCGCTAGTATAGCAGAGTCACAACACCTTCAACGCAGCCGCACAATCACAAGCCTATTCTTATCCTCTCAAAACGCAACATCGACCTTCTGTCCGCTCAGAAGGTCGATGCACGTATACGCTTAGTTCTTGACCAATAGAGCACAACGTTTACGTCTATTTTTCCATCAACATCACCACATAGCGGCAGTAGCGCCGTAAGCTGGGGAAACGCTCAAGCAGCCAATCGTCGGCGCGGCGCAGGGCCTTGAGTCGTTTGCCGAAGCCCAAGCCACGCTCCAGCATACTGAGCAACTGCACCTCGCGGAAGGTGAACGAGCTAAATTGCTTGCCCCAAGCTGCGATCTCATCGTAGGTGAGCGGTTTATCGGCGCCACGGGGATGCTTGTGGGGGTACCACACTCCATCGCGCACGAAATTGAGGATGGGATTCATGCCCATTGGCTCGGCGAAGGCCGCCTTACCGCCCTTCTTCAGCACACGATACAGATCAGAGACCGCTATATTCACATCGAGATGGTGCAAGATCGCCTTCCCAAAAATGATATCGAAGCTTTCATCGGCGTAGGGCAGGTGCTCACCCGCTGCGACCGCTAGTTCAACCTCCACGTGGTTGAGGGCAGCACGCTGTCGGGCCACCGCAACACTGGCGGGGCTCAGATCGAAACTTACCACGTGCGCACCGCTCTTGGCCAGCAGTGTCGAGATCAGGCCTAATCCACAGCCATACTCAAGCACCTTTTTTCCCCGCACATCGCCCAAGAACTCGGCGATGCCATGGGTGATGAGGCTGTTACGCAAATGCGAAGCAAAGGTCGATTCGGGCGCGAGTTCGCGTAGTTGCGGCATAGCCTCTGCCGCGATGGCGTCCCACTTACTCCGTTCAACGTCATACACTTGATCAAGACTCACTAACTCCTCCTTTACTAGAGAAACGCTAGCATCTGCATCAAGGTGATCGTTGTTTTGCCCAATATGTATGCAGTTTGGCTATGATGACGAGTTACTCCCAATCAGCATATGCCATACCATCGGTGGCCTATTGGTGGAGCGTGACACGTAGTTGTTGGGCGGGGTGAGAAGGTGGAGGGGAGATGGCGCGAGCGTGTGAAAAAGATAAGACACCTTTGCAGAACAAAGGTGTCTCGTTATTTCGGTTTTGGCCAATGCCGAAACATTAGGCGATGAGCTTCTGGAAGCAAGCGCGGTGGTGGTAGGTCTTGTTGCGGCGGCGACCATCCATCACAACGAGCATCTCGCGGTCGTTCATAATCTGCTGGTTGCAGTTCACACAAATATGATCGGTTGCGCGGCCATTCTTATCGCGCGAGGTCACGTTGGTCTTTGATTTCTTCTCAGCCATTTCAGCTACTCCAGCAATTCAAAATAGTGTATGAGCAACAAGTTGCCTATTGAGGTCAGGTCCTGCAGTAGTAACAAATGTGCTGTAAGAACCAGACCGCATACTATTATACCATAGGGTCAGACCCTACGCTAACATTGAAAAGGTGTTAAATTGTTTCTGTGGTATAATCCTTAATCATCCCCTAGTCCTATGGGCACGGTGCCCCAGATCAGCGCAACTGTATGCGGCGTTTTACGTGCAAGAGCACGTGCTGCCCGTGCTAGCGAGCGGTAACGCTCCACTGAAAATCTGCTTGAGGAGGCCCTGTGAAGGATGACATCGCCATTGAAATGCGCGACGTCGTCAAACGTTTTGGCGAGGTCATTGCAGTAGACCACGTCAGTATGCGTATTCGTGACGGCGAGTTTTTCTCCATGTTGGGACCGTCGGGCTGTGGCAAGACCACGAGCTTACGGATGATCGCTGGTTTCGAGTATCCCAGCTCGGGTGAGATTCTACTGAATGGGAAGCCAATTGGTCGGACGCCGGCATTTCAGCGGAATGTGAACACGGTTTTCCAATCCTATGCGCTGTTCCCCCATATGACGGTTGCCAAAAATGTGGCTTTTGGCCTCGAGATGAAGCGTGTACCTCAATCGGAGATCACGAAGCGTGTTGCGGAGGCGCTCGATATGGTGCGTCTCTCGAAGTTCGCCGATCGCCGCCCACGCCAACTCTCTGGTGGTCAGCAACAGCGTGTCGCGTTGGCCCGTGCCCTCGTCAACCATCCCGATGTGCTCTTGCTCGATGAGCCGCTTGGTGCGCTCGATCTCAAGCTGCGCAAAGAAATGCAGGTGGAATTAAAGGGCTTACAAGAGCGGGTTGGTATCACTTTCATCTATGTGACCCACGATCAGGAAGAAGCGCTGACCATGAGCGACCGCATCGCCGTGATGAACGGCGGTAAGGTGCTGCAGATCGGCACGCCCACCGAGATCTACGAGCGACCGAATTGCCGATTCGTGGCCGATTTCATTGGCGAATCGAACTTTGTGCCAGGTAAAGTCACTGCTGTGAATGGCGAGAGCGCCACAATCTTGACGAATGTCGGGGAGTTGCACGGACAATGCCCAGCGGCTGTGTCGGTCGGCTCAGAGGCGGTCTTGTCGGTTCGCCCCGAGAAGGCCATCCTTACATCGCAAGAGCCTGCCCCTGGCACGCCCAACGTGTTCCCTGTCACCGTTGAGCGCGTTTCGTATATCGGCAGTGATACGCGTATCCTTGTGCGCAACGGCTCCGATCTGCTGTTTAACGTGTGGGAACAGAACACACGCTCGACAGTCGATCGCGATGCCTATTGGCAACAAGGCGAGAGCGGCTATCTTTCGTGGCCGATCGAGAACGCATTGGTATTGACGGATTAGCCAAATGTGTTGTTGGCGATCTGCTGTATGGCCTGCCCTGCGCATAGCGTCAACACTACGTAAGGGGTACTATGGCCGCCGAACCATTTCCGACTGCTACGAACAAACTTTCACTGATCGATAAACTGCGGCACAACCCAAAAACTGGTCTGTGGTTGTTGCTCTCTCCCGGTCTTTTTTGGCTGTTACTCTTTTTCGCCGCTCCGCTCCTGGTTATTGTGCTCTATAGCTTTTTGACCCCTGGCCCGACCGGGAATGTCATCTGGCAGTTCTCCCTTGGTAACTACGCCCGTCTGTTCACCGAGAGTTTGTATCTGAACGCGTATTGGCGGTCGCTCTGGATGGGTCTAGTCACCACGCTGATCTGCCTGGTGGTAGGCTACCCGCTTGCGCTGTTTATCGTACGCGCCTCGCCACGCTGGCGGGGTATCTTGTTGTTCCTGGTGCTTATCCCGTTTTGGACGAACTTCCTGGTGCGTACCTACGCTTGGATGATCATCCTGAACAACAACGGTCTGATCAACTCCTTCCTGACAATGATCGGCTTGCCGCGTGTATCGCTGCTCAACACCACTACTGCGGTGCTGATCGGCCTGGTGTACGGCGAACTACCGTTTATGATCCTGCCGTTGTACGCCTCGCTCGATCGCTTCGATTTCACGCTGCTCGAAGCCGCCTCGGACCTTGGCGCAAACCGCTTTAAGTCGTTCTTGCGCGTGATGCTGCCGCTCACCATGCCCGGCGTGGCGGCTGGCTCGGTGCTGGTGTTCATCCCGACCGTTGGCCAGTTTGTCGTCTCCGACTTGTTGGGTGGCGCGAAGGTCGATCTGCTCGGGAACCTGCTCCAGCGCCTGTTCACTCGTGCGAATCCGCCCAATTGGCCGCTCGGCTCGGCGATGGCGATCGTGTTTATGTTCGTCCTGACGGTGCTTGTGATCGTGTATTTCCGTGTCACTACTGAGGAGGATCGATGATCGACACATCCTCGTCTGTACGAACCGCGCCTCCGCCCGATGAGAAGCGCCGTTCATTTGGGAGCATTCTGCTCGGGGTGCACGCCTGGCTGATCTACTTCTTTTTGTATGCGCCGATCATTGTGCTGGTGCTGTTCTCGTTCACGACCGATAGCTTCGGCGTGCGTATGACTGGCTTCACGCTGCAGTGGTATCAGCGCCTCCTCGAAGATGCCCGATTGATGCAGGCGGCCTTGAATACGCTTCAGGTGGCGCTGATCTCGACACTGGTGTCGACAGTATTGGGTACGCTGACGGCCCTGGCGATGGAGCGCTATCGCTTCCGCAACAAGGGTGCGGTCGATGCGCTGCTGTATCTGCCGATCGTCATCCCCGAAGTCGTCATGGCACTCTCGTTGCTGGCATTCTTTTCGTTCTCGTTTGATATAATCGAGTTTCTGACATCGATACGAGTGCGGTTGAGCCTGACAACCGTGACGATCGCGCATATCGCGTTTAGCCTATCGTTCGTGGTGGTGGTGGTGCGTGCGAGCCTGCGCGGCTTCGATTATCGCCTGGAGGAGGCGGCCCACGACTTGGGCGCGAACGAATGGCAGACGTTCTGGCGCATCACCTTCCCGCTGATCCTGCCTGGTATCGTGGGCGGTGCTCTGTTGGCCTTCACGCTCTCGCTCGACGATTTCATCATCAGTTTCTTTACGACAGGCCCCGGCTCGTCGTTGCTTCCTATTGAGGTGTATGCCTCCGTTAAACGTTCAGTCACGCCGAAGATCAACGCGATCTCTACCATTATGCTTGTCATTTCGATGACGCTGGTGGGCATTTCGCAGTTCATTCAGCGTCAGCAACGGTAGGGTGTGGCTCCGTAGGCATTGGGCCTGCGGAATCGATGTGTGGGTAGACGAGTTGCTTGTATAAGGAGACCATTATGAACCGCTTGAAAGTAGTGATACCACTCTTGGTGGTATTGTTGGTGTTGGCTGCCTGTGGTTCGTCAGCATCGCAGTCGGCTCCGACCGCTCCAGCGGCATCGACAGATTCCCCAACAGCTGTGACCTCTGGCGAGACAGGTGGCGAGACAAGTGCCGATGGTGTCGATCGCTCGAAGTTATCGGCGCAGTTGAACCTCTACAACTGGGCCGATTATATCAATCCCGAGATCTTGACGGACTTCGAGCAGGAGTACGGCGTCAAGGTGATTGTTGATGTCTACGACAGCAACGAGGATATGATCGGTAAGGTGCGCCCCGGTGGTTCGGGCTACGATGTTGTGGTGCCCTCGGACTACGCCGTGGACATCATGGTGCGCGAGAACTTGCTGGAGCCGCTCGACAAGTCGTTGCTGACCAACTTCGGCAACCTCAAGCCCGAGCTGTTGGATCTGTACTATGATAAGGGCAACGTCTATTCGGTGCCGTACAACACCGGCACTTCGGGCATTGCCTACGATGCTTCGCAGTTCGACACGCCGCCCGATAGCTGGGCGATCGTGTTCGATCCCGAGCAGGTCGCGACACTCAAGGGTCAGTTCAGCATGCTCGACGACTCGCGCGAGGTGCCGGGTGCTGCGCTGCGCTACATCGGTCGCTCGCTCAACGATACCGACCCCGAGGCGTTGAAGCAGGTTGAGCAGATCCTCAAGCAGCAGAAGGCTTCGCCGATGCTGGCAAGCTACGACAGCAGCAACGCTAGCCGCAACCTCGCCAGTGGCGCGATCGTGTTGGCCAATATCTACAACAACAACGCGCTGCAGGCTCGCATGGGCCTTGAGGGCGACGATGGCTACCCGGGCAACGAGAACATCCGCTACTTCGTCCCCAAGGAGGGTGGCACGATTTGGCAGGATAACCTCGCTATCCTGGCCGATTCGCCCAACAAGTACACTGCGCACGTGTTCATCAACTACTTGTTGCGCCCCGAAGTAGCCGCCAAGAACGAGGAGTACATCCTGGGCATCACGCCGAACGCCGAGGCCGAGAAGTTGTTGCCCGCCGAGTTGCAGGAGTTGTTCAAGGAAGGCTTCGCGCCCGACGAGGAGACGATGAAGCGCCTTGAGTGGATCGAGCGCAACGACGAAACCGTGGCGTTCGACGACCTGTGGACCGCCGTTAAAGGCGAATAACGGTTGACTAATCGCAAGCCCACTGGCACTGCAGAAGTGCTAGTGGGCTTTGTGCTGTAAAGAGATTAATCATTGTTAGACTGATACCAGCATTATAGGGGAAGGTGGTGTCGATGCGCTGCTACGTGTAGCGCATCGATACCACAAGAAATGTCAAATACCTTGCTGCCGCAGGCTAAAACGGGTTTGTTACTGACACTATTTAACCAAGTTTGGCATAAGCGAAAAATGGTATGTTCAACAACATGTTCTGTGCTATAATTGCGCTTTTGTTGCTTCGTTGTTATTGATTTACCGCATCCCTACGCTAAAATAGCGACTTTTGGAGATACTATGAAGTGGCGTTCGCTCCTCCTTGCGCTCCGTATCCTGGTCAGTGGCGGCCTGTTAACCTACCTGATTTGGCAATCCGATCCGATTGCGATCTGGGATAGTTGGCGCGGTGCGCACCTCGGTTTAATCGCCTTCGCGCTGCTGTTGCAGTTCGCAGGCGTGGCGCTGAGCGCCGCCAAGTGGTGGGTGCTGTTGCGCGCGCGCGGCCACAACGAATCGTTCAAGTGGCTGTTGGGCGCGTACCTGGCGGGTCAGTTCGCCAACAACTTCTTGCCGACTACTGTGGGCGGCGATGCGTTGCGCATCGCGCAGTTGGGCCGACGCATCGGCAGTTACAGCGAGTCGAGCGCTTCTGTGTTTGTCGAGCGCCTGACGGGCTTTGTGGCGCTGAGCGTGCTGGCAACCCTGGCGATCGTGGCGAGCCTGTTCCAGATCACCGGCACGCCACTGGTCACCTCGGCGTTTATGCAGTGGCTCACGCTGGGCTTCACGGCGGTGGCGCTGGCTGGTATGGCTGTTTCGTTTGTGGCCGTGCAGATCGATCAGTGGATCGGCCCGCGCCTGCCCACGGTGGTGCGCCGCCCGCTCAACAAGCTGAGCGTGGCACTGACGGAGTATACGCCGCGCGGCGGCCTGCTGGTGCTGGTGATGGCTCTCTCGGTGCTCTTTCAACTGCTCTGGATCGTTATTCACCTCGTCTGTGGCCTCGCATTGGGCATCGACGCGCCTTTTCTGCTCTACGCGATTATGGCGCCCGTCACCGACATCCTGGGCCTCGCGCCGATCTTCGTGAACAACTTGGGCGCTCGCGAATGGGTGTTCACTAACTATTTGGCGCAAATTGGGGTACAATCAGACATGGCACTCGCGTTGGCATTTATGATCTTCGCAGTGCGCTTGGTGATCAGTATCCTGGGTGGCCTCGTGGTGTTGTTTGGTGGCGCCGACTTTAACGCAGCGCAGCCGCAGCAGTCGGATACGGCCACCTCGAAGTAAACACGCGATCTGGGCGATCCGTGGCGCTAGCCGCATCGCCCCTGCGGAGGCGGCATGGCTCAGAACGATCCTTCAATCGATGCAGGTGCTGGTCAAGCCCAGCCTGCGCCTCCATCACCCACACCGCCTGTGGCGCAAGCAGCACCACGGGTGAGCCTGGTCCTGCTAATCCACAACCACGGCGATCAGATCCCCGCGCTCTACCGCGAGCTGCGCGCGGTGCTGGCCCCCACCGATGAAATCATCGCCGTCGATGATGGCAGCCGCGATGGCAGCTTCGAGGCGCTGCGCCAACTGGCCGCCGCGGATCCGCTGCTGCGCGTGGTGCGCTTACGGCGTGCGTTCGGGCGCTCGGCTGCGCTAATGGCTGGGTTCGACCGGGCGCGCGGCTTCTACATCGTCACGTTCGACGCCAACCGTCAGACCTCCCCCGCCGACATCCCCCGTCTGCTCGCGCCGCTCGAACAGGGCTACGACTTCGTGAGCAGTTGGCGGCGCAGTAGCCAATCGCCCCCGCAGATCGCCTTCGGCAACTGGCTGATCTCGCTGGTGACGGGCGTTCGTTTGCACGACTACGGCAGCCCGCTGAAAGCCTTTCGCGCCGATGTGGTACAAGAACTGACACTGTACGGCGACCTGTACCGCTTCCTGCCCGCGATCGCGAGTTGGCAGGGCGTGCGCATCACCGAGGTGGAAGTGCAGGGGCAACCTGGCACTGGCAAACCTCGGCGCGGCGCGTGGTGGCGCGGTCCGCGTGTGCTGCTCGATCTCATCACCATCCGCTTTTTGCTGGGCTACGGCGTGCGGCCAATGCAGAGCTTCGGCTTGTTTGGCGGCCTGATGTTGTTCATTGGCACGCTGCTCAGCCTGTACCTGCTGTTTGTGAAGTTCGGCTTGGGCTTCAACATCGGCGAGCGTCCGTTACTGCTGTTGGCAGTGCTGCTGGCGTTGGTCGGCATTCAGTTCTTGGTGCTGGGCCTGCTGGCCGAGATGATCATTCGCATCTACCACGAGAGCCTCTTCAAACCCACATACGTGACCCGCGCCGAGGTGCGGGATGGGATCGTCCACGAGACCTGATCTGCGCCGCCGACATGCGGCACGCTTGTTGCTCTATCACCCCCACAGCGTTTTGCCTCTGGCTTGCTCGAAGAGCACGTTTTACCCTTCGAAGAGCGGTAAAACGGCTTCGCTGTACTCGTTTATCGTTTTATGGATAGGACTGTTGCGCGTGCGCTTACCCTCTCCTGCCCGATAGGCGTGTGCAACTTTCTTTGATGAGATGCCGTCTGTTCCACAGCAAATGTAGATGCGGTTGGAAAGGATTCGGATATGCGGGTTCCACGATGGCAATACCTCATAAGCGCGTTCCTCTCGATTGTCGTGCTGATCGTGGCCTACCTCAATCGTGGGGAAATCGTCGAAGCATTTTCATCGTTGGGCGAGGCTCGCCCCGAATGGCTTTTGCTTGCGTTTGCCCTAGAGTTGTTAGGCTTCTTCTGCGCTTCGCAGGTCTATCATCGCGTGCTCACGTCGCTCGGCTACCATTTCGGGCGCTTGCGGCTGTGGGGCATCGCGCTCGTGGCGATTATGCTCAGCCAATCGATTCCGGCGGGTGGCGTCGCCAGTTACGCCTTCCTCATTCAAACGTTTCGGCGGCGCGGCGTCTCGGCGGGGCATGCCACCCTGATGGCCTCGCTGGAAGTGCTGAGCTACGTCTGCGCGATGCTGCTGGTGTTCGCCTTCAGCCTGATCTATTTGATGATGCGCATCGGCTTCAAGATCGCCCAGAGCTCCCTTGCGAGCTTACTGGCTGCCGGAGTGGCGATCCTTCTGATCAGCTTAGCCGTGTTTGTGCTGACCCGCGAGCGCGCGGTGCTGTTGCGCTGGATGCTGGGCATCAAAGATCGTGTGGCGCGTCTGCTGCGCCGCTGCTGGAGCGACGAGCCGATCACGAAGTTGGTCGATGAGATCATCTGGGGCCGCGAGATGATCGCCTGCCGCCGCAGTGAAGTGATGGTGTTGGTGCTGATCCAGCTCGCCTCGCTCGCAACGCACAGCCTCGCGATGCTGGTGGTGCTCTACAGCCTGGGCGTATCCACGTCGTTCTTTGTGGTGCTGGCCGCCTTCGGGATCGCGCTCATCACCAGCACGTTCAATGTATTGCCCGGCGGCGGCGGCACGGTCGAGGCGATGCTGGTGCTGACGCTATCGCGCTTGGGTGTTGGGCCGCAGGCCTACGTTGCAGCCGTGATCTTCCGTATGTTGAACTTTTGGTTGCTCGCGCCGATCGCGATTGTCTGCTATCGCTGGCTGATGACGCACGCGCCGAAGCCACCACAATCGCCATCGACGACCGATTCTTCGGATGTGCCAGTGCCCGAGGCTGTCGACGCGCCGCACAAGCTACCGCCGATCCGAAATTCGCTCGATACCAAGCCGAGTTAGCGCAATCCCCCACAAAAACGTGCAATCGAGATTCTGCCTCAACAGAACCTCGATTGCATTCGAGAAACAACGTTCTTTAGAACCGCATCATCCGCCGATATCGGCGCGCAACCGCCCGATCTCCACATCGATATCCGACAACTCGCGTTGAATTGTGCTGAGCTGCTCGCGCTGCGCTCGGATGAAGCGCGTGTATGGGCCGATCGCCTCACGGATGCGCGCTAGCATCTGCTCCAACTCAACATCGAACTGATGCTGCATCGTTTCGATTAGCCGCTCGCGCATATCGACGATCTTGTCGTGGAAGTCCTTCTTCAGTTGGCGGCGCTTGGCCGGCAACACGAATAGGCCCGCCACCGAGATCAAACCCGCCGCCAGGATACCTGTCAGATCGATCCAGGCGACGGTGGTGGCCGCCAGGATCAGGCCGCCGATGCCGAGCGCGCCAGCCTGAACGAGCCCAGTGGTCATAATCGCGCTGCGGATATCCTCGCTGAGCATCTGCGCCTCGGCTTCGCGATCGTAGGTCGCCACGACCTGCTGCGCCTTGCGTGCGACGGAATCGATCAGCGCGCTGCGGTTGTAATCGAAGGTGCCTCCCACATCGCCGATCAGGCCCTCGCGGTGTTCGGGCACGCGCTTGCGCTGCAGGTAATCCATCACCGATTGCCACAGCCGCAGGTTTTTGTCGATCATCCAATCGATCAGCGCACTCAGCCGCCCTTCGATCTGTTGGGGCAGATCGCCCACTACTTCGCGTTCAAAGGCTTCGCGAAGCCATTGGCTATTGCGCAACTGCCAGATATTCGAGAGTTGAATAGTATCGTCGAAGAACTGCATACCGCGCAACTCGAACTCGTGCAAAATATTCTGGACTTCTGTCAGATGATGTTTAAAATCCGATTGCAGATCTTCGCGGAACACCTCAAGTTGGCGGTCGATATTCTCGAGCGTGGACAAATCCTCTTGCAGAGTCGACAAGCGTCCTTCCGCCACAGCCAAGTATTTATTGTCGAGATGCTGCGCAACTCCGAGCGGCGAGAGCAGTTTGAGGCGCACGCGCTCCTCGGCATCGAGCGTTTCGAGGATGTAGCGCTCGACAGTATCGAAGCGGCTGCTTTCGCGCTGGGCTGGATCGTCGTTGGTGCGGGCGCGTTGGGCTTGGCGCGCCGAGATCGGGAAGATCTCCGGCGTCATGCCCAGCAGATCGCGGGCGTTGTCGCGGATAAAGGTGACAACTTGCTCCAATTCGTCCGGCTCAAGCAGATCGGCCTTGTTTAATACGATCACGATCTTCTTGCCCCATTCTTGGATGGCCGAAAGGAACGAACGCTCGCTCTCGGTGAAGGGGCGGTCGGCGGAGGTGATGAACAGCACCAAATCCGAGCGCGGAATGAACTCGCGCGTCAACTCCTCGTGGCGACGAATGATCGCGTTGGTGCCGGGCGTATCGACGATCACCAGTTGCCGCAGCACCTCGGCGGGCACGTATCGGGCGAGCAGGAACTCCTCAAGCTGTTCTTCGTGAATGGTTTCGCCGTAGCGCAGCAGCGTGATTTGGTCTGTGGTGGGCGTCACGCCCTCCTTCACTACCTTATCGCCCAACAACGCGTTGATAAAGCTCGATTTGCCCGAGTTGAACTCGCCTGCGATCACCAGCAGAAACAGCTCATCGAGATGAGCAATGGTGTCGCTGAGTGTGCGCGTGTCGCTGGGCGCGGTATCGGCACCGAAGCGCTCAAGCGAGGTTTGGAGGTTCTGCAACACGCTACGCACTTGTTCGAGCAGTGCGTTTTGGCGCTCGGATAGCATTTGACGCCGACTGAAAAGACCAAACAGGTTTTTGGTTCCTGGAGGCGTTGTCATCGAATTATTTCTGCTCCTTTAACTGCAGTTGCAGCATGTTTCTTGTTGATGCAGTATTGATAGAGAATATGATATAGCAACTTTTATTCCAACTACGGTGCGAGGCGCTCGATGATCCAGTCGCCCTGTTCTGTTTTGCGGTAGCGCAGCCGATCGTGGAGGCGGTTGACGCGCCCCTGCCAAAATTCAAACGAGATGGGCGCTACGCGATACCCGCCCCAATTGCTCGGGCGCGGCGGTGGTTGGTCGCGATATAAGGCTTCCAGTTCACGAACTCGTGCGTCGAGCTCCTCACGATTTGCGATCACCTGGCTCTGCGGCGAGGCCGACGCGCCGATCTGGCTGCCGAGTGGGCGGCTGGCGAAGTACGCGTCCGATTCGGCGGCGCTGACGACGCTCACGGGGCCTTCGATGCGCACTTGGCGGTGCAGTTCGCCCCAGTAAAACAGCAATGCGGCCCACGGGTGCTTCGCTAACTCGTGGCCCTTGCGGCTCTCGTAATTGGTGTAGAACACGAAGCCTCGCGAGTCGAAGTCTTTCAGCAAGACCATGCGGGCGGAGGGGCGATAATCGTCGCCGACGGTTGCGACGGTCATCGCATTGGGTTGGTTGAGGTTGGCGTTGACTGCTTGATCGAACCAGCGCTGAAATTGGGTGAACGGATCTGCTGCGACATCAGCTTCGCTCAGCCCTTGGGTTTCGTATTCTTCGCGTAGTGCTGCGAATTTGTTCGACATGACGTGACTCCCTGGAGTGGTGAGACATGGATGCTAGCACGGATCAACAGTCGTTTGGATATACGTGCGACGGCCTTGAATCGTTGCATTCTGCTCTGGTTGGCGCGCTGATGTGGGCGGAAATGATCCACCAACACCAGCGCGACGCGGTCGATTAGAGCGGCGCGTTCTTCGGGCTGAGCTGTGTGGTGATGCCGCCATCGACGTAGATGATCTGTCCGGTGATATAGCTCGCATCGTCGGAGGCGAGGAACGCCACCATGCCCGCAATATCTTGCGGCGTGCCGATGCGCTGGAGCGGGATGCGCTCGACCAGATCGCCGATGTTTTCGAGGCCGACCCGCTTGACCCACCCATTGTCGATCGCACCTGGGCCGATCGCGTTGACACGGATGCCGTATGGCGCTAACTCAGTGGCCATCGCGCGGGTGATCGCATCGATCGCGCCCTTATCGACATCGTACGGGAGGGCGCGCCAGTGTGAGCGCAAGCCGCCAACCGAGCTGATCTGGATGATGCTGCCCCTCACGCCCCGATCGCGCATCACCTCGGCGGCGTACTGCGTGCCCAAGTACGGCGCGCGGATGTTCACCGCGATATGCGCATCTAACAGCGCTTCGTCCACATCGAACACGTTTTTGCGCGACAACAATGCGGCGTTGTTGACCAACAGATCGATGCCGCCGAATGCCTGAACTGTAGCATCGATCAACTGTCGCATCGCGTTCGGTTCGCCCAAATCTAGGGTGATTTCGAGGATTTCGGCGCCGATCTCGCGAAACTCGGCGGCTGTCTCCGCGACCTGTTCGGGGACATTGCTGGTGATCACCACCTTCATCCCTTCCCGGGCCAATCGCAACGCGATTCCTTTTCCGATCCCTCGACTCGACCCTGTGACAATCGCGACTTTACCACGCAATTCCTCGTAGCGTGGGCGAATGGCCTGGAACTGTTCCTTGATGTCCATGACTGCTTCGCTGCCTCCATGTCTTACGGAATCCTGCAATGGGTGGAATACGCTAAGTGTGACCGATTATTGCCGAGGCGTCAAGCGTTGGTATGGTATCATTCCCAAAATTCTCGAGGGAGGAAGGCTGATGATAGTCACGTTGCCTGAACGGATCGCGGCGCTGCCCCCGGAGCAGCAGCAGATCTGCGCTGCGCTGTTTGATGTTGCGGTGTTGCGCGGTCGCGCCGAGCCTCCGCCGAGTATGTGGCCGTGGGTCGAACAGCAGTTTGGCTCGCTCGATGCGGTGCGCAACCAAACCATCGTGCGGGTCGTTAACCGCCTCACGTTGGAGGCCGCGTTGTTCAATCCGCTGCGGGTGCGTCGTCCGCTGGCAGTGCACGGCGGCGACGCCGAGTTAGAGGCGCAGATCCACGCGGCGCTCGCCGAACACGACATCTTCCGCGAGCCGTTGCTCAACACCACTGCTGATGTGTTTGGGCGCGTTGTGGGCCAACACTGCATCAGCGCCTCGAACGTGGCCAAGTTCGACGGCTGGCACGGCCTGCTGATCTTCAACGAGCCGCATCCGCTGCGCATCAACGGCGAGCATCTGAGCGACTGTTTTGCCACCGCGCTGCGCTGGTTTCAGGCCGCCCATGCCGAGGATCCGCAGGCCCAATACCCGCTCATTTTTTGGAATTGCCTGCCCAAAGCGGGCGCCTCGCAGATGCACGGCCATATTCAGCTCACGCTTGGCAGCGGCATGCACTACGCTCGCATCGAGTTGTGGCGCCGCGCGATGGCGGCATACCACGCGGAGCATCAGCGCTCCTACATCGCTGATCTGCACGCCATTCACAACGCGCTGGGTCTGGGCTTGGCCCTGCCGAACGGCGTTGCCGGATTCGTGCACCTCACACCGCTGCGCAATCGCGAGATTGTGCTGCTCGGCGACCCTGCCACGCCCGAGCAAACGATGCACAAGCTCGGCGAGGCGCTCGGCATCATCCTGCAGCATTGGCGCCAGCGAGGCGTGCTAGCCTTGAACCTGTGCATCGCCCTGCCGCCGCTCGGCGACACGCCGGAAACCTGGTACGACATGCCGATCCTGCTGCGCATCGGCGATCGGGGTGATCCGCTCGCCAGCGCCGATTTGGGGGCCAACGAACTGTACGCCACCGGCAGTATCTCCGTCGATCCGTTTGAGATCGCGGCGCAGCACAATCAAGCGTTTGCTCAAATTCCATGTCGGTAACATAAAACAACGGACGAATGGCCCCATTGCCACTCGCCCGTTGTTACGCTGATATGGGAGATGGTCTACAAATCGGATGGCCGTGTCGCGAGCGTCACCTCAAACGTGAGGGTTTCGTTATCGCGCAGTACCTCCAGCGTAATGGTGTCGCCCGGCTTTTGCTGCAACAGCACGCCGCGGAGCGACGTTTCGCTGCCGAGTTGATTGCCGTTGACTGCCGTGATGATATCGCCTTCCTTCAGGCCGGCCTTGGCTGCGGGTTGACCCGGCACCACCTGGCTGATCAGCGCGCCGTTCTGCACGGGCAGGTTATTCTCCACCGCGATATCGGGGTCGATCATACCGTAGCTGACGCCCAAGTACGCATATTCGATCTTGCCGTTTGCGATCAACGCCTCGCTGACCGTCTTGACGATATTGCTCGGCACTGCGAAGCCCAAGCCCTCGGCTTGATCGAAGCTATTGCCATTGCCGCGCACCACCAAGGTGTTGATGCCGATCACTTCACCCTTCACATTGACCAGCGGGCCGCCGCTATTGCCATGATTGATGGCGGCATCGGTCTGGATCAAGCCCTCCATCGAGCTGCCCGGCACCGAGCGGTTAAGCGCGCTCACCACGCCTGTCGTCACGGTGTTCTTGAAATCGCCGAGCGGGCTGCCGATCGCGATCAGCGTCTCGCCCGGTTGCAGCGCGCTCGAATCGCCGAGCGTTGCAGTGGCAGGCACAGGATCGGACACCTTGATCACAGCCAAATCCTGCAGCGGGTCGCTGCCGATTAACGTGGCCTCGTGGCGTGAGCCATCGGCATAGATGACTGTTAAGGACTGCTGACCCTCGATCACGTGATGGTTGGTGATGATGTAGCCCTCCTCGCTGATGATCACACCCGAGCCGCTGGAGCGCTGCTGCTGTCGGCTGGGGATCGTTTGGAAGGGGCTAGTGCGTACGCTGATCGTTTGCGTGTTGATCACCGTCACCACCGCAGGAGCCACCTTTTTCACCGCTTCCACCACGGAATTGCCACTTTGTGGCTGTGCGATTGCTTCGTGCTGCGTTATATTTGCGATTGGTTGCGCAATAGGAACCGACGTTGGCGCTGGACTGGTTTGCCGCGCTAGGTAGTAGCCGAAGCTGCCGCCAACAAGCCCACCAAAGAGTGTGCCCACCAACAGCACCAGCGTTAGCGCAACCCCAATACCTATTTTGGTTTTGCGTTCCATTGCGATCTCCTTATATATAAACGAGGTAAAAAACGTTCATTTGTCTTGCTGTTCGGCCCGCTCTGTGATAGGCCGTTACAAGCTCGCTAGTTGTATGATAGCGACAGAAATTGAACCAAAGGTAAGTCAAACATAAGCAATAGATAAAGTTTTTTGCTCGCTTTATCCTCCTAACAGTGCTTGGTGAATGTGAGCGTTGTTCCTCTCCAATGACGATCGGCAACGCGTTGCGAATGTGCGAATCGGCCCCTTTCAGCCGAGGAGTGTGCGCCTATTGAACAAGAAGATTCAGCAACAAGACGCAAAAAACTACAGTTTGGTAACAAATAATGTACATAGCTCATAAACACCCTATCAATGATAATTTGGCATAGCTTGCTGTACTGCGGTATAATAGGGAGAACACGAAGTGGCCTTATGTTTATTCCCTTGTGGCCCAGTATTTATTACCATTTACTGCCCAAAAACTTGTCCCGTTTGACACCGATATAGAACTCATCCTTGGTGTAGTACACGGTATCGCAGCGCCGACCATAGTCTCAGTGGGCACGATGCCTTTAGATAGTGGCGGCCCTCGATGTAACGAAGCAATTTATGGAAGAGATCCTCATTATCGACGATAGCCAGCAGATCTGTTCCATGTTAGCCGACTATGTGTTGCCAGAACTCGGCTATCGGTCAGCGATCGCGAATACTGGGCGTCAGGGTCTCTATCGGCTACGTCAACGCCTCCCCGACCTTATTCTGCTCGATCTTCAGCTTCCTGATATCAGCGGCCTCGATCTGCTCCGTCTGATTGCTCAGGAAGGCTACGACGTGCCCGTCATTCTGATGACTGCGCACGGCTCCGAGGGCGTGGCGGTCGAGGCGTTCCGGCTCGGCGCGCGGAATTATCTGATCAAACCGTTCAGCGAATCCGAGGCGCGTGTTGCGATCGACTCGGCGCTGCGTGAACGTCGCCTGAACCGCGAGAAAGAGCAACTCACGCAGAACCTCCAACAGCGTGTGCAAGAGCTCACCGTGCTGTATTCGATCGGCAAATCGGTGAGCGCTTTGCTTGATCTGGAAGAACTGTTGGTGCGCATCGTTGAGGCGGGCGTCTATATCACTCGCGCTGAGGAAGGCTTCTTGCTGCTGCGCGACGCCGATGCCGAGGAGTTGTACCTGCGGGCGGCGAAGAACCTCGGCGAGGCGCGTGCCCAACGCATGCGCATGCCGATCGACGATACGCTGGCCGGGCAGGTGATCCGTACCGGCAAGCCGATCCGCCTCGATAAGAGCAAACAGGGCTCGCCGCTGAAGGTGAAGACTGGCTTTTTGGTTCGGGCGATCCTACAGGTGCCGCTGATCGTGGGCAATACCGCGATTGGTGTGCTCGCCGTAGATAACCAGCAATCCGAACGCACCTTTAGCGAGAACGATCAGTACCTCCTCTCGGCATTGGCCGATTACGCGGCGATTGCGATCGAGAACGCTCGGCTGTACCAGCAAACCAAGGACAGCGAGGCGCGTTACCGCGATCTCTTTGCGAACGCCTACGATATGATCTTCACGCTCGATCAGCATCTGCGCATTCTCAGCATCAACAAGGTTGGCCCCTCGTTGACGGGGTATACCGAGGACGAGTTGCGTGGCCGCCTGCTGCGTGAGATCAGCGCGCCGGAGACGTGGGACAACGCCGAGCAAACCTTTGGTGAGTTGTTGATGGGCCGCGCTATTCAGCCCTTCGAGCTGCAACTGCGCCGCAAAGACGAGGAGCTTGTGGTGCTCGAAGTGAGCGCTCGCCTCATTCAGAATAGCGCTCAAACGCGCGAGATCCACTGTATTGCCCGTAACCTCACCGAGCGCCGCCGCCTAGAGGAGCAGCTGATCCACGCCGAGAAGTTATCTGCCATCGGGCAATTGGTGGCTGGAGTAGCCCACGAACTGAACAATCCGCTGACAAGCGTTTCGGGCTACACGCAGTTGTTGCTGCGCGAAACCTCCATCCCCGATCAGATACGCGATGATCTCAAGCATATCCATACGCAAGCCGAGCGCGCTGCACGGATCGTTCAGAATCTTCTAGTGTTCGCCCGTGAGCATAAAGCCGAGCGCTCACTGACGAACTTCAACGAAGTGATCCGCAACACATTGGCCCTGCGTGCGTATCAATTGCGGGTTGATAACATCGACGTTAAACCCGAGTTGGATCCGAACTTGCCAATGACGGTTGTTGATCCATACCAGATGCAACAGGTGATTCTGAACCTGATCAACAATGCCCACCATGCAATAACTGAACGTGGGAAGTCGGGGAGGATTACGTTGCGAACTGGCCTGAGTTCGGCTCAAAATGGCTCCATGACGCGTCAAACCCCTCACCTGTTCTTCTCAATATCTGATACTGGTGTGGGTATCCCCGAGCGTGCGCTGAATAAAATCTTTGATCCTTTCTATACCACCAAGCCGGTCGGTCAGGGCACCGGGTTGGGCTTGTCGATATGTTATGGTATCGTAAAGGAGCACGGCGGACGCATTTGGGCCGAAAGCGAGATGGGAGTTGGCACAACGGTGACCATCGAACTTCCATTGCTGCAAACCGTCGATACACAACCGGACGACAGTGTGAATCCCACCGCTGTTGAGGCCGAGAGTTTACCGAGTTGTCGCATTCTTGTGGTAGACGATGAAGAGCCTGTCAGCCATTTACTGGCGCGGCTGTTGCGCGATTTAGGGCATCAGCCAATTGTCGTTCATAGCGGCAACGAAGCACTCACAATGCTGGCCAACGATACATTTGATCTCATCCTAACAGATGTTAAAATGCCAGGCATGAGCGGCTTTGAGTTGCATCAACAGGTGAAGCAGCGTGATGCAGAGCTTGCGACGCGGTTTGTGTTTGTCACTGGCGATACGATGAGCGCGGCAACGCAAGCCCGCATCGCTCAAAGCGGTAATCCATCGATTGCGAAGCCATTTACGCTTGAGCGCCTCGAAGCGGTTGTACGTGAACTATTGGCTCGCCGTCCAATGAGCTCTGCCTAAAGATAGCCAAGTTCTACGGATGAGGTGCAACGCTCGATAATGTGCAACGGTGCCATATGTACGATACTTTGATTTCTTGTCAATCCTGCGTCAGAATGGCCTGACCTACCATCCCACAAAGGAGAGGGGTCGTCTAGGGAGGAGGTCGGTCTTGAACCCATTGTTCTCACAAGCGATTGCCGAAATAGCTGCTGATAATCGTTCGGGTGCTGCACAGATCGCCGAACGTGCTGCCGATATTCTGTTGCGACGTGCGGGTACTGGCGAGGCATCTTCGCCCGACGCGTTCCGGCAGGAGTTGCTCGCCACTGGTTGGGCGTTGATCCGGGCACAACCGATCATGGCCCCGCTTGTCAACCTTGTGAATGCGGTCGTTTGGAAGCTTGAGGAACGCGAACATCCAAGTGAGTTACGCTTGGCTGTTGCGCAAGCCACAGATGATTTTAAACGTCAACTTCGCCAGAACGCCTTACGGGTGGCCGAAGGCGCGCTGGATCTGATCCCCGACGGCGGCACGATCGTGACGCTGGCCCATAGCGGTACCGTCGAGCAGGCCCTCTTACACGCTCGGCGCGCTGGCCGCCGCTTCTCGGTGATTTGCCTCGAATCTCGCCCTGCCTACGAAGGTCGCGAATCGGCTGCTGCGCTCGCTAGCGCCGATATTCCTGTGAAGATTGTGGTGGACGCCGCCGCTGCTGCTGCCGTCGAGAAGGCGCAGTTAGTGCTCGTTGGCGCCGACTTGCTGAGCAACCGCGGTATCATCAACAAGATCGGGACGCGCTCGCTCGCGTTGGCCGCGCAGAAGCTGGGAGTCCCCATCTACGCCTTGTGCGGCGGCGAGAAGTTCTTGCCGCTGGGCTATTGCACTCCCGAACAGCAAGATTGGCCAGCCGCCGAGGTTTGGTCCGATGCACCTTCTGGCATCACTGTTTCGAATCGCTATTTTGAGTGGACACCATTGAACGAACTCACTGGAATCGTGACCGAACAGGGCATTCTGCCAGTGGCCGCTGTGGAGGGGTGGCTCGCTGCGATTCGCTTGCATCCAGCATTGGCGAATAACTCATTAGAACGGGCAGAAGTGGCTTAACCGCTCTTGGGAGTGTAATGCTTTTGCAAACTCATACTTTGCATCCTCGACGTTTCGTTCTTATAATGCAAGGTGAGATATGCTTACGGCTCTAGCACACTTACAATCGGTAAGCGAATCGAATGCTCACGCTATTGACAATAGAACGCATGTTCTATATAATATCCTCATCCAAGTCGAGATGGCTCGAACTTCCAGGTGAACTGGCTGATAGTGTTCAGCAACAAAAGCAGGTGGCATATGCCGCTTCTGTTTTGCGTCTTGCGTACTGCTCACTATCAGATGTGATGAGGAGGACAATAGCGATGGCAGTCACCAGCAGACAATTACGTTCGGTTTCTCGAACACGCTCATACCAACCCGCGACGATGCCGAATCACCTTCACGTAGCTGCGTATGGCGTCACACTGCTGTTTGCAGCGTTGGCGCTGTACGCTGTGATGGGCATGGTTATGAGTAAAGTCCAAGTGCTGATCGATGACATTCGCTATGGCCGCCCACGCACCACGCAACTTACCGAATTTGTTGGCCATGGAGAAACAACGGGGTTACCTACGCATCTGATGGCGATCAACTTGAATCGCCAAGTCGTGGTGGTTGAGCTTCCGGGTGGCGATCCTTCTCAAGTGCGTACATTGCCTGGCCCGTACCTGTTTGGTGCCGATGAGCATTTAACGCCGGTATTTTTGAGCTTGAAAGATATCGATGGCGACGGCTCTGCCGATCTCCTGCTCGATGTGCGTCGAGAGCAAATCGTATATCTCAATAAGGATGGCGCATTTCGTTTGCCCACCCCCGAAGAAGACGCTCAGATCAGACAAGGGAGCCCCTAAATGAGCGACGCCGATTACAAGCGCCGCCAAAAACATACATCACAACAACAACGTGCGCCACTTATTGAGGTGCGCGATGCGCCACCTCCTACTCCGCCGAAGCTTAAGCCGATCTCGTATCTGGATGAGGATCTCGCCGAAACGCAACTACGGCGCCCCCGCACGCAGGGTGCCCACCGCCCTAGCCCTGCAGTGCCGCGCCCGATGTTGCGCGCCGAACAGGAGCTACAGTCCTCGTATGTGCCTCCTACTCGCGCTTCAATGGTGGACCTTGATCGGGCGAAGTTGTTAGCTTCGCAGCCGATGCCGTTGCGCCCCGTTGTGCCAACCGGCGCTGACCAACCTTCCTTGCTCGGCTCGCTGCTGGGCAACCCATGGTTGGTGTTGTTGATTGGTGCCGTATGTTTGGTGATCTTTTTGGTGGCCTCTCAGCCTACGAAGACGACGTTTAGCACGTACCCGGGCCGCGTTGGCATCAGCAACAACAGCCCTGCAGCTGTGGTTGCACCGCCAGTTGCCCCGCAAACACCACCAGGTGAACATACTGTGATCGGTCCTCCAACGATCACCGCAGAGGATGTTGAGACGGTTCTGCGCCAGTTCGGTTCTCCGGCAGTCGGTACGGGGCAGCTCTGGATCGACCTCGGCATCCAATATGGTATTGATCCAGCCTACGCGCTGGCCTTTTTCATTCACGAATCGAGCGCGGGCACCAACCCGGGTTGGGCTGGTATGAAATCTGGCGGTACCACCACCCATAATATCGGGAATATCATCTGCGCGGGGTATCCGACGTGCTATGGCCGATTCCGCGATTATCCCGATTGGAAAACTGGCATCGAGGATTGGTACAAACTGATCTCGCGAGAGTACATCAACGGTCGTTCAGCGCATACCGTTGAGCAGATCGTCCCGATCTATGCTCCGGCCTTCGAGAATAATGTCGATGCCTATATCAATGCCGTTGTAACGATGGTTGAGAATTGGCGGCAAAACGGAGTATCGAGATGATCAGTGGTGGTTTGCCAACGTTGTCGCGTTCTCAAACTGTGTTGCTGCTGCTGGTGCTGGGCGGCTTTGTGTATTTCTTGTTCCAAAGCCAGAATTCAACCACTCACATCAGTACGTGGAACGGCAATTCTCTCTCCGCTGGATCGAGCGCATCCGTGATAGGAGCCTTTGCTAGTTCCAACAGTGGCCCTCAACCGTTGACTGGCACTGCGCTGGCTGGTCGCGGCCCGATCGGCAACGATGTACCGAGCGGCAATCCACTGCAATCCGACCGCACGGTGCTGACGCAGGGCTATGGCGTTGGCTCGCACGCACCCGCCGAGACGTGGGGCGGCATCGACCTCGCGCTCGACGGCGACGGCGACGGCCAAGCCGATCCGAAGGGCACGTTCGGCGCTCCAGTGTATGCCACGCATAGCGGCGTCGTCAAGCTCGAGCACAATAGCTGGCCCGCAGGAAACCACATTTGGGTGCAGGGGCAGACCTATAAAACAGGCTACGGCCACCTCAAGGCGTTCGCTGTCGAGGATGGCCAAGTGGTGGAGCGCGGTCAGTTGATCGGTTACGTGGGCTCGACGGGGCAGTCGAGCGGCCCGCACCTGCACTACCACATCTGGAAAGACGGCGTGAACGTTAATCCGCTCGATTACGGCGCGCTGCCATAGCTCCCACTCAGGTAACGGTTCCCCGTCGGTTGCTTGAACCTCTCTCCTACTTCCACTGCCCTGTGGCGATACAATGCTCTAGCTGAGACTGGTACGGTTCGAGATCGTAGCCCTGCGCAGCGACCCAGGCATCATCGTAGTAGGTGCCGATGTAGCGGTCCCCAGGATCGCAGGCCAGGGTGACGATCGAGCCGTGCTCGCCACGCGCCGCCATCTCCGCCGCGATCTGCAACGCTCCATAGAAGTTCGTGCCTGTTGAGCCGCCGTAGCGTCGGCCAACCAACCGCGCGAGCACGCGTATCGCTGCCAGCGAGGCGGCATCCGGCACGCGGATCATGTGATCGACAATTTCGGGCAGGAACGACAGTTCGGGCCTTGGCCGCCCAATGCCCTCGATCCGCGACGATTGAGTGGCTGCCTGCGTGGCGTCGCGCGTTCTCCAGTAGTCGTAGAAGGCGGAGTATTCGGGATCGACCACGCAGAGCTTGGTGGCGTAGCCGCGATAGCGCACGTAGCGCCCGATGGTGGCCGAGGTGCCGCCTGTGCCAGCGCCCACCACGATCCAGCGCGGCTCGGGGTGCGGCTCGCTGCTCATCTGCGCAAAGATCGATTCGGCGATGTTGTTGTTGCCGCGCCAATCGGTGGCCCGCTCCGCGTAGGTGAATTGGTCCATGTAGTGCCCATTGCATTCAGCGGCAAGGCGGCGGGCTTCCGGGTCCATATCGGAGGCTTGCGGCACAAAGTGGCAGCGCCCGCCATAGAAGGCGATCTGCTCGATTTTAGCCGCCGAGGTGCGCTCCGGCACAACGGCGACGAAGGGCAGGCCGAGCATCTGGGCGAAGTACGCCTCCGAGACGGCGGTGCTGCCCGATGATGCCTCGATGATCGTGGTGTTCTCGTTGATCCAGCCGTTGCAGAGTGCGTAGAGAAAGAGCGAGCGGGCCAGGCGATGTTTGAGGCTGCCCGTGGGGTGTGTCGATTCGTCCTTCAGGTAGAGGTCGATGCCGGGAAGTTGCGGAAGATAAAGCCGAATCAGGTGTGTATCTGCGGAGCGCTGGGCATCGCGCTCGATCTGCCGAATAGCCTCCGCGACCCAAGAACGAGGCATAGTTGATCGTTCCTTTTCTTCAAATTGTGAGCGTGCGTTACACAATGTTCGTCTCTGCTATGTGGCAGATATGATAGCGAGAAGAAGCATCGTTATTTTAGCTCGTTGGCCGATGCGATGAGTCAAAAAAGAAAGCTCCACTGTTGGTAGCGCTTTTTCGAATTCTCGCAGCGAGTATAGCAAGTATACTGCAAGTGTTAGCGTTGAGCGCGAGTGTGTCAATATATCTCGCGCTCAATTGGTGATTCCTACGGGTAGAGGTGAAACACAAAATCTTGCGACCTGGTATCGACGCCGAAATCGTGGAGGATGCGCAAGAACTGCGCGCGGTGATCGGTGCCGTGGTTGACCACGTGGATTAACACTTGCCACACAGTCAGGTGGCGATCCTCCTCGGGCTCAGTAATCGGCGTGGTGAGTAGTGTTTCGTCCTGCAGGTTTGCGAGGTACGCCCGCATTCGCTGTTCCACCGCATTCCCATACGCCCGAATCGCATCGAGATCATTGGTGTCGGCTGGCAACGGAGCCAGCGGTTCGATCCCTTGCAACTCGCTAAACCACGCATCGTCAACTTCAAATAGGTGCACAATATGGTTGCGCACCGAGCCGATCGAGTAGTTGATGTGCTGCGTGAATGATTCGGGTGGTAGGGGAGCAATGTACTTGTCCCAGGTGGCGCGGTTCTCGTTGAAGTGATAATCGTACAATTGACGGAAAGCCTGTGCGTTCATCGACAGCTCCTTTCTGCACGAGCCACTGCATTGTAATACATATGTTCGTATTGTTCAATCTTTCAGCACTTTCAGAAGGCGCACTTTCACCGAATATTGTCGTTTAATAGAGCAATTGATTGTTTTCTTGAATAAAGGAGTGATGATGCTACGATTCCCTCAACAACGAATGTGGATTGTGTCTTTGCTCATAAGCAGTTTTTTGGTGTCCTGCTCCGCTGAGCCATCGCAACAGCCTGTGCTTGCCCCAACCGCGCAGCCTTCCGCAACGGTGGTGATCGAGCCAAGCCCAACTGTGCAAGCGCAGCTGCCGCCGACTGCGGAGCCTGCCACCGAGGTGCCTCCGACGACACAGCCAGCTTCCGAGGTGCCGACGGCTGTGCAACTCTCGCGCACGCTCCTGCTGCAGAATCCGCCGCTGGAGGGCGATGATGTCGCTGCCGTGCAGCAACGCTTGCTCGATCTTGGCTATTCGCAAGTTGGTGTAGTCGATGGGATCTTTGGGCCGCAGACCGAACGAGCCGTGATAGCGTTCCAACAGGCCAATGATCTAGACGCTGATGGGATCGTCGGTCCGCTGACTGGCGAGAAGCTATTTCGCAGCGACGCCGTTGCCTATGCGCCCCTGTATCCGGTTGTCGATACGCTCACGGGCTTCTTGTTGGGGAGCAGTGGTAATGGCACCTGGCACGAGCCACAGGAGACTGTGAGGCATCTCGCTGGTGGCGAAAACTATCGCTTGTACAGCCTGATGGGGCAGGTGGGCACGGCGACTGGCGCGCTGCCTGAGACGATTGGTGATGGCCCGTGCGAGGATGTCTTCACCATTGCGCTGACGCCCGAACCATCGGAGCGCACGATCGCCTTGGTGAGCGATTGGGATGCACAGCCGCGCACGCCTGTCATTGTCTCCGCTTCATCGGAGATCGAAACGCTGGTGGCCGATTGGCTGGTCGAGCAGGGTATTGCTCAGCCGGAGGTTGAGATCAACCAGGTTGTTGAGATCGATCTTGAGGATGACGGTAGCGTGGAGACGCTGATCACCGCCACGCGCTACACGGCCACCGAGTCGTTTGGTGTTTCGGCAAATGCGGGCGATTATTCGGCGATCCTGCTTTGGAATAAGGACAAAGGCACGTTGCGCGAGGTGGCCTCGGAACTGTACCCGAGGGCGAGCGAGTTTGCCGCGCCGAATTCCTTCAGCTTGCTGGCGCTGCTCGATTTGGATGGCGATGGTGTGCTGGAGATCGTGATCGAAAGCCATTACTACGAGGGCGGCACAACTGAGGTCTACACGGTGGCGGATGGAACGATGCGGGCCGCCTTGGTGGTTGGCTGCGGCGCATAACGCTGCTCATCACTTCGCTTGTGTCCGTGATGTTTGGAAAACCACAAAAAGAGCGCTGTTGCTCTGTGCTTATCGCGTGTTTTGCCCATAACAATGCTATAATACGTGCTGCCTTCCCACAAACTAAGGAGCATTGTTATGGGCGATTCGCGCACGAATTGGGGTGGCAACTATGTCTACCAAGCCGCCCGTGTCCACTCTCCTACTACGTTTGATGAGTTACGAAGCATTGTCACTGGCAGCACGAAGCTACGCGTGCTAGGCTCGCGCCACTCGTTCAACCCGATCGCCGATACCAGCGGTGATCAGATTTCGCTCGAACACTTCAACCGCATCCTTGAGATCGATCCCGAGCGCGGCACAGCTACGATCGAAGGTGGCGCGACCTACAGCCAAATCGCTCCAGCCCTGCACGAGGCGGGCTTTGCGCTGCACAATCTCGCCTCGCTGCCGCACATCTCGGTAGCAGGGGCCTGCGCCACCGCCACGCACGGTTCGGGCAACGCCAACGGCAACCTGGCAACCAGCGTCGTCGCGCTCGAACTGCTCACCGCCGATGGCGATGTGGTGCAACTCAGCCGCGACGATGCCGACGATACGTTCTTTGGCGCGGTGGTTGGCCTCGGCGCACTGGGTGTGGTCACAAAGCTCACGCTGAAGGTGGAGCCGACCTTCTTGGCGCAGCAGGCTGTCTACGAAGAACTGCCCTGGCACCACATCGACGAATCGTTCGATCAGATCAGCGGTGCGGCCTACAGCGTCAGTCTGTTCACCGATTGGCGTCCCGATTGGATCAACCAGGTCTGGCTCAAGGATAAACTCGCCGACGCCAATGCGCGGCCACTGGAGCCGACGTTCTTCGGCGCGCGGCTCGCACCCACGCACCGCCACCCGATCACCGAACTTCCTGCCGATCCCTGCACGCCGCAGATGGGCCAGCCCGGGCCGTGGTACGATCGCTTGCCGCACTTCCGCATCGGCAAGACGCCGAGCAACGGCGCTGAGTTGCAGAGCGAGTACTTCGTGCCGCGCCGCCACGCCGTGGCTGCGATACGGGCTGTGGCGCAACTGCACTCGCAGATCGCGCCGCTCCTGCTCATCTCCGAGATCCGCACGGTAGCCGCCGACACGTTCTGGATGAGTCCCAGCTATCAGCAGGATGTCGTGGGCCTTCACTTCACGTGGAAGCGCGATTGGCCTGCGGTTCAGCAACTGCTTCCGCGGATCGAGGCGGTGCTTGCGCCGTTCGAGGTGCGCCCGCATTGGGGCAAGCTGTTCACGCTCTCGCCCGCGGATGTGCAGCGCCACTACACTCAGCTCGATGCGTTCCGAGCGCTGATCAACCGCTACGATCCGCGCGGCGTGTTCCGCAACAGCTTCATCGACGCGTATATCTTCGGGTAGCGATGCGAGGCAACGCTTGGCTACGGCGAAGCGCGCGTTTTGGCGCGCAGCGCCATTCTGCCCGAGCGCGCAAACGTTGAACACGACGGAGTCATCCCGTAGCGACGGGCGTTGGGGTTGACGACGCGCCCTTTTTCCCAACATAAACAGCTCTGTTGGGTAGCGCATTTGCTCGAACGTGGTGAGAATCACAAAGTCGGTGTTCGTCATCGCGAACACCGGCTTGCTGCCGCGCGTGGACTACGGGCGATCGCTGACGCGCCCGACCACGAATTTCAGGTAGCGGCCCTCGGGGAAGCCCGCCGGAACCGGGTGATCGAGCGGTTGCCCGGCCTCGTGGATGATCTGGAAGCGCTTGTTCACGCTCGCGCCCGCCGCCGCCAACATCTCCTTGAACGCCTCCGGCCCCACCTGGCTCGTGCAGCTTGAGCTGATCAGCAGGCCTCCGGGACTCACGCAGCGCAGCGCCACCGCGTTCAGCTTGGTGTAAGCGCGAATGGCCGCGAAGCGGTTGCGCTGGCTCTTGGCGAAGCTCGGCGGGTCGAGGATGATGATGTCGAAGCGCCGCCCTTCCTCCAGGTAGCGCGATAGCACCTCGAAGCAATCGGCGGTCACAAACTGGTGTCGCTTGGCGTCCAGGTCGTTCAGCGCGATGTTCGCTTCCGCCGCCTCGGCCAAGCCCTTGCCGATATCGACGCTCACCACCGACTTCGCGCCGCCGCGCAACGCGTACAGCGAGAACGCGCCTGTGTACGAGAAGCAGTTCAGCAACGTGCGGCCCGCGCTCAACCCTTCTACATAGCGGCGGTTCTCGCGCTGATCCAGGAACAGGCCGGTTTTCTGCCCTGCGTTCAGGTCCACATTGAACAACAGCCCGTACTCCGAGATCACCAGGTTGCGCGGGGGCGGCGCGCCCCACAGCAGCACCAAACGGCTCGAAATGCGCCCTTCCTCGGTATCCTCCTCGCGCAACTCGGTGGGATCGCTATCGGCGGCGCGGCGTTTGTGTAGGATGCCCTTCAACGGCACGATGTCGCGTAGGGCGGACACCAGCCAATCGATCAGATGCTCAACGCTGGCGGCGTAGGTCTGAATCACGGCCCACTCGCCGTACAGATCGACGGTCAGCCCGGGTAGGCCATCGCCCTCGCCGAACAGCAGCCGATACGCCGTGGTGTTGGTGGCGCGCAGCGGCGTTCGCAGATCCCAGGCCGCCTGCACCCGCGTGCGCAGCCAAGCGGCATCCGGCAGGCGTCGCTCGGAGAAGATCCGCAGCGCGATCGGCCCGTGCTCGTCCCACAGGCCGAAGCCGCTCCAATTGCCGCAATGTGCCCGCACCCAACTGCCCGTTGGCATACGCAGGTCGGGCGGTAGGTGGTTGCGATACACCCACGGGTGGCCCTGTGCTAGTCGTTCTTTGAGAGATGAGGGGAGATGAATATCGCGTTGTCGTGCTGCATTCGCCGACTTTGGTTTCGATGTTTTAGCCATTATATCCTACAGACCCAGGGGCGACATTCCCCTGTCATTGGTTACGTGCGTGTGCCACTAGTGTCGCACCATCTCGGTGGCGATCGGTAGTGTACACGAAAATGTTGAGCCTTTGTTGAGCTCGCTCTCGACCCAGATGCGCCCGCCGTGCAACTCCACCAGCGACCGCGTGATCGACAAGCCCAGGCCCGTGCCGCCGATCCGGCGCGTGTTCGAGTTATCGACGCGGTAGAAGCGCTCCCAGATCTTCGGCAGATCCTCCGGCCCGATGCCGATGCCCTGATCGCTCACGCTCAGCAGCAAGAAGCGCCCCGGCGGGTGATCCTTGGGCAACTGCGTCGCCTCCTCGATCTTCAGCACGATCTCGCCACCCTGCGGCGAATATTTGGTCGCGTTCGTCAGCAGGTTGAACAGAATCTGCTTGACTTTATCGCGATCCACATACGCTGGCGGCAACTGCTGCGGAATATCGAGCACCAGCCGATGGTTGCTCGTCAACTGCATCGTGATCTGCGCCGTCAACTCGCCGATCAGCTGGCGCAACGACACCACCCACTGATTCAGCTTGACAGTGCCCGATTCCAAGCGCGACATGCCCAACAGATCCTCGACGATCTGCGAGAGGTGATTCGCCTCGTTGTAAATCGTTTTCACAAATTCGCGCTGCTCGTCTGGCGCGAAGTCGCGGGCCATCAATAGCTCGGAATAGCCCAAAATCGATGTGAGCGGTGTGCGCAATTCGTGCGACACCACCGAGATAAACTCGTTCTTCAAACGGTCGGCCTGGCGCTCGCGAGTCACATCGTTCACCACCCACAGGCGGCCAGTCAGGCGTCCCTGGCTGTCGCGAGTCGGGGCCGAGAGCGCCTCCAACTCTTGATGCGGGTCGTGCAGCACGATGATCATACGCTGTATCTCAGCCGGCTTCGTCTGGCCTTCCGCGCAGAAATCGGTGAGCGCCAGCGGGTCCTTCAACCGCGCCAGCAGCATCGGCACCAGGTCCCACGGCATATGGAAATCGGCGGGTAACTCGATCGGCCCCAACCCCCACACACTCAGCCAGGCGGAATTGTAGCGCAGCACATGGCCTTGATTGTCGAGCAACGCCAAGCCGCTCGGGATGCTCGAAAACACCTGGCCGAGCTGCGTGCTCGATTCCAACAACTCCTGGTAGCGCAACGCGCGGCGCAACGGCTGAGCCGCATACGTGCAGAGCGTGTGGATCAGCGCCACCTCGGTATCGCCGAACGCATGCGAACGGGGACTATCGAGTTGCAACACCGCCAGCACCTGCGACTCGTGCGTGATCGGCACCACCAACTCAGCGCGCACCGCCGGACTGTTCGAGACATAATCGGGGTCCTGCGAGACATCGCGCAGCAACACCGAGCGACCAGTACGGGCCACTTTGCCAGCCACGCTCGAATTCCAGCTCCAGCGGCGGCGTGGCTCACCCAGCAACTGCGGGCTTGGCAGATGCCGCCCGTAGCCCTCGTGCGCCTGCATGATCACCTCGCCCCGCTCGGCATCGACCAAGCACAGCATACCCGCCTCGACGCCGGTTGAATCGAGCGCCCAGCGCAGCAGTAAATTGATCAAGGCATCCAGCGAAAGCGGCTCCTCCATCTCGTCCCGCAGCGACGCCAAATACTGCTCCTGCCGCACCGTCAGCTCGCCTGGGCGCGGCGCCAGCATCGGCAGGCGCTGCCCGCTGCCCTCCACCGCGATTGCCGAAGCCAACAGCGGCAGCAAGGCCGTCAGGAACGCCTGCTCGGCCTCGTTGAAGGCATCGGCCCCCAGCGTTCGCAACTCCAGCACGCCCCACAGCCGCCCATCCCAACGGATCGGCGCGCCGTAGTACACCGCCTCGCCCGCCGCCTTCTGCATCACACCGTCAATCATCACGCGCAGCGGCGCATTCAAGCGCACCGGAGCATCGCGCTCGGCCACCAGCGCCACCAACTCATCGTTCCACGGCTGCGACCAACCATCGGGCGTCGCGTACTGCTCGCGAGGACCATCGGGGTACTCGGGTTGAAGCCAACACACCAACCGCGCATCCTGAAAACGCACCACTGTTCGCAGCAGCACAAACAAATCAGCGATGCGTGTTGCGAACGAACGCTCGCTGCTCAACAAACGCGCAATCGCCGAAAATGTCGGAAGCGTAGCCTCGGTTGAAGATGGAATTACCAGCATAGGTAGTACAAGTGACCAGAACAACGCACATCGCTACCAAACGCCGAACAAAGCCGAGTAAGAAGCCTCGTGGTGTATTGTAGTCTGTTGTGCAAGGCTGTCAACCTCTCCAAGCAAAAAGTAGGACTTTTGTTATGCACAGAAAATACAGTACTTACGCTATAATAGAATCCGAACACCAACTACTGTATAGAAGGGGCACACTATGCCGGTCGTAGCAGTGATCGGCGCCCAATGGGGCGACGAAGGCAAGGGCCATATTGTCGATCTGCTGGCCGAAAAGGCGCGTCTTGTGATTCGCTATGGCGGAGGCAATAACGCAGGTCATACCGTTCTAAACGAATATGGTGAGTTCAAATTGCATACCGTCCCCTCCGGTATCTTCGACCCGAGCACCGTCAACGTGATCGGTCATGGAGTCATGATCGACCCTGCCGTGCTGATCCAAGAACTCGCCGACCTTCGCGCTAAATCGATCAGTACCTCCAAACTGTTTATTAGCGAACGAGCCCATGTGGTCATGCCCTACCACATCATCCAAGACCAAGCCGACGAAGCGATGCGCGGCGACGGCAAAATAGGCACCACAGGCCGAGGCATCGGCCCCGCCTTTGCCGACAAAATGCTGCGGATCGGCATACGCATGGGCGATCTTCTGCACGAGGAGACGTTGCTCAGCCGTCTGCGCCAAGTGCTCGAAGTCAAAAATAAACTACTCACCCAAATCTACAACCAGCCACCGATCTCGCTGCACGAAACCTACCTGCGCTACCTCGACTATGGCCGCCAACTGGCCGATCACGTGATCGACATCTACCCGATCGTCGAACGTGCGCTCGACACCGATTGGCCCATCCTGCTCGAAGGCGCGCAAGGCGTTCTGCTCGATATCGATCAAGGCACCTACCCCTACGTCACATCGTCGCCGCCCGGCACAGCGGGTGCCTGCCAAGGCTCCGGCATCGCACCCACGCGCATCGACTCCGTCGTTGGCGTCTACAAAGCCTACGCCACCCGTGTGGGCGAAGGCCCGTTCCCAACCGAAGCCTTTGGCGAAGAAGCCGACGTCCTGCGCCAGTTGGGCAAACCTTGGGCCGAGGTCGGCACCACCACGGGTCGCCTGCGCCGCGTCGGCTGGTTCGATGCCGTGCTCGCGCGCTACGCCGCCCAAATCAACGGCATCGACACCGTCACCATCACCAAACTCGATGTGCTCGACGAACTACCCAGCATCAAAATCTGCGTCGGCTACCGTCTGCACGATACCGAACTCAACTACCCACCCTCGAACATCGCCACTCTGGCGCGGGTCGAGCCGATCTACGAAGAGCATCCAGGCTGGCAAACCCCCACCTCCGACGTGCGCTCCTTCGAGGACCTGCCCTCCGCCGCTCAATCGTACGTGGCGCGGCTCTGCGAGCTGATCGGCGCGCGCATCGGCATCGTCTCCGTGGGGCCAGGTCGCGAGCAAACCATCGTCCTCAAAGATCTGTTCTAACCCTCAACGCCTCGAACATGCGCTGGCCGTCATTTGTTGGAAGAAAGAGGTGCGGCCAGCGCCCCAACATCCGTCGCTACGGGTAAACAACGTCGTGCACAACGTGTGCGCGCTCGGACAGTTATGGCGCTGCGCGCCGCAACGCGCGCCGCTTCTGGCGCGGTCGCACAGTGCCATTACAGCGCGAACACTGCGCATAGCAGCGCCTCGACATCATGGCAAAGCACTAGCTCAAAAGATACAGCCTCCCGCGCAAGCAGAAGGCTGAACAAAAGGTATCTGTTCCTTTAAGAAAGAACTAATTGCCGCTCAGTGCCGTAATCTTCTCGGCCAGCACCGCCGACGAAGGCTCCACCAAAATCGAACCATCCGGGAACACAATCGTCGGCACGCTGCGATTCCCCTGATTCACCTGCTCCACATAACTGCGCGCCTGATCATCGCTCTCGATATCGATATATGTGTACGCAGCCTGGTGCTGATCGAGCACCCGCAGCGCACGCCGACAATCACCGCACCAGCTCGTCCCATAAATTTTGATCGTTGTAGCAGACATACCGTCAAACCTCGACTTAAAAGTAAAAATACATAAATCATATACGAAGGCCAGGTCCATTATATCGGATGATCATTTCCAGATCAAATACCTCCCCCTGGTATACCCCTATGGGCGCATTCCGCAATTAATCTGGTTCGCAACTGCATTGTATGTTCATCCTAAACTGTGCTACACTTAGTTCAGTATCGTTTTAATGGCACTCAAAGTAAACATATGAGCCATGTCATCGCGATCTCAAACCTAAAAGGCGGTATTGGCAAAACAACCACGGTTGTAAACCTAGGTGCCGGCCTTGCGCTCAAAGGTGCCCGCGTCCTCCTTGTCGATGTAGACGCACAAGGCAACCTGGCTCTTGCGCTCGGCGTGCGCCCCCGCCGAACGCTCTACGAGATGCTGATCGACGGTGTCCCCGCCGCCGATTGTATTCATCAAGCACGCCCCAACCTCGATCTGATCGCGGCAGACCACACCCTCCTCAATGTCCAGCCGCTGATCGCTCGGCGGCCCGACTGGAGCCGTGTGCTTGAACAGAGCCTACGACCGATCATCAACTCCTACGACTTCGTGCTGATCGACTCGGGTGGCTCGCTAACGATGCTCAACACCAACGCCTTGGTATGCGCCTCCGATATCTTCGTGCCCACCGCCGTCGAGCACTTCTCGCTCAAAAGCATCGAGATGCTGTTCGAGCAAGTGGTGCGCATCAAGGGCCACAGTGGCGGCATCCGCATGATCATCCCCACAATGTTCGATCCGCGTATGCGCCAATCGGGCCAACTGCTCGAAGAACTGCGCTCGCGCTACGGGTCGTTAGTGACCGACCCTGTGCGCGTCAACGTGCGCCTCTCCGAAGCGCCCACCGACGGTCGCACGATCTACGAATATGATCCACGTTCGCGTGGCGCCGCCGATTACGCGCACCTGGTCGAGCGGGTGAGTGAACTATTCAACTTTCGCCCAACGCCACGGCGTGTGCCGCAACCCGCGCCTGCGGTTGCCCAAGTCGCGGCCAGGCCAGCCGTGCCGCAACCTGTCCCTGTTCAGGCGCAAACCGTACCATCCTCAGCCGCTCAGGCATTCCAAGCCTCGTTCCGTCAAGTGCCAGCCTGCCCGAACTGTGGCCGCCCACTGCAACACGCCGTACTTGCTGGCTACCGTGTGAGCTATTGCGATTACTGCAAATACAAAACACAAACGCTTGCCAATAACCCGCGCCGCTAAGGAACTCGAAGACCCAGGCAACAAGCGCATCGCAACATCTCGCGCAGACACAGCGTCATACCTACGGCGAGTGCACTTGTTCGCCGAAAGGAATGCCTATGTCAATCGAAGACTTTCGCGCTGAAACACGCCTGTTGCTGGCGCGTATGCTTGAAGAAGCGCCGAACCACGCGAATCACGATATGCTGATCGAGGTCTACACCGAGGAACTTGCTCGGTTACATGGTCACTTCGCGCACGAACTCCTCAACGAAGTCATTGCCGATGCACGCACGCGCCTTGATGCGCGCCTCTCGCCCGATCCGCTGCGCCAAACCATCGCAACTGTGCAAACCACAGTGCAGGATCTTTGGAAGACCATCTCGCAGACCATCACGGGTGAGCCGCCCGATCAGCGCAGGTGATGAAACATTCATCACAGTATTTGATATGTCCAACGGTTTTATCCGATATCGTACGATCTCGGATGAGTAAATGGTAAAGAAACATTCATAAACGCAACTAGCACCTTCATCTGATGTTCAGCGAGTTTTGCTATATTACATTTGCGGGCTAGAGTACTGCCCCTCGTAGCTACAAACTACGGGGGGCAGTCTCTGTTTGAAGGACATTTGCGGTTTTCAGCGCTCTCGATTTACATCTCGCCCTCGGCGTCAATATGCAACTGCTTGGGCAACTCCGCATACACCGCGGCCTCATCGACGGAATAGCCGTGCAGATCGTAGGCGAGCATCAACGCGCCCACCACCGGCTCAACGCGCGCCCGCGTGAAGCGCGCGAGCGGCGCGATGCGGTGCAGCGCCAGGTTCGCGGAGTCCATCAGCAGCGGGCCGACCGCCTTGAAGATGCTGCCGCCCGTCACAACATTGCACGCCTCGCGGTGCATCTGCATCCGTTGTAGCAGCGACCCTGCCACATGGCCGATCTCGGTACCTGTTCGCATCACCAAGTCTTGCGCCACCGCATCGCCCTCGAAGGCCGCCTCGAATACCAAGCGCGCCACTTCGTAGATGCGTTGGTTCGGGAGCTTTCGGGTGTAGATCGCCTCTAGGAGCGTCTCGTAATTGGGGTAGTCGAAGTGCTTCAGGATGCGCTCGGTGAGCATCGTCGCAGGCCCGCGCCCGTCCCACTCCCGTGCGATCGCGCCGATCGCCAAGCGCGATATGTCGCCGCCGCCGCCGTGATCGCCGGAGGGCCAACCCAAATTCGGCAGGATGAACTCGCGGCCATCGGGCGCGCGCACCGCCGCGTTGAGGCCGCTCCCGCAGATCACCACCACGCCCCACGGCGCTGTGGTGCCAGCGCGCATCGCGGCCCAGGTGTCGTTGCGCAGATCAAACGTCGATGCCACCCTCAAGCCCTCGATGGCTGGTCGCAGCATCGCAAAATCGACAGCGATATCGGCCCCCGCCAAGCAAAAACTCGCGTAGGTCGCTCGCCGATCGCCCAAGGCAGCGCGGCACGCCTTCTCAATCTCGCCAATCGCCGCCTCCAGCCCTGTGACTTGGTGGTTTGCGCAGCCGGCTTGCCCAAACCCAATCACCCGTCCAGCACGATCGGTCGCCAGCGCAAACGTCTTGTTCGCGCCGCCATCAACTCCTAAAAAAATCTCCATGCTACTCTCGCTAATCAGCACTGTGGATGCTTGAACGATTCCTCAAGAGGTGGGCCAATCTGGGCTAGTGCTCCGCAAACGGCTGTATACGCACATAGTCGCCGCTCGAACGCCAATGATTATAGTCCGAAAGCCATATGTCACTGTTGATCAACCGCTTGCTGCACAGAGCGCCCAAACCTTCCTGCAGATTGCACGATAACTTGATAAACATCCTTTGACAGCACTAAATGAGTATGCTACAATCGGTCTTGCGGCGACGTAGCCAAGTGGTAAGGCAGGGGTCTGCAAAACCCCCATTCACCGGTTCGAATCCGGTCGTCGCCTCCATCTCGGTCGAGCGCCTTCAAGTCGATATGAGTCTTGAAGGCGCTCCTCCTCTCTCCCCTGCCCATGCATCCCTCAGCGATCCTCACGCGTATTATTAACATAGGTGGCATTGATTGCACCACCCAAAGAACAATGTACGTTCTTGCAGATACCAAAGCAGGTCAAATCGTGGCATATCTCTGATGGCATATCTTTTATCGACCTATTAACGTTTTAAAGAATAGCTACACGAGAACAACAAGGCCGCGTATGCCTGAACAAAACTGCTAGAAAGAGGCCCTCTATGTTCGATATAGATAGCTTGGAAATAGAGGAGTTGGAAGCCCTACGGGACGCCTGCAATCGTCGAATCCTCTCGTTACGGCGCACTCAAGGTCTACGACTCCCCGAACTCCTCCAACTGCTCGATGAAGTGAAAGCAACGCTGCGCGATCAGCACAAGGAATGGCACTCGTTGGAGCGTTGGCAATGGATGGATGGCGAAATCCGCTTCTGGCTCAACCCAGTCGATCAGGATCTGTACAACACTGGTTGGTTCTCAATCGACCAATTGATCGCTTGGACTCACGATCTCGGCCCGGTGATGATCGAAGAACCCGAGCCAGAGGAAGGCCCTTGGTCCGAGACAAACGGTGTCCAGATCACTTGGTTGCCGCGTCGCCGCGATGAAACGCCAACTGCAGGGTAGTAGCCGAGTTGAATTGAGAGTTGATAGACGTGTTGTGCACAGCCCTGATGTGCCGCATTGAGTATCGAGCGTTAAACAACGTCCTCTGCGAAGAAAAAGCGTGATCCCCACTGAGCGGGATCACGCTTTTATGTTTGCTTGAACGGTGCTACGCGATACCAGTATCTGTAGGCCTCGCGGAAGCCGAACCGCGAGTAGATGTGTTGCGCAGGCGCATTGTTCGCTATCACCTGTAAGAAGGCATACGTCGCGCCTTGTTCGCGGCCCAACTGCATGATGGTGGCCAGCATCCGCGTGCCGATGCCTTGGCCGCGCAACTGCGGCTCAACCGCGACATCCGATAAGCAGACCCACTCCCCCTCGCGCACCAACAGCCCACAACCAACCACCGCACCATCCTGTTCCCACGCGCAGAACGTGCGCTGCCCGAGGATGTTATCGAGGATCGCGCGGTGTGCACTGCGATGCGCCGACGAGATTTGGTTGAGGCGCTCGTAACAGGCCAACCAATCCTCAATCTTCAGATCGAGGCGCAGCGCGCTCGGCTCGGCCTGCTCGAACGAGGCGTGCCGCAGATCGCACGTCATGAGCGACGACAGATCGAGGACGTGATAGCCTCGCTGCTCCAACAGTTGATCGAGGCCAGCGGGCGCATGCGTCGAGGTGAGCTTGATAACGGTTGGCAGGTGCTGTGCGCTGTAGAACTGCTCGCACCTGGCGATCTGCGCTTCGAGCGGCGCGTCGGTGTGATACAGTGGGCTGGCGGAATTGGCGCGTTTAGTGTAGCCATTGGAGAGGCGAATCACCCAACCGTTGCACAACTGCTGATGCAATGCAGGCCAGACGTTCATCCCCAATTCTTCGAGCCGCACTGTATCGTGCATACTAACTCGCTATTCGCTCGTGCACCAACTGCATCACCGCCGCAACTTCCTCGTTGATGCCCAATGAGAGGTCCTCGACCTGAGCGCGGGTCTCGTTGACGTACAGCTGATCCTCCAGTATCGCCAGGTTGATTTCGACGTTCAACAAGGCGGCGGGCACGGCGGCCTGGATCAGCAGCGCAGCCACGCCCACATCGCTCACCGCGTTGCGGGCGCCGTGGCGAGCCAACGGCGTACACAACGGCAGCAGGGCCACGGTGGCCCGCGCCACTCGCAGGGGTACCTCAGTCGCCTGACGCGTCACCTTCTGGATCGCCGCGCGGCGGGTGGCCGCATCGGCATCGGTGGTGCGCGGCAACTTGTAGGCCGCCATCAACTTATTGAACACATCGATATCGGCCTGCGCCAACTGCTCAAGCTCGGCGCGCTGCTCCTCGGCACGGGCGCGCAGCGATTGCGCCTCCTCCTCGAAGTCGGCGTACTGCTTCTTGCCGATCGTCAGGTCGCAGACCATGGTGAGCAGGCCAGCCGCCATTGCGCCGCTCAGCGCCGCCACCGAGCCGCCGCCCGGTGTGGGTGCTTTGCTAGCCAAATCGCCAAGAAACTGCTTGATCGGCTGATCTAAAATATGCTCGGACATTCGATCACCTCATTATGCTCACCGAGCCGAGACTGTGAGCCAGTGGCTCTGTTAGTTGCCTTGGCGCAGAGCTTCGACGATAGCCGCGCGCGCGACGGTACGCTGCTCACCTGAGCGGAGATCTTTCACGACCACCTCGCCACGGGCTAACTCATCTGGCCCAAGCACCACGGCAAACGGGATGCCCTTGCGGTCCGCATATTTAAACTGCTTGCCCAATTTATCGCGTGTCTCCAGCGCGGTCTCAACTTTCAGCCCGGCCTGGCGCAGCTCACGGGCAAGCTCCAAGCTCTCGTTCACGAGGCTCTCGTTAAAGATCGTGACAAACACCTCGGAGACGGTGCGCACCTGTGGGCCAAGCTTCAACTCGGTCATCAGGTCAAAAATGCGCTCGACGCCGAAGGCCAATCCGACGGTCGGGATCGAGTGGCCCGCGAAGATGCCGATCATCTCGTCGTAGCGGCCACCGCCGAGCAGCGAGCCCATCGGCGGGTTCTCGATCACGCACTCGAACACGGCGCCAGTGTAGTACGAAAGCCCACGGGCCAAGCGCGGCGCCACCGTGAAGCGCTCTTCCGGCACGCCCATGCCCCGCAGATGCCCGGTGATCTGGCGGAGATTCTCGATAGCAGCCTGCGCCGCTTCGTCGCCCGCTAGCGCCTCGGACAGCGCCGTGAGCACCTCATCCGTCGAGCCTTGCAGCACCATCAGATCGAGGATGCGCTGCGTAGCCTCCTCGCTGATGCCGCTCTTGAGCAACTCGGCGCGCACGCCGTCGACGCCGATTTTATCGAGCTTATCGATCACGCGGTAGATGCTGCCAGCGGCCTGATCGTCGAGCCCGACCATCCGCCCGACGCCGCCCAAAATCTGGCGGTGGTTGAGCAGCGTGGTGAAGCCGGTAAAGCCCAACTCGCTCAGTGCATCGCTCAGCAGGGCGATCAGTTCGGCATCCGCCAGCGGCGACGCCGAGCCGACGATATCGACATCGGCCTGCCAGAACTCGCGGTAGCGCCCACGGGCCGGGCGCTCGCCACGGTACGATTGGCCGATCGCGTAGCGCCGCCAGGGTAACACCAACTGGCCTTGGTATTGCGCCACCACGCGGGCCAGCGGCACCGTTTGATCGTAACGCAGCGCAACTTTATCGCCGCCGTGCGTCTCGAAACGGTAGATCAGCTTCTCATCGTCGCCGATTTTACCTTCGAGCGTTTGGGCGTATTCAACGATCGGTGTTTGCAACGGCTCAAAACCGTAGCGTTCAAACACCTTCGTTAACGTGTTCAGAATATACTGACGCAGGATCATCGCCTCGGGCAGATGATCTCGCATGCCTTTAATATTTTGCGGCTTATTGCTCATAAACGCCTCATTCCATAGCAGTTGTGCGTCAGTATCATACCATATGTCGTGCCAAAAGGTGTTATTACGGCGCTCGAGCACTGTTGTTGCTGCGCACCATTTCGGCCACTAATTTTTCTTCCGGATCAACTTCGATGCGCTGAACGGGCTGCGCGTAGTGAAAGCCGATACGTTCATCCTGCGCATCCCATGTCTCGATGCGCTGCGAGCCATCCTTGAACGTCACGCGCACCTCTACGGGCACGCGAACGGCTCCCACGCGCTGCACATACGCCACGCTGTCCTCTTCGCCATTTTCGATCGGCCCGGCCACAAACTCGATCACGCCATCGGTGCCGATGTAATCATCAAAAAACCAACTCAGATCACCCAAATGCTGTTCCAGCGTATTACGGAACTCGGCACTCGTCGGATGCTTGAACCGCTGACGCTCCACATAGGTTGCCATCGCTTCGTGGAGGCGCTCACGACCCACCAGCGATTCGAGCGTCCACAAGCCCACCGCCGTTTTGAAGTAGACCGCCACGCCGTAATCTTGGCTACTGTACTCCCACGCTGGCAGATTGGCAGGCAGCCGAGCGCCATTGTACTGTCGCCGCTCGAACAACTCAGCATCAAGGTTCTGGCCGTACAGATCGACGTGCCGCCCGGTTTCGGCAAGGAAGCGCATGCTCGCATATTCGGCAAGGCCCTCATCGAGCCACGGCTCGCGGCCCTCGTGCGTGGCCACCTGCATCGGCCACCACTGATGCGCGATTTCGTGGGCCGTCACCATCGGCACGAACCCGCTGTTCTTCGTCAAGCCGAACGTGCCAACCGTCACCAGGGTTGGGTATTCCATTCCACCCGCGCCGGAGGCGTCATTCGGCACATCGACGATCGTGAGGCGCGGATGCGGGTATTTGCCGAACCAATCGTTGAAATAGCGCAACGACTCGCTCGCACTCGCCAGATAATCGCTCACCACCGACTCGTGCTCGGGCAAGTAGAACAGCACCACCTCCGTGCCATCGACATCCACCGTCTCGGTTTGGAAATCGGGCGACGCCGCAAACGCGAAGTCGTTCACGTCGCTGGCCCTGTAGCGCTGCGTGAGCATCGCGCCGTTCACGATCAGATCGCCGATCGGCCTGCCCGTAGCGGCAATCCGATATTCGGCGGGTGCAGAGATCGACACGTCGTAGCTGCCGAAATCGTGGAAGAACTCGGCATTCGTATGCCAAGGCTCTGTATCCCAGCGCCCACGATCGTACACCGCCATCTTGGGATACCACTGGCCGACCATTAAAAACGTGTCGTTACGCCCACCATAGCCAGTTCGCGCAAACACACGAGGCAACTTGCTTGTCCAATGCACCTCCAGCACCAACCTCTCGCCGGGGCGCAACGGCTTCGGCAGTGGCACGCGCATCAGCGTATCGGAGATGGTGCTGCTGGCTAACAGATCGGTGCCATCCTCCAGCGTGAGCGCATGCACCGTGATATCACCAAGCTCTTTGGGACTCAGCTGATGCCCTCGATGCCGCCCGCCCGCCTCGCGCATCCAAACCGAATCCCTGTCGCGGAAGGCCCGCAGATACAGGTGCAGCCACACCTCGTTGAGCGCATTCAGCGACGCGTGCAAATAGGTGATCTGCGCCACGCCTTTCACTTCTTTATGCTCGGGGTCGAGTTGCACATCCATGCAGTACGAGGCAATTTGCAGCGCCCGACCAGCCTCAAACTGGCACTGTAGGAGGAACGGATCTGCGAAAGGTGCGGCAGTTGGCAGTATCTCGATCGGTTCAGGGGTGGCGGTGGGAGGAGCTGTTGGCGAACTTGTTGGGAGGGGAGGGCGGGTGACTTCTACGATAACGGGTAGTGAGTTCGATGCGCAGGCTTGGAGAGATAAACAGAGGATCAGCAGCAAAGAGCCCAGCGCTAGCAACGGTGTGTTCTGACGGAACATAACCTACTCCCAAGCAAACGACATTGTTACCTGGAATGTCATTCGCTAGCAACGAAGTAAGAAAACGTTGAGAGCGTCCGCATCTTTTAATTGAAAGGGGTAGTTACGAGGTTAGTGCTTCCTTCACCTCCAGAGTGATCGGGGATGAGGTCGGCATACCTGCAAGTTGGCCGCAGGCCGCCGCGATCGCCACGCCGCGCTCGATTCGCACCGTACACGACACGCCGCGATCCAACAAAATCTGCTGGAATCGTTGGACGCGCTCGCGGTTCGAGCGACTGAGCGGAGCACCAGGGACCGGATTCCAGGGAATGAGATTAACGTGATACAACAGCGCCCCGCCCTGCGTAACCGGAGCTTGGCGCCGAATCAGATCAGCAAGCGCCTCGGCCTGCTCGGGCCGATCGTTCTTGCCCTGCAACAAGACATACTCAAACGAAACGCGCCGCTTGGTCCGAGCGATATACTCCTGGGTCGCCTCCATCAGCTCGGTGATCGGGTAGCGCTTATTGATCGGCATCATCTCCGAGCGCAACTCATCGTCGGGAGCGTGCAGCGAGATCGCAAGGTTGATCGGCAGCGCCTCGTTCGCCAATCGGCGGATGCCCGGCACTAGGCCGACCGTCGAGACCGTCATGCTGCGGGCGCCCATATTGAAGCCCTGCGGATCGTGCAAGCGCTCCACCGCCTGCCACCAGCGATCGTAATTCGCGAACGGCTCGCCCATGCCCATAAACACGATATTGGTGAGGTGCTGCGTCTTCCCACGGTTCGGCAACCCCTCGGGCGCCTCCGCGTGCAACGCGCGCAACTCGCGCACCGCCCACATCACCTGCTCGATCACCTCGCCAGGCGTCAGATTGCGCAGCAAGCCCAGCCGCCCCGTAGCGCAGAACACGCAGCCCATCGCGCAGCCCGCCTGAGTCGAAACGCAGACCGTGGTGCGGTCGGGGTAGACCATCAATACACTCTCGGCCACCGCCTCGCGCGGGCCAGGCAACCGAAAGAGCGCCTTGCGCGTCAGGCCGCCATCCGCAGTCTGAAGCCGCAACTGCTCAAGCGTGCTAAGGCGCGTCTCAGCAGCGAGCCGTTCGCGCAACGCAAGCGGCAGGTCGGTCATCTCGGAGGGATGTGTGACTGCGTTTACATACAGTTGGCGGTAGATCTGGCGTGCGCGGTAGGCTGGTTGGCCCCAATCTTTGAGTAGCTGCTCTAACGCGGGCAACGAGAGATCGTAGAGGTTCGGCTGTTCTTGTGACTTCATAAGGGTATTATAGCATAGGGATGCGAGATCTCATTAAAAAACGCTCTCAATGAGATGAAAATCATTTCTAAAGCGCATCTCACTCGTAGGCACGATAGTTTTTGTTCAGATGATGCAACCGCCGCCTCAACGTCCGTCGCTCGGGCAACCGTGCATCGTTTCGGCCTATTGCACCGATTAGGATGGACGTTGGGCTACCGCCTCGCCATCCACATCGAAAGATCAAAAATAAAAACGTAAAGATAACGAGGACGGAAGACCGTCCTCGTTATCGTACACTATATCCACCTTGCCGAAGCAAGGAACCGATCTCGTTAATAGTTGCGGCGTCGGACCGAGCGTTGACGGATCGTCACTGGAACCCGTACGACTTGTCGCTTTTTTGCGGCCCCGATCAACACCAGCGCCGTCATCATCAGGAGCACGGTAAACACTAACAAAGCCAACATTCGGTTTCTCCTTACCTTGTATACGGCGCCGCTCTAGAATTGGTTGAAGCGGACAGGTTCAGTATAGCAAATCATCCGGGCTGCGTCCATAGGTGAATCATCCCACTTCGTAAGGGTACTACCACCTATCGTTTCACTCACCGCATTGCGATGCGATAATTTTCGCTGCCGAAGTATGCCACTACCCGTAACTCCACCGAATACTACATATTATGCCCGAAAGCCTAATCGTATCCCAGCCAGTGCAACGATGCTGGGTCATCGCGCCAATTCAAGCGAGGCTTGACCCATAGGTCTAAAAACGTCTTGCGGCCTAACAGAGCCTCCACGCCTGCGCGAGCGCTACTGCCAATTTGCTTCAACTTCGCGCCACGGGCGCCGATCAGAATGCCCTTCTGCGATTCCTTCTCGACGTAGATGGTGACGCGAATGTAGGTAGCGTTCTCTTTCTCCTCCCACTCCTCGATCTCGACAGCCGTGCCGTGTGGCACCTCTTGGCCGGTGTGTCGTAGGATCTGCTCCCGTACCAGCTCGGCGACTTGTTCGCGCGTCGTCTGGTCGGTGTACTGATCGGTTGGATAGTGCGGTGGTCCGAAGGGCAGGCGCTTCACGATTTCATCGAGCAGTGCCTCAATGCCCTCTCGGCGCAAGCCAGAGATCGCGACTTCCATATCCCATTGGCCGAGCGCGCGATACGCTTCAAGATTAGCCTGGCCCTGCGGATTTGGTCGGTCGATCTTGTTCAACACCAAGATCCGCGCCACGCGACTGCGCTGTACCAATTCGGCGATGCGGATATCCAGTTTTGTTGGTGGATGCGTAATATCGACCAGGAAGCAGACCACATCCGCATCGGGGATGGAGCGGCGCGCCTGCTCGACCATAAACGAGCCGAGTTTGGTGCGGGCATCGTGGATGCCGGGCGTATCGACGAAAATAATCTGCGCATCGGGACGCGTGAGGATGCCACGCAACGCCATGCGGGTGGTCTGCGGCTTCGGCGAGACGATCGCGACCTTCTGGCCCAGAATTGCGTTCAGCAGGGTCGATTTGCCCACGTTCGGCTTGCCGACCAGCGCGACAAAGCCGGTGCGGAAGTTCTCATCGACAACGATGCGCTCGAATACGGGTGGCCCGACAGGCGCTATACCCTCATCGTCCTCATCTTCATCGTCGTCGAAATCTTCGTCTTCGTCGTAGTCCTCGTCGTCCTCATCGAAGTCCTCGTCCTCAACGCCCTCGTCGTCGTATTCCTCGTCCTCATCGTCTTCGTCTTCGAAGGGTGGCGGTGGTGCATCTTCGAGATCGACGAGGAAGGGAGCGACGCGCTCAAGGCGATCGGCGAGGCCGAACTCTTTGGAGGGCAATACCTCGCAGCCTTGTAGGCGGCCAGCGCCATCGAAGTCGAGGATGGCGGTTTCGTGGAGCGGCTGCACTTCGGCGGGCGGCTCATCGGCGAGATTGACAGTCAGGACGTATTCGGTTGTGTCGTACGTGGCTTGCGGGTGCGCGAGCGCCAGCGCGAGGTGTTTGCGCTTGATCTGGCTGTCGAGCTCCAACTCCACACCGATCACTTGGCCGTTGGCATCAAGCAAAAGGGAGGTGGCGCATTCCGCCTCCTCGACAGTGCTGCCCTCAACAATTTCGGTGAAATACCAGTATAGTGTTCCCGCATCGGGGTCAAACGATAGTGTAATCATAGTTTCTCTAAGCATATGCACGATGAACCGCGTGGGCGGCCCACCGTGCAGTATCGCTGTTATCTCTCATTATGGAGTGATTGTACTGCTCGGCTGCGAAGGTGCAAGACATGGCCCAGCAGTGCTAATCACGTTTACTTCTTCAAATTGGAGCAGCCGTAAGAACTGTTCGAGTGAACGTTGCGCCTCGTCGGCGGCCTTCTGCATAATGCCGCCTTCGCAGGCCGCTTGAAGGATAGCGCGCTCGGCCTCGCGGCGGGCTTGGCTCTCAAGGTCCTTATTCTCTCCACCGATGATTTGTGTAAAAATGCGTGTCTGGCGATCGTAGACGTGCGTACGCTCGTTGTCGAGCGAACTCGAAAAGATCTCCGAGGGTGGCAGCGTCAGCGTGATGCGTTTGCCATCGGCGCTGATATTCACGTTGCTCTCGCGCAGCTTGCTCATATCCACGCCCGCCACCACATTACCGCTTGCGATCAGCAGCAATCGCTCACCCAGGATGCTATCGAGCAGGTCGCCCCGTTGGACGTTGGCTTCGATCACACGCTCGATCGAGAAACTGTTCGTCTCCAGGCGATTCAGGCTTTGGATCTGCTTGATGGCTCCGCCCCGATCGAACACGGTGGTGGTGGGTGTAGCCACGATCGTCGTAATCCGCTCGGGGATGTTCGGCATAATCGAGCCGAGCATCTGGCGGCCCACCAACAGGAGCAGCACAGAGACTGCGATAATGCCGAGCAACAGGTACAGGATCGAAGCTCCGCAGCCTGTGCCCGTGCTTGCATACGAGGGCGTGTAGAGCGGCTCGCGTCGCAGGTAGCGTCGCGCGGGAAGCCGATCCTCATAATCGTCGTCGTCGTCGATCTCTTCGCCTCGGGCGACGCGCAGGCGTTGGCTCATCAGCGAATTGCGGCGTTCTTCGGCGCGGCGCGCTCGTACCTCCGAGCGCCATGCGTCCTCAGAATCATCCCAGTCGTCATTGTTGCGCGATGGCTGAGCCGAGCGCGATGATGAGCGACGAGGTGGTTCTGGGTCGTCCGCCCATTCGTCCTCGTCCTCAGTGAAACGCCGCGGCAAGCGGTGTTGACGCGATGACTCAGCGCGAAGGCGTCGTTGTGTTCGGTTGTCATCGTATGCATCAAAATCAGACATGCCAACGATCCCTCGGTACACGGTTGGGCGTTATTTGATGCCGTAGTGAACAGCGACTGCACCAAGCCCAAGGAGACGATACGAAACATCGCGCCAACCTGCTTCCTGCATCATGCGTGCCAGAGCATCGGGCTGCGGGAAGTTGCGCGCCGATTGAGGCAGGTAGGTGTAGGCGGTTTCATCGGCACCCAGCAAGCGCGCCAAGATCGGCACGATGCGCTGGAAGTAGATGTGGTGGCCGAGCCGGAACAACGGGTTGCGGGGGCGGGCCACTTCGAGGCAGGCGAACGCGCAGCCTGGCTTGGCGACGCGCCAGAACTCCTTGAACGCCACCGAGATATCGACCACGTTGCGCATGGTGAAGCCAGTGGTGATTGCGTCGAAGGTGTTGTCGGGGAACGGCAGACGCATCGCATCGCCGCCCACAAAACTCGCCTTGTCGCCCAGCGGCGCGATCTTCGAGAGACCTTCCTTCATCATTGTGACAGTGAAGTCGACGCCGATCACGCGGCCATCCGGCATCCACTCCGCCAAGTCGAGCAGCATATCGCCCGTGCCGGTGCCGACATCGAGGGCGAGGCCCTTGGCGGGTGGTGCCACGCGCTCCACCGTGTACTTGCGCCAGCCGATGTCGAGCCCGCCGGTCATAATGCGATTCATCCGGTCGTAGCCGGGGGCGATCCGTGTGAACATCCGCTCAACGTAGGCGGCTTTTTCTTCGATTGGGGGTAGAACAGACATAGTCTATGATCCAATATCTAATCGCAGATCGTGTGCGTCAGCGATTCATCTGATAAATATGCCGAATGCCTTCTAAGGTCAGATACGGCTCGACTGCGCTAATGGCCTTGGTTTCGTTCGCGATGACCTCGGCAAGGCCGCCGGTCGCCACCACAGGGCAGGTCGTGCCGAGTTCTTCGTGCATGCGCTGCACCAATCCCTCGACCAGGCCAGCGTAACCCAACAGCAGACCCGATTGCATGTAATGAACGGTGTTTTTGCCGATCACTTTGGGTGGTCGCACGATCTCGACTTGGTAGAGCCGCGCCGCCAGGCGGAACAGCGCATCGGCGGAGATGCCGATGCCGGGGGCGATCGCGCCGCCGATGTATTTGCCCCCTTCGACGATGACATCGAAGGCGGTTGCGGTGCCGAATGCCACCGAGATCACGGGGCCGCCGTACTTTTTGTAGGCGGCTACTGAGTTGGCCACACGATCTGCGCCGAGTTCGTGCGGTGTATCGATCTCGTAGGTGAGACCAGTCTCGATGCCTGGCCCCAGTATCACCGGATCGACACCCAAATAATCGCGGCTAATGCGGCTGAACTGGCTTGTGAGCGGCGGCACCACGCACGAGATGGCACAGCCGTGAACTTCTGCCATGTCGAGGTGCGAGAGCCGGAACAGGTTGCTGATCAGCACTGCGTACTCATCGGCCAGTTTGAGACGCTCGGTTGCGATACGCCAATTGGCCTTCAACTCGTCGCCTTGATAGACGCCTAGTTTGATGTTTGTGTTTCCAATATCAATCGTTAACAGCATAGCCCTTGAACTTCTAGGCGAACCAGGCTTTGAGTTCGCCAGGCTTGCGCGCCGCGCCGAGCGCAACCATCAATTTGATGCGCGCCTTCACACCGCTGAGGTTGTGGGCGAACAGCACCCCCAAGCGCTGCAGATCGTGATAGGCGCCAACGTAGCCGTACTCGTCGCTCAGTGAGCCAGCGCCGCAGCGCGTAGCGATCACCACCACCGTCCGTTGCGCGATCGCCTCGGAGAGCGGCGGCAGCCACCACGGTGGCACGCGCCCACTGCCGAAGGCTTCGATCACGATCCCGGCCACGCCGTCTTCGATCGAGTGGCGCAGCATCCGATCCTCGGCGCCTTGGCCGATCTTGATCAGATCGACCATCTCCTCCAGCCGCACGCATGGGATGGTGAGCCGCTGGGCCAAACGATGGAAGTAGAAGACGCGGTCGCCTTCCACACGGCCAAGCGGGCCGCTGCCGGGTGCGCCGAAGGCATTGGCCGCTTGGCTATGGATTTTCTGCACCTCGGAGGCGGCGAAGATCGTTTCGTTGAATACCACCAGTGTGCCCATATCGCGCGATTCGGGCGCGGCGGCGACGCGAATCGCGGCTGCCAGGTTGAGCATCCCATCGTAGCCGACCATGGTGGCTGTGCGCATCGCTCCAGTAAAGACGATCGGCTTGGAGGTGCGCACCGTCAGGTCGATCAGGTACGCGCTCTCCTCGAGCGTATCGGTGCCGTGCGTCACGACCACACCGCTCACCTCGGGGTCCTGCAGCACGACTGCGATGCGTTGGCCGAGTTCGAGCACCTGTGCGGGTGTGATGTGGCTGCTCGGGATGTTTGTAAACTCCTCGAAGGCAAGGCTCACATTTAATCGCGGCAATTGTGCGAGGAAATCTTCGCCTTTGAGCATCGGCACCGCGCCACCGACCATCGGGCTATTGCGCTTCATGGCGATTGTTCCGCCAGTGGTGATAATCACTACTTTGTTCAAAGATCTGCTCCTCTGAATACAGATGCAGTGGTCAACAATCTGATCAAGCGCAAGCGATGGCATGTGACGCCGAATGTGGGTGTTCTACCACAGGTTTACGTGCGATCCAGGCAATGCGTTGCGTTCGATCATGCACAGGCTGAAATGTGAAGCAGTCGTAGGCGGCTTCGAGCACCAACCCTGCGCTTTCGAGCAACGCGGCGACTCGTTCGGCGGGGTAGGCTCGCTCGATATGGATCTCGTCGAACCGACGATAGCCTTGTGCATCGTTCCCCACAAACCCAGTTAACACCATCGTTGAGCAATCGTTGGTCGTGTCGAACCAACTTTGGCTGATCTGAACAAATCCTGAGCGCTCAAGCACTTCTGCGGCGGGCCAATCGTACTCGAGAAAGTAGCGCGTGTTCATATCGGCATAAAAGAGGCCACCCGGCGCAAGCGCCCAGGCTACGCCAGCAAAACACCGCGCTAAATCGGCTTCGGAAAGGAGGTAGTTCAAGCTATCATAGCAACAGGTGATCAGATCGAACGACCATATATCGGCGAGTTCGGGCCATTGTGCCTGGCATGCTTCGTAGGATGTAGGCAACGTTCGCAGATCACCTTTGATAAACCGGAGTTGACCGGTAAGTTCCTCACTGATGCGTTCACGGGCTAGTGCGAGCATTGCTTCGGATTGATCAAGGCCGATGACATCCCAGCCAGCATCCGCCAAAATACAGGCGAGCGTCCCTGTGCCACAAGCGAGGTCGAGCACGTTACTACCCTCGATGCGGTGGCGCTCAAGCACTTCGCTGAGATACTGGCTTGTCAGCACAGCAAAACGAATCTGACCGCTACCATCGTAAAATGGCGCGTATTTGTCGTAGATCGCCATGGTCCACCGAAGAAACACGATGCGGAGCAGCCAAGATACCTTGTTGGGTGGCCCACATGTTGTGTGTTTGTCACAAAAGCCGCTAGAACAACGGTTCAAGCATATTGTACCATGCCTCTCGCGTGCGGGTAGCGTTTCCGGTCGCGTGTTCGTTGTGGTATACTCACAATATACCAATAATTGCTCAATACACGTTCGTACTTTTACCTCCCGGATGCGTTCGCCTTACTCGAACGAACCACTACCGTGTTAAGCACGCTTTTAATTGCTTTGATCGTAGCGACCACCGTTTGCGCAGTTGCGGTGTGGCGGCATAACCGCCGAGGCGCGGTGAATCGTGCGTTTGTGCGTTTTGCTGCGACCTGTCTGTTCGGTCTAGCCCTCCCCCTGGTGTTGCGCGAACCACTCTCCCCTCCGGTGTATGCCTGGTTGCTGTTGCTGCTGTATGGCGTGCTCTATCTGTTCGCTCCCACTGCTTTCATCGCGCTGCTGATCATGCTCGATTGGTCGGGCTTGCGGCGTCGGCATCGTCTGTTCTACCGCAGTATGCTCATCACGCCGATCGTGATCGCGACGGTGCTGTTTATGTTCCTCTGCGTGTATGTGGTGAACAGTGGCCGTTTTGCAGCGTTTATGGCTGGCTCGACCGATACGCCGTTCCAAGTGCTGATCGCGGGGCCGTTCGACCAAGTTGTGCGGCGCGCCTACAACGTCTGCTTGGAGATCGCGATGCTGGCGCTGCTGGTGCCGCGCGCGGTGCGGAGTCGTACCCATATCGAGCGGCATACCGCGCTCGTCCTATTGGCGTTCAGCATTCTCACATCGGGGTTCGCCCGCTTCGCCTGGTTCTCGACGCTGGATAACGCCAGCGTAGCGGGGGCGATCGTGAGTGCGGCGCTGGCGGTGCGCTTGATCATCTGTGGCCACTTGCTGCTGCGCTATCGGCTGTTTTCGCGCACGACGGTCGGCAGCGACCTGGCGTTGCAGCATATGTCCGATGGCTTTATCGTGATCGATGAACAGTTACGTGTGCAATCCTTCAACCCCGCTGCGACCAAGTTGCTCCCCGATTTGGTGAAAAACGCCCCGCTGCCGAGTTTGATCCTGAACGCGGTGGCCTTACCGCTCGATCAGCAGCCGCAGACCGTGCGGATCGCCGATAACGACCGCAGCCTGAGCGTGGCGTGCAGCCCGATCTTCGATCGGCGCAAATTGATGCGCGGCGCGGTGCTGCTGCTGCGCGATATCACCCACCAGGAGGCGTTGCTGGCATCGCGGGCCGAGGTGGCGATGTTGCAGAAATTGAACAACTTCAAGGCTGATGTGATCCGCACCTTGCAACACGAGTTGCGCACACCGCTCACGGCGATCTTGGGCTACAGCGGCGCGTTGCTGGTCCACGAAACATCGACCGAGCGGCGCGAGTTTTTGGAGACGATCCGCCGCGAGACGAAGCGATTGGTGCAGATCATGGAGGATTTCCTCGATATGTCCAGCATTCAGGCTGGCAATATGCACTATACGATCCGGCCACTGCAGGTGCCCGAACATTGTGCGCTGATGCTCGAGCGTTTCTCGGAGACGAGCGCGACGCACCCGATCACCGTTGCGCTGCCCGAGGATCTGCCGATGGTGCTGGCCGATGCCGAGCGTTTCGATCAGGTGCTCTCCAATCTCATCAGCAATGCCATCAAATATTCCCCGAACGGCGGCCCGGTGCACATCAGCGCGGAGGTGTGGGACCACGGCGGGCGCGATGCGAGCATCGAGCATCCTGTGTGGGTGTGCATTTCGGTGAATGATCGAGGTTTGGGCGTGCCGAACGATGCGTTGGAGTTGATCTTCGAGCGTTTCTTTCGCATTCAAGAGGATGCGCGCCTCAGCATTCGTGGCACTGGCTTGGGCCTGGCGATCTGCAAAGAGATTGTGCAAGTCCACGGTGGCTCGATCTGGGCCGAAAACAACGACCCAGAGCCTGGCAGCACCTTCTACTTCACGCTGCCCGCTGTGGCGCAGCAGGAGTTGAGTGTGGCAGCCTAGCGATTCAGGGCCGTCGAACTGGGCTTGGCCCGCTCGCCACTCGTTGACACACCTCCCATCACCACGTACAATACGCTCGCTTCCAACTCGCCTCTTCAAACTACCGGGCAGCGATGGCCCAACGAGATAGAGAGGAATCCATGTTTCCGATTGTGCCTCCAACAGGTCCTTTTCTTATCAAGACCTCGATCTTCGGTTTTCCGCTTGAAGTGCGTTGGTACGGTGTGCTGATTATTGGCGGCGCGATGATCGCCGCTTGGGTCGCTTCCAAACGCGCGGATCGACGCGGCTATAACCCCGAGGATGTCTGGAACCTGTTGCTGCTTGGCTTGGTTCTGGGCATTTTGTGCGCCCGCATCTACTACGTCGCGTTCCAGTGGGAGTTGTATGCTGGCCGACCGTTCCTGGAGATCATCAATCCGCAGGGCGGCGGTTTGGCTATTCACGGCGCGATCATTGGCGCGGTGATAGCGACGGTCATCTACACGCGCATCCAGAAGTTGCCCTTGATCGAGTGGATCGATATATGTCTGCCGACGATGCTGATCGGTCAGTCGATCGGGCGTTGGGGCAATTTCTTTAACCAAGAGGCGTATGGTCGTCCAACCACGCTGCCGTTTGGCGTACAGATCGAGGAGCAGTATCGCCAAGATCCGTTTCGCGATATGCAGCAGTACCCGCCAGAGACACTGTTCCACGCCACGTTTCTCTACGAATCGATCTGGAATATCGCTGGTTTCGGGTTGATCATTTGGTTGGAGAAGCGCTTGAAGGGGTGGTGGCGCACCGGCGATTCGGCCCTGATGTACGCGATTGTGTACGGCGCGGGCCGTTTCTGGATCGAGGGTTTGCGCATCGATAGCTTGTGCGTGGTGGGCACGGGCGGCGATTGTGCGGGCACGTGGCGCATCGCCCAGGTGATGAGCCTGGTGCTGTTCCTCGGCAGCATCCTGTTTATGATCCTCAACCACCGCCGCCAGTTGTGGGCGAACGAGATCGCCGAGCGCTCGGGTGTGGTGCCGATCCCCTGGTCGGTGGCGCACCCCGAGGGGAGCGGTTCGTCGCGCTCGAAGCAGAATCAGACCGATACCGAGCCGAAGGACAAGGACGAGTCGGAGAGCGCATCGGAGAGCGAGAGTTCCGCCGACAGCAATTCTGCTGATTCGGGCGATTAGCTTGCAGTTCGTCGGTCATGTGGCATACAAAAGCGCGCCTGCCGTTCATGGTAGGCGCGCTTTCTGTGGTGGACGATTCGTTTAGGCTGCTGTGATCACCTCGCGGCCACCCATGTAGGGCCGCAGCACTTCGGGCACCACGATCGAGCCATCGGCCTGCTGGTAGTTCTCCATAATGGCGATCATCACGCGGGGCAGCGCCAAGCCCGAGCCGTTGAGCGTGTGCACAAACTCGGGGCGCGCGCCCGGCGATGGCCGATAGCGGATGTTGGCCCGTCGCGCCTGGTAATCGCCGAAGTTCGCGCACGAGCTGACTTCGAGCCACTCGCCGACGCCCGGCGCCCACATCTCCAGGTCGTACTTCATCGTCGCCACACCCAAGTCGGCGGTGCAGAGCTGTAAGAGGCGGTACGGGATCTGCAAGGCCTTGCAGATATCCTCGGCGTTGTCGATCAGCGTCTCCAACTCGGCATCGCTGCGCTCCGGCTCGCAGAACTTGACCATCTCGACTTTGTCGAACTGGTAGACGCGCTTGATGCCGCGCACATCGCGGCCAGCGCTCATCTGCTCGTTGCGCCAGCAGGGCGTGTATGCCACATGGTAGATCGGCAACTTGCCCGCTTCGATAATCTCATCGCGGTAGAGGTTGGTGACGGGCACCTCGGCGGTTGGGATCAGCGTCAGATCGATATCCTGCACGCGGAACAGGTTCTCGCCGAACTTGGGCAGGTTGCCGGTGCCCACCAAGATCTCCTCGCGCACCACGTAGGGCGGCGTGATCTCGGTGTAGCCGTGCTTCTCCAGGTGCATATCGAGCATCCAGGTGATCAGCGCCCGCTGCAAGCGCGAGCCCAAGCCTTTCAGCACGAAGAAGCGCGAGCCAGCCAGCTTAACGCCCCGCTCGAAGTCGATGATGCCGAGTTGCTCACCCAGCTCCCAGTGCGGCTTGGGCGTGAAGTCGAAAGTGCGCTGCTCGCCCTCGACGCGCACCACGATGTTGTCGTGCTCGCTGGTGCCGTAGGGCACATCGGGATGCGGCAAGTTCGGCAACTCCAGCATCACCTGCTTTTGGCGAGCCTCAACCTCGGCGAGCTGTCGATCGAGCGCGGTGATCTGGTCGCCAACCTCGCGCATCTCGGCGATTTTGGCGTTGCGCTCCTCGGGGTCCTTCATCTTGCTGATCGCCTTCGACACCGTGTTACGAGTGGCTTTCAGCGTCTCGACCTGCTGCAACAACGTGCGGCGCTGCTCATCGAGCGCGAGTACTTCATCGACTTGGCTCAGATCCGCATCACGGCGCGCCAGTTGTGCCTTTACAAAATCAGGTTGCTCGCGTATCAGTTTAATATCAAGCATACAATTGTCCTTTCCCCTTTAAGGATCGAGATAATGAGCGTCGTGTTAGCGAACCATGCGTTGCACAAGTTGGAGAAAATCTCGAATATTGTTGACTTCCCCCGCCTCAAAGCGGCTCATCAAGTCATATGCTCGCTGACGTTCGACAGGATCGCTGATCGAATCGAACGAAAAATAGAACTTATCACCTTCCTGCACCACAAATCGCTGGATCTTCTCATCGCCACGCTCAAGGGCTTGCCGAGCCGCTCGCAGGATCATAGGATGCGAGATCTGCACCCACGTCTCCTTCGAATCGCCCTCGCGGCGAGGGTGCGTGTGGGCCACAGGCGCTGGTGTTGGCGTGGGCGTGGATACCACCGATGAACTGAACGAGCCATCCACTGGGTTGTACGATGTTAGGGTCGGTGACGAACCGCGCGAACCAGAGGCGGACCCCCGGATTCGGCTCAACAGAAACACCACCACTCCCACCGCAACCACAATCGCAATCACTGCGGGCAATAGCCAATTTCCGTCCATCGGAGCTTCCATCGCAATCTCCTTGTTTTAGAGTAGCGTATAGGCCCACGAGACCATACGGCCATTTTTATACGGCATAATGCCATGGAACGTGCGTTGGGTCCGCTCAAACACCATCGGCAACCACAGGCGGTCGCTCTCCCACATATTCAGATTGGGCAACTCTTCCAGCGGAATCCACTCCAGGGTGCCCTCGTGGTTGCCCGCGAGTGGCATGCCGCTCCAGCGGTCGATGCGGAAGATAAACCCGAACCAATCCTCCTCATTTTTGCCGAAGCCCGGCCAACTGATCGTGCCGCGCAGAGTCAGTTCCTCGACCTCGATGCCAGCCTCCTCGCGGATCTCGCGGCAGATGCCTGCCACGACATCTTCACCAGCTTCGAGCTTGCCGCCTAAACCGTTATACTTACCGTAGTGCAGATCCTCTGGTCGTGTGTTGCGGTGAATCAGCAACACCGACTTCCCATCAGGCGACATGACGTAGCCAAGTGTTCCGATAATGGGTGTATATGCGGGCATCGGGCTCTCCATTGTGTCATTGAAACGTGTTTAGCTCCCACTGATGGTAGCCGATCACCGCCCTTTTGGGCAAACGCCATACCTACCACAATCTAAGGGTTTAATCACAAGTTTGGCCCCAAACGTTACCATAACGCCGAGATTCCTCGTTTCCCAGCCATATACTCGTCGATGCGGCGGCGCGAGCCAGGGTCGAGCGTATCGGGCGTCGCGTCGAGCGGGAAGTAGCGCACCTCGGCGATCTCCAGCGAGCGCGGGAGGCGCGGCTCGTTGTGGGGCTTCGCCACATAGACCGCGATGTAGTTGCTGAAGCCATCGTGGAAGTTATCGTACAGGCCCAGCAAATACTCCATCGTCACCGCGACGCCCGTCTCCTCCAGCACTTCGCGACGGGCCGCCTCGATCATGCGTTCGTAGCGCGAGATACCGCCTCCCGGCAATCCCCAGGGTGTTGCGCCTGCTCGATGCCGGATCAGCAGCACTTGGTCGTTGTGGATCACCAAGGTGCGCACTCCCACGCCCTTGGGGCGCAGCGTGAGCCACATCAGGCGCCGTACCGCGATTGCAAACCCATACACCCTGCCAAGAACGGCCTGCTCGATCTGTTTCACAATGCCCCCTTGGTACGCCGATAGTCCATACGCAAACAAAAAACCTCTCGTCCCAGAAGGACGAGAGGCAAAGCTCCCGTGGTACCACCTTCGTTCACCACCACAGAATGGCGGCCTCGAATAGCCATAGCAAACACTACAGCAACGCTATAACGGGCGTCCCCGGCGGAAGGTTAGATCACCAAGCGGAGCGTGGTGTTTTCCCTTGCAACTCAGGAGGGGATTCGGTACGTTTCCGACTACCGCCTCGCACCACCCGGCGGCTCTCTGAAAGCGAAAAACGCCCTACGTCGTCTCCATCGCAGTTCTTATGCAATTATAGCACGATGCCAACGTGCTCGCAATCGGCAGAAAGACCGAGGGATCAGCGGCGCAGCAGTGCCCAGCCGCTTGGCAGCACCAGCGCGCACAAGCCGATCTTCACCGCGTCGCCGACCAAGAAGGGCAGCACGCCCTTGGCGAACGCCACCGACAGGCTGCCGACGTACCAACTCAGCCAGAGCGTGCCGAGCGTGTAGATGATCAGCGTGGCGAGCAGCATGGCCACCAGCGCGCCACCGACCGTGCGATCCCAGCCGCGCTCGATCAGCAGGCCAGCGCAGGCCGCCGCAATCGGGAAGGCCAGCAGATAGCCGCCAGTTGGCCCAAACAGTGATGCGGTGGTGAAGATCGGCAGGCCAGCCGCGCCAGCCAGCACATAGAGCAGGGTTGCGGCACCGCCTCGGCGCGCGCCGAGCAGTGCGCCAGCCAGCAACACACCCAGGGTCTGCCCGGTGACGGGCACCGGAGTGAACGGCAAATACACCCGAATCTGCGCAGTCAGCGCGATCAAGGCGCTGAATAGCACAACCAACACGACATTGCCCTGCCACGAACGAGTCAGACGCGCGGGCACAAGTTTATCGGCCAGCGTTGCATGATAAGCCATTATTGGTTCCTTCTAGACGAAGAGCGGATACGCTCGGCGATTATACCATTCCTTGTTCTACTAAATCTGCTTGGACAGGTAATATGAAAAGCTGTTTTCGCCTGCGGCAGCAAGGTACTTCCTTCTTTTTGTGATGTCGAGGCGCTGCTATGCGTAGCGCCTCGACATTACTGGTTTCGGGAGATGTGAGTATCAGTTGAAAACCAGCATCACGCCATACCATTCACGTGCCGTTTGTATACATAATCATTCGGATTTGGTATTGCTTGGCTTCAGCATCTGCTCGTGGGAGGGAGACTTAGCGTAGTATCAAGCAAACAGGCGCCAGGTAGGCTCGGTGGTATACTGTGTCGTCTCTGCATCCCACCAATACGCGCCACCTGGTCTCTTATTTTGCATTGAGGAGCCTCCCTGTGGACATGACCGACCAGCAACCTACCACAACCGCATCGCGCCTCTATTTGCCGTTGCTCGCCATGGCAGGCGTCAACATCATCTGGGGCGTCGCCTTCCCGATCACCAAGCCCGCGCTTGAGACGATCCCACCCTTTTTGTTCGCCCTGTTGCGCTTCGGCTTCGCCATGGCGATATTGCTGCCCTTGGCTGGGCGCGAGGCGATCGCACTGCTGCGCGGCCCCGACCGCTGGTGGCTCGCCCTAATGGGCTTGATGGGCTTTTGTGTGGCGCAGTTGGCGCAAACCCTCGCGCTGAAACTCAGCCCGGCCTCGGATATCTCGCTGCTTTCGGTGGCCTCGCCGCTGTGGATCGCGTTGATGGCTGGGCTTTGGCTTGGCGAACACATCTCCAAGCGCGTGTGGCTGGGCTTCGCCTTTGCGATCGTGGGTTTGGCGCTGATCCTTTGGCCGCAGGAACAGGCCAATGTTGCGCTGGGCCAACGCCTGCTGGGCGACCTCATCTTCCTAGCCAATGGCTTCACCTGGGCCTTCTACAACGTGATGGGCAAGCGGATGATGAGGCGCTACGCCCCGCTGGTCACGACGACCGCTGCCGGACTTGTGGGCACGTTTTGCTTGGTGCCGTTCGCAGCGGGCGAGCTGCTGGCGGGCGCAACCGTGCAGTGGACGTGGGCGGGCCTAGGCGCGGTGGCGTATACGGGCTTGCTCGTGACGGTGGTGGGCTTCCTGACGCTGTTCTGGGCGTATAGTCGGGTGCAGGCGGCACAGGTCGCCATCACGATGTATCTGCAGCCTCTCGCGGGTGTATTGGTGGCCTGGGCACTGCTGGGCGAACGCCTGAACGAGTGGTTTGTATTGGGCGCTGCGCTCGTGTTTATCGGCGTGTGGGTGGTGACTAGCAAACAGCAGGAATGATGGCTTGCCCTCTTCTGGTATGATAGGCCGCAACGTGATTTGGCGTTATTCTTTTGGAAGTTTGGGTGAAGCCTGTGTGTGGGCTGATCGGCTACAGAAACGCCAAGATATTCGGAAGGAAGCTAAGTCATGACGACTCTCTCTGTAAAACCCGGTGGCACTATCACCATTGGCGGCGATATGACCGTCAATCGGTTGGGCTTTGGCGCAATGCGGATTACTGGCCCTGGTGTCTGGGGCGAGCCGGCCGATCGCGAAGGCGCGCTGCGGCTGCTGCGCCGCCTGCCGGAACTCGACATTAACTTCATCGACACCGCCGACTCCTACGGGCCGGATGTCAGCGAGCAGTTGATCCGCGAGGCGCTGCACCCCTACAACGGCATTATCGTGGCGACCAAGGCCGGGCAGGCGCGCAACGGCCCCGGTAAGTGGATTCCGCTTGGCCGAGCCGAGTATCTGCGCCAGGAAGTGTTGATGAGCTTGCGCAAGCTCGGCGTGGAGCGCATCGATCTCTGGCAACTGCATCGCATCGACCCGAAGGTTAGCCACGAAGAGCAGTTTGGTGTGATCGCCGATATGCAGCGCGAGGGTCTGATTCGGCACGTGGGTCTGAGCGAGGTGAGCGTGGATGAGGTGAAGGCCGCGCAGCAGTACTTCCCGGTCGCGAGTGTGCAGAATATGTACAACTTGGTGCAGCGCCAGAGCGAGGCGGTGCTTGAGTACTGTGAGCAGCAGGGCATCGCGTTCATCCCGTGGTTCCCGCTGGCGGCGGGCAACTTGGCGCGCGAGGGCAGCGTGCTGGACGATGTGGCGAAGCGCTTGGGCGCGACGCCTGCGCAGGTGGCGCTGGCGTGGGTGCTGAAGCGCAGCCCTGTGATGCTGCCGATCCCGGGCACCAGCAGCATCGCGCATTTGGAGGAGAATGTGGCGGCTGCCAGCCTGGTGTTGAGCAACGAGGATTTCAAGGCGCTCGACGAGGCTGGCTACGCCGAGTGGCGCAAGAAGTAAGGCGCTGGAGAATCGAACGAGGCAGGTGGCGTGTTGCCCCTGCCTCGTTTTTGATGGCTTGTGAGTGCTGTTAGACCGCGCAACTGCCGTCCTCGCAAGTGGCGTCGCTGCCGGCGGTCGAGACCATCTTCAGGGGGTTGGCGGCAGTCCATGCCTGCTCAAGGGCCTGCGCAAACACCTCTTTGGCCTGCCCACCCGATACGCCGAATTGCTCGTTCAGCACGAAGAACGGCACGCCACGGATGCCGAACATCGCGGCGCGGCGCAGATCGGCCTCCACCTCAGCGGCGTAGGCATCGCTAGCGAGCACCTGGCGGGTCTCCTCGGCGTCGAGACCAACCTCGACCGCCAATTCCACCAATGTTTCGTGGTCGCCGACCAGCTTCTGGTTGGCGAAGTGCCCTGCGAACAGCACCTTCAACATCTCGTCTTGCTTGCCGTACTTGGCGGCGAAATGCACCAGTCGGTGGGCATCGAAGGTGTTGGCGGTGTAACGGTCCGAGCGCATTGGCAAGCCATCGGCTTGGGCCAAGCTCGATACGCGGCGCTCCATCGCGGTGGCCTCGGCCATGCTCACGCCGTACTTTTTGCTGAGCATGTCGAGCGTGCGCTCGCGGCTGTCGCGCGGCGTGGTGGGGTCGAGTTGAAAGCTGCGGTGGATGATTTGAACATCATCGCGGTGCGGAAATTCTGCGAGGGCCGCTTCGAATCGGTGTTCGCCAATGTAGCACCACGGGCAGACGATATCCGACCAAATCTCTACTGTTACGCTTGCCATTGACCACTTCCTCAACACCTGTTGGCTAATCAACGAGTGTTGCACTATAATATATTCGTACAAAACGAACAACAGTCATTGTAGGCAATATGTGTATGATAGACAACGAATGTTGTTTATCTTCATGATAGCCATCCTACGATGACTTGTCAACTATGGAAACTAGAGGTCAAACAGGTATCATGTCGTCTACTAAGCCTACGTTGGCGGTGGTGATCGCCAGCACTCGTCCTGGTCGTCGTGGTTTAGCGATTGGTGAGTGGATTGCCGAAGAGGCTCGCGCAAATGGTCAGTTCGAGGTTGAGGTGCTTGATCTGGCGGAGATCAATCTGCCGTTTTTCGATGAGCCGAATCACCCTCGGTTGCGCCAGTATGTGCACGAGCACACCAAGGCGTGGAGTGCGCGTGTCGATGCCGCCGATGCGTTTATCTTTGTGATGCCCGAGTACAATCATAGCATTAACGCGCCGCTGAAGAATGCGATCGATTTTCTGCATCAGGAATGGGCGTACAAGCCCGTAGCGTTTGTGAGCTACGGTGGGGTTGCCGGTGGTCTGCGTGCAGTGCAGGCGATCAAGCCGATCGTGTCGGCGCTGAAGATGACGCCGCTCAATGAGGGCGTGGTGATCCCGATGTTTACGCAGTTCTTCAATGAGCAGGGTCGCTTCGTGCCGAACGAGATGATTCGCAATTCGACTGAGCCGATGTTCAAGGAGTTGCTGCGACAGGTGCAGGTGTTGCACACGTTGCGTGCTGCGTAGCGGTTTTGCGCTTGGCGATGCGGGGCGGCCTTCGGGTCGCCCTTGTTGTTTGTATCCACAGATTACATAAATTACACAGATTGATTTTATGATGCTACATCGGACATTGGTGATTACAAGGCTGTTTTAGCCTGCGGCAGCAAGGTATTTTCTCTTTTTGTGGTATCGATTGCGAAGCAGACATCAGCGACAAGTGACACGTGATTGTGCTGTTTTTCGGGGTTTCTATGGGCTAGCGGCTTGATGTGTGGGCGCTGTTTGTGTAGCGCACCAGCAGCAGTTTGCCGTTGTATGAGGTGTGGGTCAAGGCGTCGAGCATCGTTGCGAGCGCTGTGTCCTCGTCGAGGCCGCCGCTGCCGCTGCCGAGCAATGGGCAGGCCAGCGACGCAAACGAGTGACGTTGGGCCAGTGCGAGGGCGTTGGTGAGCGCGGCGCGCACAATGTCGGGGCGCGAACGGCCCCACAGCGTGATCGATGCGACGTGGATGATCGCCTTGTAGTTGAGGTTGCCTGCTTGAGTGAGCACTGCTTGCCCGAGCGCCAGCGGCCCGAGCGCTTGGAGTTCGCGAAACGGTGCGGTGCCCGCTCGGCGCTTGATTGCCCCCGAAACACCGTGCGGCAGTAGTAACCACCACGGCACGCGGTTGGTATTCCAGGGGTTTACAATCACTTCGACTAGCTGCGTGAGCAAGTCGCCGTCAATAAGTTCATAGGCGGTCGCCAAGGCCCCAGACCTCCTGAATGCTAGCGTGAAGTAGCACGCTCCCCCTTTGCTCTGCGCTGGTTAGTTCTCGCGCCAGATGAGTGTGCTGATCAGGCCAAAGTGATCGGATGGAAAGACGGCTGGCGATGTGCCTTCTAGCGCATCGGTGCCGAGCAGTTCGATGCTTTCGGCCTGCCAACCGGGCTGTTGCGAGCGCAGCAGAATGCGGTCGAAGCGCACGTGTTTCGGCTTGCCCATCACTTCGAGGCGCATGGTGTTGATGGTGGTATCGACGGTGTAGCCAGGATCGTGAGGCCGCAGCGTAGCCCATACGTCTTGGTAGTCCGATGGCAGTTGCGCATTTTCCTCCCAACTGGAGCAGAAGTTGAAATCGCCGACGAGCATGGCGTGCGGCGCGGCGGCCAACTGCGGGAATATCTGCGTGAGCTGTTTCGCGCGAGTTGGCGCGGCGTCGATGGTGCTCTCCAGGTGCACGCCGGAGAAGGTGGTGGTGTGCTGGTTGATGGTGAGTTGCGCGGTGTGCAGGCAACGCCCGTGGGCGCTAGGCAGCGGCATCAGCTCGAATGATGCGGGGTAGCGGCTGAACAGCAGCACGCCATAGGGATCGACGCTCTCCGCATAGATGTCGGACAGTTGATAGGAGTCCTGTATCCAAGGCGTGTTGAGGATCTGTTGGTGGAATGCTGGCGTGACTTCTTGCAGGGCGATCAGGTCGGGCTGCGATGCTGCTAGCAGATCGAGGATGGCTTGGCAGCGCTGTTCGAAGTGGTGATACACGTTCCACACGTTCAGCATCGCGATGGTGAGCCGTTTCGCGGTGATGGTGTGGGTTTGCTGCGCGAGCGGCACCCATTGCCGAAGGTGTGGCTCGTAATGCCCTGGGGTTGCGGTAACAGCGTACATGATGCCTCTGTTTGGATTTGCGATGTCGTTGCGATTCCAACAACCTGTGTTGATGGTATTGTAGCTTATTTTTGTGGTAGAGCAATGCTCGGTGGGTTGCGGCGCCGTCGGATAGCTGCGCGGTGGCAGGATCGCTGCTGCTTGCGATGACCAGGGCGTCAGCCTGATTGTGCGGTGCGTTTGTGGCGGCGCGCCGTGACAACGGGCGTTGACGAGGCGGCGGCGCTGTTTCTTCCTAAAAGAAAAGATTTCGATTGGTAGTGGTTCGTGTCTTGTTTTATGCTGATGCGCCAAATTGTCTCTTGAGATCGGGGATGAGTGGTGGTATTGTGCTGATGGGTTCTGTTGTAGTGCGCTGTGCTGGTGTGGCGCAGCGCTGAATGGACGTGAGCCGTGGAGTATCGTTTGTTAGGTGGCTCGGGCTTGAAGGTGCCCGTGTTGAGCTTGGGAACGGCGACTTTTGGCGGTGGGAATGAGTTTTTTCGCGGGTGGGGCAGCACGCAGGTGGCCGAGGCGACCCGTCTGATCGATGTGGCGCTGGATGCAGGCGTGACGTTGTTCGACACCGCCGATACGTATTCGGCGGGCTTGTCGGAGGAGATTCTGGGCAAGGCGATCGGTTCGCGCCGCGATCAGGTGTTGATCGCGACGAAGGCGAACGGGCGCACCGAGCCGGGCGCGAATGGCTTGGGCTCCTCGCGGCACCATCTGATCCGGGCCTGCGAGGCGAGTTTGCGGCGTCTGGGCACCGATTACATCGATATTTATCAGTTGCACGGCTTCGATGCGCAGACGCCGATCGAGGAGGTGTTGCGCACGCTCGACGATCTGGTGCGCAGCGGCAAGGTGCGCTACATCGGTTGCTCGAATTTTTCGGGCTGGCACTTGATGAAGTCGCTGGCTATCTCGGAGAAGTACGGCTTGGAACGCTATGTGTCGCATCAGGCGTTCTATTCGCTGGTGGGCCGCGATTTCGAGTGGGAGTTGATGCCGCTGGCGCTCGATCAGCGGGTGGGTACGCTGGTGTGGAGTCCGCTGGCGGGCGGGCGCTTGTCCGGCAAGATGCGGCGCGGCCAGCCGTTGCCCCAGGATTCGCGCCTCTCGACGAAGGCCGCCGAACAGCATCGCATCGACGCCGAGTACATTTACAAGGTGGTCGATGTGCTGGAGGAGATTGCGCAGGAGGTCGATAAGACGGTGGCGCAGGTGGCGCTGAACTGGGTGATGCAGCGGCCTTCGGTGTCGTCGGTGATCATCGGGGCGCGCAACGAGCAGCAGTTGTTGCAGAACCTGGGGGCGGTGGGCTGGAGCTTGAGCGATGAGCAGATCGCGCGGCTCGATGCGGCGAGCGCGGTTTGGCCGCCGTACCCGTACTGGCACCAGTTGGGCAGCAAGGAGCGCAACCCGTTCCCAACTCAGGTTGGCTTGTAGCTACGCTTGATCGTTTGTGGATGATGAGGGATGCCGCACAAACGGCATCCCTCTTTTCGTTATCGTCCGATCAGTGGGGCGTAGGTGGCGTGTTGGAGGCAGGCTTTGGTGGGCTGATTGGCGAGTTCGGGCTTGAGGATGTAGGCCCACCAGTCGCTACCGAAGTTGGTGGCGATACACTCCTGGTTGCGGGGCAGATTGCCGAACCAGTAGGTGTAGAAGCCGATCTCGTCGCAGCCCCAATCGCTGCAGGTGGTGGGTTTGACGACGCTCTGCGGGTCGCCCAAGTTCGGGTAGTTGACGAAATCGGTGCAGTTGGAGGGCACAACGGCTGGGTCGTCGAAGATATAATCGATGGTGGAGTTGGGCGGAAAATGGACGTTACCGCAGCCGCTGTAGCTGTAGTTGGGCGAGGCGTGTTTGAGCAGTGCGAAGCGTTCCCAGTCGTGAGCGGTGCGGTTTTGCTCCCAACTGCCGAAGATGTGCCGCATGACGGACTCGGTGCGGTGGCCGAAGTTGTGAATGGCCTCTTGGGAGGAGCGTTCGAGCGACGGCCCCATGATCGGGATGATCCGCTGACAGTTGTGCGGCTCGGGCACGGGCGGGCTGTTGAACCAGTAGCCGTCGGGTCCAACGAGCGTCGATTCGTAGAAGCCGAACCAGGGGCCGTTGTAGATCCACACTTCGTCGATCTCGTTGCGGTTGGCTTTGCCGCAGATGTCGAGGCGTGGGTCGTTGACGATGGCGTTGTAATCGACGTTATCGGGTTCGTGGCCTTTGCTGGGGTCGTTGTACAGGTCGAGGTATTCGGCTTCGGTGTAGCGAAAACCGTCGATCTTGACGGGCCAGCCATCCGTGATCACCGTGGTTGCGGCGATGATGTATTCGAGGCGGTTGTGCGAGGCTTCGCGGAAGAACGCCACGGTTTCGGTGGTGATGGTGGTGTGGTTGCTCCAACCGAGGTGTTCGTTGAGCAGTTTGCCGTTGCTGAGCAGCGGGTCGTAGGTGACGACGTAGACGTTGCGCTGGTACGTTGCGGTGCTGGGTGTGGCGGCGGTGTGCGCGGCGACGGTGGGTTGCTGCGGGCGGCGCAGTGGCTCACCCATGGCGAACGAAATATCGAGCCTGCCTAGTCGCTCGACGGCGCGCTCGGCCTGCTGCTCGATCTGCTGATAGAGTTGCGTTTGGGCTGCGGCGCTGGGTACGGGAACGGCGAGTTTGACGCTCAGATCGACGGCATGCTGGTGGAACGCGCCGCACGAGTCGCGTTCGCCGAAGCTGCGGGCGGTGACGTTGGCCTGTAGGCCGAGTTGCTGGAGTTGCCGCCGAAGCCGTTGCGCAACGGCTGGCTGTTCGTCGCCGTAGGCCCACTGCCAACCTTGGCCGGGCAGGCAGGCTGCGGGTTGCGCCGACTGAGCAGCGCTCGGCAGCGACACGATGAGCAGAAGCATCAGCGCTGCGAGCGCGACGAGGCGATGGTGGGGTGCTGGAATGTAGAGGCGCATCGTTTCCCCAATATCGTAACGATCAGCGTAATGTTGTGATCAAACGTGCTGATACAGTACCACATACACGAGCCATTCCCGCAACCATGGGCGCGCAGTTTGATCGAGCGCGTCGGCGATTTATCGCTGATCGGCGAGTTGTTCGGCCAACTGCTCGATTCTGCCTTGGATATGGGGATTGATGGCTGTGCCGAGGTGCTGACGCGCCTCCGCGAGCAGCGTGCGGGCCTGCGCGGTGTCGCCCTGGCGGATGGCGAGTTGCGCCTGGTTGGTGCGCACATTCGCCATGTGAATGTGATTGTCCCACGCCTGCGCCGCCGTGAACGCGTCCTCGAAGGCCTGCGCCGCCTCCGCGAACTGGCCCTGCGCCAATGCGATCTCGCCTGCGGTGCTCTGCACGTATTGCCAGAGGAAGCCTAAGGCGTAGTCCTTGGCGATTGCGATGGTGCGCTCGATCTGCGCGCTGGCTAGCGCAAGTTGATCGTTCAGTAGGGCGTTGTAGGCCAGGTTGTTGCCTGCCAGCACTTGATAGACGGGGGTGTTGGCGGCCTGCGCAAGCTGCAAGACGCGCTCGAAGATGGTGATCGCCTCGGCGCGCAGCCCTTGGTCGGCCTGCAGATTGCCACGCTCAAACAGGATCGGCTGCATTTGCAGCGCGAACTGATGCTGGAGCGCGAGCTGTTCGGCCACGTCGAGTTGTGCGGCGGAGTGAGCATAGTCGCGGGTTTGGCGCGCCACGGCAGCCCGCATCAGGTGGAGTTGCACGCTCACGGCTGGCTCGCTGTCTTGGATCTGCTCGATGGGCGCGCGCTCCAGCCAAGCTTGGGCGTGCTGCGGCTCGTTTTGGATGATCGCGATCTGCGTCAGCATCAGGCAGGCCCGTGCTGCCCCAACCAGATCGCCGCGCTGTTCGGAGCGTTCCAACACATCGCGGAACTGCTGTTGGGCGGTACTCACCTCGCCGACCGACATCAGCGCCTCGCCCAGCAGCAACTGTCGTTCGGCGGTGGCCTCCCACCCGACAGTGAGTTGACCGTAGCGCACCGCCTCTGCGAACGCGCCGAGCGCGAGGGCCTGTTGCGAGGCTTGTTCGGCGTATTGCGCCGCGCTATGGGCATCGCCAGCGGCAGCGTAGTGCTCCACCAAGCGGCCCGGCGTGGCGATGCTTGAGCGTTCGAGCGCTTGGGCGGCCCGTCGATGCAGAAAGGCGCGTCGGGCCGGAGCTAACTCCTGCCGCACGATCGTGGCGACGAGCGGATGCGCGAATTGGTAGCGCTCGCCCTGCAACACCAGCACGCCAGCATCAACCAGCGCATCGAGCGCGTTGATCGTCCCATCCTCGCTGCGCCCACAGGTCGCCTTGATGACCGCGAAATCGGCATCGCCACCCAGGATCGCCACCGCCTGCAGGGTTTGGTTGGCCCAGGCGGGAATGCTGGCCTGTAGCCGTGCCCGCACCAACGCGATCAGATCATCGGGCGGCTCGCTGGCGTTGGCGTACCACAATTCGCGCAGAAAGTAGGGATTCCCGCCGCTCTGCTCGATCCAATGGGCCTGTTGTTGAGCGGATGCTGTTGTGCCCCACGTGTTGAGCAGCGTCTGCGCCTCGGCGGTGCTGAGCCGTGAGAGCGAGAGCGCTTGCAACACGCCGCGACGCAGCCACGTGGCTTGCAGGGCCAATAGTCGCTCGTTGGCCTCCGGCGGGCGGAAGCAGCCGATCAGCAGGAGCGGTTGTTCCCGCAGATAGTCGCTGAGGTAGAGCAGGAAGTCGAGCGTGGTGGCGTCGGCCCAATGCAGGTCGTCGATCACCAAGATGGCCAGCGGGCCGATCAGCAGGCGGATCGCCTCGGCCAAGGCTTGGAAGAGCCGCGCCCGTTCCTCGGCGGATGAGACATCGGGGCGCACTGGCAGGTCGTCCTGCGCGATTTCGGGCAGCAGACGGGCCAATTCCGCCAGCCAGATCGGCGCGAGCGGCGAGGGCGACCGCACGATCTGCTGCGCTGGGCCTGGCCGCCGAAAGAGTGTGAGCAACGGTCCGAACGGCAGCGGCTCACCGATCTCGAGGGCGTAGGTGCTCAGCACCGTGGCTTGTTGAGCGCTCGTCCACTGTTGCCACAGGTGCGTTTTGCCAACCCCCAACTCGCCTGTGATCAGCACGACACGGGCGGAACCTTGGCGCACCCGCGCTAGTTCGGCATCGAGCAGCGCAAGCTCGGCGGTGCGACCAACCAGCGGCGGCAATGGCTCTGGCTGCGGCGCCGTTGGCGGGGCGGGCGGTGGCGCTGTCGGTTGCGGAAGGTTGCTGAGCAACGCCTCGTAGTGGGCAGCTGTTTCGGGCAGCGGCGTCACCGCCAGTTCGCGCCACAGCAACTCGGTCAGCGAGGCGTACTGCTGCATGGCTTGGGCGCGCTGGCCCAAGTGGAGCAGCGCCTCGATCAGCGCTATGTGCATCGATTCGTGCAGTGGGTCGGCGGCGAGCGCCCGTCGCGCTTGATCCGCCACGGCCTGCCAATCGCCCATGCTGCGCCGCAGCGCCACAATACGTTCCAGCAGGCGCAGGTACAGCGCGGTGAGGCGTTCGCGCTCGGCTTCCAGCCATAGCTCGAACTCGACGGCTTGGTTCACCACCAGGCCATCGGCGAGCGGTCCGCGGTAGAGCGCCACCAACTGTTCAAGCGCGGTGACCGTGCCGCTTTCGAGCAGCAGCAGGCCATCCTCGAATTGGTGCAGGTCGATAACGACTTCCGGCGCGATGCGGAGGGCTTGGCCCTGCTGCTCAAGCACATCGTGGCCGAGCGCCTCGCTGATCTCCCACAGCGTATTACGCATATTCTTGCGGGCCGCCTGTGGCTTGCTTTCGGGCCAGAGCAGATCCAGCACGCGCTCGCGCGGTTGTGCGACACGCACCGCCGCAAGGTACACCAGCAGTGCGGTGGCTTTGGCGCGGCGCAACACCACGACCTGATCATCGCGCAACAGCTGTGGGACGCCAAGCAATTTCAGCTGAATCGTACTCATGCGGCAATGATACGCCAGCGATCGGCATTTTTCAATCGGAGGGTAATCCACAGATTTCACAGATTTCACAGATTGAAAAGGGCAAATGAGGCGTGTTTTGGTTGCTGCATTCGTTGTATGGTCTTATGGGTTGTTGGGAGTTCTCATTGTCATTCCGAGATGCTGATATCGCGGGCGATAGAGAGAGTGGCGGTAACTAGTCTTGCGCGCCTATTCAACGAGCAGTTCTCAAATAGAGTCATTCTGAACGGAGTATGCAGCACGAAGTGAAGAATCTCTTCGTCTCTTACAGTCTTGAGCGTTTGGGGCGCGTTCTACTCGACTCATTCAACGGCCAGTTTCTGAGTAACGAGCCGCTAGGCAACATGAGGAATCGCATTGCTTTACATTGTATTGTGCTTTGAGATCACTCCCTATTCGCTTCGCTTAGGGCTTCGACCGTTCGAGATAACAGTGTGTTTCGTTGAACGTAAAGAGGAAGCTAATCCACAGATTACACAGATGAAAGAGGTCAAGACTGTCCCCGTATCGCAGGGGACGAACGAAGGGACAGGTGCCCTGTAAGATACGCTCAAACAGAGAAGAAACGTCTTAACATTACTATTTGGCAGAATATTGGAGGTATATTGTGACCAATCCTCTTGATCCCGAACTAGCAATCGGTGTTGTATCGCTCAGCGTGGGCGATCTAAACCGTTCGATCGCGTATTACGAGCATCATATCGGCCTGAAGTTGTTCTCGCGCGAGGGCGATGTGGCCACTTTGGGCGTTGGCAATCTGCCGCTGCTTCGGTTGCACGAGCAGCCCGGCGCTCGGGTTGTGCGTCGTGCGACTGGCCTGTACCACTTTGCGATCCGTGTGCCGACCCGCCACGACCTCGCCCGCGTGATCCAGCACTTCGCCGAGGTTCGCACGCCGATTGGCGGCGCATCCGACCATCTGGTCAGCGAGGCGCTCTATCTCTCCGACCCCGACGGCCACGGCATCGAGGTGTACCGCGACCGCCCGCGCTCCGGGTGGTACGATGCACAGGGCGCGATGCAGATGGTCACCGAGCCGCTCGACATCCGCTCGATCTTGGGCGAGTTAACAGAGAATGAGGCGCCCTGGACTGGCCTGCCCGATGGCACCGATATGGGTCATATCCACTTGCAGGTTTCGAACTTGGCCGAGGCCAATCGCTTCTACATCAACGGTATGGGCTTTGAGCATATGTTCCAGATGCCTTCGGCCAGTTTTATCGCGGCGGGTGGCTACCATCATCACATCGGCATGAACACTTGGGCTGGCGTGGGTGTGCCGAATCCGCCCGAGAGCGCCGCGCGATTGCTGAGCTACGAGATTCTGCTGCCGTCACGCGCGGCGCTGGATGCGGTGCGCGATAACCTGCACGCCGCCAATATCCCGCTTGAGGAGCAGGCGGAAGGTTGGGCGGTGCGCGATCCCTCCAACAACCTCGTGTTACTGCGCGTGCGGAATTAGCATCGCAAAGCCCTTCGTTATTTCACAGAATGGGGGGCTTTTTTTCATTTTCTTGGCCTAATAGATGCTTCTTCAAGGTAGATATAACGTTCGTTGAAATATTCCAATCACCTTGATTCTACGCAGGCCACATGGTATGATTTTTCATAAGGAAGATCTTGCGAAAAGGGCCCTGCATCTCTGTGGTGCAGGGCCTTGTGTCCCTTCGTCACAACGGAGTGGTCTGGAAGGAGCACAATGATGATTGCTTTTGTTTTAAGTGGTGGTGGCTGCCGTGGTGCAGTGCAAGCAGGCGCATTGCTCGCTCTTCTCGAGCGGAATATTCGCCCTGATCTGATCGTTGGAACCTCTGTCGGTGCCCTCAATGGCGTGGCATTCGCCACAAACCCCACACTCGATGGTGCGCATTGGATCGCTGAAAGTTGGCGTAGGGTGCGTCGGCACGATATCTTCCCCGGCAACCCTTTCACGGTAGGTTGGCGCTTGCTATGCGGCGGCGGCAGCCTGCATCCTCAAGATTCGTTTCAGCGGTTTGTTTCCTCGATGATGATGGGGCATGTGGAGCGTTTCGGTGAGTTGCGCGTGCCCTGCAAAGTCACATCCACGGTGCTGAGCAGCGGGCAGTTGCGTTTGTTCGGCAACGACCCGCAGGAATCGGTGGTCGATGCGATTATGGCGAGCACGGCCATTCCGCCCTTTTTCCCGCCCTATCGCTATAAAGATGAACTTTTGGTGGATGGCGCGGTGGTGGCGAATCTGCCGCTGCAGGAGGCGGTGAACTGCGGCGCACTCACGATCTACGCCCTGAAGATTGTTGAGCGCGCTTCTGCGCCAAATGGCTCGTTGGCCGAGACGCTGTCGTACGCGCTGAACGCGATGTTGAGCAGGCAGGATGAGCAGGAACATCGTCTAGTGGGGATGCTGCGTCGGCGTGGCGTTACCATCCACAATATTCAGTTAGAAGTGGGGCGCCCTCGCTCGTACTCCGATTTTGATCATTCGAAAGAATTGATTGATGTTGGCTATTCCACCACGATGTCATATCTGAACGCGCATTTGACGCCGGAAACGACCCCTGTTGATCGTTGGCGCTCGATGATTCGCGATCTCCCTCAGATCCCTTCGTTCTCGCTGTTGGCACGGCAGCCCGAACGGTTGGCGCAGTTCCTAAAGATTCGCAAGGCGTAACGTTTCACATTCAATCACGACATTGCAAAGCGCTATTTCAGCGCGCTTTGCTGTGCGCTCAAAACTGTAGGCGAGAGAATATTGCGTTGTTCGATTGATATTTGAATACCAACCCCAGTTGGATAGTGTCAGGATAGAGCCAGTTTTAGCCTGCAGCAGCAAGGTACTTTCTTCTTTTTGTGATGTCGAGGCGTTGCTACGCACAGCGCCTCGACATCACCTGTATCAGGAGATGTGGGTATCAGTTGAAAACCAGCATTGCGCCAGAACATTCATGTACCATTTATGTCAGTAATTATTCGGATTGGTATACGTGGAGATAACAGCAGCTCTCGTTGTTGGAATGCCCCATATCGTCGTTCTTTCCCCTTCGCAATCATCTGAATGACCAATCACTTCTAAAGGTGGCTGTGGATGCGGATCGAAATCTCCCCGTATCCGTTGCAGCTTTTTTTGGAAG
>CALKHR010000194.1 GCA_937988885.1 uncultured Roseiflexaceae bacterium | reverse complement strand
CGCTCGGCCATATCGACCTCGGGGTACGTCTCGCGGCCAATCAGCACATCGGCCATATCGACCATCAGTTGCGTGATCGTGGAGTGGATGTCGAGCTGTGCCACGATCGGGATGTCGGGGCCGACCAGCTTGCGCACGGCTTCGAGAATGTAGCCGTCGGCATCGTCGATATCTTCCGCCACCATCGAGCCGTGCAGTTCCAGCAGCACGCCGTCGAAGGGCTTGGCGGCCTCCATCATCTCCAGCATATCGTTCAGCACGTGCTCGAAAATATCGCGAGGTGTGGGCGCACTGGGGTGGGGAGCGGTGTAGATGGTGGGGATCAGCTCGAAGCCGTGCTTCTCGGCCCCTTCCATAAACCCACAGGTGGGAATATTCGTGTTGCGGAAGCGCTCGAAGATCTCGGCACCGCGCAAATAGCCGAAATTGTCATGATAACTTTCCCATGTGGTCGGGATGGGGATGAAGGTGTTCGTCTCGTGGACGATTGCGCCAGTGACAATACGCATAGGTTATCTTCCCTTTAATGCAGTAGTACGATGAACCCAAAGCTGATGTAGATGGCCTGTTCGCTTCGTGAGAGTATGGGGAACAGGCCGCGTGACCCTGCTGAACAGGGAGTACCTTATTGTCGCAGGCGTGATGTCTATTGTGACTAAAAGAACCCTGAGTAACAGAAAGGCTGCCACAAATGCATGTGACAGCCTCGCATGTCGGCCATATCGCGACGTTACGCTCCGATGCTATCGAGCTCCTGACGCCATGTTGCCAAGAGCTTGATCAGCGCAGCATCGCTGCCGCTCGGCACGAACTGTGCGCCTTGGTTGCGGCGCTGAGTCAACTGCTCGAACGATGCTGCCGTGATGCCCCAGCTCTTGCCGTGGCGCTTGACGATCTCGGCCACCGAGGCAATCGCTTCCTCAAGCGAGGGGTCATTGGGGGTCAGGCGCAACTCAAGGTCGCGCGGCCCCACGAACAGGATATCGATGCCCTCAACCTGCGCGATCTCCTCCGCATTGGCGAGTCCGGTCGGCGTCTCGATCTGCGCCACCAAGAACGTCTCGTGGTTGGCGCGCTCCAGGAAGCTATTATCGGGAGCTGCCAGCATAAAATCGGCGTCGAGCGAGAGGCCGCCGCCGAACCCGCGATCGCCGAGCGGCGGGAACTTGGTGCTCTTCACGATCTTGCGAGCCGTTTCCGCATCGGGCACCATCGGGATCATCAATCCGCTTGCGCCGTCCTCCAGGTAGCGGTACAGCCCTACATGCTGGTGCGTCGGCGGGCGAATCATCGCGTCGATATCAGCCAGGTGGCAGTAGGTGAGCACTGTCTTGACTTCCTGTGGCGTGTACGAGCCATGTTCGAGGTCAATCCAGAGCGCGTCGAAGCCCTGTTCGGCTGCATGGCGGATGAAGAAGGGCAGTGGGTTGAGCATTGAGCAGACGCGCACAAAACCACCGCTACGGAGTTTCGCAAGAACTTTGCTACGTCGCATGTTCAGTATCCTTCGAGTTACAGAATGAGGACATCCAGCGTACACGTTACGAGGCGGAAGTGTCCCAACCCTGCTCTTTGGCGAGTGTTATCAGCGACGACGGACCACTTGGGAGCGGCAGATGCACGGGTGTGCAGCCGCGCCGTTGCGATTCGTAGATCGCCATAATCACTTCCATCGAAGCACGGCCATCCGCGCCGGTCGAGATCAGCGTAGTACGGCCTTCGAGTGCATCGACAAGCTCGCGAGCCGCCAATGCAAACGGTGGTTGGCTGGGGAGATCTGGGAGCGGTTGATAGTTGAGTTTCTGCCACTCGAAGTCGGGATGATCGGGATCGCTAGACTCGAACGAGATGGGCTGCGCGATGGCGATCTCCATGCGGGCCGGGTCGAACCGCATCAGGCCGCGCGTCCCATGAAGCTCAAGCTCAAACCGCGAGTAATCGGTCAGTTCATTGACGAGCGCAACACCAGTGACGCCATTTCGGAACATCAACATTGCGCTACTATCATCCTCGACCGGGAACTGTGTGTGGGTGCGGCGACGGGCGGTGGCGACCAGCCATTCGATATCGCCAGCAAAAAACCGCATCAGGTCGAACAAGTGCGTCGCATCGTGCAGCAACGGGCCTTCTAATTCCGATTGCCAAGCGGGGGATGGCTTGGCACCCTGGCAGTAGCCAGTCATCGAGATCAGATCGCCGATTGCGCCCTGCTGGAGCAAGTCGCGGGCGTGACGAAAGATCGGATACCAGCGGCGCGAATGATTGATGGAGAGCAGCACACCATGGGCCTCGCATGCCGCGATGATCCGGTCGCAATCGGCCAGATCGAGGGCCATGGGCTTCTCGCAGAAGATAGCGCGAGCACCATTGCGCACTGCCGATTCGACGATAGCCGCATGAGCACCCGGGTGAGTCGCGATACACACGATATCGGGGCGTTGTTCACGCAGCATTTCGTCGTAATCGGTATACAGTGCTTGGATACCGAAACGCCGACCAAATTCTTCTAAGCGCTTTCGGCTACGGTTGGCGCCAGCTACAAGGGTACATTCAGGTTGGATTGCAAACGCCCCAGCGTGCGATTGTCCTGTGGGCGGATCCGTCTCCCATAGCGCACCAACGCGCCCGGTGCCGACAACGGCAACACGATATTGAGCTGGCACAACCATTCCTTTAGAGCATTCAGGCTACGATGCCACGAACCGTCGAACGGCTTACTTTTCGTTCAACGCGCGCGGATCGAGTGCATCGCGGATACCATCGCCAACAAAGTTGACCGACATCACGAACAGCACGGTGCAGATCGCCGGAGGAATCCACTGCCAAGCGGTGCGCTCCATAGTCGAGATCGAGCGAGCGGTGTTCAGCATATTGCCCCAACTCGGTGTAGGCGGCTGCACGCCCAAGCCCAGGTAGCTCAGACCAGCTTCGAGCAGCACGGCGGTCGCTACGCCGAAGCTCATGTACACCAGCAGCGGTGCGATCGCGTTCGGCAGAATGTGCTTGATCGCGATGCTGAAATCGTCCATACCGATCGTGCGGGCCGCCTCGACGTACTCCTTCTCACGCAGCGCGAGGAACTGAGCGCGCATAATGCGGCAAGGCGTGGTCCAAGTCAGCATACCGATCATCACCATAATCTTGAAGATGCCCGGGCCGACCAGCGCCACCACGCAGAGCAACAGCACGATCACGGGGAAGCTCATCACCATATCGACAAGTCGCATAATGACCATATCGACCCAGCCGCGGTAGAACCCGGCCAATGCGCCGAGCGTCACGCCGATCAAGGTCGAAAAGACCACGGCCACCAAGCCCACCATCAACGATACGCGACCACCCACCAGGGTGCGTGCGAACACATCGCGGCCTGTGCGGTCGGTGCCGAAGAAGAACTGTGCCGATGGCGGTTTGTTCGCGTTTTTCAGGTCCTGGGTGAGTGCAGCGGTTTCGGAGCCTAATAGCGCCGCAATAACCAAAATAATGATCACACACACCCCGAACATTGCCAGACGGTGGCGGCGGAAACGGCGCAGCGCCTTGCGTGTGGGCGAGCTGATCGCCTTGACTTCCTGCACCGGTTCAACTTTCGGTTGAGTAACCAATTCGCTTTGTGTCATAGTCTATTTCTTACGCTTTGAGAATACGCATTGGTATCAATACTAAAGGGCATTCTAACCGCTATTAGTTGTACCGAATACGCGGATCGACAAACGCATACATTACGTCGGTGAGCAAATTGGCAAAAAGCACAGTGATACCGATCAACAGACTAATGCCCATCACCAAGGGGTAATCGCGTCCCGACACGCCTTCGATCAGCAACGAGCCCATACCCGGCCACGAAAACACCGTCTCGGTGATCACTGCGCCACCGACCATCTCGGGCAGTGCCAAACCGATCACCGTGATGATGGGGATAAGCGCATTGCGGAAGGCATGGATCAGCACCACTTGGCGTTCGCGCAAGCCCTTCGCGCGGGCCGTGCTCACATACGTAGCGTTGATCACCTCCAGCATCGACGAGCGAGTGTAGCGCATCAGAGAGGCAACATACCCTGCCGACAGAATCAGGGCTGGAAGCGCTAAGTGCTGTAGGAAATCGACCATTGAGAATGGCTGGCCTGGAGTCACCATACCGCCGATCGGGAACATCTTCAACTTCAGACCAAAAACGTACAAGCCACCCAAGCCCAACAAGAACGATGGAGTGGAAATACCCAAGAAGGTCAACGTGGTCAGCACAAAGTCGGTGCGCGAGTACTGGCGCAGCGCCGAGATAATACCCAACGGGATACCCACCAAGCAGCCGATCGCCAATGCGGTGAGCATCAGGATGGAAGAGTTGCGCAGCGCGTTCATCACAGTCGAAGCGACAGGTTGACCACCCACTGCACGGAAGCCGAGGTCACCTTGCACTGTGCGGCTAATCCAGCGGAAGTAGCGCACGGGCAACGGTTGGTCCAAACCAAGCTCTTTGGTAAGCTGAGCGCGGAGGATGGGGTTATCGCCCATCTCTGGACGAATGTAGGCCGCGATAGGATCGCCTGGCGCTAGTGCAGTGAACAAAAAGACCAGCACTGTAATGCCTAACAGCACTGGAATATTGATCAGCAGGCGCCGGATAATATATCTCGTCATAGGATTTCCGATTTACAAGTGAGGGAGCGTGGTTACAGATCAAGTCTCCCCGATCTGTAACCACGACTCGTCACCTACGAATTAGTTGCGGATGAACCACTTCTCAGCTGCATCGTAGTACGAACCGCCACCAGCAGCTGGGGTGAACACGAAGTTGCCAATGCGCTTCGAGACGATACCGTAGCGCACGGTCTCCCACATGAACAGCCAGGGCAGTTTCTCCGACATGATCTTGCAAGCCTGCTGGTAGATCTGGTCGCGCTTGGCGATATCCATCTCGCTAGCACCTTGCTCAAGCAGCTTGTCGAGCTCAGGATCGTTGAACTTGTACACGTTCGAGCGCTCCACCGACGAGTGGTAGTACTGGTACGCGCGGTGCGGGTCGGCACCGTTAGCACCACCGATAAACGACATCTCCGAGTCCAAGTCGTCGTAGTAGCGCTTAGTCCACGATGGGCCGTCCATCTGCTGGATCGCGATGTCGATACCGATGGCCGCCAAGTCCTGCTGGAAGGCAGTCATCACGTCCAAGCTGAGCTGGTCGTTGTAGTAGGTATCCATCGTGATGGTGCCCAGCGAAGCCGGATCGATGCCAGCCTCGGCCAGCAACGCCTTAGCCTTCTCGGGGTCGTAGGTGTACTTGATTTCATCAGCGGGGATGTAGCGCTCGTTACCGAACAGACAGTTCACTGGCTTGGCAGCACCCTTGTACAGGTTCTCGATGATCGCCTCGCGGTTGATGGCGTACATGATCGCCTGGCGGAATAGCGTGTTGCCGAAGGCCGGGTTCTTCTCCGGGTTCATGGTGATCGCGTTGTCCACCTGCGACGGGCCAGGCAACACAATCGCATTCTCGTTCGCCATCTCGCGCTCGACCTCATCAGCCGTCACATAGGCGAAGTCGATCTCACCACGGTCGAAGGCCAGCAGAGCGGTGGCGGGATCCTGGAAGTGGCGGCGGATCAGCTTCTCCAGCAGCGGTGCGCCGCGGAAGTAGTTGTCGAAGCGGACCAATTCCATGTACTGGCCGGGCACATAGCTCTGCAGCTTGAAGGGGCCAGTACCGATTGCGACCTTGCCCCAGTACTCGTTGCCGTTGATCTGGTCAACTGGCACCTGGCCCAACGAGGCCTTGTGCAGGATCCAGGTCTCCGTCAGGGTGTCCAGCAACGGAGCGTTCGGGGCCAGCGTGGTGATCTTGATCACCGAAGGATCGCTGTAGTCGAGGCCCGAGATCGAAGAGGCGGAGCCATCGACGTATTCCTTCGCACCGACGATGTCCATCAACTGACCGGCCTTGGTGCAGCCGCCCGCGAGCGGGTTCACACACAGTTCGATCGAGAAGGCAACATCCTCGGAGGTCAACAACGAACCATCGTGCCACTGCACGCCGTCGCGCAGCTTGAAGGTCCAGGTCAAGTTGTCGCTCGAGACTTCCCAGCTCTCGGCCAAGTCGCCGATGATCTCGGTGTACTCGACGTTGTAGGTGACCAAGTGGCTGTAGATCTTGTTCAGCCAGTGGTAGTCACCACCCGCGATCATCGGGTTGTTGTTGTCAACGCCCACGCAGCACGGGCCAATCCAAGCACCGGTCATCGTACCGCCGGGAGTGCCCTCCTCAAAACCTGTAGCCGGAGCAGCGGGAGCCTCAGGAGCAGCGGTGGCCTCAGGAGCTTCGGGAGCAGCAGTAGCTTCGGGAGCAGCGGGTGCAGCAGTAGCTTCGGGAGCAGCCGGAGCAGCGGTAGCCGCCGGAGCAGCCGGAGCAGCAGGCTCACTTGTACCACCACAAGCGACGAGAATCGGAACAATCAAGGAGAGAAGGAGCAGAACAATCGGCGTACGACGCCAAGTTGATCGAACATCGTTCATTGGTTTGAACCCTCCACAGACTGAGAGTAAGTATGCGGTGTTGCGATACAGGAAACGGTGTGAGAGATACAGTGAATGGAATCAAGATTCTCTAAGAGAATCGCCAACCCTCCTTTCTACAAGGTACGTTACGATTGAGGCCATACGACAAGGTATGGAATACACGAACTTATCTGGTTCATGGATGGGACCAGTATACCTCATTTGGTCCTACTGTCAAGCGAATATGAAAAGAATTACTATTCGTGTATTTTATAATATAAACGGAAAATATCTACACAGTAAATATCGAAATAAGCGCTAGTATCGACAAAATAACGTGTTTGTTAACGGTGATAATGAGGAATAAGGCAGAACGTGGCCCGTTCGATCAACGTTGAAGTGGTAGTGGGCTGCCGAAGCCCAGAGCTAGGGTGTCGAAAATCCTGCGAATAGACAATCGCTTCTGTTCCTTACACGGAGCGATTCCTGGTTCGTAACACGATTCTCCGTAAGGCCAGAGAACCGAAGAACTGAAAGCTTGACAGTCGGTACAGAGAGTATACAATAATTCGACATTCCAGTTCAAGAACTTCCTGTTTCATTGAATGAAACAAATACGTATTATTGGCATCTTCAACAAGGACAGGGTATGACGAATAGCTATATTGTTCAGCCTGTATACAAAGCGCTTCAGGTACTGCGTGTACTTGGCGAGGAGCGCCGTGAATTGGCCTTGAGCGAGATATGCTACCGTGTTGATCTACCGAAAACAACGGTATTTCGCTATTTGCAGACTCTCTGTGCTTGCGGCTTCGTCACTCACGACCAAAATACCGATCTGTACCGCATTGGTCTACGCATCTGGGAGCTTGGCCAATCGTTGCAGGAGCCGTTGCGCGTACGCGAGTTGGCGCTTCCACTGATGCGCAACCTGCGCGATCAGTTCAATGAAACGGTGAATCTTGGCGTTATCGACGGCTCCGAGATCGTGTATATCGAGATCACCGAGAGCCGCCGATCGCTGCGTATGCAAGCGCAACTCGGTGGGCGCGATCCGGTCTACTCCACTGCGCTCGGCAAGGTCATCCTGGCGTTTCGCCCCGAAGAACAGTGGAAGGCACACCTCACTACAGAGATGGTGCCGCGCACCGAACGCACCGTTGTAACGTTCAGCCAATTGCGCCAAGCGATCTTACAGGCGCGTGAGCGAGGCTACGCTCTCGACGATGAAGAAAACGAAGAAGGAGCGCGTTGTGTCGCCGCACCGATCTTCAATCATCAAGGCTATGCGATCGCTTCGATCAGCTTATCGGCTCCCGCTAGCCGCATGAGCGACCGTATGGTCACCAAAGCCGCTGCCGCTGTGATGCAAACCGCAAGCGCGATCTCAAGTCACCTCGGGTATGTGCCAAAATCTGAGTAACACCACACTATTTGAAGGACAATGATGCCGATGAACTGCGAGTGCAGCGCATCGGCATCACAACAAGGTAAAGGAGCCTGCTACCGTAGGTTCAATTGTTCCCGTATCACTCAACCTCAGTCCAACTCGCCTTTATATCCTCAAATAAACGACCATAACGCGCCAAACGCTCGATCACCTCGTTAATGGCCTGCATATCCTTCTTACGGCCCGCCTGCCTCAACTCCGCAGACAGCCCACTCAAAACCTCGTATGCATCGGCGAGTTTTTGCGCAGCCTCATCTAGTTGCTCAGTCCACTCATCGATCGGGTCATCCATGACTCAATCCTTGTCGTTTACAGAGATGCTTGCTACTACGAAGGTGCTATGCTCCTAGACGCCCGAATTGGCGTTCGAGTTGATGTTTCGAGATCACAATCAGCGTGGGCCGACCGTGTGGGCAGGTGCGCGGCCCCTCACAGGCGCTCAACTGCTCGATCAGCGCCTGCTGCTCGCGCAAACTGAGCGTCTGCCCCGCGCGCACCGATGTGTGACACGCCATGGTGGCCAAGAGCAGATCGCGCTGATCCAACAGCGTATTGGCCCCGCGACCGTTAAGATGGCTGGCCAAATCCGCCAACATCGTCGGCAGTTCGCCCACATCCACGCCAACCGGCACGCTCAACACTCGCACGCCACGCTCGATCTCCTCCAACGCGAAGCCCCACGTCGCCAGAGCATCGGCGGCGTCGAGCAGCACGTGTTGCGCCTCGGGCGGCAGCGCGACATCCTGCGGGATCAGCAGCGCCTGCGATTGCACCGTGCCGCTGGCGTGCTGGCTCAGTAGCCGCTCGTAGGTGATGCGCTCGTGGGCGGCGTGCTGGTCGATCAGATACAGCGCGCCCTCTGGCCCCTCGGTGAGCAGATACGTCTGGGCCAATTGCGCCAATGCGCGCAGCGGTGGCAACTTATCGCTTACGGGCGTACTTGTTGGAGCAGCCTGTGGCTCCTTCGCCGGATACGCACCGGCGGTCTCGTGTATCTGCGGCACAGGTTGGCTCGGTGCGACGGGCGGCTTAGCCGCGACAGGTTGCGGCGCAGGAGCGGGACGCTCGCTCGGCGGATCGGATAGGCGGGCCTGGCTCGGCACGGATGGAGCGGGACGCTCGCTCGACAGCTCGGGCAGGCGTGCCTGGCTCGGTACGGGCGGAGGGGGCGGTGGTGGCGGTGGCGGCGCCGCAGGCCGATCTGCATACCGCTCGACTGGGCGGCTGCGCTGATCGTCGCGGGGCAGCACTGGCGGGCGCGCCAACGACCGATCGATCGTATCGGCGCGGGGGCGTTCGGGTGGGCTAGGTGGCGGCTCGGCAGACTGCTTGGCCCGTTGAGCGGCTTCGTCGGCCCAGCGTTGCACGATGCTGCTGCTCTGTAGCGCGTCGTGGATCGCCTGGCCCAGCGTGCGGCTCACCAACTGCGGCTGGCGGAACTTCACCTCGCTCTTGGTCGGGTGGACGTTCACATCGACCGCCGCCGGATGCACCCGCAACTGCAGCGCAACCATCGGGAAGCGCCCCTTCATCAGCCGCGTGTGGTACGCCTCCTCGATCGTGGTGCTGAGCAGGCCGCGCGGTTGGATCGCACGTCCATTCACAGTGATGTGCATGCCATCGCGGGCACTGCGCGAGAGCGACGGCGCCGAGATCAGCCCTTGCACCTCCACCAGGCCAATATCTTCGCCAGCCCGCCCGCTGACCGGGATCATCTGGCGCGCGACATCGACGCCGTACAGTTCGAGCATCACATCGGCGAGCTGGCCGCGCCCGCTGGTTTGGAACACTCGCTTACCATCGCGCATCAGCGTGAAAGCGATGTCTGGGTAGGCCAGCGCGTACTGCGTCACCACGGCGCTGATCGCACCCGCCTCGGCTGCGGGCGATTTCAAAAACTCGCGCCGCACCGGGATGTTATAGAACAGATTGCGAATCGTGAATGTCGTGCCGACCGCAGCACCACGTGGATTCAGTGCCTGAAGCTCGCCGCCAGCGATCCGCAACTCCACACCCGTGGGCGAATCGGCGGTACGGCTGAGACACGACACCTGTGCCACCGACGCGATCGATGGCAGCGCCTCGCCGCGAAACCCAAGCGTCTGGATCGCCCACAGATCATCGGCACTGCTGAGCTTGGATGTTGCGTGGCGTTGGAATGCCAGTTCGATCTCATCGGCGGGGATACCGCAACCATCGTCTTGGATCACCAACTCCTCGATGCCGCCGCCTCGCACGCTCACCGATATCTTGCGAGCGCCCGCATCGAGCGCATTCTCCACAAGCTCTTTGACCACCGAGGCAGGGCGCTCAACGACCTCGCCAGCTGCGATCTGCGCTGCAACCGTTGTTTCAAGTACCCGAATCGGCATAACATCCTCGTAAACTCTGAACATGTGTTCGGTGAGATTAGTATACCATATTCTATCTTCAAATACCGACAGCCCGCCATCCAGGCAGGCTGTCTTTGATCGAAACGCGTGATCTTTACTTCGGCACAAGGACGCTAGCAGCTCACCAGCGCTCGCCGGCCTCGATCGCTACATCGAGCCGATTCTGTGGCTGCACGGTAGGGCAGGTGGCGAAGCTCGTGAATGCGCAGGGAGGGCTGACCGCCTTGTTGAAATCGAGGATGACTCGCCCCGCGCTGGGCGCATCGGCGCTCAGGAAGCGCCCGCCCGGGTAGCTCGTTTTGCCCGCTGTCTGATCGTGGAAGTGGATGAACAACGCTTCGTTGGGGTCGCCAGTCGTATCAAGGGTGAGACGGCGATCATGCAGGGCGAACTCGACATAACCATGACTGAGCGTCTCGTAGGTATCGCCCACGATATTGACGACTGTCAACGGCTTGGGCTGCTCGTACGCCACGAACGTCGCTTCGACGCGATACGACTCCTGCACATCGAACCAGCGCCGCCCGGCGAATTGCAGACGGTACACGCTATTGCGGTCGCGTACACGGATGGCGTGCCGTGCGCCGCTGCGATGCACAAACAGCGTCAGGTCGCCGAACTGAATCAGGTCCGGCTTGCCAGTGGCGCTCGTCTTGAGTGGGCCTGCGAACGGTGCGCCACCATTCACCGTCAACTCGACCTGCGGGGCTACCTCAAGCGTCACCTGCTCGTTTGCCAGCACAAACACACCCGCGTGGGCAGGGGCACCTTCTGGCAATACAATATCGTTTGTGGGGTCGCTGCCGAAGCTGTTCTTGCCCTCGCTCAGCCAAAATAAGCCAATCAGCGACAACCAGCCGTTTTCGGCGCGCAACTCCTGCTCGGCCTGCTCGCGCCACTGAGCGATCTCCTGCTCATAGGTCGCTTCTACTATTGTCATCTCACTGTCCTTCTACCTGCGATTCGTACGCCATATAATCTTAATATACTTTATAAAGAAAGTCAATAATTGGCGGATTAACGATAGTAAAAACTTGACAAATCAACGTTATTCGTCTATATTCATCGCTGTTGTTAGTAGATATTAACAAATCTATTTATCATTATCGAATTGATGATCTGCAACACGTCTGCTTCTCTCGTGACGTCATGTGAGCAAGCGCTCAATGCGATGAAATAGTAGCACATGTGCAATCTCGAAACGCACAAGAACCATGTTTGTGCGATGCCTCGCCGTTTCCCCCAACGCACGCTTGGGGGTTTCTTACGCCGTTTTCTAGGGACTATTCGATAGACCACGATGAACCTGTGTGAAAGGAAGTCCACGTGAAGCGCCTGATTCCGATTCTCCTACTGATGAGCCTGTTGAGCGCCTGTGGTGGCTCGGCGACCACCGCTCCGACTCCCGCGCCAATAACTGCACCCGCGCCAACAGCCGCATCCGCACCAACCGCCGCCCCCGAGCCTACTGCGGCTCCCGAACCAACCGCCGCCCCCGAGCCGACCGCTGAGCCAGCTGCCTCGGCGTATCCCGTCACTATCGAGCACAAATATGGCGAGACGGTAATTCCCGCATATCCCGAGCGTATTGTGACGGTGGGCCTCACCGATCACGATGCGTTACTGGCGCTCGGCGTCGTTCCGGTCGCCACCACCGAGTGGTTCGGCGGCTATCCGGGTTCGGTGTGGCCGTGGGCGCAGGATAAGCTGAATGGCACCATTCCCGAATCGCTCGGCGACTCTTCGAGCACCAATTTCGAGAAGATCGCCCTGCTCAAGCCCGATTTGATCCTGGCCCTCTACGCCAGCATCGATGAGGACACCTACAACTTGCTCTCGCAGATCGCGCCGACCGTGGTGCAGCCCAGCGACGCGATCGACTACGGCATGTCGTGGCAGGATATCACCCGTACTGTGGGGAAGGCGCTTGCGAAGGAAACCGAGGCCGAGGCGCTGATCGCTGAAGTTGATGCGAAGTTCGAGCAGGTGCGCGCCGAGCACCCCGAGTTTGTTGGCGCAACAGCCGTGATGGCCACGCCGTATGAGGGAATCTGGGTCTATGGCAGCCAAGACCTGCGCGGACGCTTCTTGCAGTCGTTGGGCATGGTGATGCCCGAAGGGCTTGATGAGGCGACGGGCGCAATGTTCGGCGGCAATCTCAGCGCAGAGCGCGTCGATCTGCTCGATACCGATGTGATTATCTGGCTTGATGTCGTCCCGAACGAAGGCCCAATGGCGATGCCTGTCTACCTGCAACTGCCTGTGCACACCGAGGGTCGCGAGGTGTTCTTGGACAGCTACAACGATCCGTTGGGTGGCGCCACCTCGTTCGTCACCGTGTTGAGCGTGCCGTTCCTGCTCGATAACCTGGTGCCGATGCTGGCCGCCGCCATCGACGGCGATCCCACCACCGAAGTGAAGCACCCGCTGCAGCAGTAGCCGTTCACCTTACACCACTTGTGCGAAGGCCGATTGTGTCATTACAATCGGCCTTTGTGCATCTTTCGTCCAAAAGATAGGAATGCCAGATCCAATCGTCATCCAAACAATCGCTGTAAAGAGATATTTAAAAATCGACAATCATGACATTACAGTGATACAATGCCCCATGCTCGTACAACACGTAAGTATATCGTAAGTGAACGGTTCAATGTCACAAGAACAACTCTATCTCTCGCCCGAACACGATCTGCTAGGCGCACTCGCTGACTTGCCCGAGGCGCAGCAGCGACCCTACGCCGAGCGCTCGCAGGTGGCGCGGCTGGCCCAAGCGAGCTACGTGGCGCTGCTCGCGCCGTCCGATCCCGGCGGCTTGAGTCTCATCGAGCGGGCGCTGTTGGCGTTGCGAGTCGCCGTGCGCAACCGGGCAACCGCGCTCGCCGAGGTCTACCGCGCCCGTCTGCGCAGCCTGGGTGCGCCTACAGCGCAGATCGACGCTGTGGCGCAGTTCCCCGATGCGGCGGGCCTCGCGCCCCGCGAACGCGCCCTGCTAGAGCACGTCGATCTGCTCACCACCAACCCGCGTGCTGCCACTCCTGCCGCGATCGAGGCGTTAACTCGCCACGGATTCGACGCAACGGCGATCGTTGTCGCCACTCAGTTGATCGCCTTTGTGAACTTTCAGGTGCGGATACTGGCGGGCTTGCAAGGCTTTGGAGGCCACTCATGAGCGATTTTACGACCGCGCCCGTCGATTGGGCGCCGTGGGTTCCCGTTCCCGATGCTGCAACCGCTAGCCCCGAACAACTCGCCTTGCTGCAGGCCCACACCCACAACGGCGTCATATCGACCTACAACGCTACCATGGCTCACGATCCCTCCACCTTCGCGCATCGCTCTGCGCTTCTCGGCGCGATCATGAATGCGCCGGGCGGTCTGTCACGGGCCGAGCGCGAACTGGTGAGCGTTGTCGTGTCGGTGCTGAATCACTGCGTCTATTGTGCCTCCATCCACGGGCGGCTGTTCCTGCAGCACGGCGGCGATGCCGAACTGCTCGACCAACTGTTTGCGCACGGCGTAAACATTCCGCTATCCGAACGCCAGCGCGAATTGGTGGACTACACCACGAAGTTGACGCTCACTCCCGATCAAATCGGCCCCGCCGACCAAGCCCGCATGCGAGCGGTGGGCTTCACCGATGGAGAGATCATCGACGTGATTCATGTGGCGGCGCTGTTTGCGTGGTACAATCGATTGCTCGAAACACTTGGCGAAGCCATTGTTCTCGAGTAGCGTTACTCGCTCAGGTGAGACGCTTGACGGTCGGGAGAGAGAGTAGTAGAGTATCGCGTTCAGATAGATTGCTTGCGCCAAAATAGCAAAACGTTGGTAAGGAACAGGAGAGTATCGGTACAATGTCCATACAGAACGAGGTGGGTTCCGCACACGAATCCAACCCCCCGCGCACCCACGACCTGCGAATCGCTGGTTATCGACCTTTATTGCCACCCGCCATTTTGATGGAGGAGTTGCCACTTCCCGCTGCCGGTGCGGTGTTAGTCAACCGCTCGCGCAAGGAAGTTGTCGATATTTTGAACGGCGATGATGATCGGCTGATCGTCATAGTTGGTCCCTGCTCTGTGCATGACCCCGTTGCAGCGCTCGATTATGCTCAGCGTTTGGTCAAGCGGGCAGAGGCGCATCGCGATGACCTGCTCGTCGTAATGCGGGTGTATTTCGAGAAGCCACGCACCACGGTCGGTTGGCGCGGCCTCATCAACGATCCGTACTTGAACGGTACCTACGCTGTCAACGATGGTCTGCGTATGGCACGCCGATTACTGCTGGATGTCGTTGGACTGGGCTTACCAGCGGGGTGCGAATTCCTCGACCCGATCTCACCGCAGTTTTTCGCTGATGCTGTGACATGGGCGGCGATTGGCGCGCGCACCACCGAGAGCCAGGTCCACCGCAACTTGGCGGCTGGCCTCTCGATGCCGGTGGGCTTCAAAAACGGCACTGGCGGCGGCGTGCAGATGGCGGTCGATGCGATTCGCGCGGCTTCGGTCCCCCATAGCTTCTTGAGCGTGACCGAGCAAGGCTTGGCCGCGATCGTCTCGACCTACGGCAACCCCGATTGCCACGTAGTGTTGCGCGGTGGCCGCAACGGCCCGAACTACGACTCGGCCAGCATCAAGAGCGCCCTCAAGTTGCTGGAGGCCGTCAACCTGAAGCAGCGCGTGATCGTCGATGCCAGCCACGAGAACAGCGGCAAGGACTACCGCCGCCAGCCCGGCGTCGTGCGTGATCTGGCTGGGCAACTGGCTGCGGGCGAAACCGGCATCGTGGGCGTCATGCTCGAAAGCTTTATCGTCGAGGGCCGTCAGGATCAGGGCGATAAGGATAAAAGCGAGCTGGTCTACGGCCAGAGCATCACCGATAGCTGCATCAGCTGGGAGACCACCGAGCAGTTGCTGGAGGAACTGGCCCAAGCAGTGCGCGCCCGCCGCGCCTTCCGCGCTAGCCTCTAACAACGCAAGCTCTATCACGAACAGGGGCATGTTCCACTTCCGGAACATGCCCCTGTGCTATTCCACCATTAGGCGGGACACGGTGGCTTAGTGAGAAGCTTTCCGCTCTGTGATGCCGGTATTGTTTGGTTCCTTGGTATGGTCCTTGTTCGGTGGTCTGTATGCGCTTTTTGTATGCTGACACGCGTATGTCTCTGCCTACTGATGCTTTTCAGAAATGTTCTGATACCACACCAAATGATTGTTTACAGAATCAGCACGTTTGCTGAACAACAATTCTTCAGCGTTACACTAATTGCTCCGTTTTGGAAATATTCAACATTTTTATGTTCAATGAAAAGCACTATCATCTCGAACGGTCGAAGCCCTAAGCGAAGCGAATGGGGAGAGATCTCAAAGCGCAATACAATGCAGAGCAATGAGATTCCTCACGTCGCCTAGCGGCTTGTTCGGAATGACAATGAGAACTGTCAAAGACTGATAAAACAGTGCACTAATACCAGCATTGTCAGAGAAGGTGGTGTCGATGCGCTGCTACGCGCAGCGCATCGACACCACAAAAAACGTCATATACCTTACTGCCGCAGGCTAAAACAGGTTTGTTACTGACACAGTCCGATCGGATTTGGTATGGCTTGGCGATATCAAATCTGGCTGGGCAGTAACGATAGAAAACAGGTTTACAGCAAAGACCAACTAAACAATCCCTCAAATCTGTGAAATCTGCGTAACCTGTGGATACCTACCCCAACCCCGCCTCGCGCAACTGCTCAAGCGTATTGATATTCACAAACGACCGCCCCTCCGGATCGTAACACCGGATCTCATCAGGCTCCATAAACGCCACCCGCACCACATCCAGGAGCGCTGTCACTTGGCGTTCGCCCTGCTCCAACAGCTGCTGAATCGGCGCGAGGCAACTGCGGCGATACACCGCGTGCAGCGGCTCGACAGCGTGCGCATTGCGGGTGCGCTGCGTCCCGAGGCTGCGGGGCATCAGCACATCGTACTCGCCGGGGCGTGCGAGCATTGCCTGCAACAGCGCAGGATTGAGGAACGGCATATCGCAGGCCAACACCAACGCCGTCTCGAACTGTGCCGCCTGCAGGCCACTGTAGATCCCACCGAGCGGCCCTCCATCGGCGTACAGATCGGGCACGAGGCGACCGGGCAGATGCGGCCACGATTCCGGGTCGTTCAGCACCACCACTACATCGGCGCAGAGCTGTGTGGCAGTGTTGACCGTCCGCTCAAGCAGCGTCGGCTGATCCGGCCCAAAAACGCGCAGCCGACGCTTGTCTTGACCCAAGCGTCGGCTGCGTCCACCTGCAAGCACAATCGCGCTTGCGGAGCTGGAATATGCCACGATCCGTTACTCCATCGGCACCAAGCGTTGCCGTAGCGCGTAGATCGCCGCCTGAGTGCGGTCGGCCAAATGCAGCTTCGACAAAATATTCGATACGTGCGTTTTGACGGTTTTCTCGCTAATGATCAACGAATCCGCGATCTCCTTGTTGCTCTGGCCCTTCGCGATCAGCCGCAGCACATCCATCTCGCGGTCGGTCAATTGCTCGACCGGATCTTCCGCCGGGCGCGGCGTGCTGAACTCTTGCATCAGCTTGGCGGCCACCTCGGAGTGCAGAACCGCCTCGTTGCGCTGCGCCGCGCGAATCGCCCGCGCCAACTCCTCGGGCTGCACATCCTTCAGCAGGTACGAGATCGCACCGGCCTTGATGGCGGGGAACACCTTATCATCGTCGGCGAACGAGGTCAGCACAATGATCCGTGTGGAAGGACTGACGTTTTTGACGCGGCGCGTTGCCTCGACGCCATCGATGCCTGGCAGCACAAGGTCCATCAAAACGACATCGGGCAACAACTCTTGGGCTAATTTGACGCCTTCTTCGCCGCTCGCAGCCTCCCCGATCACTTCGATATCGTCTTGCAGTTCGAGGAAATCGCGCAAGCCTTGGCGAACAACACGGTGATCATCGATCAGAAGCACACCGATCGAGTCCATATCCAGCTCCTTATGATATCGTTGGGAACACCCAAGACTATCAACTGTATGACTATGGGCAGAAATCCAGGCCCAGCGATTACCGATTACGCGGCACCACCACAATCACTTCGGTGCCTGCGCCCAACTGCGAGTGAAGCTCAAGCACTCCGCCGATCTCGGCGGCCCGTTCGCGCATACTCGTCAGCCCCAAATGCCGCGACCCAAGGAGGTGTTCGGCATTCAGATCAAAACCTTTACCATCATCGACAACGTGCAAACGCAGTTGATCTGGCTGGAGATCCAGCGTGATCTTCACATCACACGCGCCGGCGTGCTTCACCACATTGTTCAGCGATTCTTGCACAATCCGATACAGCGCCTGTTCAGCGCCGCGGGCGTAACGCTCCTCGCCATTCACCACCAACTCGACCGTCAGCCCTTCGCGACGCCCGAGCGCGGTGACGTGCTGGTGCAGCGCGGCGACCAACCCCTGCTCGCTGAGGCCGGGTGGGCGCAACTGGAAGATCAGCGCGCGCATCTCGGCCAGCGCAGCGGCGGCGGTCTCCTGCAGCCGTTCGAGTTGTGCGGCACTGCGCGCCGGATTCTTGGCTTGCTGAGCGCGGGCGGCCTGCGCCGTCAACGTCATGCTAAAGAGTTGCTGCGAGATCGAATCGTGGAGATCGCGGGCCAGCCGACTCCGCTCTTCGAGCACCGCCGCCTCCTGAGCGCGGCGGTAGAGACGCGCATTCTCCATCGCGCCAGCCAGCATATCGGCCACCGTCTCCAGCACGCTCACATCCTCATCGGTGAACGCGCCGATAAGCTGCGATTCGAGGTTGAGGATACCGCGTACTTTGCCGTTGGCCACAATCGGCACGCACAACTCCGAGCGAGTACCGACCATCGAATGCGTGTAATAATCGGGGTCCGAACGCACATCGTCGATATGCGTGGTTTGGCCTGTCAGATACGTGCGGCCCAGCAGACCGAGCGTCACCGATTGGCGGTAACCCACCTCTTGCTGCACCGAATCGCTCGCCTGCGCGGCCAACACCAACTCCTGCGTCTCCTCATCGACGATGTACGTCTCGACATGGCTGTAGCCGAAGCCATGCTGAATCGCGATCGTCACATCGGTCAGCATCCGCTCAACATCCAGCGTCGAGACAGCCATCCGAGCGAGCGTGTTCAGCACCATCAGCTGCTCATTGCGGCGCTTCACCTGTTCCGCGAGGCGTTGCGCTTCCTGGTACAGCTTGGCGCTGGCGATCGGTCCGCCGATCTGGCCTGCGACCGCCTCAAGCAAGTCCACATCTTCATAGGTGAAGCTGTTTGGTTGCGTGGATGAAGCGTTGAGCGTACCGATCACCTTGCCGCCGCTACGGAGCGGCACGGAGATATAGGCTTTGATCAGACGATTCGAGCCGATCTCGCGGGCTGCAGGCTTGAGACGAAATTCGTTATCGAGGTCGTTTGAGAGGTACGGCAACCCCTGTTGCACCACCCAACCACTGATCCCTTCACCAACCTGGATGCGCACATTACGGGCCTCTTGATCGTACGAATTCGTGCTGGCGACCATCATCAGTTCGCCATCGTCGTTGATCAGCGCCACGCTATTATCGGGGAAGGCGCCTTTGATGCGCTCGATCGTCAGGGCCAGGATGGTGTCAAGATCCAGTGTGCTACTTACATCGCGGCTGAGATTGGCCAACAACTGCTCTTTCGACAGCAGGCGCGCGGCACGGGCTGCTAAACGCGCATTGTCGAGCGCGAGCGCAGCCTGGCGGGCGATCGCCTCCAGAATCCGAATATTCGGCAGCTCAAGCGCCTCAGGATCATCGGGCGGCTGGACATAAATCACGCCGATCAGGCGGCCACCTTGTGCTCGCAATGGCACCAACAGCACACCGCGATCCTGCCTGCGGCTGCGCTTGGCGGGCGTTGGAGAAGCGCCTTGGATCTCGCGTTCAACGCTTTGGCCAGCCGGGATAAGGTACGATTCACTGAGGCGATAGCGCGGTTGAAGCAACGATTGATAAAACGCCGGGGCGGTCGGGTGAGCGCGTAGCTGGGCAGCAACATCTTCGGGAACACCCGCAAATGCACAGGTTTCGAGCTCGTCGGTGTCGGCATTGCGGAGCCGAATGTAAACTTGCGGGTAGCCAAGCACGCGCAGAATCGCATCGGCGACTTCTTGCAGCAGTGTCTCGGGGGTAACATCACCTTGCATCTGCATCCCAAGCGACAGTAGGTCGCCGAGCGGCAAACCCCGCGCTAGTTCTGGTGTAAAAGATACAAGTGGTAATTGAGCTTTATTCACGCTGCATTGCTATTCAGGCGAGCCATCGTGCGAAACGCCAATAGCCCGCATAAGCTTCTTTTAACGATTAAGAGGTATTGTAACAATCTATCGATGGAGCGGGCATCAGCCCTCAGATGCATTGAGATGCTCTTCTTGCAGGGCTAGATTGTACAAATCGGCCTTGCCGAGGTTTGGCCCGCGCCCGATCATAATCGGCCCAAACAAGCGTTCCTGCTCCACCACAATCGCGCGGCGCTTCAGCATTTCGAGCACGGCCCACAATGCAACCACCACCTCGACACGCTGCGCACTCAGCGACAGCAAGTCCTCGAAGCTGAACCACGCCTGATTCTGCAAGCGCTGCTCGATGCGCATGGCCATTTCTGGCACGGTGATCACCTTCGGCGACGGGAGCGGCGTGGGTGTATCGAGTGGCAGCAGCAGCTGGATGCGCCGTTGTACGGCCTCCAACATCTCGCTGAGCGTCACATCGAGCGGCTCCTTGTTGCGCGGCAACTGCGGCAGTGGCGGTGCAGCGGCCCGCGTGTAGGTGTGTAACCCGCGCTCTTCGAGCGAACGCAGCAAGGCTGCTGCCTGCTTAAAACGTTGATATTCGCGTAATTGCTGCGCAAGTTCAGCGCCCTCGTCCACCACCTCTTCGCCGTTTTTCGCCACAACTGGGCGTGGCAGCAGCGCGCGCGACTTGATCAGCAACAACTTCGCGGCGATCACCAGAAAAGCCGAGAGCGCCGAAGGATCGGGCATCTCAATCGAGCGCACCTGTTCGAGGTAGCTATCGGCCACCTGAGCCAGTGCGATCGTGGTGATGTCGAGCTCCTCGCGTTCGATCAGCCGCAGCAACAGATCTAGCGGCCCCTCAAACTCGGGCAGGTGAACCGTATAATCAAGCGTTTCTTCAAGCAGCATACCATGTATTGTACGGTGGGTAGAGCTCAAGGTCAAATGTTGGAGACGCCGCTAGTTCAGATCATCGGCCCATTGGAGCGCAGCCGTGGATGGCGAGTGGATCTGTTGGGCATAGTCGTTCAGGATGCGCACCACTTCGGGAGCGCTCCCCGCGCGGCTCGCCAATAGGGCGCTGCGCTGCTCGTGCACCGCGTGCACCGCGAACGGCCACAGCACGCCGCGTCCCGAGGCGGCGGCCCAGCGATACACTGCGGGCGCGAGCCGCATCAGCACCACGAACAGGCCATAGTAGAGCAGCGGGATCGGGCGACCGTCGTCGGCGACTTTGCCGCAATCGTGCAGCAACGCCGCCCGCAACAGATGCGGATCTGTGTGGTTGCCCTTCACAAGCGTGTGGTACACATCCAAACAGTGGCGCTGGTCGAACTGCGCCATCCGTTCGAACAAGCGGAGTTCTTCGGGGTTGAGGAGTTGAGCCAGCAACGCTCGCTCCTCGGGAGTGACTTGCGCTTTGAGCGCCGCAGCAAGTTGAGCTAAACGATAACGTAATGCCATGAACAACACTCAACGTGACAACGGCGGTACCTCTGAGCTAGAGCGGAGCGTTACAGTGCATCGATCTGCGCCGCCAGATCGAAATCCTTACTGGTAAGCCCATTCGCGTCGTGCGTGGTGAGCGCCAAGGTCACGCGCCGCCAACGGATGTCGATATCGGGATGATGAGCGGCGGCCTCGGCCAGAAACGCCACCTGCGTGACGAACGCGATTGCGGCGGGGAAGTTTGCACGGCGGAACGTCTTGCGGATCACGTCGCCCTCGCGTTCCCAGCCATCGAGCGCAGCGAGTCGCTGTTCGATCTCAGTCTCCGATAAGCGCGTGAGCATCGCGTTCCTCCTTCACCGTATCGCAACCATGCAAAAAGCCATCAAGCATAGGTAGAACGCTATCCTCGATGGCTTTTCGCAAGTTGGCTGAACAGCTTTAATCTAAATAGCCGCGCAGTTTCTTACCAAGGTGAGGGTGTCGCAGCTTGCGCAGCGCAACCGCCTCGATCTGGCGGATACGCTCGCGCGTGATGCCGAACTCGACACCGACCTCCTCCAGGGTACGGTAGCGGCCATCTTTGAGGCCGTAGCGTAGCTGGATGATCTTGCGCTCGCGCTCGGGCAGCTTTTGCAGCACTTCTTCGATCTGCTCGCGCAGCATCGAGGCAGCAGCCGCATCGGCAGGCGTCGAAATGCGATCATCTTCGATGAAATCGCCCATGCGCCCTTCGCCCTCTTGGCCAACCGGCATCTCAAGCGAGAGCGGGTGCATCGAGGCTTCGAGCGTGCGCCGCACCTTGGTCGGGCTGATGCCCATCGCATCGGCGATCTCCTCGGGCGTTGGCTCGCGCTGCATCGTCTGCTGGAGCTTGTGCGATGTGCGCTTCACCTGGCTGATGGCCTCACCCATGTGCACGGGCAGGCGAATGGTACGGCTTTGATCAGCAATAGCACGAGTAATAGCCTGGCGAATCCACCAGGTTGCATAAGTCGAAAATTTATGGCCCTTGGTGTAATCGAATTTCTCGACAGCACGCATCAGGCCGATATTGCCCTCCTGGACCAGATCCATCATAGTCAGGCCGTAGGAGGTGTATTTCTTTGCTATAGAAACAACCAAACGTAGGTTAGCTTGTATCAAATGCTGGCGGGCTTCACGTCCACGCTCAACTTGTTCCTCAAGAGCAAAACGCTCTTTCCAGGATTGATATTCTTCGTGTTGAAGGCGAAGGTGAGCGCGGTCACCCGCTTCCATCTGCTTCGCGAGGGTTACTTCTTGTTCAGCTGAAAGGAGGGGGACCTGCCCGATCTCCTGGAGATACATTCGCACTGGATCATCCAGTGCGATATCAGTCAGATCCGGCAGTTCAGCAAAGAGCTCATCTTCGAGCGAAGGCTGCGGCTCACTGATTTCAGCTGGCGTCTCAACCACCCGAATACCCTCTGCATGGAGAGCTGCATAGAGCTGGTCCACGTCAGCGACGTGGTGCTCAGGCTGTGGGAGCGCCTCAAGAATGTCGCTGTACGTAAGATAGCCCTGGGTCCGGGCTATGTCGAGCAATTGCTCCAACATGCGTGCCCACTCCTGTCGCGAAGGTTCTGGTAGCGAGTTGGCTGTGGCACCTACTTCTAGAGAAGAGAGTACTTGATATGACAAGCCGATACTCCTTACCTGTAACCCTTCGTGAAATCCATCACTGGTTACATACTTATTTTTGGGCAACAAGATGGGGCCGAGTACCGGCGACTCTAAGCCCCTGAACGTTCTCCTGAGAGGGACGCGGGCTTGGCACCCCACTTGTTCGCCCTGTTACTATATCATTAGTAAGAGGTTAAAGTCAACCCCTTTCTTAATAACTTATTCCACAACTTTGCCGTGCATTATATCGTTAAATGCCGTTGATATGCCTAGGATGCTATCTCGAACAAAGCAAGGATTGCACGATATATGAGAACAAACGAAGAATAACGCACACAATTTTCGCATTCAAATGCTTAGATGTGCTAACTATTGTTAACGTGTATTTTCAGGTCTTTAATGTCGTTACTCTTCCTTGTTCGGAAGCGTTCCATCTCCATGTTCAAGGAACGCCTTTAGGCGCCGTTCGAATGTCGAGCGTGGGAGTAGCACCTTTCGTTGGCAGGTTTGGCAACGGATGCCGATCTCGGCGCCGACACGCACGATTTGCCACGTATAGCCGCCACACGGGTGTTGTTTGCGCATCTGAACGATATCGCCAATGTGTAGTTCTAGCGGTGGAGCTGGCATACAAGTTCCTCAGTGTTCATGTGCAGACTTCTCACACCTCCGCTTGTTGCTCGGCCTGTTTGGCAGCGTGCCACTGTGCGAGCTGCTGTTCGAGGGTGAGTTCGTGTACTTGCAGCCCTTGCGTTTGTGCATACCGTTCGATGCTGGCGAAGCGTCGTCGGAACTTCGCTGCTGTCACTCGTAGTGCGCTCTCGGCATCGACGTTTAACCAACGTGCAAGGTTACTGATCGCAAACAGCACATCGCCCAACTCCGCCTCGATCTCGGCGGGCGTGTGCGAGTTGGTGCTCGCTTCGCGGAGTTCGCCCAGTTCTTCCTCGACTTTGCCCCATGCCCCTGCAATATCTGGCCAATCGAAGCCGCGTTTCGCTGCTTTGCGGGTGATCGTTTGTGCTGTGGTGAGCGCCGGCAAGCTCACGGGAATACCATCGAGCGCTCCGCGTGGCTCCAGTCCTTTGCTCTCGCGCTCGCTCTGCTTGATCGCGTCCCACGTGCGGTTTACATCGCTAGCAGTGTTGGCGCTCGCTTCGCCGAAGATGTGCGGGTGGCGGCGGATCAGCTTGCTGGTGATGCCCTCAAAGACGTTGCCCAGATCGAAATCTCCAGCTTGGCGGGCCATCTCGCTATGGGCGATGATATTCCCCAGCAGATCGCCCATCTCCTCGCTGAGCGCATCCATATCGCCGGCGTCGATCGCTTCGAGCACCTCGTGCGTCTCCTCAAGCAGCGCGCTGCGCAGCGATTGATGTGTCTGATCGCGGTCCCAAGGGCAGCCCTTTGGCCCCAACAGCCGATTAAACACCGCAACAAGGCCATCGATGCCGCGCCGATCGGCCAGCGGTTCGAGGGCTGGCAAGTAGGCGCAACTGAGATGATCTAATTCGTTTTGGTGATCAAGCTCGTAGAGCGGCACCGTCCACACCTGCTCCTCGCCAGGCACACCCGCCGCGCGCACCACTCGCACGGGATGATCGGCGGGGTAGCGCTCCATCAGGGTGATCTTGGCCTGCGAGGCGACGTTGCGGTTGTAGATCTGGCAGAGCAGCACGGGCTTGGTTGGCACCACGGGGAACGGGTGCACAGGCGGCAAGTACGGCCCAAGGCCCTGGATCTCCGACCACGCACCATCCTTGCCTGGTGTACTTATCTCATCGGGCGCGATCAGGTCGAGCGCGTCGATCAGTTGCATGCCGTGTTCGAGCGGATCGACGCCGAGCGCGGTGCAGACGGGCTCGATAAAGCTCAGCCCAGCGATCACCTTGGCGGCGATGCCCAACTCGCGCGCTTTGTGCAGTACGTGGCGCGTCGTTGCCTCGGCGACCAGCGGATGCCCCGGCACTGCGTAGAGCACATCCTCGCCAGCCTGGGCACGCTCTAGGAGCTGATTCACGATTTGCTCGTAGACCGATGCGAAGTCGCTCGCCGTATCGTACAGCGAGTCGAAGGTGTGTAGCCGCAGGTGAGGCGGTAGCGCGGCCACCGTTGGGTGGTGGGCGGTGCGCAGGTACAGCACATCGGCCTGTTCGAGCGCGACCCAAGCCGCACGAGTGAGATCTGCGGCGTCGCCTGGCCCCAGCCCAAGGATGGTGATGGATGACATTCAGAACTCCTCGATGGTATTTTCGACATTATACCAAGTTCGGACACCGGGGTTTGATCGCTTATGCGCTTGCTCAGAACCGTTTTCCCTTGCGGCAGCGTGGACGTGTTCAATATCCGTTGTCTATAAAAAAGGCGAGGCTCTGCAGACACAGAACCTCGCCCTCACAACAGTGCGGTTTAGCTGATTAAGGTGCGGATTCCTGAGCGGGCTGAACGATCCGATTCTCCTGCTCGGCCTTCTGCTGCTCGGCGATCAGCAGTTCTTGCAAGGCTTGACTGCGGCGTTGCATCAACTCTTGCTCGATCTGCATGTTGACGAATTGCTGCGCTTCATTCTCGGTCATCGAGGGGCGCTCCTCGCGCTCCGTCACCTTAATAATATGGTAGCCAAATTGGCTTTGCACGGGTGTCTGCGTGTATTGGCCTGGCTCCAATGCGAAGGCAGCCTGCTCGAACTCTGGCACCGTCTGGCCCTGTTGTATCCAGCCAAGCTCGCCGCCATTCGCCCCCGAGCCGGGATCTTCCGAATATTCGCGGGCGAGATCTTCGAAGGATGCCCCTTGATTGAGTTGATCGATGATTTCAACCGCCTGAGCTTCATCGGCCACTAAAATGTGATACGTGAAGATGTTCAGCACTGGCGCCAACGCCTGCTCCATCAAGGTAGACTCGAGTTCCAGGCGCACCGTATCGGTGGCGATCATCGTCTCCGTGAGCTTGTCGCGGGCGAGCATTGAGGCGACGAACTGGCGGAACTCCGACGAATTCTCGCCCTCCATCGCCAACTGGCTGCGAATAGCGTCGTTGAAGCTGATGCTGCCCGAGTTGTTGATCGACATCCGCAACTGCTCGATCAGCGTGTTGATCTCCTCCTCACTGATCTCGATGCCGCGCTCCTTCGCCAAATACATCAGCATATGCTGCTGAATGAACGACTGAATGATCGAGTTTTCGAACTGCTTGGTCTGTTCAGGGGTTGGTGGCGTACCGGTGTTGTTGTAGGATTGAGCGATGGCAACCCGCCGATCAAGATCCTGCCGTGTCAGCACAATGTTATCGACACGCGCTACCGTTGGGCTTGTCATCGTATTCGTGCAATTCACCAACACCAGCGTTGCGACGAGCAAAAAAAACCATCGTATGTGTTTCACATCGGCTCCTTGATCTGAAGGTGATCAACCGCTAGATCTCTATTCCTCACTATTCAGTGAGAGCACCGCCATAAACGCTTCCTGAGGGATTTCGACGTTGCCGACCATCTTCATGCGCTTCTTGCCCTCTTTTTGCTTTTCGAGCAGTTTGCGCTTGCGGGTGACGTCGCCACCGTAGCACTTCGCCAACACATCCTTCCGCAATGCGCGGATCGTCTCGCGGGCGATGACTTTGCTGCCGATAGCCGCTTGGATCGGCACCTCGAAGTTTTGGCGAGGGATCAACTTGCGCAACTTCTCGACCAGCGCGCGCCCATTGGCGTAGGCGAAGTCGCGGTGAACGACCAGCGAAAGCGCATCGACGGGCTGACCGTTGACGAGAATATCGAGCTTGACCAGATCGGCCTCTTGGTAGCCGGCCAGCGAATAGTCGAGCGAGGCGTAGCCCTGCGTGCGCGATTTCAGTTGATCGTAGAAGTCGATCACGATCTCGGCTAGCGGGATGCGGTACTTGAGCGCCACACGTTGCGGATCGAGATATTCCATCGTCTCAAACACGCCGCGCTTGTTCGTGACCAGATCCATAATCGTGCCGATGTAGCGCGTCGGCACCAGGATCGAGATCTGCATCACTGGCTCCTCGATGCTGGAGATCAAGCCAGTTTCGGGCATGTCGGAGGGATTATCGACCTCAACGATCTCGCCATCGGTGCGCAACACCAGATACTCCACGCTCGGCGCGGTGATCAGCAGATCCAAGCCGTACTCGCGTTCGAGCCGCTCGCGCACAATCTCCATGTGCAGCAGGCCCAGGAAGCCGCAGCGGAAGCCGAAGCCGAGGGCCGCCGAGCTTTCTGGCTCGAACGAGAGCGCCGCATCGTTCAGTTTCAACTTCTCGAGCGCTTCGCGCAGGTCGGTGTAGGCGTTCGATTCGACCGGATAGAGACCGGCGAACACCATCGGCTTGGCGGGGCGATAGCCTTCGAGCGGTTCTTCGGCTGGGGCATTCGCCAGCGTGATCGTATCGCCGACCTGGCATTGGCTCACATCCTTCAAGCCCGTCGCCACATAGCCCACCTCGCCCGGCCCCAGCGAATCGCGCGGCGTCATGCCCGGGCGGAACACACCAAGTTCGAGCATTTCGGCCTCGATCTCGGTGCCGAGCAGCCGAATGCGCGACCCAGAGGTCAACACACCATCCATCACGCGGATGTAAGCGATCACACCCTTGTACGGGTCGTAGTGCGAGTCGAAGATCAGCGCGCGCAACGGCTTATCCGCATCGCCCTTGGGTGGCGGGATGCGCTGCACGATCGCCTCAAGGATGTCGGTCATGCCCAGGCCAACTTTGGCGGATGCGTGCAGCACCTCTTCAGCGGGCAGACCCAGCACCTGCTCGATCTCCTCGGCGACGTGTTCGGGCTGCGCGCCGGGCAGGTCGATCTTATTGACCACCGGGATCAGCGTAAGGTCGTGTTCCATCGCTAAATAGACATTCGCAAGCGTTTGGGCCTCGATACCCTGAGCGGCATCGACCACCAAAATGGCGCCTTCGCAAGCGGCCAATGCGCGACCGACCTCATAGCTAAAATCGACGTGGCCTGGCGTATCCAATAGGTTTAAAGCATAAGTAAGACCATCCTGCGCCTGATACTCCATGCGCACGGCCTTGGCCTTAATGGTGATACCTTTTTCGCGCTCCAGATCCATACCGTCGAGCAACTGTTCGCGCCGCTCGCGTGCCGAGATCGTATTGGTCAATTCAAGCAACCGATCTGAAAGCGTTGTTTTCCCATGGTCGATATGGGCAATAATACTAAAATTACGAATACGGCTTTGATCTTGCATGTATCGTCCTGTTCAAGCGATGGAACTATGGAGCGTATGGGCATAAAACGCATGTGCAGTATAGCAGTAAGGGCCATGAAGCGCAAAGCACTCGCCACGAATGGCGAGATTCTCATCCTTTCTTTACATGCTGTTAATAAAGACCCATTACGCTAGTGTGAGCAGTGTGGTTTACACATAGCATGCTATTCTTATGAAGCTCGTGCGGTTCAGTGAGACAAGCACAGACGCTCTTTTGAGTCTCTTCTGAAGGGGGCAAAACATATGCGCGAACGGTATTTGCGACAACTCAAAGTTGTGCACGACGATCTATTACGCCTTGGCAGCCGTGTCGAACACGCGCTCGCCGACTCGATGCAGGCGCTCAGACACTGGGATGTCGATTTGGCGCGTCGTGTCATCACAGGCGATCGCGATATCGATATTGCCCATCTCTCTATCGAAGAGGCAGTGCTTGATCTTTTGGCGACTCAACAGCCCGTTCTCGCGATCGATCTGCGCACGCTCAACGCCACCATCGCCATCGCGGCGGAGCTCGAACGCGCTGGCGATTATACCAAAGGGATCGCCAAACGAGTAGAGCGCTGTTTGCGTGCCCCGATGCTTATTGAGCCGCCAGCCGCGATCTTCCGCATGGGCAGTTTGGCGCAGGGCATGTTGCACACCTCACTCGATGCGTTTGTGCGGCTCGATGTGACGCTGGCTCGGTCGCTGGCGAGCGAAGATGAGCAGGTCGATCAACTTGAGGATGCCGTGGTGGCCGAACTTATGCAGGTTGCTCGTACTAATCCGCTTCAACTCGATTGTGCCATTTATTTGCTCGATGTTGTCCACACATTAGAGCGCCTCGCCGACCGAACCACCAATATCGCCGAGCGCGTCATCTTCATCGCCACAAGCTCGATAGAGCATCTGAATGCGTAAAATGAGGATAGCGTCAGCTTGGCCTCGTGGCCTCGTGAGGCGCTGGAGGTGGCTCTTATGCTATTTTAAAGTCGATTTGACTTTTACGCGCCTTTATGCGACAATGGCATTCATCCGAGGCAATATCGGAAGCTTCATTTGTTGACGTTAGGTGCTCGTGTCGGTGTCGGTTTCCACACATATCTCCCCATTGGCGCAGAGCAATGTTGCGATCGCCTCCGACTGCCTGGGCGGTTGGGGGTCTTTTGGTGCATGAAAGTAACGACGATGACGGACGCCCGACCTATCTATCCATTTAGCGCGCTCGTAGGCCAACCGCGCCTCAAGCGTGCGCTGATCCTCAATGCGATCAACCCCCGTATTGGAGGTGTGCTGATCCGAGGAGAGAAGGGCACAGCGAAATCAACCGCTGTGCGCGGCTTGGCGCGGTTGTTACCGAAAATCGAAGTTGTGGCCGATGATCCCTACAACAGTTCTCCAACGAATCCAGCATTGATGTCGGAAGCTGTCCGAGCGCGTTTTCGTGCCGGGGAAAAATTGCCCGTAGTTCTCCGCCCTACTCCATTGGTCGAGTTGCCGGTTGCGGCATCGGAAGACCGTGTGGTTGGCTCGTTGGACCTCGAGCATGCATTGACTGAAGGTCAACGTCGATTTGAGCCAGGCTTGTTGGCACAGGCCAACCGTGGCATGTTGTATGTAGACGAAGCTAACTTGCTCGACGATCACCTCGTCGATGTGCTGCTCGACGCAGCCGCGATGGGTGTCAACACCGTCGAGCGCGAAGGCATCAGCGTTTCGCATCCGGCTCGGTTTATCCTTGTCGGTACGATGAACCCCGAAGAAGGTGAGTTGCGACCTCAGTTGTTGGACCGTTTCGGTCTTGTCGTTGAGATCGCGGGCATCACCGATGTCAATGGGCGCGTCGAGGTGATCGAGCGCCGTATGGCCTACGAAGCCGATCCAGATGGGTTTGTCGCGAAATGGCAGGATGAAGAGCAGGCGCTTGCGCAACGCATCCTCACAGCCCAAGCATTGCTGCCAGCCGTGCAGATCTCGCGGGGCGATATGGCGATGGTTGCCGCACTGGCCTTGGAGCTTGGTGTCGATGGCCACCGTGCTGACCTCGCTATTCTCGAGACTGCTCGCACGCATGCAGCGTGGTCCAACCGCACACACCTCACCACTGAGGATATTCGGTTGGCCGCTGAATTGGCACTGCCGCACCGCATGCGCCGCCAGCCGTTCACCGAGGTGCGCCTCGATGAGGATCGCATGAACGCCATCCTCGAGCGCGTCGAGGCCGAGGAGGCCCAGGCGAAGGCTGCTACAGCCGCCGCCGACGCTGATGGTGTAAAAAAAAAGAGCCAATAACGGGTGAACCCGGCGAAGGTGAGGAGCAACAAGGCGAATCACAAAGCCAAACTGCTCCCGCAACGCCAACTGGTCAGCGTGCCGATGGCGATCAGTCAACCGACACGCAGGGTAGTGGCAATACAACAGTCACAACGTCAACCGCCTACAAACCTACCAAGTTTGAAGGCAACCGCGACCGCCAGCAGCGACGAGCAGCAGGCAAGCGGAGTCGCACACGAACAAATCGTAAAGATGGCCGCTACATCACAAGCCGACGGGCGCGCCACGTAACCGATTTAGCAGTGGATGCCACCCTTCGCGAAGCAGCGCCGTACCAGCGCCAACGCCGCGAAGAGGCAGCCAACGATCCTAAATTGGCTGCACGGCGGGTGATTCTGCGCAAGTCGGACCTGCGCCAAAAAGTGCGGGTTCGCCGAACGCGCAACGCTGTGTGTTTTGTGGTCGATGCCAGTTGGAGTATGGCAGCGGAAGAGCGCATGCGCTCGACGAAAGCCGCAGTTCTCTCGTTGTTGCGCGATGCGTATCAGCGGCGCGATCGAGTTGGTCTGGTCTCATTCCAACGCGATTATGCGACCTTATTGCTACCGTTAACAAACAGTGTCGAGTTGGCCCAAAAGCGCCTGCAAAACATGCCGACCGGTGGGAAAACACCGCTCTCGCGTGGGTTGTTGATGGGCTACGAAGTGCTCGACCAAGCACTGAGGCAGGATGACGAAGTGATCCCGCTGATGGTGCTGCTTACCGACGGGCAAGCAAATGTAGCAATGGGGGACCTGCCGCCCCAAGCTGAGAGCTATGCGCTAGCCGATTTCATCGCTAGCAAGAACATCCGCTCAGTCGTGATCGATACTGAGCATCCAGTGTTTGAGCGCGGCCTGGCTCGGCAACTGGCATATCATTTAAAGGGTCACTATCATCGCCTAGATGATCTGCCCGAGGGTGGGCTCGCAGAGTTAGTTCGCTCGGAGCTCAAACTATAACATCATCTTGTGTATAGAGCTTCGTCCCATTGTGAGGATGAGGCAATATGCGATACATTGCACGCAACAGTATCAGGAGGAATGGTTGGTCATGACCGATCAGGAGCGCCCCGTCGAGGAGCGGAACGAACTGCTGGACGACCAGCTCGACAGTGCTACCAAGGTGGCAGCTGCGGAGCCGGAGGAATTGCAGCAGGAAAATGTGGCTGCGGATGAGCAGCCAGAATCGGCAGAGCAGCCTGCCGCACCAGCTGCGGCGTCCGCGCCTAATACCGTGACGGACGAGGGCGACTCCGCCCCTGTCGCTGAGGCGGCGCAGGATGCGGGCGACGCAGTAGCGTCTGCCGAGGGCGATGCCGCACAAGAGACCTCGGAAGTCACGACCGAGGGGACTGAAGGTGCAAGCTACACACCAGTGGCCGAGGAGGAGAGTGGCCGACCACGCCGCGTCAAGGACTTGGAACCTGGGATGGAGCTTGAGGGTCGGGTAACGTCGATTGCGTTGTACGGTATCTTCGTGGATATTGGCGTCGGGCGCGATGGCCTGGTGCATATCTCGGAGATGAGCGATACCCGCATCGACTCGCCGAGCGATATCGTTCAGATTGGCGACACCGTCAAGGTGCGCGTCAAGAGTGTCGAGCCGGATGGCCGCCGCATTAGCTTGACGATGCGTTCGAAAGAGCGCAGCAACGAGCGCCGTGGTCGCCGCAAGCCCGAGCTCGATCGTGAGCGATTGGCTGCGCTGAAGGTCGGCGATAACGTCGAGGGCACCGTGACCGGCATTGCGCCGTTCGGTGTGTTCGTCGATATCGGCGTGGGCAAGGACGGCTTGGTGCACGTCTCCGAGCTGGCCGAGGGCCGCGTCGAGCGAGCCGAGGACGCAGTGCAGATCGGCCAGACATACACCTTCAAGATCCTTGAGGTCGATGCTGAAGGGACTCGGATCAGCCTCAGCTTGCGGCGCGCGCAACGTTCTCTGCGGTTCCAGCAGACCGAGAAGGGCCAGATCTTGGAAGGCAAGGTGAGTGGCCTGGCATCCTTCGGTGCATTCGTGGATATCGGCGTCGGGCGTGATGGCCTGGTGCATATCTCCGAGTTGAGCGAAGGTCGTGTCGAGAAGGTAGAAGATGCCGTGAAGGTGGGCGATATCGTGCGCGTGCGCGTGCTCGATGTTGACCCCCAGAGCCGACGCATCAGCCTGTCGATGCTGCTGGAAGATCGACCGCGTGAGGAGGCTTCGAGCGATGCCGCTAGCGAGCCGCGCCGCGAGGAGCGCAGCCAGCGTACCCTGCGTTCGTTTGATCGCCCACCCCGCGAGGAGCGCAGCTCGCGCCGCTCGCGCCAGGAGAGTGCTTCCGCCGCAGCACCCGAGGTCTACTCGGTAGCGGACGAGCCGGAGGAGTTCAAGGGCGATGCAACTTTGGAGGATCTGCTCTCCAAGTTCAGTGGCAGTGGCGGTAAGCGCGAACGACGTCGACGTAACGATGATGACGATGGTGATGATGATGTGCACGAGCGCTACTCACGTCGCCAGCGTGATATCATCCGGCGCACGCTTCAGCAGATGGGCGACGACGATTAATTGACGGTGCGTGGCAAGCAGCGTTGCTTGGGATTCTGCACGAGCACGCTGTTTGCCACGTTACGCTTTTCCCTTGCAATAGGTTGACAGGCCGCTCGCATCCTATGTATAATGGCGGGCAGCCTTGGCTGTGTGGCGTGTAACACGCTCCACTTGTAAACCTACCCGGCGGGCGTCGCGTACGTTGCACGCCCGTTTTCGTAAGTCTATGAGCTTTGCACAAGCTCTCTAGTGGTTTGTGCTAACAACGAGGATACACTAATGCCTAAGCGAACTTGGCAGCCAAAGCGCATCCCGCGCCGCCGTAAGCATGGCTTCTTGCATCGAATGGAAACTCAGGATGGGCGCGAGGTGCTGAAGCGCCGACGCCAACGCGGCCGCTGGCGCCTCACGGTGAGCGACGAGCGACGCGCTGTACGACGCACACATCGGTAGTTTGCAGAGAACAAAGAACAAAGTGCAAAGGACACAGGTGGCCAATTAGCGTGCTCTCTTTGTTCTTTGTTTTCTGTTCTTTGTTCTTCTCATGATGAAACGTGCTTATCGTCTGCGGCGGCCCGAACAGTTTCAACGGGTACGCCGCGAGGGCCGAAATTGGAGTAGCCCGCTGATCACGCTCAATGTGGCTCCCAGTCGGCGTCGGGTATCGCGGTGTGGTTTTGTAGTGGGGAAACGGGTAGGCAAGGCTGTCGAACGGAATCGTGCCCGACGACGCGTCCGCGAAGCGGTCCGACTTTATTACCCTGCAATCATCCCAAACTGCGATCTTGTGTTTGTCCTACGCTCTCCTGAGCTTGCGACAATCGAGTTTACCAGCCTACAAGCTTTGATTGGCGATTTGTTGCGGCGCGCAGGCGTCTTGCGCGAACCACCAATAAGCGAAGAATAACCAAGGCTTCTGGAATAGAACGCACATAAGATTCGTGAGCACTCCACTTCAACGCCGTTCACTTCACGAATCGTTTCGGCAAAGGCTTTATCATTATGGCCATTTGGACTCTGTTTGTTGGCTTCCTCGAGAAAGTGCTGCTGGCCTTCATGAACTGGACGGGCAGCAGTGGTCTTGCGATCATCATCTTTACTATTATTGTACGTTTGGCGATCTTACCGCTGACCATTAAGTCGCTCCAATCCACGCGGAAGATCCAAGAGCTACAACCTCAAGTTAAAGAGATCCAACGCAAATACGGCAAAGACCCTCAAAAGCTTCAAGAGGAAACAGCAAAACTTTACCGCGAATATCGTGTGAATCCATTGGGCGGCTGTCTCCCCATGCTGCTCCAGTTGCCGATCTTCTTTGGCGTGTATCAGGCTGTCCTTCACCTGACCCAAGTGTCGGTTTCGGAGCATGTCGCTGCAGCGATGATCACGAGTTTGGCTCAAAGTGGCATCTCGACCGATGCATTACCCCAAAATGTTGATCTGCCACAATTAGCGGGCTCGTTCCTGTGGCTTCCCAACCTAGGTCAACCTGATCCCTACTATATTTTGGGTGTGCTCTCGGTCCTTTGCCAGTTGATTGTACAATTGATGGCAATGCCACGTGTACAAGACGCTCAGCAGAAGGCTATGAGCCAGACGATGCTGATCATGCCGTTGATGTTTGCCTACATCGGTTTCACCTTCCCAGCAGGCGCTGTGCTCTACTGGGTGATCGGCAGCATCTTCTCAATGGTTCAGCAGTACGTTATTTCGGGTTGGGGTTCGCTGGCCAACTATCTCAAGTTCCTGCCCCCGGATCGGGGCTTGTTCCCACCTGCCAATCCGGCTGCCGCAACCGCGAGCGCTGGTGGTGCAGAAGCTGAGGTTGCTCCCAAAGTTGGCTTTTGGGATGTGCTGAGCCCACTCTTGGAACAGGGAACAAACGATACTGAATCCGATGATGAGGATGAGACGCCCAACCAGAACCGTGAGGATGCGCCCGAAGCTCAGGCAGCACGGCGACCTACTAATCAACAAGTGAATCCACGCCGTCGGAAAGCGCGTCGTTAACACGAGTTCAGACTACGCTCCTGTCCAACTGGAGAGTAGAATTAGGGGGTGAGAGAAATAGTTTGCTCAATCTCTCATCTCTCGTCTCATACGGGCGTAGCGCACTACTCCCCTCTTAAAAGATGAGGACGGATATGAAGAGCATCGAGATCAGCGCTCGCACTGTCGCCGAGGCGATCCAGTTGGCACTGGCCCAGCTTGGAAAAGATCGCGACGAGGTTGCGATCGAGGTCCTAGAGCCCGGTAACGAGGAAGAGGAAGCTTTGGTGCGTGTTACCGTCGTCGATGACGATGAACCCGCCCAAGCCAATCCAACCCGTGCCGAACGCTCGGCCGCGTCCACCGATAGCGAGGGAGTCGAGAAGATTGCCCGGCGTATTCTTGAAGAATTGCTTGAACGTGCCGATATTCATGCCTATGTGACTGCGGTACGTACGAGTGTTCCCGGTCAGCACGGCGATATCGAGGAAACAATTACGCTACACGTCGAGGGCGCCGATGAGGAGGCGATGGGCCTGCTGATCGGTCGCCGCGGTGAGACTTTGCGCTCACTTCAGTTTATGGTCAACTTGCTTGTCAGCCGGAAGGTGCAAAAGTGGCCGCAGGTGGTCGTCGATGTTGGCAACTACCGCCAGCGACGCCAAGAGTCGCTCGAAGGTTTGGCACGGCGTATGGCCGAGCGCGTACGCCAGAGTGGCCGACCGCTCACCCTGGAGCCGATGGGCGCGTACGAGCGTCGTATCGTCCACCTCGCGCTGCGGTCGGACCCCACGGTCTACACCGAGAGTGCTGGCGAAGGTGAGAACCGTAAGGTTGTGATTTATCCCGCGAAAAACTCGTAGAACAAGCAGGGCGTATGTGGCTACCGTGCCGTCGATAGCTTCATACGCCTGCTGAGCATTGACGCTCATGCGGCCAGATTATTTACTCCTTGGCCATGTTACACGCGACGTGCTGCCCGATGGCTCCACAACCCCCGGTGGCACGTCTTTGTATGCCGCTTGGATGGTGCAGCGCCTGGCGTACCAAGCCGCCATTGTCTCTGCGCCCGCCGAGCTCCCGCCCGATTTCCCTGGCGATATCGCGATCGCCTTTCACCAGTCGCCCACGCCACCCACCTTCGAGAACCGCTACTCGCCCACAGGCCGCCAGCAGATCTTGCACGCCGCCTCCACGCCGATCGCGCTCGATGATGTGCCGCAGGCTTGGCGAGACGCGCCGATCGTGCATTTGGCACCCGTGCTCGCCGAGACGCCCGAAGCTCTCGCGCAGGCGTTCCCCAATGCGCTGTTAGCCGTCACGCCGCAGGGATGGATGCGCACGTGGCCCGAGCACCTGCCTGGGCCTGTCCAGTATCGCCCATGGCTTCCGTCTCGTGAACTGCTACGGCGGCTCGACGCGCTGATTCTCAGCATCGAGGATGTGCAGGGCGATGAGGCGCTGATCCGCAGTTGGGCTGCTGAATGCAAACTCGTTGCACTCACCCGTGGTGCCAATGGCGCGACCCTGTTTGTGGCGGGTCAGCCCACCCACGTGCCCGCCTACCCCGCCACAGAGCGCGACCCTACGGGCGCGGGCGATGTGTTTGCGGCGGCGCTGCTGGTGCGCCTGCACGAGACTGGTAACCCGCTTTTGGCCGCCCATTTCGCCGCCGCCGCCGCTGCTGTCAGCGTTGAGGGCCGTGGCGTAAGCAGTCTGCCCACCCGCCCCCAAATCGAGCAGCGCCTCGCACAACTGTAACCTCTGGGTCTGTGTTTCCCTCAACCCACATTCGGTTGGCAATATCAGATTCTGTGGTATTGGTACGTGACTATGTATGACGCACCGATGCGCGGATCGTTCAAAAACACAAAGGCGACGCATATTGCGCCGCCCTTGTGCAGGAGGAAAGACACACTTACCGATCGTTATCGAAGCCTCGCCGTGGCGTGACTCGTGGGCCACGCGCGCCGATCGGCCCGGCGGTGTGCTCGATAGTATTGCCTCGATCCGAGCTGAGGCCAACGCTGGGCTGCTGTGGGCCTTCGTTGGTGGAGGCGCGCCCAACCTCGGCGGCCCGTAGCTCTTGGGCCTGCTGGAGCAGTTCGGGGGCTGGCTCGTAGAAGAACTCGAGGGCCTGGCCATGCTTGTCGATGCCCGTCGCCTCGACGACCACGCGGCTGCCCTCGGGGATGCCGCCCGATGCCATCAGATCGGCGAGGGGCGCTTCCACAAGCTTCAGCAATTGCTGGCGGAGCGGGCGAGCGCCGAATCGCGGCTCGAAGCCCTTATGCAGCACATACTCTTTGGCCTCGGGCGTCAGTTCGACACGGATACCGTGGCGGAGGTACTGTTCGTTGGCTTCGCGCAGCATCCGGTCGAGCACTTCGCGCAGCGTCTCGCTCGAAAGCGGGCGGAACGCGATGATCTCGTCGATACGGTTGATCCACTCTGGCTGGAAGACGCGCTGCAGCGCATCGAAGCCGATCTGATAGATCTGCTGCCCGGTCGCCTCGACATCCTTGTGTGCGGTGCGGAAGCCGATCGTGCGGCGGTCGAGGAAATCGACCATCTCCTTCGCACCGACGTTGGTTGTCAGGATCACGATACTGTTGTGGAACGAGACACGTCGACCGCCGTTGAGTAGCAGGATCTCGCCATCTTCCATGATTTGGAGCAGCAAGTTCCAGAGCTCGGGCTGGCCTTTTTCGATTTCATCGAACAGCACAACGCTATTGTCCTGCTCGATAATATCGGGGTTCAGCAGCGGCTTCTGGTCGCGCCCAACATACGAAGGCGGCGCGCCCACCAATGCCGAGACCTCGTGACCTTGGCTGAAAAGTGAGCAGTCAATCTTCAAAAATGCATCATCTTCTGGGCGCAGCAATTGAGCAAGACGACGCGCTGTTGCAGTCTTTCCAACGCCTGTGGGGCCGAGGAAGAGAAGGGTTGCACGTGGGCGGCGAGGGTTACCCGCAGAAAAACCAAAACGTGCTCGATTTAAGAGCCGCACAACTGCTTCGATGGCGCGTTCTTGCCCAAAAATCGTATGCCGCAGCTTTTGTTCAATTTCATCTAATGGATTAGCTGTTCCACGTACGGCACGGTGCATACCTGCTGGAATTTGAGTCATCATCTCCTCACTATGATGCGGAGGTGTTTGGTGCTTCCGCAATCAAGAGTTGGGCATACGATGTGATGAGTGGGGTGTCGTGTTCGGTTGTCGTTCGCATTATACCCGTCACAGATCGGTACCGTCAAGGTAATTTGTATGACAATATTTCGTCAGCTTGATCACTAATTCGAAAGCGAAATAGCATTTGAGGTGCGTTAATAGGCAATAAAAAAAGGTTTGGATTGCGTTAAATGCCTTCCAAACCTGGGTGTGTTGCGGATTCCGTGTAAGGAATTGCTTATTCGTGGCTACGCACTTTTAAAGCACGCTGAATATCGCGGTTCGCCTCTCGCTTTGCGATATCTGCTCGTTTGTCGTAGAGTTTTTTACCGCGCGCTAGCCCCAACTCAACTTTCGCTCGCCGATTTTTGAAATAGACTCGTAGCGGCACGAGCGTGTAGCCCTGACGCTCGACTTGCCCCAGAATCCGGCTGATCTCGCGGCGGTGCAGGAGGAGCTTGCGTGGGCGCGTGGGTTCGTGGTTGAAGTAGCCGCCCGATTGTTCGTAGGGCGAGATATGCATATCGTAGAGCCACACTTCGCCGCGCACAATGCGTGCGTAGCTGCCGCGCAGGTTGAGACGCCCATTGCGGAGCGATTTGATCTCGCTGCCGGTGAGCACAATCCCAGCCTCGTAGCTCTCCTCGATGAAATAATCGTGGCGCGCTTTGCGGTTATCGGCCACGGTTGCGTTTTGTGGTTTGTTCTTGCCTGCCATTCCATTGTTCCTATGCTGTTCAGGCATGTGTTCGCTTGCTTTGCGCGGTTCAAGCAGGCTTACACATCACAACACATCTTCAAACAGGCGCTCCTGCGATCCGTTTGTAGCTTCTTATTTGCGCACCCATTATATATCAAGTACCTTGATGGTGCGTTGACGTTTCCGCATGAATCGCGGTATCATGCGGTATCACTCAAGATTGCCCTATCCAATCCATCATCCATAGCAATGTCGCTTGATAGTAAGGATGAATTTTGTTATGCGTCGTTTGCTAGTTGCGTTGGCCCTGGTTGTGGTTGTCTTGCTGCTCCTGCCAGAGTCTTCGACAACTATGGCACAAAGCGCATCTGGGCCTATCTATCTTGTTGAGGTCGACGGTGTCGTCACTTCGGTAACGGTTGGTTATCTCCAACGTGCGCTTCATGTGGCAGAGGCTGCCGATGCTCAAGCGCTTATTATTGAGCTTCGTAATCGTGGTGGCGTACTAGAGGCTATTCGTACCTTTGCGATAGAGATCAACCAGGCTCGTGTGCCTGTGGTCGTTTATGTGGCTCCATCGGGGACGCAATCCGGCGCGGCTGGCGCGATGTTTTTGAGTGCCGCGCATATCAGTGCGATGGCGCCCAATACTTCGTTTGGTGATCCTACTCCTCTCACGCAGATCGATGCGACGTTAAGCGAACAGACTCGCGATCTGGTGTTGGCTAGTGTGGCACAGCAGATCAGCGATTGGAACAGTGCGCGGGGCCGCAACACCGCCTGGGTCGAGCGCGCCGTGCGCGAGGGTGCGGTGCTCACCAATCAACAGGCGATCAGCCTCTCGCCGCCTGCCATCGATCTTGTGGCGTCGCAGCGCTCCGAGTTGCTGTTGTTGCTGAATAATCGCACGGTGACGCTAGCCGATGGCTCGTCGGTGATGCTTTCGACGTTGCAATCCACCCCCGTATCGGTAGCGCCAACGTTGTGGGAGCAGTTTCGCTTGACGCTCGCCGACCCGACCATCGCGTTTGTGCTGCTGATCATCGGTGCGCTGGCGATCTACCTCGAGTTTAGTGTGCCTGGAACGACGGTGTTCGCCGGTATTGGGATTGTGCTGATCATTTTGGCAGCGATGGGCTTGTTTGTGCTGCCGATCCGCTGGTGGAGTCTGTTGATATTACTAGTGGCATTAGGCTTGATAGGCGTGGAGTTCTTCTCCTCGACGCATGGTGTGTTTGCCGTGTGTGGTATTGCATTAGTGGTCGTGAGCGCGCTGACCCTGATCGACCCGGCTCAAGCCCCCGAAACGATGGTGGCGCTGTGGGTGATTGTGTTGATGGTGCTGTTCCTGATCGCGGCGACGGCGATCGGTGTGTGGTTGGTGTTGCGGAGCCATGCGCAGCCGATTGTGACGGGCCAGGAGGCATTGATCGGGCAATTGGCTCAGGTGCGTCAACGGCTCGATCCACAAGGTATGGTGTTTGTGGAGGGAGCCCTGTGGCAAGCAGTCAGCGAAGATGGTGTGGTCGAGGTTGGTGATTGGGTACGGGTGCGCGCCGTTCACGAGTTGCAGCTCATTGTGGGGCAGCTCTCTACCGAAGAAGAGGTATCGCCAAGATAAGCAGTGTGGTTTGGCGTGCGCTCTCTAAGGAGTTGGTAATGGGTGGTTTTGTGTTGTTTTGTTTGGCGGCGTTGGTCTTAGTCGCCCTCATGTTGCTCGTGTCGTCGATCAAGATCGTGCCCGAGTACGAGCGCGGTGTGGTGTTTCGCTTGGGGCGCTTGATCGGTCCACGCGGTCCAGGTCTCTTTTTCCTGATCCCAATCATCGAACGAATGGTGCGTGTTGATACGCGCGTCATCACGATGGATATCCCTACTCAGGAAGTGATTACGCTCGATAACGTGACGATCAAGGTCAACGCAGTGCTCTACTTTATGATCGTCAACCCGAGTTGGGCCGTTGTGAAGGTGGTGGATTATATTCGTGCAACGATGCAGATCGCCCAGACAACGCTGCGTAGTGTGGTCGGCCAGGTCGAGCTCGATGACCTGTTGGCGCATCGCGAGAAGTTGAACGAGCGCTTGCAGAAGATCATCGACGAGCAGACCGAGCCGTGGGGCATCAAGGTCACGATTGTCGAGGTCAAGGATGTGGAGTTGCCGCAGAGCATGCAACGGGCTATGGCGAAGCAGGCCGAGGCCGAGCGTGAGAAGCGCGCGAAAATCATCCACGCCGATGGCGAGTTCGAGGCCTCCAAGAAGTTGGCCGAGGCCGCCGATGTGATCGCTCGCGAGCCAGTCACCTTGCAGTTGCGTTACTTACAGACTCTGACTGAGATCGCCACCGAGAAGAATAGTACGATTATTTTTCCGCTACCGGTTGATACGATCAAGGTGTTTACCGATCAGTTGATGGCACATGCGCAGCGAACTGCGCCAACAACGCCTTCATCGACGTTAAAATCGCCGGATGAGGCGCCATCCACAGTAGAAACACAGCGGTTAAATACATAATCTTGTGTATTAACCGTCGTAAGAATATAACCTATTTTTTATAAATAGGTTATCTTCTCGATTTTGCGATATACTATGGGATTGTAGAATGGATTCATTGCTTTATAAAGCAGTTGTTCTCCATGCTATAATGATTCGGTAATTGCAATTTAAGAAGGCCGTAGAATGCCCTGATAGGCGTTACAGTGTCTTGCGTCGGTTTCTTTGGGATCGTCAGCCGTTCGATCTACGAAGAAACCGACGAACATATTCTTTAGGTCCGTTTTGGAGATGGAGGTTACCCCGTGAACGTTTCTGTTGTGCATGGCGATGCGTTGCAGCACGATACGCCGCTTTTAGTGTATGGCGCATGGGAAGGCGAGGCGGTTCCTGCCGCGCTTGCGAATCTGATCGAAGAGGGCGATTGGACAGGGAAGTCCAAGAGTACGTTGTTGTTGTACCCTCGTGGTGCAGTAGCGGCGCGTCGTGTGTTGTTGGTGGGCTTGGGGAAGCGTAGCGCGTTTACTCCTACCACGTTACGCGAGATCGCTGGCTCGGCAGCGCAACGTGCACGCGAGCTCAAGGTCGAGCGCTACAGCTTCGAGTTGCCGATTACCGATGGTGTGGCGCTAGCTGATGCCGCTCAAGCACTGACAGAGGGTAGCCTGTTGGGCCTCTACACGTATCAGCACTACAAAACCGGCCTCACTGCCGATGATCAGCATCAGATCGCCGAATTGACTGTGATCTCGAGCGTCGATGAGAGCACGATCTCCCAGGGTGTGCAGGTGGGTCAAGTGGTTGCGCGCGGTGTGGCGTTGGCCCGCGATATGGCGAATGGCCCCGGCAACGATATCACTCCCACCAAACTTGGCGAGGTCGCGTTGGGCTTGGCGCAGACGACCAGCCTGAAGGTGACGGTACTCGGCCTCGAAGAATTGCGGGAGCAGGGCTTCGGCGGCATCCTCAGCGTCTCCCAAGGCTCGCAGCAGCCACCACGCTTCATCATTCTAGAGCACAATGGCTCCAAAGAGGGCAAGGAGACACCCACCGTTTGTCTCGTCGGCAAGGGCATCACGTTCGATACGGGTGGCATCTCGCTCAAGCCGGGCGAGCGCATGGACGATATGAAGATGGATATGAGCGGCGCTGCGGCGGTGCTCGGTACGATGCAGGCCGTGGCCGAACTCAACCTGCCGCTGCACGTGGTGGGCCTGATCAGCGCCGCCGAGAACATGCCGAGCGGCACCGCCTACAAGCCCGGCGATGTGATCAAGACCCTGAGCGGCAAGACCGTTGAGGTGCTCAACACCGACGCCGAGGGCCGTATTGTGCTCGCCGATGCGCTGTACTACGCGCAGCGCTACAACCCGGCGGGCATCATCGACCTTGCGACGCTTACGGGCGCGATCGTCGTGGCGCTTGGCTCGGAGGCCACCGGCGTGATGAGCAACAACGATGAGCTGTGCAATCGCGTGCTGCGCGCTGGCGAAGCCACCAACGAGCGAGCTTGGCGCATGCCGCTGTGGGAAGCCTATTACAATATCATCAAGGGCGACGTGGGCGACATCAAGAACACGGGTGGTCGCCCTGGTGGTGCGCTGACGGCTGCGGCGTTCCTGTGGCAGTTCGTGGGCGATTACCCCTGGGTGCATATGGACATCGCAGGAACGGCCTGGGTCGATCGGCCCAACCCGATCACGCCCAAGGGCGCGACTGGCGTGGGTGTGCGCCTGCTGGTGCATGCGTTGCGCGAGTGGGCCAACGAGTAATCGTCGCTCGTGGCAATGAGTGCAGCGTGAAGTTTGAAATGAATCATCAGTAGATGCGTGATAAACGCTTCGATTCTACGTTTATATATCTACTGGTATTTCATTTGTCTCTGAGATTCGGACAATGGGCGATCTGGTGGTGAGGGTTTACTCCCAACAAACCCTCACCAATTTAGGTATTCTCTACGCTTCTTCAGCGTCATTAGTGATGCTCAAAGGCTGAAACACTGCCACTATTTGAACTCTCCTATGCGACATCAGTTCGGGGATCGCGGAGCAAACGATGCGGCGTAGTCCACTAGGGCCAACGATATCGATATCATAGTTGTTGCACTTGCGCATGGCGCGGTGGGTCCAGGAGGAGGGCGTCAGGATGTCGGACGAGATGATCATTCGCTTCTGGGGTGTACGAGGTAGCTACCCGGTGCCGGGGCCACGCACCATGCGATATGGTGGCAATACCTCCTGCGTTGAGGTGCAGGCCGGTCCTCATACTATCATTCTCGATGCTGGTACTGGTATTATCAACCTTGGCAACGATTTGGTTCGGCGGGCCGCCGCCAACAACAATCAGCCGATCGTCGCGACTATCCTCTTTAGCCACATGCACAACGACCATACCGTCGGCTTCCCGTTCTTCGATCCTGCTTACCTCGGTTCGAGCACCCTGTTCATCTTCGGCCCGAAGGTTTTTGAGAGCGACCTTGAAGAGACGTTGTCGCACTCGATGTTGCCCCCGAGTTTTCCGGTCAGCCTCGATGAGTTGCCGGCGCGTAAAATCCTTTGCAATGTGAACGAGACGGATCTCGTGCTGCTTGGTGATACACCCACCGATGTGCGGGTGCTGAATCTGTACCATGATGTGATCGAGCCACCGAAGGAAGCCGTGTGGATTCGCACGTATCACAGTTACGCCCACCCCAAGAACGGCGTGAACATCTACAGCATCTCGTGGCAGGGCAAAACCGTGGTGTACGCCACCGATACCGAGGGGTATGTGGAAACGGATCGGCGGCTGGTGAAATTTGCGAGCGGTGCCGATGTGCTGATCCACGATGCCCAGTATCGAACCGAGGACTACGTGAATCCGTTGCGACCCAAGCAGGGGTGGGGTCATAGTACGCCGCATATGGCCGTGGCGGTTGCCAAAGCCTCGGCGTGCAAGCGTCTCGTGCTCTTTCATCACGAGCCGTTGTACGATGACGAGATTGTAGCAGAGATGGAGCGGGAGGCGCAACAGAGCTTCCCAAACACCATTTCGGCCTACGAGGGGTTAGAGATTCATGTCTAACGTGAAGTGGGAATCGCTATGCTGATGCGGCGCTACCAGTTAACTTACGGGCAAGGTGAAGTAAAAAGTGCTACCCTCGCCGAGCGCACTCTCGACCCAAATAGTCCCGCCGTGAGTCTCCACCACCAGTTTGCAGAAGGTCAACCCTAGGCCGCTGCCGCCTCGACTTTCATCCACCTGCCCGAACTTGGTAAAAATCTTCGCTTGATCCTTCGGTGCGATACCGACGCCCCGATCGCTCACCGCCACAGTGACGAAGCCATCGGCGGGATCTGGGATGGTGTTGGAGTCGTAGGGCCTGCGTGTGCCGTTGAATGCGCGAATCAGCACGGTGCTGCCGTGCGCGCTGAAGTTGAGCGCGTTGCCGATCAGATTCTGCAGCACTCGCACGATCATCTCATCGTCGATCATGACGCGCTTCAAGTCGCTGGCGAGATCTGTCTGGATCACCATTGCGCGATCTCGCGCTAGCGATTCGAGCCGCGCGATCGCCCGATCCACCAGCGGGTGCAATGTGTGACTGTGCAGCTTCAGTGGCATGCGCCCGGCTTCCAGGCGGCTGATGTCGAGCAGCGTATTGATCATCTCCAACATCTGGAGCGAGCTGGCGTAGGCGATGTTAAGGATGTTGTGCTGTGGCTTGTTCAGTTGGCCCGAGATCCCACGGATCAGCATGTCGATCGAGGCCATCACGCTGGAGAGCGGGCTGCGCAGGTCGTGAACGATCATATTGGTCAGGTCTTGGCGGAGTTGCTCGGAGGCTTTGGCCTCAGAGATGTCGCGCAGCACCAGCAGCGCGCCGTTGGGGCGTGCGCCCTGCCGATCGCCGCGCGCCTGGGCCTGTAGCGCGCTCCACTCCAGCGAGGGTTGATTCGTGCTGATCTGATTCAACTCGCCCGAGGCAAACTGCTGTTGCCCCGTGGCGACGGCTACCAACCCTTTGCGCAGCGCGTTCCACTCGGCGGGCAGATAGCCCGTTGTCCCTTCCCACGCGGCGATAAAATGCTCGATATCCATCCCCTCGATGGGTTGATTCTCCTTCTCCAACCCACAGAGCCGATAGAGCGCCTCATTAGCGATCACAATGCGCTGATTCGCTTCGATCAGCATGATGCCTTCGCGGGTGGAGGCCAGCACCGAGGCCATATGATCGTGCGCATCGTGAACGGCGGCGAAGAGTTGCAGGCTCTCGATGGCGACGGCAGCTTGGGTCGCGAACAGCACGATCGTCTCTTGATCGGGCAGGCTGGGGCCAGCATTGGGGAAGTAGACGCACAAGACGCCGAGCACCTGCTGCGTGGCACGCAACGGCACGAGGAACAGGGTTTGCGCGCCGATCTGCTGCAGGGAGGGCGGCAGATCGCTGGTGATCAGTTCGGGGTGCAGCGATTCCATCGTGCGGTGCAGCAGTGGCGTGATCTGTGAGGTGAAATCTTCGGCTGGCCCGATCTGAAACACCACGCGAAAATCTTGTTGCTCGAAACGCACAATGCAGGCACCCAGCGCATCGGTGATGTCGATCACGCCGTAGCCCGTCATGGCGAAGATCTCGTTTGGTTGGTGCAGACTGCTGTTGATCGCCATGCCCAAGCTGTTCAGCGCGGTGAGGCTGCGCAAGTTATGCTGCAACTGGTCGTTGATGTTGGCGAGCTCCTGGGCGCGGCGAGCGAGCGCCTGATCAACTTGCGCGAAGCGTTGGGCGTTCTCAAGCGCAATCACCGCTTGATCGGCCACGGCCTCCAGCGCGCGCTGATCCTCTTCGGTAAACTGCCGTCCATCGCGACGGTTCATCACCTCGATCACGCCCTGCAAGCCGCCCATGCCTCGGAGCGGCACCGCGAGGATATCGCGGGTGACGAAGCCAGTGGCCATATCGGTGGCGGCATAGAAGCGTGGATCGTTAGGCGCATTGTTGACGATCACCGATTCGCCGTGGGTGGCCACATAGCCCACCAAGCCCGTGCCATTGGGCAAGCGCTGGCCGAGCAGGCGGTCGCCGAACGGGCCGATGGTATAGGCGAACACCAACTCGTTGGTTGCATCATCGAGCAGCAGCAGTGAGCCTTCCTCAACCCCGAGCAGTTCGCGGATCTGCTCCATAATCAGCAGGGGCACGCGCTGCGGGTCGAGCGATGAGGTGATGATGCGACCGATCTGGTTGAGCGTGGTGAGTTGCCGGGCTTGCTTCTCGCTACGCTGGTAGAGCTGCGCGTTCTCGATGGCGATGGCGGCTTGTGCGCCGATCGTCGCGAGCAGATCGACATGCTCGGTTTTGTAAGTGTACCCCGAACGTGTGCTGCCGATGGCCATCACGCCGAGCGCTTTGTCGCGCGAGAGTAGCGGCACGCCGAGCCAAGCGTTCGCTGTGCTGACATCGATGAATGCTGATGGTTGGACGCCATGCCGTTTGCATTCGTTATCGTAGTTGTCGGTGAGCAGCGGGCGGCGTTGGCGCAGCACCACACCTGCCAAGCCCAATTTCGTCGACCAACGATACGGCTGAATGAGGGGCTTATCATCCTGGGCGAAGTAGGCAAGCTCAAATTCATCGTTGTTCTCGTCGTAGAGGGCGATGAAGAAGATCTGCGTATCGACCAGGCGGCGCGTGGCGCTGTGAATCGCTTCGAGCAGCGTGGGCATATCGAGCACGCCGCTGAGCAATCGGCCAATCTCGTTGAGCGTTTGGAGTTGCTGGATACGATCGTCGTGGCGGCGCGAGGCTTCGAGAAAGGCTAACGTTGGGCCAGCTTGTGCAGCGATCAAGGCTAACCGATCCAACGAATCTTCAGTGAGATTCGGCTCCAACAGCAGGAACCAGCCGATCAGGCTGTTGCGCGCGTGCAACGGTGCGAGGCAGGCGATACGTCCATCCGTATGGCTCAGCACCACGTTGCCGGCGTGCAACTCGGATAGTTCACTCTCTGTAGGATTGTAATGCTGCGACTTCCACGTAGCAGGTGGAGTATAGCTCACGAACTCGTAGATTCGAGGTGCGAACCACAGTTCAACCAGTGCTTGGCAAGCATCTAACGCATCTTGTTGCGTTTGCGCCTGAGAAAGGTTTACGCAGAAGTGGCGATAGGTGTGCAGTTGATCGGTTTCGGTGGGGAGTGCACAAGCCATGCCATCGCTCCTAGGGATTGTGGATAGCCTTTGTTCGTTACGTATCTTACCAGATTTACTACTCTTTGACAATTACTTATACTATTAGATTATAACCAATCTAATTTTTATTACGATATGATTTGTTTGATAGCGGGTATCTTTATGCGTTGTTATCATCAATTGCTATTAAGTGGACGCCACTATGATGATGTGTGTTTGAATGATTCTATTCCTTCAAAGAGGAGAAGTATCACGATGATAGCGTGTTTCGTGTTTAGTTTTCAGAAGGACAATGAGGAGGGTTAATTTGGTGAGATGATATGATATTTTGCAGGAAAGTGATCATTATGGAGATATTGGTATCAGGTAGCGGGTAGGATCACCTTAGTCGAAAACGTGTGTGTGGTGCTGGTTGTGGGACTCCATGACGGGGTAGGATGAGCCTTCGCATCCAGCATCTCGCTGGGCCAGAAGCTTGTTTGACGCCATTGCAACGCCTTTGGTATAATCGCGTAGCCGTTCGATTTTTCACAAGGAGGCGTAGCCATGGATTTTCTCACTTATTTAACAACCCCAAGCGCATTTGATGGTGTAGCGTGGGGACTCCTGATCTCTGAGGGTTTGATTGCTCTTGCCGGTTTGTATGTGGGCTTTCTGCGGTCCGATACACACCCGTTGAAGAGCACATTGCAACGTTTGGGGATCGCTTTAGTAGCGATTGGTGCTTTAGGAATCATTGCGAGTGTGTTGTGGTTGTCGGGGGTCGACCCCTTCACCCAGCCGATCTGGGCGTATGTGCTCACGATCGTTGGGTTGTTGGTGTTGATTTACACGGTCTATTACTGGCAAGTGCGCTACCCAGCCTTGCGCAGCGCCTACGATCAGCAGAATCGACGTGGCTCGTCGCGCCGCAACTCGACTGCTGCTCGGCCCGCGCCTGCTGCCCGCCCTGCTGCTGTGCAGGCGAGCGGTGAGCAAGGTCAACTGGTTGGAGCCAACGGCCCTGCTACTCCAAGCCGCCGCCGCAACGCGCGACGGGAGCACAAGCGCCGTAACAAGTAAACCCGTTTGTTGGCTACGCGAACGTGTTTATGATCGTTAACGGCATCCCCAGAAGCTGATACGTTACAGTCGCTGTCACACGGTAGGTATCGCTTGGTGTTCCGTTCAAGGGAATTTCAAGAAATGCCTGCGTGCCAGCGACTGTTGCACTGCCCCCGTGGCCCGTTTGGTCAACTACATCGACAACGACGCTGATCGGTAACGCGCCTGACCCGTAGGTGAGTACAACATTGGCGATTGGCGGTTCACCAGGCGTGATGGTCGACACATTCGCGTGGATGAGGCGCGCAGGGCGAATCGCCCACAAAGCCGCGCCGAGAAAACAAACTGCTCCGGTATACCAGAGGATCGGGCCTTTCAGCACAGAACGCATACGTACCATCGTTTCTGCTCCTGTTGTGAGAAAATGTGCATATCACAAGGGTTGGCAGAGCGGTGCCGCCACCTAGCGCGGGGCTATGCGAGTGCTGCAAGGCCCGTCTGCACTTGATCGACAAGGTGTTCGATCTCGGCTGTGTCGGCGCGCCACAGGGTATCGGTGACGTGAAGCAAAAGCCGTAGCCGTTGCAAACGCGCCTCTTGTTCGGGCAGCAGCGGCCCAGAGGCGTTGTAGCCCTCGAACACACCCTGGCTGAACGCTTGGGGTCGGCTCGGCAGCGTGGCATACGCGAGATCAAAGAGCGGATCGCCACCCACCAAACGGCCAGGCCGCGTCAACGCCTCAAGCTGGATGCTATCGCCAACCGCCACCAAGACACGGCTAGGCTCGGCTGCGCCGTGCAGCAGGCTCGCCCGCTCGCAGGCCAGCATCGGGTGATCGAGCGTGGCTGTCCGCAGTTTGGCGAACAACTCCTCTCCCAATACCTCTTTGCCTCGTGTGAAGAACTCGTGTTGTGTGAGCCAATCGTGGAGCGCCGTCTCCCAGCGGTTGAAGATCCAACGTCCGTTGACGGTGGGGCGGCCAAAGCCCGGTGCCGAGACTTGGTGCGCGCGACGCAGCGTGCGGCCAACTTGGCGGGCCGCGATCCGCATCGCGGGGCCATCCTCAAGCTTGGAGAGCGGCGTGCCGCTGATGTAGTTGTGCAGCAGATAACTGAACGGCACGAACGTCATGCTCAGGTCGTGGCCGATCAGGTGCGGCACAGGCAGATGTTTCGGTGCAATCGCCCGCAGAAAAAAGACCTCGCTTGCGAGGTCGCCATCTGGCTCAATTGCGAGAATGATGTGATTCAGCGGCGTGCTCACCCGCACCTCGATGCGTTCGGGTGTGTTGAGTTGAAGCACCGCAGCTTTGGGGCGCAGGTTGAGGGGACCGATGATCAGTGCGGCGAAATCGCCGAGTCGGGCGAGGATACGGCGACGGGCATCCGAAAACGTTTCGTCGTTTTCGTCGATATCGTAGTAATTGAGATGGCTCCACATACGGCGAGGATACCACAGAGCGCATTCCTGCGCAAGATCCGCGCTTCAAGGCAAGCAAAACGCCTACAACAATCGCTGCTGTAGGCGTTTCGTATCGTTGTACAATCGCGAAGCGGTTAGCCCTTGCGGTTGAACAGCACCAATGCCACACCGCTCAAAATGATCGGCATCGCGATCAGGCCCATCAAGCCGATATGCTCGTTGGCCAGCCAAATGCCCAAACCAACCGCCACTACTGGGTTTACATAAGCGTAACTCGTGGCGACCGACGGGCGCACCTTCTGAAGCAAGTAGTTGTAGGCGCTAAACGCGATCAACGCGGCCACGATCAAGTAGACCAGCGCGCCGATCGGACGGATTCCCGGCATCTCGGTGATCTGTTCGCCCATCAGCAGCCCGCCGATGATCAGGAGCGGCGAAGCGGTGAGCATCTCGGCGGCGCTCGCCATCATGCCCTCCGGCAGTGTGAGGCGCCTGCTCCAGACCGTCCCAAATGCCCAACTTGCCGCCGAGCCGACCAGGATCAGTGCGCCGAGCGGGCTGCTCTGCATATCGCCTTCAAAATTCAGGAGGATAATGCCCACGAAGCCCAGCGCCAAGCCGAGCCATTCGACCCAGCCCGGCCAGCGCCCCAGCAGCCCGCTGAATAGCGCGACCCACAACGGCATCGTGGCGACCACCAGCGCGGCCAACCCCGACGACACCCATTGCTCGGCGATCGTCACCGTGCCGTTGCCGCCGATCAGCAGAAAGAGGCCGAGGATCGTCGCGCCCTTCCATTGCGGTCGGGTGGGGGCAGCGTGGCCTTGCAGCCGTAGGATACCGTAGAGCAGAGCACCAGCGATAAAGAAGCGAATCCCAAGCAGCAGGAACGGCGGGAACCCCTCAAGCCCGATGCGTAAACCAAGATAGGTTGAACCCCAAATAATGTAGACTGCCAGCAGTGCTAGGACAATCTTCACCCGTTCGCCAAACTGCGACGTACTGTTGTTTGATTGACTCAACGCCTCAGCTGTGTGTGGCGCGCTCTCGAACTGAGCCATGGTATCCTCTAGCTTCAACATGGAACACAACCTCTCTGGTGGAAAGAAGCTAGTGGATACGCTACCGCTAGCTTTGTTGTGCTTCTTGGGCGAGTATTTCCCGTTTGCGTTCAGTGCCCCAACGATATCCGCGCATCTCACCGTCCTCGCCGATCACCCGATGGCAGGGCACCACCAACGCCACCGGATTTGTGGCGCAAGCCCGCGCCACGGCCCGCACCGCCGTCGGCTGCCCGATCGCCTCGGCCACCGCGCGGTAGGAGCGCGTGCTGCCGTAGGGGATCTCGCGAAGTGCCTGCCAAACGCGGCTTTGGAATGCAGTAGCACGCACATCGATCGGTAGATCAAGCGCGTGTGGCTGCTGGCCGCGTAAATGTTCATGGATGGCGCTGACCCATCGATCGAGGTTCTCTGCAAGCTCCCCCTCGGCCCGCTCGATAACGGCGGCGGGATACTCATCGTGGAGCGCCTGCCGAAGCGAATCATCATCGTCGGCCAGGCTCACGAAGCAGATCCCCTGCTTGGTGGTGGCCACTAACAAGCGCCCAAACGGGCTGTCGGTGATAGTGTAGCCGATCTGCGCGCCCAATCCGCCCCGCCGATAGGTGGCAGGCGTCATCCCCAGTCGCTCGGGGGCTTGCTCGTAGAGTCGGCTGCTGGAACTGTAGCCCGCCTCGTACAATGCCGTCGTGACGTTATCGCCCTGCTTGAGCCGCTCCTTCAACCGTTCGATGCGGCGTGTTTCGGCGTATTGGCGCGGCGAAACGCCAACGATCCGCTTGAAGGTGCGTTGCAGGTGGAACGCGCTCATACCCAGTTGCGCCCCAAGCTCCGCGAGCGTGGGCGGCTGCTCGGCCTGCGCGTCCAACAATTCACAGGCTTGCTCGATCAGCTTGCGATGCTCATCCGGCTGCTCACCGCGCGGGTGGCAACGCTGGCAGGCCCGAAAGCCCGCCGATTCGGCATCCTCATACTGCTGAAAGAACAACACCTGATCGCGGCGCGGTCGGCGCGATGGACACGTCGGGCGACAGTAAATGCCAGTCGAGCGAACTGCGTAAAAGAAAACGCCATCGGCGTTGGGATCACGCGTTTGGACAGCTTGCCAAAAGCTTTCCTCGTTCATAGGGACCTCCTACCGCACGAGCGCGACTCCTCGTGCTAGAGTTATGCGACGTATCAGTATGATAGCGCGCCCCGAGAAATCGTACTATCCGTTTATTGCGCTTCAAACTGTTGGCACACTGTCTGCAAACTCTAGGCTCAGTGTATCAGACGCGTTTTCAATTTAATATCCGACTATTGTCTGATATTTAGAAGATTGTCTCATTGTTGCGAATAATATTTCAATCAACAAGGACAATTTGTAATAAATCGTGAATGATTGTCCTACTTACGTCGGGCGATCAGATGAAGGAGATCGACCAATGGCGAAACAAACACGAAAGTCACGCCCTGAGCAGCCGCTGAATCCTGCTCCACAGAAGCTGGAGGATGAGCTTCGCCAACAAGCCGGGCTGCGTCAGCCAGAGGATCAGGGCAGCCCATTTGATGCCAGCGAGATCGATACGCTCGGCGACTTGACGCCCACCGACATCGAACGAGGCGAACTAGAGGCTGGCGTGAACGATGATCTCTCGGATGACCCCGAGCGGCTCGAAATGCTGACGGAGCTTGAACTGCGGGCCGAAGAGACAGACGATCCGAGAGAGGCGACTGAGGAAGGCTTCACCTATGTGCCGCCGATCGATCCGCCGACAGTGCCGGGCAGCCGCGACGATGCGGAAATCGCGAGTGGATTAGGCGTTTCGGCGCTCGATGAGCCGTTCGATCAGGACCATCATAGCAGCTTTTTAGAGAGCGACGACGAGGTTTCGGCGCGGGTGCGCGATGCGCTGCGGGCCGATAGCGCCACGACGCAGTATGCGGACCGCATCAGCATTGAGACGCACTTTGGTCGCGTGACGCTGCGCGGCGTGGTGGATGATATCATCGACAGCGACAACATCGTGGCGGTGGCCGAGTACGCAACTGGTGTGGAGGAAGTGATCGACCAGCTCGATGTGCGCAGTGTGTAGCGTCGCCATACGACAAGGCCCGCTGTGCCCCTCTGCGCACAACGGGCCTTTGCTTTGGCAGTATGCGTCTACTAGTCTTCGCTGAAGAGCGGCGTGCTCAAGTAGCGCTCACCGTTGCTCGGCACAATGAACACGATCTGCTTGCCAGCGTTCTCGGGGCGGCGCGCCACCTGTAGGGCGGCCCACGCGGCTGCGCCCGAGCTGATGCCGACCATCAGACCTTCCTCTTTGGCGAGGCGTCGAGCGACCTCGAAGGCGTTCTCGTGGGAGACTTGCACGACTTCATCGATGATGCCCGTGTTCAGCACTGCGGGCACGAAGCCAGCTCCAATGCCCTGAATCTTGTGCGGGCCAGGCTTGCCACCCGAGAGCACGGGCGAGGCGACCGGCTCGACAGCGATAGCCTTGAAGCTGGGCTTGCGCTGCTTGATGACCTCCGCCACGCCAGTGATGGTGCCGCCGGTGCCCACGCCAGCGACCAAAATGTCGATCTGGCCGTCGGTGTCGTTCCACAGCTCCTCGGCGGTGGTGCGGCGGTGAATGGCGGGGTTAGCGGCGTTCTCGAACTGCTGGGGAATCCAGGAATCGGGGATATCGGCGGCCAGCGCTTGCGCCTGTGCGATCGCGCCGCGCATACCCTCGGCACCGGGCGTGAGCACCAACTCGGCGCCGAAGCCGCGCAGCAGCTTGCGCCGCTCGATGCTCATCGTTTCGGGCATGGTGAGGATCAGGCGGTAGCCCTTGGCTGCTGCGACCATCGCCAAGCCGATGCCCGTGTTGCCGCTGGTTGGCTCGATGATCGTGGTCTTCCCTGGCGTAATCACACCGCGCTGCTCGGCATCCTCGATCATCGCCAAGCCGATACGATCCTTCACACTGCTAGCAGGGTTGAAGAACTCCAGTTTGGCTAGGACGGTTGCTTCGGTATCGTTGAGCTTGTTGATGCGCACCAAGGGGGTATTGCCAATCAGTTCGGTGATACTGCCGTAAATTCGTGACATAACATCCTCGTTGATTGTCTTATTCTTAGGTTTGTTTTTCAGGTTTCTATTGTACGTTCAGCGGCAAGGAACGTCAAGCTGTGCGAGACAAGCTAGTCCAATAGTTGGTGCGCAGTGTTGTATACAGAACCGTTCTAGTCTTCAGCGGGGTTGGTTAGCGATCTAGCTATCATTGAATATCGCAACGATAGTCTCCAAATACTTGCTCTTCTTCAAAGAGGCTAACATAGGAGACATGATAATTGAGGAGGTCGCTCCATACTGAGCTTTCTCGGCCTGCATAAAGATCGTGATGGGTATCAGTACCACTCCCGCTCCAAACATAGATTTCTTCTAACGCTCTCCTTTGTAGATAGCTTATATGTTATCTAGCATATCATAACCTTGATACAACTATCGAAAACGAATAGTTCAAGGTCGTGATATTGGTGATAGTATCACATTTGTGGGGAAACGCTTACTTCCCCTTGCGTTTGGTCTGCTTGGGCTTGAAGGACGATACGACCGAGACGGCGCGCCGCACCCCGACCACGAGCGCGACCACCACAGCGGCGACGCTGCCAAGCACACCCACCAACACGCCTGCGCCCCCTGCTATCGCCACCCGGCCTGTGGAGTGTTGACCACGCGGCAATGGTGCAACCGGAACAGGCTCAGGTTCCGGTTCTGGCTCAGATTCTGGTTCTGGCTCCGGCTTGGGTGCGCGGCTACCGAAACGCCGCGAATAGACCTCGGTGAACTGAGCGCCCAAAAACAGCACTTGGCTACTAAAATAGACCCACGCCATCAGCACTAGCACCGTGCCGATCGCCCCGTAGGCGCTGGCATAGCTGCTGCGACCGATGTAGATGCCCAACAGACGCTTGGCCACCTCCCAGATCACTGCGGTGAGCACTGCCCCAAGCCAAACATCGCGCCACTCCACTTTGGCATCGGGCAAGAAGCGGAACAGCAGCGCGAAGATGAGCGTACTCAGCAACAGCGTCAGGAACAAGCCCAACAGGTAGCCTACGTACCCACCAATGATCGGCAGATCGTTCAGCACCCCGAGCAACGCCTGCGACACGCCAGTGAGTGTGAGCGACACCAGCATAAGGAAGCCCACCGAGAGCACCATGCCAAACGAGAACAGCTTATTCTGCACCAGGTCGACGATGGTGCTGATGAAACTCGCGCCCTCCGGCTTGTCGGGAACATTCCAAATTTTGTTGAAACTCGAATCGAGCTGTTGAAACACACCAGATGCACCCACCAACAGCACAATCAGACCGATGCCCGTGGCTGTGCTGGCTTGATCTTTCAACACTTCGAGAATATCGCCGACAGTCTCGCTCAGTTGCGGGGAGAAGTTTTGGCTGATGACTTGGAGAATCTGCTCTTGGGCATCAATAGCGACCGGCCAATAGCCGAGCACGAAGCCCAAGCCTGCCAACAACAACAGCAAGAGCGGGAAGATCGAGAATGTGGCGTAGTAGGAGAGCGCTGCACCGAGCTGCCCAGCGTTGTTTTTTTGGAAGCATTGCCACGTTTCGAGTAGAAGGGGGAGAACATCTTTTTTGAGGTTCATTGATGCGCTCCAAATGCATACAAATGTGGAACTATTGAATTGGTGCAAGAATTATACCGCTATTGAATAAACAACCAGCGATGATGATCTCACTCTGTTTTGATCGCTTGAAACTATTGCGTTTTCGCGCAGATACTGGTAGAGTTAATTTGTTCAAAAGAGTCTATCCGCTCGTTCCCAAACGATATTCTTAATTGGCATTGATATGCCTGAAATCGCAAAAGGTTTGCCTTGAGATAGGCTCACCAATGGTGGTTTAGACCAGGAGAGACTGGTAGTGTGTGCCGCTGAGTTGGATACGAACGAACACGCCGTCGATGTTGACCAGGATCAAAAGGCCCGTAACGCTGAGGTTGATGTAAAAGCTGCACAGCGCGAGCAAATACAGCAAAGTGCAGCCGAAGAATCTAGCTCAGAGCTCGCACGCGAGGTGGGCGCTTCCTCACAGGCCGTGATACACACTGGTGGAGGCGGCGGCGATGGTCGTCCTCGTCGTCTATTGCTCATTGCACTGCAAGGCGCTTCTCCCGATTTGGTGCTGAATGCGTGGCGCAAAGAGTTGCGCACCTTCGATCTGCTGCTTGATCGCGGCGCATGGAGTCGACTGCTCGCGCCTCCCGCTACCGTCGGCCTGCCCAACTGGCTTAGCGTGTTTAGTGGCTTGGATGCCGGGCAACTGGGCGTGTACGGTCAGCATCGCCGTGTGAATCATAGCTATACGCAGCCCGTTGTGGTCGATAACCGTATGGTGCGTGATCCCCGCATTTGGGATCTGCTAGGCGTGAACAACAAGCTGATCGGTGTGATCGGCGCGCCCGCCACGACGCCCGCCCCAACTGTGCATGGCTACCTGATCGGCGATACACCCCTTTCGGATGGCGCTCCCTCGACGTTCCCTGGGAAACTGGCTCAACAGGTGCACACGTGGTTGGGCGATACGTCGCTTTCACCCGGTGTGCCCGCGCAGTTTTTGCCCAGCGATACGCAGGAGCTCGATCGTGCCATTCAGCAGGTGTATACTCGCGCCGAACAACAGTTTATGCTGGCACGCCGCCTGTTGGCCCGCGATAGCTACGACTGTTTTGTGGTGGCGATCGATGGCATTGCCACGATCCAGCGCTTGCTGTGGGATTCGTTCGATAGCAGCCACCCCCGCTACACCGAGGAGCATCCATTCGCAGGCACGATCGGCTCGTTCTACCGCTTCGTCGATGATCAACTGTTCGAGTTGCTGGAGTTGGTCGATGACGACACGATCGTCGCGGTTGTGTCGCCGGGCGGCGTGCGGTCGTTGTTGGGCGAGTTTGCGCTGAACGAGTGGTTGATCGAGCAGGGCGATCTGGTCCTTCACACACCTCCGCAACAGCCTGGCGAACTGGCTCTAGCGTCGGTCGATTGGGCGCGCACGCGCGCTTGGGCCGACGATAACGGCGCGATCTATCTGAATGTGGCTGGTCGCGAGCCGCAGGGCACGATCGCGCAGGAACAGGTTGAGCAGGTGCGCCGCGAGTTGATCGAGCGGTTGCAGGGGCTGACCGACCCCACTGGTGAGCGTGTGCTGCAGGTGCAGCGCCCCGAGTTGCTGTTCCCTAGCCTGCAAGGCGTTGCGCCCGATCTGTTGGTGGCGTATAATCGGCCCGGCTGGCGCGTTACAGCGCAGGTGGGGCGCGGCGACGTGTGGTGCGATGCGCGCTCCGTGCAGATGGATGCAGCTGTAGAGACGCCGTATGGCTTTATGGTGCTCTATGATCCGCATAACCTTGGTGGTGGGCGCCAACTCGACGATGCGATGCTGGCCGATGTGGTGCCAACCTTGTTGACCTTGCTTGGGCACAACATCCCGGCGCGTCTGCGTGGCCGCGTGATGGTTGGTGTGTGATATACTAGCGTGGCGTATTTGGCTTTCTGGAGAGATCTATCTGAGAAGTTGTCGCTTCCAAAAATGACAGCTTGTTTACAGTTCCCCCTAAGTGCTATTCACGAGGCTATTCCTGCTTGCGGTAATGTTCGGCGTATGCTAGGCTACTGAGCGGCGTTGCAAGGAACGGTGAAGTTCCTTCTCGGCGGCTTATTTGTGCGTTTTATCAGTGTTTCGAATAGTTCATAGCTGCAATCGCGTTGTTGTTGAACAAGGTTTTCTGATGATGCCAACATGTGAAGGGGGCAAATAATGCAAGCCCTACCAGCCCTGCCTACCTTATCGGAAGAAGACCTCATCAAATATTTTGGCGACGACAGCGATGGCATACGGCGCTATCGGTTGGTGCACGCGGTGTTGCATGAGGAGATGACTCAGCGTGAGGCCGCTGAACTGCACCAACTTTCCGAGCGTACTGTGCGTAACGTGTTGCATAGCTACGCCGAAGGTGGTCTAGAGGCGCTACGCTCGCGGCGTGGTGGTCGGCAACGCAAAGAATCGCCAGCCGAGCAAGCGTTGATCGCTGCAATGGCTCAGGAGCCAAATGCCGGCGGCGATCGGCTATGGCATTTGGCGCAAGAGTTACTGGGCGAACAGGGCGCATCGCTCAGCCGTCGCACTGCCTACCGTATTCTGGCGCGGCTCCGTAATGCGGAGGAGCAAGAGCAGGAGGAGGACGACGACGACGCGCCGGATAGCTTGCGCGGGCTGTTGCGCTCGGCGCTGCCGCTCCTGGCCGAAGATCCCCCGCTGCAGTTGGGCGAGAGCGAATTAGCTCGGCACTTGATCCCCGATGAAGAAGAGCCCCTGATGCGTGGTGTGCTGTTGCAGCAAGCCATTCGTGATGCGCTCGACCAGTTGCGCCCACCCGGTGCGGTGTCGGTGGTGGATCGTAGTTGGTGGCCCTACCTGATCTGCACTGGCGAGTACGAGGCAGGCCAGCGCCGCGCCGATCTGGAGGAAGATCTGGCGCTCAGTGCGAGCACCTACAGCCGCGCGAAACGCCAGGGTATCAACACGATCTGCGCTCTGCTGCCCCAAATCATCAGCGAACGGCTCGAAGCTCCGCTCGCCTTGGCGAGCCAACGCCTGCCCCGCACACCCGGATTCGTCGGGCGGCGCGATGAGGAAGCCTACTACGCCTGGCGGCTCCAGAACGAGGGGATTGCACATATCTGGGGATTGCCTGGCAGCGGCAAGACGGCGCTCGCCGCTGAACTCGCCGCTGAGGGCGCACGCTACGGCCAGACGATCCTCTGGCATATCTGCAACGCTGGCCCCGATGCCACCCAAATCGGCATTATCCGTGGCCTCGCCAAGGCGCTGGCCGCGCATGGCGACGAACTGCTCTGGCAGACGATGCGCTCGACGCCACCCGAGGAGTACGAGCCACGCGAGTTGTTGGCGCTGCTCTACGACCGCTTGCTGGCGCGTCCGGCGGTGGTGGTGCTCGATGATGTGCATCGGGTGGACCACGATGAGGCCGAGTTGTTGTTCGACACGCTGGCCGAGCTTGTGGTGAGCAATGCGACCCGCCTGCTGCTGGTGGGCCGCCGCCAGATCGAATCGCTGAACGAGCCGCCGTTGTTGGGCTTGAGCGAGCAAGATGCGCGCTTGCTGTGGGTGGGCGCGCCGACCCTGCCGCCCGATCAATGGTGGTCGCTCTACGATGCGACGGGTGGCCTTCCTGCGCTGTTGCAAATGGTGGTGGCGCTGTACCGCCGCTCCGGCGATCTGGTGAACCCGCAGGATTGGGCCGACGAGGTCGAGACGTGGACCAACGAGGCGATTTGGCAGCGCCTGAGCGCCGATGAGCAACGCCTAACGGCAGCAGCCTACGCGCTCTACCCGCGCCCGTGGGCCATGCAGGCCGCGCAGGTGTGCGAGGCGCTCGGTATTCCGCTTGCCACGTTTAGTACGTTGCGCCGTCGGGCAGTGCTGATCGTGAATCGCTCGGCGGTGGCCTGCTTCGGCGCGCTGCGTTTGGCGGCGGCTGCGCTGTTGCGCGAGGATGTTGCGCTGCGCGAGCAGGTGGCGGCGTTGGCACTGAGTTTCGATGAGCAGGTGCGCGACGCGCCGCAGCCCGAGCCGGTCGCTCCAACGGTGCAGGGGCCGATCCTGGATCAGGCCGCTCTGTTGGCGCGGGTTCGTGAGGTGCTCCAAAACAGTGCCAATTACCTGCACGGCCAGAGCGACGATCCGCTGGCCCATCAACTTGCGGCTGAGTTGGAGTTGCTGCAGCAGGCGTTGCGCGATCCGCTGAACGCCCCCGCCCCACTGGTGCGTATGCTTGGGCAAAACCCTCACGAATCGTAACGGAAACACGAAGTTGAAGCCCACGAGGCGCAGGTATTGGACGCATGGCTCAGGCCATGCGTTCAGTGTTTCATCACCCTGTTTGTCATTGTTCGCACGCACCCAACGGCGCGGAACATGCTACAATCACACCACGCAACACATCGTTGCGTGTGCGATGAGACTATGGTGTCGTTATGCAGAAAAGCGCTCAGACTATTCCGCTGTTTGATGGGTATATTTTTGATCTGGATGGGACCGTGTATTTGGGCGAGGCGTTGTTGCCTGGGGCTGGGGAGACGATTCAGCGGTTGCGGGCGTTGGGCCGCCGCGTGGTGTTTTTGTCGAACAATCCGACGCACACCCGCGAGCAGTACGTGAAGCGCCTGGAGCGGTTGGGCCTGCCCACACCCGCGCACGAGATCATCAACTCGGCGATTGTGCTGGTGCAGTGGCTGCTGCGCGAGGCGCCCGGGAGCAAGGTGTTTGTGGTGGGCGAGCAGCCCTTGAAGGACGAGTTGACGGCGGCGGGCTTTCAATTGACCGAGCGAGCCGGCGAGATCGAGTTTGTGATCGCGTCGTTCGACCGCACCTTCGAGTACCGCAAACTGCAGATCGCGTTCGATGCGATTCGGGCGGGGGCGCGCCTGATCGCCACCAATGCCGATCGCTATTGCCCGGTGCCCGGTGGCGGCGAACCAGATGCTGCGGCGATCATCGCCGCCATCGAGGCGTGTACCAATACCAAGATCGAGGTGGTGGTCGGCAAGCCATCACCGATTATGGCGCAGGCGGTGGCCGAGATCATTCAGTTGCCCTTGGAGCGCTGTCTGATGACGGGCGACCGCTTGGAGACCGATATTGCGATGGGCAACGCCGCCGGAATGGCGACGGCGTTGACGTTGACTGGCGCATCGACGCGCGAGATGATCGAGACATTGGGCATTCAACCAACCTATGTGATCGAAGGGCTGTATCAGCTCGTCGAGGGAGTTTGAGCTGTGACAGTCGATTTAGAAGTCTTTAAGCAGCAAGCTGCTGAACGTGCACTCGACCTGATTGAGAGTGGTATGGTGGTGGGCCTCGGCACTGGTTCCACCGCGAAGCATATGTTGAAAGGCTTGGCGGCCCGCTTGCGCGATGGCCGATTGCGCGACATCGTGGGTGTGCCGACATCGATTGCGGCGGGAACGCTGGCGCGCGAGTTGGGCATTCCGCTGGCGACGCTAGAGCAGCATTCGAAGCTGGATATTGCGCTCGATGGTGCCGATGAGATCGATCCGAAGCTGAATCTGATCAAGGGCCTGGGTGGCGCGCTGTTGTACGAGAAGATCGTGGAGACCTGCACGGATCGTCTGATCATTATGGCCGATGAGACGAAGATCGTGAAGCAGTTGGGCACGCGCTCGCCGTTGCCGGTGGAGGTGATCCCGCTCAGCTTGCCGTTGGTGACTCGCCGCCTGCGCGATGTGGGTTGTGAGCCGGTGTTACGGATGGGCGCGGATCAGCAGCCCTACCGCACCGATGAGAACAATTATATCCTCGATTGTCATTTCTCAGCCATCGAGAATCCAGAGGCGACCGGGGCCGCGATCAAGGCGATTCCGGGTGTGGTTGAGCATGGCCTGTTCCTGGGCATGGCGGTGATGGCGTTTGTGGCGGGCGCGCAGGGTGTGCAGGTGTTGCGTGCCTCGTAGTTGCGATGGGTACTCGTTCTTGGTAGAATCTAGAATCGATGTAGGAAAAAGCGGTGGTGCATGAGAGAAACTTCAACACGATGACAAAAACCGTGGATGTTGCACAGCCCAAAACAACTGTCGATGTTGAGTATGTGGTCGTCAGCGATGAGGAGCTAGAACGACTCTACCGCGTGATCATCCAAAACGATGATGTGACGCCGATGGAGTTTGTCGTGCTGATTCTGCTGACGATCTTCGAGCTTGAGATCGACAAGGCCTACCATGTGATGCTGGAGGCACACAATACCGGCGGAGCGCTGGTGTGCGTGTTGCCGTTTGAGGAGGCGAAACAGCGCGTGTACGATGCGCAGAGCCGTGCGCGCGAGGCTGGATACCCTTTGAGTTTCTACCTCGAACCCGACGCGTAATCGCCCGAAATGTCCGAAAAGCCGACGATCAGCGGGCTGATCGTCGGCTTTTTGTGTGTTCCCTGCGTCTCTGCCCCAAGCGTTACGGCTGGTAGTTAAACACCTGAATGCCTTTGCCAAGCGTGGCAAGAGAGACCTTACCGTTCTGGGCGGCGACTCTATTGGGCCTCCAACTGGCATTCCAACCGATGACGAAGGTGGGTTTGCTGGGATTGCTCACGTTGATCACACGCAGCGGCATGCTAACGACATCGCTCAGGAAGGCGGGGTTATTCTCTACAGCAAAGATGGTTCGACTTTGGTGAGGTCATTGCTATCGTTCGGAGATAACTATGTGGCACTCATGTTGATGAGTGTAACTAGGTTTAAATGAATGATCAAGTGTATAAGTGTAAAATTTCTCTTGTTAATTACGTTTTTTGTTGTGTTTGAGGAATGAAAATTGGTTAATAAATGGTTGGAAATTCATGTGATGATGCTTGTTGCGTAATTGGTGGATGTTTGGTACAACAAGGCGATCCTGATGTTTGATGAGGATTGGTATGCCGCCCTACGATGCCGATGATCAGCGGGATATGTATGCTATGTTGCCCGGCGTGCCGGATGACGCGCCGCCTGAGCCTGCGCCTGCGCCGCAGACTGCGCTGCTCGCGGTGGATCTAGGCTTGCGCACTGGTTTAGCGGGTTATGGTGGCGATGGGCGGCTGCTGTGGTACCGTTCGCACAACTTCGGGAGTGCGCAGCGCTTGAAGCGTGGTGCTGCATTTCTGCTCGACGAGCACGCTGCGCTGGCGTGGCTGTACATCGAGGGCGGTGGGGCGTTGCTGTTGCCATGGGAGCGCGAGGCGCAACGGCGCGGTATCGCGTTGCGGGCGCTCTCCGCCGAGCGTTGGCGCGCTGATCTGCTGTATGCCCGCGAGCAGCGCAACGGCCATCAAGCGAAGGCGCAGGCCGATACGCTGGCCCGCCGCGTGATCGCGTGGTCGGGTGCGGCGCGCCCCACGTCGCTGCGCCACGATGCCGCCGAGGCGATTCTGCTGGGTTTGTGGGCGGTGGTGGATTGCGGCTTGCTCCCCGATTATCCCCGCGAACTTCGCCAACGATAAGCTATTCCCGAGTACGGCCATGATGGTTGGGCCAGGGCGTTGATGTGCCCCGAGACACGCCAGTGCGCCGCTCGGATTGGCCCGCTTGTTGCGCTACGACGGTGCTCGCGTGAATCGGACGGGCTTTTCTTCAAACCAAATGACCAACTGCGGCTTTGTGGTCAGAATGTGGAGTTGAGGGTGCAGTACGTAGAGCGACGTGCTGCACCCTCGTTGCGTTAGTCTTTTTCGTTGCTGAGGCCCAGGATCTCGCGGGCGGCGGCCACCACGAACAGCGATCCGGTCACGCAGATGAGCGCGTCGGGGCTGGCGAGCCTGCGGGCCTGCGCGATCGCTTCGGGCACGTCGGCCTCGGTGAGCAGCGGCGTCTCGGGCGTGCGCAGCAGTGGGCGGGCTCTTTCGGCCAGCGCGTCGAGGTCCACCCAGGCGCGCGGGTGCCACGAGCGCGTCAGCACTAGTGCGTCGGCGGCGGGCACGAGTTCGTTCAGGATGCGGGCGATGTCTTTGTCTTGCGAGGTGCCGAGCACGAGCACGAGTTTGCGTCCGGGGTAGGCTTCGCGCAGCGATTGCAGCAGTTTGTGCGCGGAGTCGCCGTTGTGCGCGCCGTCGAGTACGAAGGTTGGCGTGCCAGGCACCACTTCCATTCGACCGGGCCATTGCGCGTTGGCGAGCCCTTCGCCGATCGCTTGGTCGGTGATTGGCAGTCCTTGGTCGCGCAGCAGCAGGGCCGCGCCGGTGGCGAGGCGGGCGTTTTCGTGCTGGAAGACGCCTTGGAGCGCGGTGGCGGTTGGGCCGTGGTATCGCTCGAACGGGTCGAACAGGGTCGGCAATTGCGTGTTGGGCGGGAACTCCGGCAGCGTTTGCTGATTGGGCGCGCAGGCCACCCACAGCGGTGTGCCAACCTCGTTCGCCGTCTGCACGATGGCGGCGAGCGCTTCGGGGTGCTGCGCGCTGACGATGGCTGGTACGCCTGGCTTGAAGATGCCCGCTTTGTCGCTGGCGATTTGGGTGAGTGTGTTGCCCAAGATGTGCATGTGGTCGTAGCTGATCGAGGTGATGATCGAGAGCAGCGGTGTGATGGCGTTCGCGCTATCGTAGCGCCCGCCCAAGCCCACCTCGATGATCGCGAGATCGACGTTGCGCTCGGCGAAGGTGCGCAGCGCGATGATGAATCCTAACTCGAACACGGTGGGGTTGCCGTACTGTTCGGTGTCGAAGGCGGCGATCTGCGGTTGGATGGCGTTCACCTGCGCCACGAGATCGGCTTGGCTGATCAGTTGGCGGTTGACTTGGATGCGTTCGCGGTACGAATGCAGGTGCGGTGAACTCCACAAGCCAGTGCGCAACCCGCTGGAGCGCACGATCGATTCGAGCATCGAGGCGGTGGAGCCTTTGCCCTTGGTCCCGGCGATCACGACGCTCGGGAAGGAGCGCTGCGGCTCGCCGAACGCGCGCAGCAGTGCGAAGGTGCGCGGTAAATTCAACTCGGCCGGGCGCTTCGGCATGTTGCGCTCGGTGTCGAGGAATGAGTACAGGTAATCTAGGGCTTCCTGATAGGTGTGTACTTGCATCAATGGCCTGTGTGTAGGGCGAATCCTGGCGGCATGATACCACTAATGTCGCGGCTGTATGGTTAGCGGCGGCGGGCGAGCATGGCGCGACGCAGGCCAGTGAACACGTTGCTGAGTTTTTGCGCCAGCCATTCTGGCTCGGGATGCTTCAGGATGGGCCACGGCTCCAGCGAGAGTTCGCTTAGCACCTGATTGGCGGCGATCATGCCTGTGGTGGTGGCGCGCTCCAGGTACATCGCTGGATTCGCGTCGGTGATCCAATCGCCGCAGGCCACCATGTTGGGCCAGGGAGTTTGGATGGAGAGCGAGTGCGCTGGGTCGCTCGGGGTGAACAGGGTGTGAGTGGCTTCGTTGCGCAGCGCGACGGTGTGCAGCAGCGAGCCGCGCAGTTCGGGGAAACTGCGGTAGGTGTCGTGGACGATCCGCGTCAGGATCGCGGCGTCGGGTTGGGCGAGCGTTTCGGGCGGGCCGTAGATGTGTGCTTCGAGCACGCTGCCGCCGGTGGCTTGGTGCCAGGCGCGGTAGGCGGGCTGAATCTGCTCCAGCCAGAAGAAGTTGTCGGCCAGCATGTCGCCCGTGCAGATGCCCGAAGCAGCGATGTTGCGCGGCGTCTGCTTGAACCAGATGCGGGCGATCAGGGTGGGCACGCCGGTTGGGAAGCGCAGGGTGGCTGCGCGCTCGGCAGTCGCGGGGCTGTTGGTCAGCAGTCGGCGGGCGGCGGGCGCATCGAGCGCCAATACGATCCGGTCGGCGCTGAGCGTGTGGGTCTGCCCGTCGGCGTCGGTGGCGGTGACCTGCCAGCGCTCGTCGCTGCGGTCGAGTTGTTCGGCGCGCCAGCCCAGACGTATCTCGGCCCCCAGGTCGCGTGCGGTCTTGGCCAGCGGCTCCGTGATGCATTCGCCGCCTGTGCCGGGCAGGTAGCCGAACTCCCAGGCGTCGCGCCGCAGCAGCGTGTAGAAGCGCAAAAAGGCGATGAACCCCGCCACGGGCGCCGATTCGGGGTGGGCGGCCAGGGCGTTGCGGGCTAGTCCAGCGAACAGCTCGCGTATGGTCGGCGTCCAGCCGTGCGTGAAGTCGGCCAGGCTCATGCCGTCGAGCGCTTTGCCCTCGGCCAGCGGGTCGATCGCCATGGCTGAGAAGAGCGTGCCTTCCACGCGGGCCAGCGAGAGGAAATCCCAGATCGAGAGCATGCCGAGCAGCCGTGGCCGCAGCAGCAGTTGCAGGTAGTGGAACGGCGCGGGCACCACGCTGTTGCGGATGGCGCTGCCGATCCCGGCCTTGTACACTTTGTCGCCACGGCCCAGAATCCAGGTCTCCTCTCGTGAGGGCACCAGTTCGGGCATGATGTTGTGGCGTTTCAGTAGCGCTTTGAGGTTGACATAGGGCGACCAGATGCCGTGCATGCCGTGTTCGCCCGGGAAGGCCCAGCGTTGGCCGTTGCTATCGGTGAGTTCGACGGTGGGGCCGCCGCGCAAGCGCCCACCCACAAACTGCGGGTCGGCTTCGAGCACGAGCGGCTGCAGGCCACGCCCCGCAAGCTGTGTGGCGGCGGTTAGGCCAGCTACGCCGCCGCCGATGATGATGATGCTTGTCATAAGTGTTGCTGCTTGTTCGGGGTGAGTGCGACGCCTGCACTCACGCTGCCGCTATGATACCACGTTCGTTTGGCTGGGCACGATGGGATCGAGGAATGGCTGCACCATCCGCTCGCTGATTTCCCACAGTCGTCGGGCCAGGTTGGGGTCTGTGCCCTGCGCGCTGGGTTTCACCGCTTTGCAATCGATGAAGTACTGGCCATTGCTCTGGTTCACCTGCGGCGATGAGGCCAGGTAGACGATCGTCTCCGCGCCCTTCTCGGGGCTGCGCCCGAAGCGCTTGGTCATCGCCAGGTAGAGGCGCATCCACCAGCGTGTGTCGGTGGTGGCGAACCCGGTGTTCACCATGCCCGGGTGTAGTGCATTGGCCGTGACGCCGCTGCCCGCGAGGCGCTTGGCCAGTTCGGTGGTGAACAGCACGTTGGCGAGTTTGCTCTGGCCGTAGATGCGCATCGGCGCGTATGTTTGGCTATCGTTTTGCAGATCATCGAGGTTCAGCCGCACGGCGCGGTGCAGGTCCGAGGAGACGTTAATGATGCGGGCCGGAGCGCTGGCCTTGAGCGTATCCAGCAGCAGATTGGTGAGCAGGAAGTACGCCAGGTGGTTCAGCGCGAAGGTCATCTCGTAGCCATCGACGGTGATCTGGCGTTTGGGGATGAGCGCTCCGGCATTGTTGATCAGCACGTGCAACTGATCATAGCGCTGCCGGAAGTCGAGCGCGAGTTGGCGTACCTGCGTCAACGAGGAGAGATCGGCTTGCAGCGATTCGACGTTGGGGTTGTTGCTGGCGCTGCGCAACTCTGCGACCGTCTGGGCGGTTTTGACGGGATCGCGCCCCACGATCACAACCCGCCCGCCCATGCGGGCGAGCGCCAAGGCGGCGCTTTTGCCAATCCCATTGGTGCCACCAGTGATCAGGCATATTCGGCCTTGAAGCTCGCTCATAACTCGTTCCAATCTGTGTTATGCAACAATTCCTTCGAACGGTAGTCGATCGCCACGGGTGGTTGGCTGCGAGATCACGAGAAATTCGACATCGCTATCGCTCTCGTTGCGGATTTGATGCGGTGTGCCGGGCGGGATCTCGATGCCCTGCTGCGGCAGCAACGTGTGAACTGTGCCCGCCAACTCCATCACCGCGCTGCCCGACAGGATGAAGAAGAACTGGCGGGCCTGCTGATGCAGGTGGCGCTGCTCGGCGGTGCCGGGCGGCATGCGCTCGTGGATCACGCTGAGGCCAGTCTGATCGACCAGGCGCCAGCCATCGCAGCCCTGGCCCCACGTGTAATGTTCGGCGGTCTCTTTGCTGATCATCATCAGGCTCCCTCGTTGCTCGCGGGATGCGCGTTAACTACGCACGTGTCCATCGCCCTCGACCACCCACTTGTACGATGTGAGCTCCTTCAGGGCCATTGGGCCGCGCACGTGCAGCTTCTGCGTGCTCACCGCCACCTCGGCGCCCAAGCCGAGTTGACCGCCATCGTTGAAGCGGGTCGAGGCGTTCACGAACACCGCCGCCGAATCGACCGACGAGACGAACGCCTCAGCTGTGGCCTTGTCCTCGGTGATGATCGCGTCGGAGTGATCGCCGAACTTGGCGATATGATCGAGCGCTTCGTCGAGGCTATCGACCACGCGGATCGAGAGGATAAGCGCCATAAACTCGGTGCCGAAGTCGTTCTCGCTGGCGGCCACCACGTTCGTCCCCTCGATGCCCGCTTGGTTCAAGATCGCGAGCGAGTCCGCGTCGCAGCGCAGTTCGACATTGTGCGAGAGCAGGTCGCGGGCGACATCGGGCAGGATGTCGGCGGCCACGCTGCGGTGGATCAACAGCGTGTCGAGCGCGTTGCAGACGCTTGGGCGCTGCACTTTGGCGTTGCGCACGATCGGCACCACCTTGTTGGGATCGGCGGCGCTATCGACATACACGTGGCAGACGCCGATGCCGCCTGTGATCACGGGCATAGTGGCGTTTTCGCGGCAGAAGTTGTGCAACGCGCCGCCGCCGCGAGGGATGATCACATCCACGTATTTGTCGAGTTTGAGCAGCTGCTGCACCAGCGCCCGATCGGGGTTATCGATCACCTGGATGGCGTCGGCGGGCAGGCCAGTCTGCTCCAAAGCATCGCCGATCACCTGGGTGAGCGCCACGCAGGAGTTGGTGATCTCTTTGCCGCCGCGCAAAATCGCCGCATTGCCCGATTTGATGCAGAGCGTCGCGATGTCGATCGTCACGTTTGGGCGGGCCTCGTAGATCACGCCGACCACACCCAGCGGCACGTGTCGCTTATGGACGCGCAGACCGTTGGGCAGCACGTTGTGATCGAACTGAACGCCGACCGGATCGGGCAGTTGGGCCACGCTGCGGGCGTCGGAGGCGATGCTCGCGAGGCGCTCGGGAGTGAGCAGCATACGGTCGAGCAGGGCGGCGGAGAGTCCGGCATCGCGACCGCGTTCAAGATCGATGGCGTTTGCGGCAAGAATAGCGGCTTGATTGGCACGCAGCGCATCGGCGATCGCGTGAAGAGCTTGGTTTTTGCGCTCGGTCGAGACGAGCGCCATTGTGCGGGCGGCGCGGCGTGCGCGCTGGCCCATCGCAGTAAGATCGAGCATGATCTGCCTTTCGCGTACACAAAACCGCAATGCTGCGGAATGATAAGAAACAGATACGCCAAATATGGGCGTTCACAACAAACGGGGCGAGGGCAACAGGAAACGCGGCCTGTCGTCGCCGACAGCGCCGTGCCGCCCATTGCGCTCGCCCCGCTCGGGTACGAATTGCTATGGGCGGCTTATCGAGGCGAGGATGCTCCTTCGCTCTGGGACGGCTTGCGCAGATCGATCATATGGCTGAACAGCTTGCCGGTCTCCACGATCGTGACGGGCGCGCCAGTGGCCTCCTCAACCTGCGCGATCAACTCACGAACCTTCGGCGTCAACTGATCGGCGCTAGTGGCACCAGTCACCTCGGGGTCGTAGTGATCGCAGAAGGTCAACGCGATCTCGGTTGGGCCGTTGAGCATCGCGGCGTAGCGCAGCATCTCCCAAGGGATCTCGGCAGATTTGCGGCGCAAGCGCCCCGTCACCACGCCGTACTCTGCGATGCCACGGCGTTTGATCTCCTCGGGATCGAGCTCGCCCGGCATCGGGCCAGCGCCCACGCGCGAGGGCACCGCCTTCACCACCATCACCGCGCCGCTCATGTAGCGCCAGTTCAGGCCCACATCGTCCATCGCGGCGGCGACCGTGCAGTTGCCCGAGGTCACATACGGGTAATCGGGCGAGAGGGCCAGCGACAGGTAGGTGCCCTGCGAGCACTCGATCACGACGTTGCCCTCGCGAGCAGCATCATTGGCGATCTGCGCCACATCGGCGAGGTACGGCTGAAGTTCGGGGATATCCTTGGCCTGCTGGGCCTGGCGCAGCACAAAGTCGGCGTGGGCCATACCAGAACCGCTCTTGGTCGAGCCAACCGTCTGCGACAAGTGTTGGCTGCCCTGTTCGCGGGCGATATGATCCTCGGTGATGATCGGGCAGCGGTAATCGACCTTCACGCGCTTGTCGAGCTCGTAGGAATCGACCTCGCGGCGGAAGATGCGCGGGTCGAGCGCGACGCCCGAACCGACCGCGACCGACGTCTTGGGGTTCAGGAAGCCCAACGGGAGTTGTCGGGTGCGGATCGAGTCGGTCTCCGACAAATAGATACTATGACCAGCATTCGTGCCGATACCTGCGCGGAAGCACCAACTTGCCTGCTCGCGGTTCGACAAGAACGCAGCCACCTTGCCCTTGCCCGAATCGCCCCAGAGAGCATCCACAACGACAATTGCGCCCATGATGAATCTATCCTTCCTTGATGGTGTATGAGTGTTCGTAAACGAATATGAATAGCACCTGTGCGATGACGTGCGCTAGATCAGCACCATATCATCGCGATGGACAATTTCTGGTCCGTAATCGTAGCCAAGCGTATCTGCGATCTGACTTGAACGCAGCCCTTTGATCAGTGCCAGCTCACGGGCGTTGTACTGGGCGAGGCCGCGCGCGATCTCGCGGCCCGTGCTGCTGTAGATGCGCACCGTTTGGCCGCGTTCGAACTCGCACTCAACCCCGATGACACCCGCAGGCAACAGGCTTTTGCCTCCTTGGGTGAGTGCTTGTGCCGCGCCAGCATCGGCGATAATCCGGCTGTGCAGCACCGTTTCGGCCAGTACCCAGCGTTTTCGGCTCTCGATGTGGCTGGCCACGGCGGGGAAGCGCGTGCCAAGCGCCTCGCCTTGCAGCACCCGCCTGATCACCTCGCGTTCGTCACCCGAGGCGATCACCACCGACGTGCCACCGTGCGTGGCCAAATCGGCAGCTTGGATCTTGGTGCGCATCCCACCCGTGCCGCGCGCATTGCTGCCGCCCGCCAGTGCGTAGATTTCGTCGTTGATCTCGCGCACTTCGGGGATCAGGCGAGCATTGGGGTCGCGGCGTGGGTCGGCGGTATACAGTCCATCGATATCGCTGAGTATCAACAGCAGGTCAGCATCGACCAAGTTGGCCACCAGGGCCGAGAGGTTGTCGTTATCGCCAACGCGTATCTCATCGACGGCCACCACATCGTTTTCGTTGATGATCGGCAGCACGTCGTGCGCGAGGCACGCCAGCAAGGTGTTACGGGCGTTAAGGTAGCGATGGCGGTCGCGCAGATCAGCGCGCGTTAGAAGCGTTTGAGCTACCGGGATGCTATACAAATCGAAAATCTGCTCGTAGAGATGCATCAGACGGCTCTGGCCCACGGCGGCCAGCAGCTGTTTGAGGGGCATATCACGGCGGCGCGGCGGGAAGTGGAGGCGTTCGCGCCCGGCGGCGACTGCACCTGAACTTACCAGTACCACTTGAACACCGTTGGAACGGGCCTCGGCGATCTGGCGGGCGAGTTCGACCAAACGCGGGCGGTGAAGGTGGTCGGTTCCAGCAGTTAGCACATTGGTGCCGAGTTTGATGACCAAACGTTGCAGGGTCTCGTTGGTCGCAGGAAGATTGTGTGTCATGCTCTGAACGATTGGCGCAGGCGAGCGAGTGAGCGGGCGCGGTTGCACCCGCTCTCCCACTCATCGCTCAGTCGCTCACATTTACGGCACCATCCGATAACCAATGCCCCATTCGGTGAGGAGCAGTTTCGGGTCGCGCGGATCTTGTTCAAGTTTGCGGCGCAGATGCCAGATATACACCTTCAGATAATCGTTATCCTTGGTGTACTCTTGGCCCCATACGCCACGCAGGAGGGTCTCGTGTTCGAGCACCTTGCCCGCGTTTTCGGCCAGCATCACCAGCAGATCGTACTCGGTTGGTGTGAGATCGACTGGTTCGTTGCGCACCAGCACCTCACGCTTCTGCTTGTCGATGCAGATCTCGTTTCTGCCCGCGGTGACTGGGCGGTTGGGCGAAGGCACACGGCGCAGCAGCGCACGCACGCGAGCCATCAACTCGTCCATATTGAACGGCTTGAGCAGATAGTCGTCGGCGCCGCTGTTAAGCCCGTTCACGATGTCCTGGCTTTGTACACGTGCTGTCAACATCAGCACGGGCACTTGGGAGAACTCGCGAAGTTTCTTGCACGTCTCCCATCCGTCCATTTCGGGCATCATGACATCAAGGATGACCAGATCGGGTTGTTGTTCGCGCACAGCTTCGAGGCCAAGCAAGCCATTTTCAGCTTGAATAACTGCAAAGCCCTCGTGCTCAAGGTTGATCCGCACTAAGTCGCGCAGACCTGGCTCGTCATCTACGATTAAAATTTTGCGCTGATCCATGCGCGTTTGCTCCCTTTCAACGAAGTGCCGATGCCGCTTGCTGTAGTTTCAGGAACAAAATCTCGACTTCCTCGGCGGTAACCGTACTCGGGCGCACGTAGCGGATCGTGCCGCTTGGATCGATGAAGAAGGTGGTTGGGATGGGATAGATCTGGAACGCTCGCGCCACCTCACCATCGACATCAAGAGCAATTGGGTAGGTGACGTTGTACTGATCGATAAACGCTTGTACATCCGCAATACCAGCATCGCCTGCGCGCTCTTGATTACGCAGATCGACGCCGATAATCATCAACCCCTGATCAGCCAACTTTTCGTACATTGCCTGAAGTGCAGGTGTCTCCTCCTTACAAGGTTCACACCACGTGCCCCAGAAGTTGATCAGCACCACTTTGCCACGATAATCTTGTAAGCGTACTTCTCGGCCATCTAATCCCGGCAATGTGAAATCGGGGGCTGGTCGGTTTAACTCACCAACTGGCGGAAGTGGTTGTTCAGCACCTTGTCCAGAAAGGAACCAGACGATCCCAATCACGAATAGGCCAATGACTGCACCGCCGAGTGCAGTGAGTATCTCACGTTTGCTAAGCCCTTTTGAACGTTGCGCGGTCGGAGCCTTCGGCTTCGTCAGGCTCTGATCGTAGCTCGCACGTTGTACAGGGTCTGAGAGCGTTGCATACGCTGTTTCCAGCAATTCGATCCGTTCTTCTGCCGTCTGTCGCAACTCGGGCGCCATATCGGCAAGTCGTTCGAGATCGTAACGCTCGCGTTGTCGTTGATAGGCTGTATGGATCTCATCGACGGAGGCCGTCGGCGAAACCTCAAGGATTGAGTAATAGCTAGCCATAATGGTGATTGTCTAATTTAGTATAACGAGCGCAAATACTATTTTAACACATACCTGCCCAGATGTTGCAGCGAATTTTAACAATTTGCTCGCAATGATTCGTTTGTGTATCCTTGAATACATGCACACGTTAGGCGATTGCAACATTCCCCAACGGCCATGGTTGCCCATGCCCCCTGAGTGTACCAGATCATCCCGCGTCGAGTAATCAACAAAAAGTAGCATACCGTAGCCCAGAACGGATGGTATAACACACAATATATTCCTGGTAACGGATATATCTTATATGTTAGTAATCGTTCGGCTGAGGTGGCACGCGACGTTTTCTGACGATTGCTCGTATACTTCCTAGTTGACTTTGTGAAGGCAAACGCTCCTGGGCAAGCAGGGCGGTGGAGGTTTTGAATGAAATATCTCTTTCTCATCGTCTTTGGTGGTGTATTCATTGTGGCGGGGGTGTTGATCGCAACGCTCGCCGCGGGATCGGCTCGGGCGGAGGCGGCTCGGGTGGAGGCCTTACCGTCGCTTACGGCGCAGACGCTTCAGCAGCAGCCGGAAGGTGCAGAGGTGGCGGTGGAAGGGCTTGTGAGCAGCAGAAATCCGGTGGTGTTCCGCGATTTTGTGGCCTATGTTGGTGAGGAATACCGCGGCAAGCGCGATAATCGCGAGCGCTGGGTAGAGTTTGAGCGCAACTTGCCCCGCTTGCAGATCGAGACAACTGATGGCATCGTGCAGTTCGCAAATGAGGATTATCTGCTCACTGGCCAATTGCCATCTTGGCAAGACTCGAACGTTTTAAGCTGGAACGGCTTCACAGGAACGGGCACCAAGCGCTACGAAGGGCTATCCGTCGATGATACCGTGACCGTGCTTGGCACGGCAAAGTCCGGCAGCGAGGAAGTGGAGGTGCAGGTGTCGAAGGTGTTCTATGGCACACGCCTCGAATACATCGATGATCAACGCTTCTCGGCGCAGTGGCTGCCGTGGTTCGGTGGTATCTTCGTCGTGGCGGGGACGATTGTGGCGGCCTTCGGCGTGGTGCCGCTCATTCGTTCATAGAAAGAAAGCGCGCTGGAAACCGCGGGCGGCAGGCCATAGCGTTCGTCTGTGGTGAGCGGCAGCGCCAGTTGCTCACT
>CALKHR010000193.1 GCA_937988885.1 uncultured Roseiflexaceae bacterium | reverse complement strand
CTGCTCGACAACGAGCGCTGGCATACGCACACTAACTCCAATGAGAGAGGAACATTATGATCGACTTGAGCACTACGTACCTCGGAATGCAACTGAAGAACCCGCTGGTCGCCTCGGCGTCGCCCCTTTCCAAGAAGTTGGATAGCGTGCGGCGCCTGGAGGAGGCCGGCGCCGCGGCAGTGGTGATGTACTCCCTATTCGAGGAGCAGATCGTCCACGAAAGCCTCGCGTTGGATCATTTTCTTGATAGCCACACACAGAGCTATGCCGAAGCGCTGAACTATTTCCCCGATCTGGGCCACTATAACCTCGAGCCAGATGCGTATGTGGAGCACCTGCACCGCTGCAAGCAAGCGGTCGATATCCCGATCATCGGCAGCCTGAACGGCATTTCGCTGGGTGGCTGGGTTCGTTATGCCAAGGAGATCGAACAGGCTGGTGCTGATGCGCTGGAGTTGAATATCTACACCGTCCCCACCGACCCGAATGTCTGGGGCGATGAGCTAGAGCAGGGCTACCTGGCGCTGGTACAGGCCGTGCGCGAGCAGGTGCGCATCCCGATCGCCCTCAAGTTAAGCCCGTTCTTCAGTTCGCTGCCCAACATGGCGCAACGTTTTGCGGAGGCTGGGGTCAATGGCCTCGTCTTGTTCAACCGCTTTTATCAGCCGGACTTCGATCTGGAACGGCTGGAGATCGTGCCTAGCCTAACGCTCAGCGACTCGAATGATCTGCGTCTGCCGCTGCGCTGGATCGCCATCCTCTATGGACGGATTTCGGCAGATCTGGCGCTCACCAGCGGCGTGCACACGGCCCGTGATGTGCTCAAGGCGATGATGGCTGGCGCAAACGTGGCGATGTTGGCCTCGGAGTTGATCGCGCACGGCGCCGGACGGCTCACGGAGATTCTCGCCGATCTGCAGGCTTGGATGGAAGAGAATGAGTACGTGTCGATCGAGCAGATGCGCGGCAGCATGAGCCAGCGTATGGTGGCTGATCCCACGGCTTTTGAGCGCGCCAACTATATGAAGGCGCTGACAAGCTACGACCACAGTCTGTCGTTAGGCGGCAGCAACGGTAGGTGACGATGAGGCGCTGATCGTCGCTTCGCGAAGGCGAGGCTGCGATCAGCGCCTATCTTTATACCCGAACAGCGGTCTATGCCAACGATGTCTCGTGATGTTCAATGAGGTGCAGCGTATCGATCACCGTTTTAACTGTCTCGCGGAGCGACTGGCGGTCGGTATCGACGATTACCTCAGGCGCCTCTGGCTCCTCGTAGGGCGCATCGACACCAGGAAACCCTTGGATCTGACCTGCCTCGGCGCGCTTATACAGCCCCTTCGGGTCACGCGCGCGACACACCTCGATGGAGCAACGCACCCACACCTCGGCAAAGCGCGGCGCTATTTGCGCGCGAGCGTTCTGGCGATAACAGCGGAGATTGGCGGTCGCCGCGATCAGCACATGCGCACCAGCGCGCACAAGCCACATCGCCAGGTCCGCGAGGTCCTGGTAGAACCGGTTCCGATCCTCTGACGAGTACCCCTTATCCGCATGCAGCAAGCGGCGAATCTCATCCGAGTCGAGCAGAACTGTCGAAATATCGTGTTCCTGTAGGCTCTGCTGTACCGCGCGGGCCAGGGTCGTCTTGCCAGATCCCGGCAGCCCAGTAAACCAGATCGCCCAACCTCCACTGGTATCCATATGGACCTCCTTATCAGCCTGTTGGCGACACTCGTGCCGTAAGCTATAACCCAAGATAATCGTTAACGCAGGCGGGATCGAAGCGTGGAGTAGCGAGCACGGCATCGATGAAACGGTACAGTGCTACACGCACTGAATCGGCCACGTTGTACCAGGCCGGGCTCGCCACCACCAGTGCTCGCCAAGCAAAGAATGGTGCGACATGCGCAAGCACGTCGGTATCGCCCGTCTGCGTCAGGTATGTCTGCCAAAAGGCTTCCCACAGTTGCGTGAACGGCGGCGCCAGCCTGCCCTCGCGCTGAAGCGAGAAGAACAGGTAGTTGATCGCCATACACGTCACGTCGTCGGCTGGCTCGCCCCACCCGCCGCGGCTGCGGTCGAGAAGCCAGAAGTCAAGCCCATCCCCAAATAGCACGTTGAAGGGATGAAAGTCGCCGTGCGTTTGAGATAAGCGCTCGGGATGGGCATTCAATCGCCAGCGCCACGCGATACAAGCCTCCTCTACATGAGCTAGCCACGCCGCGTTGGCCAGCGGATAATTCGGCGGATAGTTATCGGTCAAGCCGAAGATGCCTTCGCCGCTGCCGAGCATATCGCGCGTCGCACGGCGGTAAAGCTCGGGATCATCGCGTTTAACAGCATGGATAGCGGCCAGGTAGCTAGCAAGGCTCTCGGCGCGTTGGATGTCGCGGTCGGTCAGCGTGCCGGTATCACGCAGGCGCTGGAGATCATCGGCGTACAGCGCCCCATCAACATAATCGGTCAGCAGGAAGAACTCGCCCTCGCCGATCGATGTCAGCCGACCGTCCGGCTGGAGGACGCCGATATCGAGCGCTCGGACGTGGCGTGGCACCTCGTTGAAAGTATCGTAGCTCAGCAGCAAGCCCGCGGCACGGTCGGCGCGTCGCTCGTGGCCGAAGGGATTGGCAGCCATCGTTCGCAGCACGGCCCGCTGGTCCTGGCCATCCGCCCGATAGCGGATCAGGATGGGGTGGCCGTAGCCGTACGATTTGAGCGGCTGCTCATCCGTATCGGACGCTGGCGTTGGGCTTCCCAGAGGTTGCAGGCCAAGCACCTCCACGGTGCGCCCAAGACGCTGCGACAGGTAGGCTTCGATTCGAGTAAGCTCGAGATCCATGTTCATCCTCCCTCTAGCAGATTCAGCTGAACAGCGCTTGTCGCAAGGTGTCATCGCAATGGCCTTGGCAAAAGCTACCACTCAAGAATCTCAACAGTATCGTGCTGATCCGCGGGGAACGATCCCTCATGGAGCAGATACCGACGTTGGCTGCTCGCGATAATGGTCAGGCGATTCACTCCACTATTCACGTAGAAACGCTGGATGTCGCCACGATCACCTTGCTCTGGGGCGGTTGCCCAACCGAGCGCACTGCGTAGCGTCGCGTTGGTGGACCAAAGCAGGCCAAAGCCACGCTCAGGAACGTACCGACCGGGCGGCGGCGCAGGCCGATCGGGAGGTGGCATACCCTCGTGCCAATCATCGAGGTGCTGCTGCCACACCAATCCTCCACTGGCTAGGTCGCGGAACAGCACATAGATCGAGCCTGGCTTGCCCGCCGGATGCGGAACCCAGATCATCGTTCCGCCCTCAAACGGCTGCACGGCGATCGGGATGCGCAAACGCGGCAGGCTAGCGGCGCAACTGTAGCCGCGCTCCTGCGCAAGAGCGGCGAGCGGGCTGGGGGCCTGGCTGCATTTGAGCGCCTTGGTGTAGGCGAAGATATCTTGGCCGAGCAGCCCGAACAGCACCTCGTAGGGCGTGCCAACCAGCTCCAGATGATGCTCCATCCGTCGGCGCTCGAAATACTGAACGGTTCCCGTCCAGACTAGATCCCCCGCCACCAGCGTCTCCTCCATCGGCTCGGTAAGCGGGTAGCCAAAGCGCTCCAGGCCGCCATTGGACTGCCACGTGTGCAAGAACAGGCCGCAGAGGCTGTGCCCCGTTTGCGGGAAGTAGCGGCAATCGGCTGGCGCCTGGTCAATGCGGGGCGCCTCCTCCCATCGCCGCTCCTGAAGCTCAAGCATCCAGGCACCGAGGCGACCCGCCAGCACGCCATGTCCATCGGCGCTGTGATCCTCCAGGCGATCGCGCTCGAACCATTGCACGGGACCAGTCCACGTTCCCTCGACCTGTTCGATCGTCACATCGCTGATGGGATAGCCGAACACCTGCAACCCACCATGGCTCTCCCAATAGGCGCGAATAGTGCCGCTGATACAATGGCCTGTTTCGGGGAAACAGCGCTCAGCGCTCGCGGCGGGCAGGAATGAAGGCGGAACGAATGCGCCCAGTACGAGCAGTACTCCGATAGCTAAATTCAGGAAATACATAGCTCACCTGTCATATCTAGAGAACACTCACGGGCCTTTCGCCGCCATCAAGGGGGCGACATCAACGTTATAGGCTACATCCTCGATGGTGAAGATCAGCCACGGTTTGCCATCGTCGCTCCAAGTTGCCGAGATGAGCGTCGGAACTGTGACGTTGCCCACCTTCGCCCATCGCCGCATATGATTGAGCCAGAGCGTCTTGCCGCCTGATTCACCCTTGTAGCGCATCGACTCCAGCAGCCACAGTTGGCCGTTGATGGGATCGAAACGGGCCACAAAACGCTCCTCATCTGCACCGAATGGCACAACCAGCAGAGCGGTGGTGTCGTCGAACGGCTCCCAACGCACGCGCGGGTCGGTGAGCAGCGCCGCAGGAAGCATGCTGGCGATCTCGGCCCAGAGGCTGAGATTCGCGCCCTGGTCGATCTGCCGCCCCTCCGCGACACCCCACGGGAGTTCCATACGCCCGATGCCGTCGATGAAGGTCTCGTTGACCCGCATGACAGGCACGCCAAAGAACGTCGTCTCGAAGTAGTGGCGGTAGCTATGACCAGCCTCGTGGATGAAGCGGAAACGTGCTGGAAACGCGATGCCAGGGATCGGGCGCATCGTCCCTCGACCGCTGATCACAGCGGAGCGAAGCACCGGCACTCGTTCGCCGTAGAGTTGGCGGTAGAAACGTTCAACGGGCACGGGCAAGCCCATCGGCAGCGGGATCGTCTCCAGCGGCGCGGATGGCTGCGGTATCGCAGGAAAAGGTGCAGGCCGAAGGCGTAAGCCCATCCAGCCTAAACCTGCCAAAGAAACAGCAAAACCACTGAGGGCGCTACCCACCTTCAGGGCCGTTGATGGTGAACACATCCCATCTGCAACACGATATGTTTGCATAGACCACCTCTCTACCAGCACTGTAACACACGCCTATACCTCGCAGAGAAAACGAATAACCACTGAGCAAAAGGGTCTCGCAACAATTCGCAGTTAGTGGAGAAACGGTCACCTGTGGTCAAGACCTATTTCGTCTGCGGGCCAAGCCACCGTGCTACCATCAAAGCACAGAGATGAGCTTGCGAGATTTCGGTTCCCTTGGGACAGATTGGAGGTTATGATGGATACCAACGCAACTCACACCCAGAAACAACGATCGGCTGCAGAGCAGGCAATTCGTTACTGGATGCGCTCTCCGGTCATCACCATCACTTCTGGGGCGCCACTCAGCGACGCGCTCGCGCTCATGCACGACCACGACGTGCGCCGCCTTCCGGTGGTGCTCGACAGCGGCGAACTCTGCGGCATAATCACACAGGGCGATCTGCGCGGGGCCGATGTGCTGCGGGTCGCTGGCCTCGACACGGGAACGGTCGCCGACGCGCTCTGCGATGTCACCGTCGATGAGGTGATGGCTCAGAATCCCATCCGCATTACGCCCGAAACCAGCCTACGAGAGGCGGCCCTGCTGATGATCGAGAACAAGATCGGTGGCTTGCCTGTCGTTGACAGTATGGGCGAGGTGGTCGGCATCATCACCGAAAGCGACCTGTTTGAGGTCTTGGTGCAACATCTCGATCGCGATGCTTGATGGGGATTGCGCTCAGATGGTGAGAATCATCAAGATGTGAGGGCAGCAGTTGTGCTTTGGCAATGGGAGGTTATTGATCTTATGCCGAATATGCTGTCAGTATACGAAAAAACTCACAATCGACCTGGTGCGAGGGAGTGGGATTCGATGGCGGGATTCGTAGAGGGTTACTGAAGGAAATAACACAAACCTCACGTTCTCCACAGGTAACAAGCAGACCACGCTTGAGCTGCTATAGGCTTGTGGTCATTTCAAGTTGTGCGTTATACAACGTCAGCCCATCGAACATAACGCCATCGCATATTCGAAGCGTTTCCAAGAGAAACTGTACTCGATCATCATTATCTACATCCTCGATCTTAGGATCAAACATAACTCCGATCGAATACTTTGATTGTACAAGTTGTTTCACAATAGGATGAACACATTTTTCTTCACCATAATGCATCGTTTTTTTAATTTTTACTATTCTCATTGTCATTTCGAGCGAGCCGCTAGGCGATACGAGAAATCTCGTTGATTCGCATTGCGGTGCTCGTTGAGTTCCTCCCCATTCGCTTCGCTCAAGGCTTCGATCGTTCAAGATGACAATGCTTTTCGTTGAACATGAAGGAGTTAAAGACTTCCAAAACAGTGCAATAACAGTTCCTCATAAAAAAGAAGTCCCATTATCACCTTAGCTACCTCCTCTCCTGGTTCGATCGTTTTTCGACAAAATTGCAGGTCACCCTGATTACATTCAAATTGTAGTTCTTCCCAATCCTCATCAATATTCACCAACAAACATTCCACAACATCATCTTCTCAAACTTAGGCTACACAAAACGCCACAGCCTCGATCAATGCGATCGAGGCTGTGGCTTCATTATTGGTGCCGAAGGCGGGACTCGAACCCGCACGGGGTTGCCCCCAACGGTTTTTAAGACCGCAGCGTCTGCCATTCCGCCACTCCGGCAACCGCCGCTATAATAGCACGTTGTCTTCATAGCGGCAAGTGGTAATTACTGCGATAGCTTCAGGTCGTCCGGCACATCGAGGTCGCTGAGGCGCACCGTCTTGCGCGTACCGAACTTCATCGTCTTCTGGCCCTCGCTGGAAAGCTGACCACTCTGCTGGAGGTTGTTGATCTCCTGCTGCATCGTCTGGGCCAACTCCAGTTCGCCCTGGCTCAGCAGGCGCGTCACGGCGCTCTGCAACTTCTGCGTCGCGCCCGCGATATTGCCCGACTGCAAATCGTTCAATGCCCGCGTCTGCAACTTGAACGCGCTCACCTTCTCGACGATGTTCATCACTGGCGCATTGACCTGCCCTGTCAGCGCCGCATCGCCCGTGAAGGTCAGCATAATCTCGGCGCGGGTGCGCTGGCCCTGCAAGCCCATCATCGGCACGTCGTAGGTCACCTCGGCGAGACCGATGCGGTACTGCCCGACCGAGCGCGGCTCCACCAGCAACTCGATCAGCAGCGAGCGCCCCGCGCCCGACTCGATCTCGCCGAGCGGAACCGACACGTCGCGCTCCGAGACTGGCTGATAGCCCAAGTTACTGATCAGCGGGTAGACCTGCCACACCGCGCGAGGCAACACGCCCTGCACTAAGCGCAAGGTCAGGTTTGCGTTCTGCACGGCGGTGGCCTGCGCACGCTGCACCGTGGTCTGGAAGTAATCCACGATCTTATCGGGCTGATCGATGTAATCGGCGGTGCCGCCTGAACGGTTCGCCATTTCGATCAACAGATCCTCGTTCCAGTCCTTGCCCACACCCAGCGCCGTGATCGGCACGCCTTGGCGGGCGGCTTCATCGGCCTGACGCAGACAATCCCCCTCATTCTCGGTCTGGCCATCGGTGAGCAACACCATACGCCGCAGCGCCGTGGGGTTGCCCTTGGCGAGTTCGCGCAGCCCCTTCTCCACCGCTGGCGCGATTTTCGTGCCGCCAGCATCGCGGATCTGGTTGATCTTGCGCTGCGCCTCGCTCACATTCGTCACGGGAGCGGCGGGGATCAACACCTCGGTGCGGTGATCGAAGATCACCACCGACGCAATATCCTGCGAATCGAGTAGTTCGAAGGCGCGTGCTGTCGCTCGGCGCACCCGATCCATCTTTTCGCCCTTCATCGAGCCGCTGTGATCAAGCACGAAACTGACGTTAATCGGCATGCGCACTTGCGCCACAGCCTGGCTCGGCATGATTTCAAGCAACAAATAGGCAACCTGTGGCGTATTCACTGCTGCGAGGAACGGTCGCCCAAGCATTGCCCGTAGTGTGACCTCATCGGCCATTGTATGCTCCTTTCAAAACCACTGCGGCAGGGTCTTATGCATCAAGAGCGCCGCGTTTCTGTTTAGTAGTACGGTCGGAAGGCCGTTGGAGTTGCGCTGCCGATAACAATTGTGCAAAAACGCTGCAAATACGGCGGCTCCACGATGCATATGCTAACTAGTAGTATAGCATACCGCTACTACATGCCCATCACAATCAGCAAAAACGAAAGCTCACGAACATCCTCTCAAAGATTGCTATTTTGAGAGAAATAACACGCATCCTTAGCCATAGTTATACGGTCTACAAGTAATACATGACAATACTCCTCTTTGCCTTGTGAGCACCCACTCGAGCGAAGGCAAGCCGATTGGCCACGAACTGCCTATCATACTCTTGAGAATCAACAATCCAAGACTCGTTTATATCCATAGTTGTTACGTCGTATTCGAAACGGCAACATACCACTTACCCTATCAGCAGCTACCCCATCTGAATATGTCGCGTTATGATCGAGGCCGCTTGTGAACACGATTATCAACTATCTCCCAACCGACCGCCGACATGCCCTTGTGAACCGCCAACCGCTTGCTGATCGTAGTCACGGCGCTGCTCTGTTTGCTGATATCGCGGGCTTCACCCCCGCTACCGATATGATCGCCCAGAGCTTCGGCTCGCAACGCGGCGCCGAAGAACTGCTGGTGATCCTCAACCATATCTACCGCAACCTCATTGAGCAAGTCGATCGTTACGGCGGCAGCACCATCAACTTCGCAGGCGACTCCATCACAATCTGGTTCGATGATCACAATCCGCCCAACAGTGCGCCTGCGTTTCTGCGGGCCGCAGCCTGCGCCCTCGCCATGCGCGAGGCCATGGAACCGTTCCGCGAGATAGCGCTCCCCAACCAGCATAGTCTGTCGTTATCGCTCAAGACAAGCATCGCGGCTGGTGTGGTGCGCCGCATGCTCGTGGGTAATCCCTCCATTCAACTGATCGAAGTGCTGGCGGGCACCACCATCGAACGCCTCGGCGCGGTCGCAGCCGCCACCAAACCCGACGAGATCCTGCTCGATTCCGTCGCCTTCCACCTCCTCGCGCCGTATATCAGCGTGAAGGGATGGCGCTCGACCGCCGAGCAAGAGAACGCCTACGCCATCCTCGATACGCTGCACACGCCGCTGAAGCCCCAACCCTGGCCCGAACTGCCCGATACCGCACTGGATGATGAGCAACTCCGCCCTTGGGTCTTGGAACCTGTCTACAGCCGCCTTCACAACGGCTACGGCGAATTTCTGGCCGAACTGCGCTACACCGTCTCGCTGTTCGTGCAATTCGCCATGCTCGATTACGACCACGATCCGCAGGCGGAAGCGCAACTCAACGCCTTTGTGAATTGGGTGCAGGCGGTGCTCGAACAGTACGCCGGATGGCTGGTGCAAGTCAGCATCGGCGACAAGGGCAGTTATCTCTATGCCACCTTCGGCGCGCCGATCGCGCACGACGACGACGCCGCCCGTGCCGTGGCGGCAGCGCTCGAACTGCGTAACCCGCCGCCGCACCTCGCAGCCTTCGACGGCATCCGCATCGGCATCAGCGCGGGGCAATCGCGGGCCGGCGCGCTGGGGGCCGCGACGCGCACCTACAACGTGATGGGTGCGGCCACGAACCTCGCGGCCCGCCTGATGGAAGCCGCGCAACCCGGCCAAGTCCTGATCTCCGCCAATCTGGCTCCCGCCCTCCACCGCCGTTACCTGCTCGAACAACTGCCTCCCATCGTCGTCAAAGGCAAACACACCTCCATCCCGATTATGATGGTGCAGGGCGAGCAGAACAGCGAAGGAATCCACCTGCAAGAGCCGCAGTATACGCTGCCGCTGGTTGGTCGCAGTGCCGAAATGGCCACTATCGAGGCGCAGATCGCCGCGACGCAACAAGAAAAAGGCCGCGTCATCCAGATCATCGGCGACCCCGGCATGGGCAAATCGCGCTTGGTGGCCGAGATCATTCAACGCACCAGCCAAGTTGGCTTTAACGGCCTGGCGGGCGCTGGCCAATCCACCACCACGCAGACCGCCTACTACGCCTGGCAACCGATCTGGCGCTCGTTCTTCCGCCTGTCGGCCACTCCGCAGCCCGACGAACTGCCGCAACTGCAAAAGGCACTGAGCGACCTCAACCCCACACTGCTCGCAACGATGCCGCTGCTCGGCCCACTGCTGGCGATTCCCTGCCCCGACAACGAAACCACCCGCAATATGGACGCCAAACAGCGCAAGGAATCGCTCGAACAACTGCTCGTCAACTGCCTGCAGGCCTACGCTGCCAACAACACCACGCCGCTGCTGTTTGTGGTGGAAGATGCCCACTGGCTCGATACGCTCTCGCTCGACTTGCTACACGTGATCTGCGCCGCCATCGAGAAACTGCCGATGTTGCTGGTCGTCACGCAGCGCCCGAACTTTGCGAACACCAACGCATCGCTCCAAGCCTTGCCCAACGCCATCAGGCTGACGCTCAACGAACTGAGCGCCAACGAGAGTCAGCAACTGATCGCCTACAAGTTGGCGATCTCGTTTGGCTCTGCGCACACGCTGCCGCAAACACTCGCCGACACGATCATCGCCCGTGCCGAGGGCAACCCGTTCTACATCGAAGAACTGCTCAACTACATCCACGATCAGAATCGCGAATTCTCCACCGATATTGAGCAACTGGAATTGCCCAGCAGCCTCGCCAGCCTGATCATGAGCCGCATCGATAGGCTGACCACCGAGCAACAAACGACGCTGAAGGTCGCTAGCGTGATCGGTCGCATCTTTCCTGTGGATTGGCTCTGGGGCGTGCTGCCCACGCTCGGCTCCACCGAGCGCGTGCTGCGCGACCTCGAACAACTGGCACGCTTGGATATCACCCCGCTCAACACGCCCGATCCAGAGTTGACCTATCTCTTTAAGCACGCCACCACCCAGGAGGTCGCCTACGCCAGCCTGCCCTTCGGGCTGCGGGCGCAACTGCACGGCCAACTCGCCGCATGGCTGGAACGGCGCACCATCCACAATCCGCCGCTCGACCTGTTGGCCTACCACTACGGCCTCAGCGACAACCGCGCTAAACAGCGCGAATACTTCCAGAAGGCCGGGGACGAGGCCGCCGCACGCTACGCCAACCAGACCGCGCTCAACTACTACGAGCGCTTGATGGAGTTGCTGCCGCCGCACAAACGCTTGGCCAACCATATCGCGATCGGCAAAATCTACGAGCATACCAATGCATGGGAGGCCGCCGAGGCGCAGTATCAGGCGGTGCTGTCCTACCCCGCGCAGCCGAGCGACATGCCGTTGCGTGCCCAAGCGCAGATCGGCCTGGGCAGTTGCTTCCTCAATCGGGCGCGCTACGATGAGGCGATGGAGTGGTATCAACAGGCGCTACAGACCTTCGAGGCGCTCGGCGATCAGGCAGGCCAAAGCGAGGCGCTCTTCCACATGGGCCGCATCCACTGGTTCCGTGGCGACGCCGAAGCCACCCGCCCGCTGATCGAGCGCAGCCTCCAGTTGGCAGGTCCAAACGCCAACCGCCGCTTTATCGCCAATGCTTATGAATACCTGGGCAACATCGCGCTCAGCCAAGAGGATTACCGCACCGCCAGCGATTGGTGGGAGCGTAGCCTCGCCATCAGGCGCATGCTGAACGACAAGCGCGGCATCGCCTCGTCGCTCGGCAATCTCGCCATCGGCGCCTACACCGAGGGCCGCTACAACGAGGCGTACCCGATGATCAACGAGAGTGTGATGCTGTTTCACGAGATCGGGGCGCGGGCTTGGTACGGCTTCACCCGCGTGTTCCAGGCGCTGATCCTGGCGCAGCGCGGCGATGCGCGCACCGCTCAACATATGCAGATCGAGAATCTGGAACTGCTCAACGAGCTCGAAGCCTTGCCGCTGATGTATCTCAACCTGATCGGCTTGGCGCAGGCGACGCAATTAGCCGAGGGCAGCATCGCCGCCCATGAGTACGCGATCAAACTCGTGGGCGCGGCGATCAAGGTCCACGAGGAGGCCAATAGCCAGCGCTACCCCTACGATCAGGCGATCGCCGATCAGGTCATTCATCAGGCGCGCCAATATATCGAGCCAACCCGCTTCGATGAACTGTGGGAGGAAGGCTACCGTATGCCGTGGCGGGAGGCGATCACGTTTGCGCTGGCCTACGCCAAGCACTCGGTAGCCCTAACAATTGAAAACCAATCCAAGCAAAAGAAAGCGCAAAGGCGACTTGTGCGATCATGCTCAACCACATGACGTTGTTCGGCAACGGCAACAGCATGGTGATCAAGGAGCTGACCAGCAACAGCCAGCCCGATGCAGGTGCTAACACGCCTGCTCGGGCCACCAACAGCCCCAACGCCACCCATCCCCAATCAAGCGTGTACAAGACCTGCATATACGGCACCATCGCAGCCAGCGGCCCGCCCGGGCTGATAATCCCGCTGATCAATTCGGGCGCATCCGGCTGCAAGGCGATGTAGGGGAACGCATACGCCGCGATCACAGTTTGGCCACTGCTCATCGTGGCATCCGCAAAGGTGATGAGCAATATCAGCATCCCAAGCCAACCCGCCACCGCCTCCGCTTGGCGCAGATAAATGCCGATCATACCAAAGGCCAACAGCAGATTCGAGGCGGTGTATGCCACATTCAACGGCGTCCAGATCGGGTCGAGCGTTGAACTCGTCAACTCGCTCACGGGCCGGATCAGCGTGCCGATCGCGCCGATCAGGCCGCCGAGGATGAGCGCAAGCCCGCACCACCACATCAAGCGCTTCAAGATCACCTCATCACATTATGTCAAATATCACAAAATCGCTGGTAACGTGCTCATTGTAGTGCACAAATAATAACAGGCGTCACTATTCAACTTGCACATTATGTCGATAATACGTATTCGATGCGATAGCGCTATGGCCATCGACAAGAATGCTCGGTAGGAACACCTCCCACCGAGCATCACAGGATTCAGTCAAGCGTTTGTCATTCGGTCATCATCAGGAAGGCGCCGATCGCGCGGCCCACCTGCCCAGACTCGGTTGGCGTGCTGAGCGTCACCTCGGTATGAACTGCCTCCACGCTGCTGGCATTCCCGGGGGATTGCACCAAGGCAGGATCAGGCTCGCCTTTTTTCTTGTCTAACAGCCCTTCGATTCGCGATACTTCACTCTCGAACACCTCAAACGGCTTCAACACACTGTCGGGGATAAAATAGAGTTTCCCGTCTACGGCGCGCATCAGTGTGCCAGGTACATTCCGTTGCTTCTCGCCCATGAGCGGTTCCCTTTCTTGTGCAATTATCCAATGCGTGTTAGCCGCTGATAGCACCATTCACGCAATAGTGCCCGAATAAAAAACGATTCGTCGATAAATCCCAGTTCCTGCACGTATTGATTGAGATCAAGCGGCACATCCCGCCCGCTCTGCGCAAAATACCACGCCAACAGTTCCTCGCGGCTCGTATTGGCCATCTCAAAGCTCGGGTTATCGAGCCCTGCCTGCACCAACACTTCCATTTTATGCTGAGCGCGCTGGGCAAACCGCGCGTAAACGCCATCGAGCCGCAGTTGATCGACCAGTTGTGGGGTGATGCTGGGAGCCGCCCACGCCACCGCCGAGTTGAGCAACGCCACTTCCTGCATTAACGCGACGAACTGCACATCGCTCAACTGGTTGGCCTCCAACCAGCGCTCCATGTCCTCGACCGCCAACAGGTCGTGTGCGCGGCGAAACGCCCGTATGGCCTCCTCCACGCGCTCCTCGGTGACGCGCTGGCCCTGCTGCTCGCTCAGCGCCCGCGCCAACACTCGCGCCAGCGCGCCCTGATGCGCCCGCTGATACTCGACAGGCGCAAGACGGGCCTCCTCCAGCAGTGCTTGGCGAGCCGAGCGCTCAGTCGATTGCGTCTTGATCAGAGCCGCATCACCCTCGCTCTGGCGCACGTGCTCCCAAAAGATCGTATGCTCGAAGTGGTAGCGCACCGCCTTTGGCGGCAAGCCGACCGCCAAGCGATCGCGAATATGCGCCAGCATCGCCAGGGCATCGGCGCGCTTCAGATCGACCTGACCCGTGGGCAGCCACTCCTGAAGGGCTTTGAGCGCAGCGGCATCCACGCCGTGCGCATGCCCCGCTTCGAGCAACTGCGCGTAGGTGCGCTCGGCGTAAAAGCGCGCCTTGGCGAGCTCCAGCAGCGCTGTGTGCACCTCCGGCGAAATCACCTGCTGCGCCTCGGCAGCCGCCAGCGTGGCGCGAATATTCACCATCGCCACCGAGAACGGCTGATAGCCCTGCTCGGCGGGCGCGTGCACCACCGCTACCTCGTCGTCGTCGGTCAGCATGCCGTCGCGATAGGCCGCGAAGATCGAGCCGATCCCCTCCATCCCGAAGGCCGCAAGTTCGGCGGCCCGCAGCGCGCCCATACTCGAACAGCCGAATACGTGCACGCCCTGTTGCATCGCCCACAGGATCTCTTTGTGCCAGATCGAGGGCACCGTATCAAAATATCCATCGATAATGCCGATCGCTTGCGGCTTCAGACAGGCCACACGGTACACATCGCCACGGGCGGCGGGCGGCAGATAGACCGCATCGAGCACGCGACTCGCCTCATCAACCGAGAGCGTTGGCCCTACAAACACGTACACGCTCATCGGCTCTGCTCCATGCGCGCGAGCGCACGGGCGCCCGGCACGTAGTTGCTCTGCTCGCTGCTGGCCTCCAAGCCCGGGATCACCACCCGCACCACGGGCAGGCCAAATTCTGGCTTGGTGAGGTCCACCGCGATCACCTGCGTGATGCCCACCGCCTTCAGGCGTTCTAGCTCCCACTGCACATCCGCGGTGAACGTATCGCTGCGCCAGGATGGCCCATCGTCGAAGTGGCGCAGCAGGTGTCCCTCACCCAAATCGGCTTGGTGGCGCCGTATCGCCTCGGGATCGCGCAGTTGTTGGTACAGCACGGGGAAGCAGTCGTCGCGTGAGCCAGCGATGTAGGTCAAGCGGCTCTGCGCGGCCTCGGTGAGCGCCCGCAGCAGGGCCACCTCGCGCACGGGGTGGCAGCCCATACACTCCGACATGCCCAGCACGCGCATCGGGTTCGAATGCTGATCGAAGATTCGGCACATAAACGCGGGGATGCCCACATCCGAGGTGATCTCCCAGGCGAACACCGCGATCTCGGCCCGTCGATACCGCTCTAATACCTCGCGACAGGCCGGATCGGTGACGGTGGACAGATCGATGCGGGTGCGCGCTCGGGCGGCATCGGGCAGCAATCGCCAGAGCGTGGTAGCGTCGCGCTCGACCACCTCGCAGATCGCGTGGCTGATCGCCTCCAGCAGGTGATTCCCCGATGCCAAGCCGTTCGAAGTCGCCAAGAAGCCCGCCATATTGCGGTGCATGGCCATGGTGTAATTGGTGTGCACCAACTCGTAGGGCAGCCACACCGACTCGTGCCCCATCAGATCGTACCCTTCGATCCAGTGGATCGGCAGGTGTGGGTGCATATGACCATTCGCGGCGCGCGGCAACTGAGCGGGGTCAGCAACGCGATAGCGATAGCGAATATCTTCGTAGGAAAGCCACAGCAACGGCAGCGCGATGTGCTCGGCGTGGAACAACTCGATCGATTCCATCAGGCCGGATGCCTGCGCCGCCGCGAGATCCGCGCCTTTGCCCTGCGAGACGGACAGCGAACGGGCGTTTGGCCGACAGACCATCACCACGGGAATACCAATGGTATCGAGGCCAGTCACATTTGCGACGCGGGTAATGCCAAATAATGGGAGGAGCGGTTGAAGACGAGCAACTGTCTCAGCGGGAGGAATCAGGCGGTGCGTACCATCGCGAAAACCCTTGAGGGGAGGAGCGACGCTTTCCCAACGTTCTAGCCCAACAGACGCCATAATCGTCCCACTCACTCGGCAGCAACACAACCGACGCTGAATGATGGCTCGTCTTTATATGGATTCATATATGATCGTAGCACGCGAAACATGGCTTGTCAAGGCTTAAATCGCGCCACGATCTTTTAATTCGAGGTATTTATTAATTACGCTGACAGTTAGTTGATCGGCTGGCACATCGAGCGTGAGCACACCACTGCGGTTGAGCGTATCGAGCACGATGCGCCGCTCATCGAGCAGCATCTCGGCTACCGCCCGTTGATAGAGCGACTGCGATTCGCTAATCTCCTGATTGGCGAGGTTGGTGATGTTGGGGTCGGAGATCACCACGCAGAGCGGCAGGTGGCGCTGCGCCAAGCGCGCCATATGCGCGATCAGCGGCTTGGCGGCGTCGAGCGTGACGAGATCGGTGAACACCACCACCAACGAGCGGCGCTTATGTTTCACATCGAGGTACGAGAGCGCCTGCGCGTAATCGGCCTCCACCGGCTCGAACTGCACGTTGTAGAGCGCTTCGAGCATGCGATAGAACTGCCCTTTACCGCGTCGTGGCGCGAGGAAGGTGCGCACATCGTCGGCGAAGGTGAGCAGGCCCACATGATCGCCCTTGAGCGTCGCCACATAGCTGAACATCAGGGCGGTGTTGATCACATAATCGAGTTTGGCCAGGTCGCCGATCGGCGGGCGCATCAGGCGGCCCGTGTCGATGACGCACATAGCGTACTGGCTGCGCTCCGTCTCGAACTCGGCGGCGATCGGCTTGCCGCGGCGGGCGGTCGCCTTCCAATTGATGCGGCGGTACTCGTCGTCGGTGTTGTACTCACGCAGCCGCTCGAACTCGGAGCCGAGGCCGAACTGGCGCGAGGCCCGCAAGCCGATCTCAAACAGCAAGCCCTTGCGGGCCAGCAGATCGTACTTGCGCACATCGAGCACGTTCGGGTAGACCTTGACCTGCGCTTGGGCGGCAATGCGCACTTGGCGCACAAATAGCTTCATCGTGCTGATGTAGCGCAGGTTGATGTCGCCGAAGGTGTAATCGCTGCGCTGCAAAGGCTTGACGTGGTAGCGGGCCTCGTAAATGTTGAACGGCTCCACCACGCCGGAGAGGATCACTGCATCGGAGTTGAACTGGTAGGGGTATTCGTCGCGCAGTTGGAAATGCAACGGACGCACACTGCGGTTCGCCAGCAGCACCGTGATGACGTTCTCCGCGCCGAGCGACAGTTTGCTATCGTTGAGCCGTTCGGCCTCGACCTCGCCCGCCTTGGTCGTTATGGCGTAATCGACCGCCACCGCAATGCCCAAGAGCACCACGTAGCCGATCGCCAACCAAAACATCAGCGGTTGCCACGCGATTCCAGCGACCAGCAATGAGCCGAGCAACAGCAGCAACAGCAGGCGGAACGTTGGTATCATATGCCAGTCAACCTATCAGCGTCGCGCAAGCGCTCGACTCCAAGCGAGTACGATTCCTCGAACAGATGGACATGCGCCCGATGCCAAAGCGATTCGAGGTTAGAAAGGCCCTCTCGGTTTCTATTGTAGCATGGTTGAGGGGCGAACGCGAACGCTTTTGGCTTGGTAACGCCGTACTCCGCGATGCTCCCGCAATGCGCCCCGTTCATCCCACCCTCTGTTGGAGATCTGCGGCAACGTGAAACGCTACGCTCCACGCCCGTTCATATACATGCTGACACTTCTGATGCTGTTGGCCTTCGCATTGGCGAAGACGAAGAGGGTGCAGAAGGGCCAAACGCGCCCGCTCTCGAACACGGCCTCGCCGTTCACCGCGCCAACCTTCCCGTGGGTGAGCACGTGAATGATCGTGAGTTTGGCGATCGGATCATCGGCGGGCAGGTGCTGGCCCGCCAATAGTGCTGGTTTGCCCAACGACACTCCACTGCCCGGCAACTCCCACACCGCATCATCGCTCAACGAACGTTCGAGCACTGCGGCATCGCGCAACAGAAGCGCAACGGTCACCTGCTCAACGAACTGATTCTTTGGCGAATTGCCGCAATCATCGCTCAATATGACTTCTGGCATAGATACACCTTTCTGCACACTTGTGAACCTTATCGCTCAAAGTCGCATAACTCCACAATTCGCACGTTTCTGCCGTGATCCAACATCAACCAACAAGAATGACAATTCTGTGATGCTACTATGCATATACAAACCTATAAACACGTCTTTCTACTGCGGAGTAACGTTTCTACTACCAATATGTCATTGATTGAAGGAATATGCAGCACAGGACCATTGGTCTATTGTCGAATAGGCTAACGAGCATATAGTCTTGTGATCGATAAAAAAGGATGCCTCCAGGCTCTATCGTCGCAACATCATCACGGAGGATGCCCATGGCATTATCGCGTCGTAAACTGCTCAAAGGCAGTGCCGCCACAACCGCGGCCCTTGCGATCTCCTCAACTCTCGATCTCACGCAACCTCCGAGCGCTCTATCCGCTCCCTCTCCCGAAACACCCCGACAAATAACACCCGCAGCAACCCCCGATGCAGCGACGATCGCTATGCATCGAATGGCATATGGCCCTCGGCCCGGCGACATCGATCGTGTGCGCTCCATCGGCCTTGCGGCCTATATCGAAGAACAACTGAAGCCTTCTAGCATCGACGATAGCGCCTGCGAGGCGTTGATCAGCCAAGCGCGCCTGAAGATCAAGTACGACGCCGTTCACGAGGTGCGCCCACTCTCGAACCTGAATAAGAGCGTTACCGATCTGTGGACATTACACAAAACCAATACGAACTACACTGAGCGCATTCGCCCGTTCGAGGAGGTGCGAGTCGCAACGTGGATTCGCGCGGTCCACAGCAAACGCCAACTGCAGGAGATGATGGTCGAGTTCTGGTACAACCACTTCAACGTGAACGCGACCTCCGATACGCGCATCGCGGTGACGTTCCCCGTCTACGACCGCATCATGCGCACGCACTGTCTCGGCAACTTCCGCACATTCGTGGAAGAGGTCGGGCGCAGTGTCGCGATGATGTATTCGCTCGACAATGTGAGCAATCGTGTGGCGGGTGGTGAGGGTGGCAACGAGAACTACGCCCGTGAATTGTTGGAACTGCACACGCTCGGCTCCGACAATTACTTGAAATTTTACGATAGGCGGGGAGATATCGCAACCATCACCTATGGCAACGAAACCTTCCCAATCGGCTATATCGACGACGATGTCTACGAGACGGCGCGCTGTTTCACGGGCTGGACGATCGCCAACGGCCATTGGGAGCGGCCAACCCTCGACGATGGTAGCTTCCTCTACGACCCGAAGTGGCACGATACGAACCCGAAGACCGTGCTGGCCACCCGCCCCGCGCCGGGCATCGGCCCCGAGCCGAACATCCCCCGCAACCAACCCGACCTCAGCGATGGCAAGAAGGTCTACGATCTGCTGACGAGGCATCCCGGCACGGCCCGCCACATCTGCACCAAGTTGTGCTGCCGTTTCGTGGCCGATGATCCGCCCGGAGACCTGATCGACACCGCCGTGGCGATGTGGATGCAACACCGCAATTCGCCCGACCAGATCGCCCGCGTGATGCGCGTTATCCTCAATTCGCAGGCCTTCAAGACCACCTGGGGCGCGAAGGTCAAACGGCCCTTCGAGGCGACTGCGGCCCTGTTGCGCGCCACGAACGCCACCCTGCCCGTAGACTTTATCGATCCCAACAACGCCGATAACGGCGCGCTGTGGAATAGCTTCAACTGGCAGTTCAGCAGTGCCGGGCAGAGCATCTTCCAATGGCCCACGCCAACCGGGCACCCCGATGTCGCGAGTTATTGGGCATCGACGAACGGGATGCTGCGGCGCTGGAATATGCTCCACATCCTAACCCAATCGTGGGGCGGCGGCGTCAAGATCGATATCGTCGGCCAGACCAATCTGAACAACACCTGCACCCAAATCATCGATTTCTGGATCGCCCGCCTGTGCGGCTTCAGCATCGATCCGCAGGCCCGCCAACATCTGATCGCCTTCCTGGCGCAGGGCGGCGATGTCAATGCGCCACCCAAACCCTTGAGCGGCGCACCCGACTGGAACAACGCCGATGCGGTGAAGGATCGGCTGATCAGCGCCGTGCAACTTATCGCCGCGACCCCCGATTTTCATACACGCTAAGCAGCATTGCAACGAGGAGCACCTATGAGTTTAACACGACGACAATTCATGGTAGGGTGTAGCGCGAGCATCGCTGCGTTGGCGGGTGGTCGCGTCGGCAATTTGGTGTTCGCAAACGAGTTCGCGCCGCAAACCAGCGCAAACGACGAGATGCTGATCGTGGTCTTTCTGCGGGGCGGCTGCGACGGCCTCAGCCTCGTCTCGCCCTACGACGACAGCATCTACGCCTCCGCCCGAGGTTCGATCGCCCTGAAGGACACCGGTGCTGCAGCGGTGCTGAAGATCAACCCGAAGAACAACACGTTCACCAGTAGCCTGGGCTTGCACTACAAAGCCGCCCCGCTCAAAGAGTTGTACGATGCGGGCAAACTAGCGATCGTGCATGCCTGCGGCCTGAACGACGACACGCGCAGCCATTTCGACGCGATGGATTATATGGAGCGCGGCACGCCCGGCAATAAAAACACACCCAGCGGCTGGCTGACCCGCCACCTCCAGGTGATGCACCCCAACACGCTGATGCCCTCGATGTCGTCGGGCAGCGCCAACCCATCGTCGCTGCTCGGCGACACCGGCGCGGTGGCGATGAACAGCATCAGCGGCTTCAACCTCTCGGCACACTGGCGCTACAACAGCGACACCAACAGCACCATGTACGAGACGCTGCGCAAACTGTACGATGGCAGCGGTGTGCTGCATCAGGCGGGCAAGCGCACCATCGAGACGATCGACAGCTTCCGCGCGATCGACGACCTCGATTACGTGCCCGATTATCCGTATCCCAACAACTCCTTCGGCAGCTCGCTCAAGCTGATCGCGCAGACCATCAAGCTCGATCTAGGCCTGCGCGTGGCGACCGTCGATCTAGGAGGCTGGGACACGCACGAGAATCAGGGCGTGGGCGAGAACGGCTACTTCTCGAATCTGGTCGATACGCTGGCGCGCGGCCTACACGCCTTCTACAACGATCTGCCCAATCACACCAACAAAATCACCATCGTGGTGATGAGTGAGTTCGGTCGGCGCTTGGGCGTCAACGCCAGCAATGGCACCGACCACGGCCACGGCAACGTGATGTTTGTGCTGGGAGGCAAGGCCAACGGCGGCAAGGTCTACGGCAAGTGGCCGGGCCTGGAGGATCTCGATCAGAGCCAAGACCTGCGCATCACCACCGACTACCGCACCGTGCTCAGTGAGATCATCATGCGTCGCCTGGGCAACAATCGGCTGAGCGCGGTCTTCCCGGGCTTGGGCGCGTACACGCCCTTGGGTGTGACGGGCTCCGCCAGCGAGGACAAAGACCCGCATCAACTCTACCTACCCGGCATACGGATCTAACCGTACAGCCAATAGAGCCGCTTGTTGTGAAGCCGATGGTGCAACAGCACCTCGGCTTCACTCATTTCACCACAAACAGCTAGCATTGGCGTGTTCTGCTAAGAGCTTGGCGCGATTCGCTAATGAGAAAATCGCTCTCTCCAACTATAGTAAACCCAAGCATTCGTGAGTACAATACACAAGGATGGAGCGATGAACAGCGAAACAGTGCTCGTAACGGGCGGTTCGGGATTTGTCGGGGCGTACTGCATTATGCACTTGTTGCAGGCTGGCTATCGTGTGCGCACCACTGTGCGCTCGCTGGCGCGCGAGGCCGATGTGCGCGCGATGCTGAAGCGGGCGGGCACCGACGCTGGCGATCAACTCTCGTTCGTGGCCGCCGACCTCACATCCGACCACAACTGGGCGGAGGCCGTCGCTGGCTGCACGTACGTGCTGCACGTGGCGTCGCCATTCTCCCTCACCATGCCCAAAAACGAAGACGATATGATCGTTCCGGCCCGCGATGGCACCTTACGTGTACTGCGCGCCGCCCAAGCCGCCGGGGTCAAGCGGGTGGTGCTCACTTCGTCGTTTGTGGCGGTCGCCTACGGCCAACCAGCCAGCAACGGCCCCTTCACCGAAGAAAACTGGACCAATATCCACGGCAATGTGACTACGTACATGAAATCGAAAACCATCGCGGAGCGGGCCGCCTGGGATTTTGTCGCGCAGCCGAACAACACGCTCGAATTGGCGGTCGTTAACCCGGTTGGCGTCTTCGGCCCGGTGCTCAGCAGCGATTTCTCGGCGAGCATCCAAGTGTTCCATCTCATGTTGAATGGCGCTGTGCGGGCACTGCCCCGCTTGTACATCAACATGGTCGATGTGCGCGACCTAGCCGACCTGCACCTGCGGGCTATGACGCATCCCGATGCCAAGGGACAACGCTTTATCGCCGCATCCGGCGAAAGCCTCAGCCTGCAAAACATCGCCAGCGTGCTCAAAACGCAACTCGGCCCAGCCGCCGCTCGCGTCCCGACGCGCCAACTGCCCGACTGGATCGTGCACCTTATGGCACACTTCAACGATACCGTACGGACCTTTCGTCACGAGATCGGCCATATTCGTGCGCCGAACAACGCCAAAGCCCGCACCATACTGGGTTGGACGCCGCGCCCCACCACCAAGACGATCGTGGCCACCGCGCAGAGCTTAATCCAACTCGGACTTGTGAAGCTAAAGGACAGCAGCCGATGAGCCAGATAAGAGTCAGCCGTTCGGTGATTACCCGCATCAGAACGATGGATCTGCCCATCGCGGATATCCTGCGGCAGGCCGAATTGCCCGCCAATCTGCTGCAACAAGAGCATATCCGCCTGAGCGTTGAGCAATGGTTCGCGCTCTGGCGGAGCCTCACTGCCCACCTCGACGACCCCACAATCGGCTTGCAGGTCTCGCGCCTCCTCCAAAACGAACCGTACGACCCGCTGTGGATCACGGCGCTCTCGGCGAACTCGTTCCAGGATGCATTGGAGAAAATCGGGCGGTACAAACGCCTCTTCAGCGCCGAAGAGATCTCGCTAACGCAGCAGGGCCAGCACTGGCATATCGAAATCAGCTGGCTCAGCGAACAAACCCCGCCAGCTATCCTGCTCGACGCCACGTTCGCCCATATGCTTGAGCTTGGGAGGCGCGGCACGGGCCGTAACATCCATCCCGCACGGGTGTTGTTTCAGCGGCAGGAGAGCGATCGAGCGGTCTACGAGCAGTTCTTTCAGTGCCCGATCGAGTTTGGCGCAGCGAACAACCTGCTCATCTTCAAAGACGAAGACATCAAACTACCCTTCAAAAGCGCCAACCCCGAACTACTAGCCCTGATCGAGCCACAACTTGAGGCCGAGCTACAGCCGCACAGCTCGCCGCAGCGCTTCGTGGAGCAGGTCGCAGAGCTCTTGCTCAAACGCATCGCGGGCAATTCGCCCACCATCCACGACATCGCGCAGGAACTGCACATCAGCGCGCGCACCCTGCAGCGCCGCCTCGCCGAGGAGGGCGTACACTTTCAACAACTGCTGGAGCAGGTGCGGCACAAACTCGCAAAGACGTATCTGCAAGCCTCCAAGCTAGAACTGACCGAGATCGCCTTCCTGCTCGGCTACCAGGAACCCACCTCGTTCCACCGCGCCTTCCAGCAATGGGAGGGCCAGCCACCTGGGCAGTGGCGCATAGCACATCAACAGCACTCTGCCTAACGACTCACTCCAACGGCATCCTAAAAAACCAGCGGCTTAAGGTTACACAAAACAAAAATATGACTATTTCACGAAAATATCCATATAGTCATAATATCTCACACAAAAGCGCCGAAGCCAAACCAGCCTCGGCGCTCGCGAACAGATCATCCTAACGCGGCAAGCAGCTCCTCGCGCGCCACTTTTTGCGCCTCCTGACCACGCGGCTTCACCTCCACCAACCCATCGGCCAGCAAGCGTTCGCTCACCAGCACCCGCACCGGCAAGCCGATCAGATCAGCGTCGTTGAACTTCACGCCCGCGCTCTCATCGCGATCATCGTAGAGCACACGCCAACCAGCCGCGCGCAACTGCTCGTACACCGCATCCGCAGCGGCGCGCACCGCCTCGCCCTTGCCAAGCCGCACCAAATGCACATCGCACGGCGCAATAGCCGCAGGCCACGCGATCCCCGTCTCGGTGCTGTGCTGCTCGACGATCACCTGCAGCAGACGCTCCAAACCGATGCCGTACGAACCCATCACAATCGGCTTGGGCTTGCCGTTCGCATCGAGGAACGTCGTGCCGAGCGCCTCGGTGTAGCGCGTGCCAAGCTTAAAGATATGGCCGATCTCAATGCCCCGCTCGAAGCTGAGCGCGCCACCGCAGCGCACACACGCATCGCCCTCGCGCACCAACGCAATATCGGCAACCCGCGTCGCCTCCCAATCGCGACCGTACACCACGTCGCGCAAATGGTAACCAACACGGTTCGCGCCCGCCACCAGCGCGCCGCCCGACACCACCGACTCATCGACGATCACATACACACCGCTCTCCGGCGCATCGGGCCGCTGAATCTGCAGACCGACCGGAGAAGCGTAGCCCGCCACCGCGCCCGCAGCCGCGATCTGTTCCAAGCTCGCCGGAGCCAGCGCCGAAACGCCAGCCGCCGCCCGCAACTTATCCTCGCTCACCTCCAGATCGCCGCGAATCACCGCGAACACCAAGCCGCGCTCCGGCGTATCGAAAAACACCGCCTTCGCCGTAGCCGATGTCGGCACTTGCATAAACGCCGCCACATCCGCGATCGTCGCGCAATTCGGCGTCTCCACCTCCTGCATCGGCCCGCCCTCTGGAATAACCGCCGGACCGTGCGCCGCCACCGCCACCTCCAGATTCGCCGCGTAGCCGCACTGCGCGCACAGCACCAACGTATCCTCGCCAGCTGTCGAGATCGCCATATACTCCCGCGAATCGCGGCCACCCATCTCGCCCGCGCTGGCCTCCACCGTCACAAAGCGCACCCCGCAGCGCTCGAAGATCCGCTCGAAGGCCGCCGCCAACTGCGCATACGCCGCATCGAGTGCCGCATCATCGGCATCCAGCGAATATGCATCGAGCATCGTAAACTCGCGCAACCGCATCAAGCCGCCCTTCACGCGCAGTTCATCGCGGTACTTCGTCGTAATCTGATAGATCAGCGCGGGCAACTGGCGGTACGACGACACCTCACGGCGCGCCAACTCCGCCACCGCCTCCTCGTGCGTCGGCGCAAACAACAGCGGACGCTCGGAGCGGTCGGTCATCTGCAACATCAACGGCCCGTACAACGCCGCCCGACCACTCTGCTCCCACGCCGCCGTCGATTGGATCAGCGGCGTGCGAAACTCCTGCGCCCCGATGCGCTCCATCTCCTCGTGCATCAGCGCCTCGATCCGGCGCAGCGCCGCCAAGCCCAACGGCAACAACGCATAACTACCAGCCTGCAACTGACGCGCCAAACCGGCCCGCAGCACAAGCTGATGCCCGCGCTGTTCAGCATCCGCAGGCGCCTCGCGCAACGTGCGACCAAACAACGTTGAGAGTCGCATACAACCTCCACAAACAGCAATAAAAAACGCCCCTGAGCCAACTGCTCAAGGACGGAAAAACCGCGGTACCACCTTGCTTGGGGCAACGCCCCCACTCAGCCGCCACCGCAATAGCGAGGGCGCGTCCCGATCACGGAGGACTCACCGGCCAACCTTATCCAACACGGCTTCGGCGGCAACTCGGGGGTGGGTTCGGCGCTAGCCTGCTGATCAAGCTCTCACTCACCTTGACTCGCTGGACGCCCGGCACGGCGCGTACTATTCCCCGTCAACGTTTGCTATCGATTAGCAACAATCTAGCACAGCCCCGCCCGCTTGTCAATCGACAACCATGCAATGATTTTGGGAAAAAAAGCGCAACCTCATCCGCAGCGCCCGTGATCATGCTCCCGTTTAAATTTGCAGCAGACACCATCAAGCACACCCGCACCAGTGCTACAGCAGCGTGGCCATCTGGCGACCGGGTAACCGCAAAACCTCAACGTGACGCTACTCAACAGCACAAAAAAGACAAATAGAACAAATGTTTACAAACGCATCACAGTATGGTACAATAGGAACAGGTGTTCTGTGGCATTTGGTACGAATGACGAACAAACGAGGAATACGAGATGATGCACATTGCCACCCACGACATCCCCCAGGCCGACCTCATTTGGGACGTGGCACGCGTCCCCGAAGCCCTGGCACGCAACATCACCACCTGCGACGGCATTGCAGCCTTTTTAGGCGGCAAAGTGCCCCGGCAAGGCCATTACTACGCACAAGCCGCGCAGACGCTCAACCTGATCAAGCACGATAGCAACGGCGAACTCACGCTCACCACCTATGGTCGCGCCTTCCTGGGCTACGATCTCCTCAGCAAACGGCGCGCCTTACGCCGCCTGGTGAGCGAACGCGAGCCTACACGCACCATCGTCGCGGAACTGCGCACCAAAAAAGTCCTGAGCAACGCAGATATCGCGCAACTCCTTCAACAACTCGCCCCGCTCTCCGAAAGCACCGCCCGCCGCCGAGCCACCACCATCGCGAAATGGCTCTGTACCCTGGGCATCGCGAAGAAAGAGCATGGCGCGCTAGTCTACTGTAGCCCAATACTCATGTTTGGCGCAGAGCCACGCCAAGTTGCCTAACATCGCGTGTTGTAAATAGCTCAATCCCTAATTTGGTGAAGCTTCACACGATTCGTGCTGAGGCTTTTTCGGCGTGTTGAGCGCTCCCCATCCATCACGCCACCAAACGCCCTCACAACCCTACACAAAACCTCATCTGCGTAATCTGCGTAATCTGTGAATTTCCCACAAATCCCCTCACCGTACAGTTTTTGGCAGTAAATTCCCTGGATTGTACAGCCCTATCTCCCGTATGCTGGCGGCAGTTCGCATACGAAGGAGATGGGCATGATGCACGCATGGCAGCGTCGAACACATAACGCACTTGGCAGCGTACAACTTCACGGGGGATGGTGGGTCTATCCGCTTGGTCGGCTCGCGGCGGCGATCTACTTCGCACGGCCACGAGTGTACGGTGGGGAGCGTATGCCCAGCCAGGGCGCGCTCATCGCAAGCAACCACCGCAACGGTATGCTCGACGGAATGGTGCTAGCGAACGTCGCGCCGCACTGGACCTTTATGGTCGGCGCCAACCTCGCCCATCACCCGATCATGCGCCACTTTGTGGCAGGGTTGGTGGTCGAGCGAACCAGCGACCAGGAGCACGCCAGCTCACACGAACGCTCGCAGGGACGGGCCAAAAACCGCCACGCACTCGATCAGGCCGTGGCGCTGATCGCCGAGGGAGGCACGCTCTGCGTCTTCCCCGAGGGCACCAGCGCTCTCGGCCCGCAACTGCTGCCGCTTCGCCCAGGCATCGCCACCATCGCCCAACGCCTCGAACTGCACGACATTCAAGCGCCGCTCATCCCCGTTGGTCTGCACTACCCCGATGGCCCCGCCTTTCGCGGCCCCGTCGAAGTGACGATCGGCGAGCCGATCCCCACCACGCTCGATGATACGCTGACGCCTGCGCAGCAGCGCATGGAACTGCTCGAAAAGGTGCGCACCGCACTCGCCGCGATCACGGTGCAGGCGCAGGACGCCGAGCAGCAACGGGCCATCGAAGGAATCGCGACGCTGGCTACAATGGGCACAACGCTCAGCCACGGCGCGCTCTGCCGGGCATTGGCGCAGGCATTGGCCCACGGCGATCAAGCGGCGATGGACCTGCTCGATGATTGGCGGCTGTTGCAGAGCGCGCGTACCTTCCACTTCTCCAACGCGCCGCTGTTCCCAACCCACAACACCCTGCTGACCGCCCTGTTCGTGGTCGGGTGGACGCCCGTGCTAGCGTTGGCGACCCTGATCAACGCGCCGATCCTGCTGACGGGCCACGTCGTGGCCAAACGCCTCGCCGATGCGCCGAATGTGATCGGCGTCTGGCGGATGCTGGCTGGCATGCCGATGGGCCTGCTGTGGTGGATCGTGCTGGCAGTGGCCTTAGGCCTATTCAACCCGATGCTGCTGCTGATCGCGTTTGTGGCCTCGCTGATCGGGCTGTTGGTGTGGCGACCGTGGCGCATCGCAACAACGATGCTGCTCAACGCGCTGTTTGCGCCGACCCTCGCGGCGGCATCGGCGCAACTGCGAAAGGACACGCTGCAATGGTATCGCACACAAAGCGCCGCCGAACAACAACGCTAATCATCGGCTTTCCCTGGCAGTTCGGCGCATCGCTCCGTCAACCGTTGCTGCACGAACTGATCTGGAGCGCGTTCTGCCTGCTGATGGCGATGCGATTGCTGCTGGTCGGGCAGGCCGCGCTGGCGCTGAGCATCTACGTGGCACTGCTGTTGCCCTACGCCCTGCTGGTGCTGCGCGGCTGCATGCTGGCCGATCAGCCGCGCGCCAAGCTTTGGCAGCGTATCCGGCTGCTCTACCCCTTCCTGATCATGAACCTGCTGTATCAGGCCACCGCGATCGTGGTCCCCGCGCTGGGCGTCAAAACCTCCTGGGATCACGAATTGGCCGCGATCGACCGCCGCATCTTGCAGTTCGATCTGTACCACTGGCTCGATACGCAGGCCGCCTGGATCTATCGCCCAGGCATCAGCGACATCTTCTCGCTCAGCTATATGCTGCTGTTTGTGCTGCTGATCGCCGAGATGGTGCGAGTGTTTCACGGCCCATTGCAGCAACAGGCCGCCTGCGCGATCGGCTTGTGGACGGTCTACGCGGTTGGCTTTCTGGGCTACACGCTCTTTCCCGCACAGGGGCCGTATGTGGCCTTCGCCGATCAGTATCAAACACCGATTACAGGTGGCTTCTTCACATCCCTCAACGCATGGCTGGTCGATACGGGCGCGCCGGGCTTCGACGTGTTCCCGAGCCTGCATATCGCGGCATCAGCCTTCCTGCTGTTCTGGTATCGACGAGTAGCGCCCCGCGCGTATCGGTTGCTCGTGGTGCCGGTTGGCGTGCTCTGGCTGAGCACCATCTATTTGCGCTATCACTACGTGATCGATCTGCTCGTTGGCGGCTTGCTGGCTTGGGTGGCGCTGTGGTTGGCGATGCGAGCGCTCGATACCACCGATCAGCGGCCATAGCGCCGTATCGCACAAGGAGATTCGAGATGAACTATATCTTGCATTTCAGCGACCCGCGTGCAACCGATACCGAGCAGGTCGGCGGCAAAGGTGCCAACTTGGCGCGCCTCACAGCCGCCGGATTCCTGGTGCCGCAGGGCTTCACCGTGAGCGCAACGGCCTACCGCGAGTTCATCGGCGATCTGCTGGCGCAACACAGCGACGATGCCGACCTCGCGCAATACGCGGCCCGTATGCGCAAAACGCTCAAGGAGCGCCCCTTGCCCGCAGCAGTCGAGACGGAGGTGCGCGCAACGCTGGCGAACTTCCCCGCCGATCAGGCATGGAGCGTGCGCTCATCGGCGACGATCGAGGATGGGGCCAACGCGGCCTTCGCTGGCCAGCACGATACGTTCCTGAATATGCGCGGCGCGACCGCGGTGCTCACAGCGATCAAGGAGTGCTGGATCTCGCTGTGGGGCGAGCGGGCGGTGCACTACCGTCGCAGCCAGGGCTTCGCCGATAGCGATGCGGCGATGGCCGTAGTGGTGCAGCAGATGGTGCCCTGCGAGGTGGCCGGGGTGGCCTTCTCGATCAATCCCGTCAGCGGGCGGATGGACGAGCTGGTGATCGACGCGAACCTAGGCTTGGGCGAGTCGGTCGTCTCCGGCGAGGCGGCGGTCGATCATTGGCGGCTCGATCGCGAGACGTTTGCGGTGCGCGAGGCGCAAATCGCCAATAAGCAGATGGCGGTGATGCCGAGCGGACAGGGCACTGTGGTGCGAGAGTTGGACGTCTCGGTCGCCACCACGCCCTGTCTGAGCGATGCGCAACTGGCCGAGTTGGGCGCGCTGGTGCGCAGCGTGGCCGATCACTACCGCTGGCCGCAGGATATCGAGTGGGGCCTGCACGAGGGACGCTTCTACCTGCTGCAATCGCGGCCCATCACGCGCATCCCGCCGCACTGGACGCGCGACGAATCAGCGGAGCGCTTCCCGAACCCGATGACACCGCTGGTGTGGGATTTTCTCAGCCAAGCTTTCGAGGAGGCGCTGCCCCAAGCGCTGGCCCGCATGAACATGCCGCCAGTCGGCACGTGGTTCGCGATGTTCGACTCGTACATCTACGGCAACCAAAACGCCGTGCGCCTGGTGAGCGGCTTCCGCCCGTTCAATGCCCGTACCTTGGATGAACTGATCGCCGAGTTGCCGCGCCTCAGAGAGCACTACCAGTGGCTGCTCGACCTGCCGAGCGAGTGGCAGCGCGACCTCGACCGCTTTTTGCTGGCGATCGGGCGGTTGAGCAGCCGCAACCTGAGCGCGCTCAGCGTGCCGGAGTTGTGGGCGCATCTGGAGGAGTTGAACCGCTTGGGTTGCGCGTACTTCCGCCCGAACATCACGATCTCGCTGGCGCACAGCATCCTGCATCGCGTGTTGCATCACCTGCTGAGCATGATGCTCGATGCCAAGCAGGCCACCGAACTCGTCACCGTCCTGTGCAGCGCACCGGAGACCCGCACGGCGCTGGTGAACCGCGAACTGGCCGAACTGGTGCAGTTGGCGGCGCAATCCCCGGCGTTGCGCGAGCAGTTGCTGAACGGCGAGGGCCGCGCGCTGATCGAGCAGGGGCGCTTGGCGGCGTATCCCGCGTTCGCGAAGCGCTTCGAGCGATTCATCGAGGATTATGGGCATCGCGAGGTCGATATGGACTATTACCAGCCGACTTGGAGCGGGCAGCCGTGGGTGGTGCTCGACCAGATCGCGAGCCTGTTGCGGGCCGATGCGCTGCCGAACTACGCCGAGCGCGACAGACAACAGCGTCTGCAGCAGTTCGTCGCCGAACAGGCGCTGCTGGCGCAGTTGCCCAGCGAGTTGGGCTTCTTCATCCACGAATTGATTCGGTTGTCGCGCACCTACGCCAGCCTCGACGATATCGAGCATTTCGAGACCACGCGCCTGAACGCCGAGGGGCACCGCACGGGCCGCGAACTCGGTCGGCGATTGCAGAAGATGGGTGTGATCGAGCGGGCCGACGACCTGTTCTTCCTACGGCGCGATGTGTTGGCTGAGCTGATCGCGGCGCTACCGAACACGCCCGAGATCGACTACCGCGCCCAGATCGCCAGCGCACGGGCCAGTTACGAGCGAGCGCACCACACTACGCCACCCTGGGAGTTGGGCGCACCGCCTCAGCAGGCCGATGAACAGACCGAGCAGCCTGGGCATTTGCGCGGCCTAGCGGGTAGCCCTGGCACGGTGGAAGGTCCGGTGTTTGTGGTGCGCGGCCCCGACGATTTCGGGCAGTTCCCGGCGGGCGCGATCCTAGTGGCGCGCACCACGAATCCGGCGTGGACGCCGCTGTTCTACAGCGCATCGGGCGTGGTGGTAGAGAGCGGCGGGCCACTCTCGCACGGCGCGGTGACGGCGCGCGAATTGGGCTTGCCCGCCGTGATGGCGGTACGCAATGCGCTAAGCCTGCTGCACAACGGCCAGCGCGTGCGCATCGATGGCGGACGAGGAGTGGTGGAAGTTCTGTAGGCGTTTGTTCTTGGCTTGTGGTCGCTCGTTTCGGGCGGCCACAAGCCGTTGCTACTGCCCTGGGGGCCTTCAAGCCGCGCCCCACACTGCCGCAGTTACCTGTAGCCCATTCATCGCCGCCCTGGCTGGCACTCCAAAGCCCGGAGCATGACCACGGGCGGTGCCGCACGCGGTTGCCCCTTTTGCGCCAGCACCATCAACCCACGCAGCAATAGCCCTTACCCCACGCTGTGGCCTCCCACTTTGTGAACGCGAGATTACGCGCTATAATGTGGCGAACGCTTCTCTCTCATCCTCCCAATAACCCACAAGGAATCGTGATGAATAACGCATCAAAGGCTGTGGTGCTTTCGTTGGCGGCGCTGCTGGAGCAGGAGCAGCGCGAGGGGCCGATCTGGAGCCTGAACAGCGAGCAGTTCAATATGAATGTGCTGCGGTTTCGCGCTGGCGAAGGCGTGGCCGAGCACGTGAACGAGGGATTGGATGTCGTCGGCGTGGTGATTGAGGGCAGCGGAATCTTGCTGGTGGATGGCGAGGAGTTCCCGCTTGAGCAGGGCCAACTGTTCGTGATCCCCCGTGGCAGCCGCCGCGCGCTCCGCAGCACCAGCGAGTCGTTCGCGTACTTCAGTTGTCACCGCCGACGGGCCGGGTTGATGCCGAGTTAGGCAGGATTGCGATGTACTTCCAATCGCGTGTGATCATCCGCACGGCGCTGGCCTACCTGATAGCGGCTGTGGTGGTTGGCGCACTGATGATGCTCGACCAAGGCTTGCGCTGGGGCCTGGGCTTGGGCGCGCTAATGCCGGTGTTCTACCACCTGTTGATGGTCGGCTGGACGACGCAACTGATTTGCGGCGTGGCGCTGTGGCTGTTCCCGCCGTTCTCGCGCGAACTGCCGCACGGCAACGAGCGCCTCGGTTGGTTCGCGTATGCGAGCCTAAACGCCGGGCTGTTGCTGCGCGCCGTGGCCGAGCCGTTGCACAGTTGGGGCTTTGCGCCCTGGCCGGGATGGGCGCTGGCGCTCTCGGGGCTGTTGCAGGTGCTCAGTATGTGGGCGTTTGTGTGGCTGCTGTGGCCGCGTGTGAAGGGCCGCGCGGAGCGGTCGCGCCAACCGAAGGCGTAGGAGGTCGGCATGCCGTTGGTGAGCGTGGTGATTGTGCGCACGGCGCTACTGTGGCTGGGCTTAGGCACAATGCTGGGCGGCGCGATGCTGGTGAGCAAGGGGTTGGCCGTGCTGCCGATGCTGCTCGGCTGGCGCTGGGTGCACATGCACGTGCTGCTGCTCGGCTGGATGGTGCAGTTGGCCTGCGGGGTGGCGATCTGGATTCTGCCGCGCATCCCAGCACGCAGTTGGCGCAACAGTGTGCAGCTGATATGGTTGGGGTATGCGGCGCTGAACATCGGCGTGATCAGCGCGTTGATCGCCAGCACGCTCGCGATGTTCGGCCATAGCTCGTGGCTCGACCTGCTGAGTTGGGGATGCTACGGCGTTGCGGCGGTAGCCTGGGTGCTGCAACTCTGGCCGCGCCTGGTGCCCTCCCTGCGCGAGACGGCCAACGCAACCCGCAACGACAGTTAAAAGTCGGCGCTGCGTCGAGCACAGCGCCGACCTCGTAGCCACGTCACAGGATTAGCGCGCGTTCCACAGTTCTAGCATGTGCTCGGGGGTGGCCATGCCGCGGCTACCGAACTGCTGAATGGTGGCCGCCGCCGCCAAATTGCCCACCAGCGCCGCCTCGGTGTATGAGGCGCCCGCGCAGAGGCTCGCGGCTATCGCGGCGATCGCATTGTCGCCAGCGCCGGGCAGTTCGCTGGAATCCGCCACAGGCACGCCCGGCACGTGCGTCGTGCCGTCATCATCGAACACCAGCATGCCATCGGCGCCGAGCGTAACGAACAGCGGCGCACCGCTCTGCTGCCGCAGCGCCTCACCGGCCTTCTGCGCCACATCGCGATCCGGCGTGCCGTCGTAGTCGGGCCACACCGCTTTGGCAGCCTCCAGGGCGCTCACTTTCCACGTCAACCGCTCAAACTGGTTGATCTGAGTGCGCGAACTGGCCAGGAACGGCGTATCGGGGAACTGCCAGACCATGCTGGTCAGCGCGTTGCGCACGCGCTCGGTGATCGCGCCGTAGCCGGGCCGCGCCGCGTGATCGATCACCAGCACCGCCCGCGCGCGGGGCGCCAAAGCCCGCAACCGCGCGATCAGCGCCTCCTCCGAATGCGAGGACATCGGCGTGTGCGCGTGGATGTCGATGCGATCCAACGGATGGGGCGCACCCTCCTGCATCACCACCGACTGCATGCGGGCCGGAGTGCGCCGCCCCGGCGTCGTCAATAGCGTGCCATCATCGACATCGAGAGCGCGCAGTCCTTGGCGCAACTCGTAGCCCTCGCCATCGTCGCCAACCGGGCCGATCACCGCCACATGCAGGCCGAGCGCCCGCAGGCTCGCGGTCACCGCGCCAGCCGAACCGGGCCGCGACAGCACATCAACCACCTGATGCGCCGCAAGGCCCGTCTCCTCCGAGCGTTCCTTCAGAGCGGGATCGATCTGAAGCACGCGGTCCAACAGAAAATCGCCGATCACCAACACGTGGAGACCAGCGAAACGGTCGATCAATTCTTGAAGGCGTTGTGTGTTCATAAGCGTTTAGGATGTAGTGCTGCAATGAAACAATTGCTTATCGAATAACACTAATACTCGAACCAACGACGACCAGAGAACAAGAACACGCGCGTTACGGCCACAGCAGCGATACCAACTGCTCGGCCTCGCCAAAGTGCGGCATAATGATATCGGCTCCCGCCTCGATCAGCGTAGCGCGCTTGAGCCTATCGATGCGTGTGCCGTGCTCCTCATCGAGCGCGATGCCCACCACGATGCCACCCACCGCCCGCACCGCAGCCGCCTCGGTGGGGCCATCGCCGAACGATACCAGCGCCGAACCGGGCAGCGCGAACTCCTCTAACAACTGCGCGATCGCGCCAGCCTTGGAATACTGTGGATCGTGCGCACCAGGCCCATACACGCGTTCACCGAAATAATGGTCGATCCGCAATGCACTGGCCTCGCGCAACACATGATTGCGGTCGGTGCCGCTCAGCAACGCCATCGGGATATCGCGCTGCTGCAACGCATCGAGCAGCGTGCGCGCCTCCGGCACCATCAACTGATCAGGAAGTTTCACGCCCTCGCGCACACTCGCCAAGCGATCCGTAATGCGACTTGCCATCGCCGCATCGAACAAACGCTTGTACGTCGCAGGACTCGCCGCTGCGCCGCCACGACGCTCCACCGCCGCCGCCAACCACGCCATCTGCTCGATTGTCGGCGAACCCGTTGAGCGCGAGATATAATCCTTCGCCACCCGACGCAACTGCGTCAGCGTCTCCTGCGTGGGAGTCTTACGCAACTCCTCGACGATCAACTCGCCCATCACCTGCTGCCAACCGCAGCGGATGAGCGAAAGCGTACCATCAAAATCGAACACCGCCAAACGTGGATGAGTGGAAATCGGTTGGCGAATGATCTCGAGCATATGCATCAAAAAGGCACCGCACACCACACAGGTACGGTGCCCAATATGATCAACTTACAACGCAGCCAGGCGGTGCATATCGTTCCGCAACGTGGCGTACAGACCGCGGTAGATCTCGTAGACCTGATCGTAGCGCACCTGAGCCGCGGGATTCGGCTCCGTCACGCTACTCACCGAGACACAGCTCGCCACCGCCTCATCGACATCGGCGAAGTGCCCAGCACCCACCGCCGCCAACAGCGCCGCACCATACGCCGGACCCTCCTCCGCCGACAGCGTCGAAACGGGCGCGCCGTAGACGTCGGCCTGCATCTGCCGCCAGAACGCGCTGCGACCGCCACCGCCAGTCGCCCGCACATCATCGATCGCCAAGCCCAGGTCGCGCATAATCTCCAGGCCATCGCGCAGCGAGTACACCACGCCCTCCATCACCGCGCGGACCATATGGCCCACACCGTGCCGCGAGGTAAGGCCGATAAACGCGCCACGAGCCAGTGGATCAAGGTGCGGCGTGCGCTCGCCCGTCAGATACGGCAGGAAGATCAGACCCTCGGCCCCGATCGGCGTCGCCGCCGCCTGCTCGCTCAACACATCGTACGTCAAACGATCAGCATCGGCCCCGAGTTGGCTGCGCAGCGTATTGCGGAACCACTGCAACGAACCACCCGCCGCCAGCGAAACCGCCATCAAATGATACTTGCCCGGCACCGAATGGCAGAAACTGTGCAAACGCCCCTTCGGATCAAGCGCGATCTGATCGGCGTGCGCGAACACCACACCGCTCGTACCGATACTGCTACTGATCACGCCAGGGCGCACAATCCCCGTACCGATCGCCGCCGCCGCATTATCGCCGCCGCCAGCGATCACCGGCAGACCAGCGCGTAAACCAAGCTCAGCGGCCACATCCGGCAACAGCGAACCCGTCACCTGCGGCCCCTCGTACACCTTGGGCAACCACTCGCGAGGAATATTCAGCGCCCGCAGAATCTCGGCGCTCCAATCGCGCGTGCGCAGATCGAGCAACAACGTCCCCGCCGCATCAGCCGCATCGGTCGCGTGCTCGCCAGTCAACAACAGACGAATGTAATCCTTGGGGAGCAGAACATGCGCCAAACGAGCGTAATGCTCAGGCTCATTGTTCAACAGCCACACAATCTTCGGCGCTTGGAAACCCGTCAGCGCCGGATTGCCAGCGATCTCAATCAACCGCTCGGCACCGACACGCTGCGTAATCTCCGCACACTCGGCTGCAGTGCGCTGATCGTTCCACAACAGCGCCGGGCGGATCACCTCACCCTGCGCATCCAAGAACACCGCGCCGTGCATCTGGCCCGTCAAGCCCAGCGCAGCGACCTCACTGCCGGACACACCTGCCCGCGCGACCACATCGCGAAGCGCCTGCCGAGCGCCATTCCACCAATCGTGGGGGTTCTGTTCGCTCCATAGCGGGAACGGACTGGAGATCGGGTACTCAGCCAAAGCGGTTGCTAAAACACGTCCGCGTTCATCGCAAATAAGCGCCTTCGCCCCACTGGTGCCGATATCCAGACCGAGGAAATACGACATATACCCTCCTTCCAGTTACATCACCGCATACCTCTTATTGTGGGGCTGATCGCCAAGATTGTCAATCCGCAATAGTACCACCACGCTGCCACAATCCGCACCGATCAGCCAACCAACAACCGCCTCACCAAGCCGTTCCCCATACGGAATATGGAAAAAGAGGCAACCGCCCGTGATCGCCCGTCGCTACGGGAGAACGACGTCGTGCACAACGTGTGCGCGCTCGGACAATGATGGCGCTTCGCGCCACAACGCGCGCACTTTACGCGCTGCTCCGCAGCGCATGGCTGCGCCGCTTTCACGCCGTGGCGTCCCGTGAGGCAGATAGGTGATACCAAATCCGAAAGATTACGTACACAAACGGCGCGTGAATGTGATGGCGTGATGCTGGTTTTCAACTGATACCCACATTCCTCAAACAGGTGATACCGATACCCTGCGCGTAGCAGTGGATAACAACCCATAGAAGCCGTCAAGCCCCAGCGTCAAGAATATCGGTATAATAAACAGGACACGAACTATGCACAAAGGACAAACAACCATCTATGAAAAAAATCATCACATGTATTTTTGCATTTGTCCTTTTTCTCAGTGCTTGTAGCCCGCAACTCCCATTCCCATTGGGGCAATCGCCAAACCCTCCACCAACCGCACCAGCGATCCCTGAACCAACCTTCGCGCCCGACGAACTCGACGAACTCGACGAACTCCCAGAACTCGACGCCGAAGGACGCATGGCCGTCTTTGAAGAAGCGTGGAACCTCGTCAACGATCGCTATCTTTACCGCGACTTCAACGGCAACGATTGGCAAGCCATTCACGAAGAATTTGCACCGCGAGTCGCCACCACCACCAACAACGACGACTTCTACGAACTCATGTATGAACTGATCGACCGACTCGGCGACGACCACTCCACCTTCCTCTCGCCTAGCGAAGCGATCGAGGAGGACCTTGAGTTCTACGGCGAAAGCGAATACATCGGCATCGGCACCGTCATCTACGATACCGACGACGGCGGCTTGGTGGTGCAACTAGCCCGTGGCAGCCCCGCCGAAGAGGCTGGAATCCACCTCTACGATCTCATTCTTGAGATCGACGGCATTCCCTACAACGAAGCCAAAACCTCGCAGCCCGACGGCGCAGTCAGCCTGCTCCAAGGCGAAGAGGGCACCACCGTCGAATTGCGTATCCGCGATCAAGAAAACCAGGAGCGCAATCTCACCGTCACCCGCGGCCTGATCAGCAACAGCAGCTTTCCCAACGCGCTGAGCCAGCATCTCGCCGACGGACGGATTGGCCTGCTGCGCATCGAAACCTTCTACGCCGATGCCGTCGATCAAGAGGTTGAGGCCGAACTCCGCAAACTCACCGCCAACGGCCCGCTCGCCGGCCTGATCATCGATGTGCGCGACAACGGCGGCGGCGACATCGATCTCCTGCTACACACCACCGCACTGTTCGTCAACGAAGGCTCCCTCGGCACCGTCGTCAGCAGCAAGCGCCGCACGCCCCTGTGGATGCCCGAAAACCGTCAGATCGCCGAGATCGCCGATACGCCGATCATCATCCTGATCGACCAAGATACCGTCAGCGCCGCCGAAATGTTCGCAGCCGCCATGCGCTCGCTACGCTCGGCCTTCATCATCGGCCAACCGAGCGCGGGCAATGTCGAGAACGTCTCTGGCTACGATCTCTTGGATGGCTCGCGGCTCTGGCTCGCCGAAGTGAGCTACCGCACCCCCGAGGGCGAGAACATCGAGGGACAAGGCATCCAACCCGATCAACTTGTCGAGGGCGAGTGGTGGCAATACGCTCCCGCCAACGACCCATACATCCTCGCCGCGTTGGCTCACTTGATCGAGTGACGTTGCCGAGCCACACCATCAACGCCGAACCGCACCACTCCACCCAAGCCAAAACGATGTGGTCGTTCCACTCACATCGAACGACCACATCACTCCATACCGCTTGAGCAAAGCGACAACCCCATCCAAAGGAACGAATGCATGCACCATTGGATTCGCCGTAGCATCCAAATAACCATCGCCCTGATCCTGATCGGCTGCACACCCGCGCTGCCACTCCCATTCCAGGCCGCACAGCCCACGCCGACTCCCGCGCCCACACACACGCCTGCGGCCACACCCACGCGCGCGCCGTCGCCCGAGAGCACCCGCACGCCCGAGCCGACCGCCACCCTCGAGCCGACACTCACCGCCGCGCCAACCGCCACCTTCGAGCCGATCCCGCCCACCGTCGAACTGGTACCGCTCGAACAGAGCGAGCGCCTCGATATCTTCAATAGGGTCTGGACGCTCGTGCGCGATCGTTATGTCTACGAAGATTACAACGGACTCGATTGGGAAGCCATACGCATCGAATACGAGCCGCGCATCGCCGCAGCCGACACGCCGGAAGCGTTCTACCAACTGCTCTACCAGATGATCGCCAAGCTCAACGACGAACACTCACACTACGAATCGCCGCGCGAGGTCGCTGAGCAGCAACAGCAATTCGAGGGCGAACTGCGCTACGCGGGCATCGGGGCTGTGGTGCGTTATGTCGAGGAAGGCGGCCTGATCACCAAAATCGCCCGCAACAGCCCCGCCGAGGAGGCCGGCCTACGCCCTCGCGACCTGATCCTCACGATCAACAGCATCCCCTTCACCGATACCGAGCGCTTCGGGCCTGGCGGGCCGATCAGCATGGTGCGCGGCGAGCCGGGCACCACCGTCCGATTGCGTATCCGCACCAGCGACAACCGCATCCGCGACATCGACATCGTGCGCCGCCCCATCCCCTCCGACGCCTTTCTCGAAGTCGAAGGACACCTGCTCGACAACAACCGCATCGGGCTGATACGCATCGACACCTTCTACGCCAACGCGCTCGATTCTCAGGTCAGGAGCGAGCTTGAATACCTGGTCTCCAACGGCCCGCTCGACGGGCTGATCATCGACCTGCGCGACAACGGCGGCGGGCGCATCGACCTGATGCTCTCCACGCTGGGCCTCGTGCAGGATGGCGGCAGCATCGGCAAGAGCTCCGGGCGCGTGCGAGAGCAAGAACTGAGGGTGCCTGCCGGACAAGTGATCCCCGAACTGGCCGACACGCCGATCGTCGTCCTGATCGGCCCCGACAGCGCCAGCGCCGCCGAGATGTTCGCGGCGGGCATTCGCTACCTGGGCCGTGCGCGCATCGTCGGCGAGCCGAGCGCAGGCAACACCGAGAACATCGTCCCGCACGACCTCGCCGATGGCTCGCGGCTCTGGCTGGCCGAACTGACCTACCGCCTGCCCGACGGCACCGAGATCGAGGGCATAGGCGTGCAGCCCGACCGCGTCGTCGAGGGCGAATGGTGGCGTTACGCGCCCGAAGACGACCCGCAGATCATCGCCGCCATCGAACTGCTGCGGAAGCCTTAGCCAATACGTTGTTTGCCAATGCTCCAATGTCCGCATTACCATTCCGAGATGGCGATACCGCGGTGTGATCTGGAGAGGGACAGAAACCAGTCTAGCGCCCATTCAACGGCCAGTTCTCAAATTGAGTCATTCTGAACGGAGTGCGTAGCACGAAGTGAAGAATCTCACTGTCTCATCCAGCCGTAAGTGTTTGGTTTCCGTTCTACCCTGCCACACGTCAGTTTCTGAGCAGATGGCGATATCGCGGTGTGATCTGGAGAGGGACAGAAACCAGTCTAGCGCCCATTCAACGGCCAGTTCTCAAATTGAGTCATTCTGAACGGAGTGCGTAGCACGAAGTGAAGAATCTCACTGTCTCATCCAGCCGTAAGTGTTTGGTTTCCGTTCTACCCTGCCACACGTCAGTTTCTGAGCAATGAACCGCTAGGCGAAGTGAGGAATCTCATCGCAGCACCTTGTAGATTTCAAAACACAGCCTCACCAAACAATTCAATACAATCTGCGAAATCTGTGGATACAAAAAAGGAGGCCTGGCGCTCGCCAGACCTCCCTCGAACCTCAAACGTGACGCGCTACGCCACCGCCTCGGCGGCGAACTCGCGCTCCTCGAACAGCAACTCGCGCAGGAAGCGCCCGGTGTGCGATTCAGGGACCATCGCGACCTGCTCAGGCGTCCCCTCGGCCACCACGTAGCCGCCGCCGTCGCCGCCCTCCGGCCCCATATCCACGATCCAATCGGCGGTCTTGATCACATCCAAGTTATGCTCAATCACAATCACCGTATTGCCCGCATCGACGAGGCGATGCAACACCTGCAGCAAGCGCTGCACATCGGCGAAGTGCAAACCCGTGGTCGGCTCATCGAGGATGTAGACCGTGCGACCGGTCGCCACGCGCGCTAACTCCTTGGCCAGTTTCACACGCTGCGCCTCGCCACCCGAGAGCGTGGTCGCGGGCTGACCGAGCGCGATGTAATCCAGACCCACATCGTGCAACGTCTGCAGGATGCGCTTAATGCGCGGCACACTGTCGAAGAACTCCAGCGCCGTCTGCACGTCCATGTCCAGCACATCGGCGATGCTCTTGCCCTTGTACTTCACCTGCAACGTCTCGCGGTTGTAGCGCTTACCCTTGCAGACATCGCAGCGCACCCACACATCTGCTAAAAACTGCATATCGATGCGCTTCTCACCGTTGCCCTCGCAGGCTTCGCAGCGCCCGCCTTTCAAGTTGAAGGAGAAGCGGCCCGTCTCGTAGCCGCGCAACTTCGCCTCGGGCGTCTTGGCGAACAACTCGCGGATCAGATCGAACAACTTGACGTAGGTGGCCGGGTTCGAGCGGGGCGTGCGTCCGATCGGCTGCTGATCGATATCAATTACCTTATCGAGGTGTTCAAGGCCTTTCAGCGCCGTGAACGGCCCGTGCTTGAGTTGCGCCTTGTTTAAGCGGTTGGCCAACGCCGGGTAGAGCGTCTCGGTGATCAACGACGACTTGCCGCTGCCCGACACACCCGTGACACACACGAACGAGCCGAGCGGGAAGCGTGTCGAGACATTGCGCAGATTATTCATCGTCGCGCCGTGGATCTCGAGCCAAGGTGCTGATGCAGGCGCTTCGGCCACCTGTTTCGCGGCGCGACCGCGCTTACGGGGCAGCACAATCTTCGGCACACCCTCGGAGACATGGGCGACGCGGCGCTGCTTGGGCACCTCAATCGACAAACGGCCCGACAGATACGCACCCGTCAGCGAATCGCTGTTGGCGACCTGCTCGGGCGTGCCGACCGCGATCACCTCGCCGCCCTTCACACCCGCGCCCGGCCCAAAGTCGATCAGCCAATCGGCGGCCTGCATCGTCTCCAAGTCGTGCTCAACCACGATCACGCTATTGCCCAGATCGCGCAGCTTCAGCAGCGTATTGAGCAACTTGCGGTTGTCGCGCTGGTGCAGGCCGATGCTCGGCTCATCGAGGATGTACATCACACCCACCAAGCCCGAGCCGATCTGCGACGCCAAGCGGATGCGCTGCGCCTCGCCACCCGAGAGCGTGGGAGCGGGCCGATCCAGCGTCAGGTAGTGCAGCCCGACATTCAGCAGGAAGCCCAAGCGCTCGCGGATCTCCTTCAACAACTCGCCAGCGATCTCCAACTGATAGGGCGTCAGCGGCGTGATGTTGCTGCCGTGGCCGTTGGTGGAGCTGTGCGGCTGCTGTTCGCCAGTGAGCGCCAGCACCCACTCGTACGCCTCGGTCACATTCCGAGCACACACTTCCTTCACCGACAGATTGCCGACCGTGACGGCCAAACTCTCGGGACGCAGGCGGGCACCCTTACAGGCTGGGCAGGGCTGCTCGCTCATAAACGAGGCATAAAACTCACGGGTATGGTCGCTATCGGTCTGCTGCAACCGCCGATTGATCTCCTTCGCAAGGCCCTCCCACGGGCGCATGTACTCGCCGCGCGAGTTGCTGCTAGAGCTGTTCCACACAAAGCGGATGCGCTCCTTACCGCTGCCGAAGATGATCACATCGCGGGCCTGTTGGCTCAGCTGATCCCACGGCGTATCGAGATCAAAATTGTAGTGATTCGCGATCGCGACTAGGCAGCGGTACGCCCAGGAATCGCGCTTCTTGCGCAACTCGCCCCAATACGGGATCGCGCCTTCGTGCAGGGTCAGCGATGGGTTCGGCACCAACAACTGCGGGTCGAGCTCAAGGCGCGTGCCCAAGCCCGTGCAGACGGGGCAAGCGCCCTGCGGAGCGTTGAACGAGAACATCTGCGGCGACAACTCGGGGAAGGAGATGCCACAGTGCGTGCAGGTGTTCTCCTCGCTCATCAGCCACTCGTCGGCCTGCACCGTATCGGAGCCTTGGATGCTGATCAGCACCGTGCCCTCGCCGACGCGCAGCGCCTGCTCGATGCTATCGGTCAAGCGCGATACGAAGCTCTCCCAAGCGCTCGGCTCGCCCTGCTGCGCTTTGCCAGCCATAGCCGCCACCGTGGGAACATCGGCGCTATCGCGGTTGGGGATCGCCAAGCGGTCCACCACCACCTCGATCGAGTGCTTGACCTTCTTGTTCAGCTTAATCTCTTGCGAGAGGTCGAGGATCTCGCCATCGACGCGCACGCGCGAGAAGCCCTCGGCCCTGGCATCGGCGAACACTTCCTTATACTCGCCTTTGCGCTGCGCCACCAACGGAGCTAGCACCATAAAGCGCGTGCCCGTCGGCAACTTCAGCACACGGTTGACCATCTGCTCAGCGCTCTGCGAGCCGACCTCGCGGCCACACAAGTGACAATGCGCAGTGCCCACACGTGCAAACAGGAGGCGTAAGTAGTCGTAGATTTCTGTTACCGTGCCGACCGTAGAGCGGGGATTCTTCGAGGCGCTCTTCTGCTCGATAGCGATGGCTGGTGAGAGACCGCCAATATAATCGACTTTGGGCTTCTCCATCTGGCCCAAGAACTGGCGCGCATAGGCCGAGAGCGACTCCACATAGCGGCGCTGACCCTCGGCATACAGCGTATCAAAAGCCAAAGAAGATTTACCCGACCCAGAAACACCGGTTAAAACCACTAATTTATCGCGAGGAATATCGAGATCCACGCCCTTCAAATTATGTTCGCGAGCACCTTTGATAACAATTAGGTCTTTCGACATCCTCAACCTACTTTTGCACAATAAAGCGCCGCCCTTGCACACCAAATACGCGGCATTGCGACGCTAAAAAGTTGAACGTGTGTGCGAGAAGTATACCATTGCCACACTGTTACGTCAAAGGATTTCAGCAACGCTTCTGTTCGATGAACACAGCTGCGAGGCCGTAGCACGGGCTGTTTGGCTCACATCTCGAACACCTAATGATCCCCGCTCCAAGCGACACTCAACAGCGGGGAACAACAGCCAAACAACCCCGACAATCCGTCACAGCGTCCTAAGCCGCAGCGAACACCACATCGCTTGCGGGCACAACCGTGGCGATACCAGATCCCAAAACGTAGTTGTGACTACTCCCCCGCCGAAAGGCTGGGGGCTTCTTGGAGCCGTAGCCCCTGA
>CALKHR010000192.1 GCA_937988885.1 uncultured Roseiflexaceae bacterium | reverse complement strand
AGCATCTGCTTTGCAAGCAGAGGGTCCGGGGTTCGAGTCCCCGTCGCTCCACCAAAACACGTGCGGTATTCAGTGATGGATGCCGTTTTTTTATGCCCCACCTGTACGATGCGTGCAGCGAGTGCATAAAGACGTGGTATAATAGCGAACACGGGCGTATAGCTCAGCTGGTTAGAGCGCCATCCTGATAAGATGGAGGTCGGTGGTTCGAGTCCACCTACGCCCACCACTCTCAACCGTTCGAGTGCTTGCACTCTGCGCGTTGCGGGGCGATAGCTCAGTTGGGAGAGCATCTGCTTTGCAAGCAGAGGGTCCGGGGTTCGAGTCCCCGTCGCTCCACCAATCAAAAACGCTGTATCCGTACAACGGATGCAGCGTTTTTTGTTGGCTGAACGGTGACGATAAAGCTCGTTATAGCCTGCGGCCACGTAGTATTTTTCTTCTTTTATGATGAAGCACAGGCAGGCAATACATTAACGTACTGCGCATATGGTCCTCGTTCGGTGGTCTGTATGCGCTTTTTACTCGCTGATACGCAGGTATCTCTGCTCATAACGTCCTGATGCTTTTCAGAAGGCTTCTGAAAAGCTGTTTTAGCCTGCGGCAGCGTGGTATTTTTCTTTTTGTGATGGCGAAGGGCTGCGTGTAGCAGCCCTTCGCCATCACCTGTTCGGGAGATAAGGAATCCGCTCTATCAGATCTAATAGCTCTGTGGCAGCGATTCGCCGGTCTCCAACACCGTCTTCATATTGCTAAGGATCCAGGTCCAGCCACCGCTCTTCAACCCTTGGTACGTCGCCGTCTCGCCGTCGAAATCCTCGTGTACGACGGTGACCTTGGTGACTTCGTCGGACATCGCCTCCAGTTCCCACGTCACCTTGGTGGGCGCGTCCTCGTTGAGGGGCGGCCAAGTGGAGTGGTAGGTGTGCACCAGACGGTTCGGTGGCTCAACGGCCACCACCTCACCCTCAACGATCGGCGCGCCATTCTGCATCACATAGGTGAACGGAGAGCCAACCGTTAGATCAGTCTTGAGTGCACAATCGTAGTAGTAGCGCGAGGTGAACTCCGGCGTCGTGATCGCCTCCCACACGCGCTGCTGCGGAGACTTGATGATGATTTGATAGACCAGTTTCGGCTTCGTTTCTGTTGCCATGCCAGCTCTCCCTTCGAGTACTGATTTGAGATCAGCAAGTGCACTCACCCGAGCCGCCGCGTATTTACTGATCCAACGGTCAGAAATCAACTGGATCGGGACAGGATTCAGATAGTGTAGCCGTTCGCGACCCACTTTGCGCGTGGTGATCAGCCCCGCTTCCTCTAATACACGCAGATGCTTCATCACCCCAAAGCGCGTCATTGGCATATCCGCCTCAAGCTCTTTGAGCGTACGACCATCCCGCTCAAAGAGCAGATCGAGCAACTGCCGACGCGTTGGATCTGCGAGCGCGCGAAAGACTGTTTCTTGCTCCATAGTGTGTATTATATGTGACTATTGGGTCACATGTCAATAGATGATCACTATCCCTACAATGCTTTGCAGCACCGAATCAAATCTACCCATCCTATATTATCAAGAACTTCGATGGATGTGAGGTGAATCGAGGGCCTACCTGGCACACTCTTTGCTATGTTAAAAAGCAACAAACCTTCTTTAATACGATATGTTTGGTAACGTTCCCTTCAGCAACCTACATCCATAAGCATATCCAAACATTCTGACGCAGTGTTATGTTTACGCTTGTATCAGGCCGATACAAGGTAATTCAGTGTTGTCAAAATATCGATACTGCACTGCTACACGTTCTATCCAGGAGTAGAAGGCACTAACAAGTTATGAAAGACAAGGTTGCACAATGTCCGATATGATTTCGCATAAAATCCAGGCAATGCAACAACGCCTCCAAGCTCTTTATCGACACGCGCATCGCGAGCCACAACAGCAGGAGTTGCTCATGAAGGCGTTCGATGAACTTGATCACGCCCTGGAAGAGTTGCAGGCATTAGAGAATATGGTGCAACAGCAACAGGAAGAGTTGTTAGACACACGTGAGAGCCTTGAGGCCGAGCGGCAAACCTTCGAAGAATTGTTCGAGTTTGCACCCGCGGGGTATTTGATCACCAGCCCAAATGGCACAATCCGACGCGCCAACGAGACGGCGGTGCGTATGTTCAAAACCGATAAGAAGCTGATGGTCGGGCGTTCACTCGCGCTGTTCATCCCCGATGGCGAACGACGACAATTCCGAGCCGCGATCGAGCAATTACAACAAGCAGAGGATATTCAGGAGTGGGAAGCACGCATGAAATCGTGGGGTGGAGCGAGTTTCGATGTGCTCTTGAGCGTGGCTACAGTGCGAAGTGAACAGGGTCGCCCGCAAACGTTGCGCTGGATCGTGAGAAGTGCGCCATCGCATCACCTTCATTCACGGAATAATACAGCTGAACAAGATGCACAAACGGCAGCTGCACATTGATATCGAATTGTTGTTTGAAGTGACAACGGACGGAGGCACTACATCCGTCCGTTATGTTTTTTGAAACGTGACTCAGCCTGCAACAGAGATATCGTGGGAGTGATTATCGGGTACAGGTTCCAGCAAAGGTAAGGTGATGGTGAAAGTCGAACCTCGCCCTTCCTCGCTTGTGACAGCGATCGAGCCTTCGTGGCGCTCGATAACGTTTTTCACCACGAACAAGCCTACGCCCAACCCGCTAATCGATTGCGCACCGACATTTGAGGCGCGAAAAAAGCGCTCGAACAGGTGCGGAAGCGACGCACTGGGGATGCCGATGCCTTGGTCACTCACCGACAAATAGGCGTGATTATCGTGCTGGTCCAATGCTATGCCGATCGTGCCACCGAGCGGGCTGTATTTGATCGCATTTTGCAGGAGGTTGTACAGCACTTGTTCGAGCCGCAGTTCATCGCCCATCACCCATATTGGTTCTTCTGTACAGGTGTACACCAGTTCGTGTTGCCGCAAGGTAGGACCCGTCTCATTGACGATATGCTCCACGACGAGCGATAAGTTGAGCGGCTGTGTCTCAATGCTCAATTGATCGTTCTGCACCCGCGACAGATCCATCAACGTTAACACGAGCCGATTGAGGCGGCGCACCTGTTGAATCACGACCTGAAGGTTGTTCTCATCGCGCTCGGTCAAGACTTTGCCCCGCTTAGCGCGACGCTGCAACAATTGGGTATTGCCTAACAGAGTCGTGAGCGGTGTGCGGATCTCGTGAGCGGCAAAAATCAGAAATTCGTCGTGAAGTTTCATCAAGCGTTCGGTTTGGAGGCGGGCATCCTGCTCGCGTTGGAGTTGCAGTTCACGTAGGCGCAATTCCTCACGCTGCTCCTCAGCCCGTTTCTGGTCGGTCATATCACGGGTGATCTTGCCAAAGCCTCGGAGAACACCATCGTGATCGTAGAGCGCCGATATGACGACGTATGCCCAGAAGGGCGTGCCGTCCTTTCGTACACGCCACCCTTCTTCCTCGTACCGTCCCGCTGTCGTGGCGATCTCAAGCTCGTGTTTTGGTTTATCGTTCGCAAGATCTTGGGGAGTGAAAAAAACAGAGAAATGAGAGCCAATGATCTCGTCGGCCTGATACCCTTTGATTTGCTCTGCACCTATATTCCAGGTTGTGACAAATCCCTGCGGATCAAGCAGAAAAATAGCATAATCTCGAACACCATCCACCAAAAGCTGAAAAAGATCTTCACTATCGCGCAGAGCTTGCTCGATCTCAATATAACGTTCGAGAAACTGATCCATCGTGTCGACCGTCTGTCGTAGTGACAGAAAATGGGTGCGGAGATGTTCGATTTCTAGCTGAGATTGACTTTTCAATTCACATCCTTATCAAATGATGTCTTCAAGTATGAAACCTTTACGAACTTGGAACAGGTCTAGTAGTGCAAGAGCTATGCCTACGCAACCGTCAATAACAATTCATAAGGTTGATACGATCTTGACGTCTAGTGGTACAATAGGCTTATTCACAATACACTTCCAAAAACAAGGCCACTCATGAGCGAACAGGCATTGTTTGGAGAGCTGTTACGTCAGCTTCGAGTTGAGCGGGATCTGACGCAAGAGCGCCTTGCCGAGCAGACGGATTGTGCAGTTCAAACAATCCGCATGCTTGAACATGGGCGTCGTCGACCATCGCAGGCCTTGGCCGAGCGCCTCGCTCAAGTGCTTGTGCTAACCCCCGATGAGCAGCGTGCGTTCCTGAAGGCTGCGCGCAGACCTCTTTCCCTTCCCTTAAACAAATCCACTCATACACTAAGTATTGTGCCGCCGCCATCACGACGACATAGCCTACCTAGTTCTGCTCATTTCCTGATTGGGCGAGATGCGGAGCAGCATCAGATTATTTCACAAATGGCCGAGGGAACACGGCTGTTCGTGTTGGTTGGGCCTGGAGGAATTGGTAAAACACGGCTGGCCCTTCATATTGCTGGTGACATTGTAGCACAACGCACGCCACTATATTTCGAAGAGGGCGCGGCATTTGTAGAATTGACACCGATCTCCGATGCCAGCAAAGTGGCGGCGGCGATCAGTCACGCGCTGGGTTACTCGCTACCGAGCGATCTTTCGCCCGAAACGCATTTGCTCGCGTATCTGCGCAACCGTTCGCTCCTGTTGGTGCTCGATAACCTTGAGCATCTGTTGGTGCCCGGGCAGGCCGAGCAGCTCACCGGCTTGATCAGCGCGATCATCCGCGAGGCGCCCGGTGTGGTGATGCTGGTCACCTCACGCGAACGACTGCGGCTGCGTGGGGAGCGCGTGGTTGAGCTTGCGGGTCTGACCTTGCCGAACGGGAACCTGGCGACGGCGGCGGATTCGGAGGCGGTGCGCCTGTTCGTTGAGCGTGCGCAACAGAGCGACAGCGATTTTGAGCTTACCCCCGAGAATACCGAGACGGTTATGCGGATCTGCCATCTCTTGGCAGGCGCGCCCTTGGCGCTGGAGTTGGCGGCAGGATGGGTGCGGGCACTCTCGTGTAAGGAGATCGAGGCCGAACTGGCACGCGGGTTGGATTTCCTAGAGGCGAGCGACCGCGATGTTGATCCGCGCCATCGCTCCATCCGCACGGTGCTCGATCAATCGTGGGTGCTGCTCTCGGACGATGAACGGCGCGTGTTGATGCGGTTGAGCGTGTTTCGCGGCGGTTGCCTGCGCGAGGCAGCTCAAGCGGTGGCCGGCGCGACTCCCGCGCTGTTGTTGGCGCTGATCGATCAGTCGCTGTTGCAGTTCAGCGAAATGGGCCGCTACTCGATGCACGAACTGTTGCGGCAATACGCGGAGACGCATCTCAACGCCGATCCAGAGCTTGCAGCCGAGACGTATCGGCAACATTGCCTATACTTTGCTCGGGTGATGCACGAGTCCGATCATCAACTAAAGGGGCCGCAACAACGGCAAACGGTGGCTCGCCTGCTCGACGATATCGATAATATTCGAGCGGCGCGCATTTACGCTATCCAACATCGGTTGTTCGATGCGCTCTGGCAGATGGAGCACAACAGTGCGTTGGGCTGGTTCTACGAGCTGCGCAGTTGGTATCGCGAAGGCATGCAGTTGGCGCAAGAGCTCACCGAGATGCTGCGCTCACTCCCACCGCGAACTCCGCAAGAATGGTCCTTGTTGGGCAATGCGTTCGGTCTGCAGGGCTGGTTCCAGTTCCGCTGTGGCAAGCCAGAGCAAGGGCTGAAACTGTTGGAGGAGAGCTTAGCGATCGTTCGCGAGCAGGATCATTTGACGTTCCGCTTCTTCACCTTGGAGCAGCTTTCGTACTTGTTGTTCTTCACCGGCGAGTTCGAGCGTTCGGTTGCGTTCCAAGATGAGGCACTAGCGGTGGCCCAACAGATCAACGACCCGTGGATCACGTCACACGCGTATTTTCTGCGAGCGGCGATCTTCGAGCATCACGATCCGGAGTTGGCCTACACGCGTTTCCACGAGGGTATCGCCCATATCCGCGAGGTTGGCGACCGAATGCACCTGATCCTCGCGCTCTTTTCACTGGGCAATGTGGCGCTAGAGCGGGGCGAGCCAGATGAGGCAGCGCAACTGTACGAGGAATTGCAGGGGTACAGTATCGAGATTGGCAACAGCATCGGGTTGGTGTTGGCGCAAGCGGGTTTAGCAATGGTGGATTGCACGCGGGGCGAGTGGGATGCGGCGATCACGCGCTGCCGTGCGGCCCTGGAGCATTCCAACGAGATCGGCGATCAGTGGAGCCACTCCAAGGTGTTGAAAGCCCTTGGTATGGCGCTGATCGGCAAGGGGAAACTGGAGGAGGCGCGGGTCCAGTTAGCGAATACGATTCGGCAGGGCTTAGCGGCTTTTCTGCACCCCGATGTGATCGATGCGTGGCTCACCATGGCGAAGCTCGATATCAAACGAGCATCGTTGCCCTCCCAGTTGCCGACGGTGCTGCAAGCGATACGCCATTATCCAGGCACTGGCAAGGCAGCAAAACAGCGCGCAGAACGGCTGTGGCAGCAACTGCCGCCACACCTACGCCCGACAGAGACGCCAACGCCCGCGCCGAGCAACGATGCACTGGGACAGGCGATGCTGAGCTACATCAACTCGTTTGAGGTGCAACAGCCAACCACTAACGGCGCCTCACCGCAGGATTGGCAGGGCAAGCTGTTGACTCAGCGCGAATTGGAGGTGTTGCGCTTGCTGATGCAGGGGCACACCAATCAGCAGATCGCGCAGGAGTTGATTATGGCGCTGGGCACGGTCAAACGCCACGTGAATAGTATCCTAGCGAAGCTACAGGTGAGCAATCGCTTGGCGGCGGTGGCGCGCGCCCGCGAGTTGCGGATTCAATAGCAGGCTTGGATCGAAGATCCAAAACACCATTTCGCAGGGAGAATCGGCCCTGAGACTAAGCCACGGGCAGTTGCACGAATCGCGATGCTATGCTACAATAGCGGGCGTTGCGCCACTGGTGCGCCGATGTAGCTCAGTTGGCAGAGCAGCTGTTTCGTAAACAGCAGGTCGTGGGTTCGAGTCCCACCATCGGCTCCAAGAACAGGAAGGAAACACCCTTCCTGTTTTTTTATGCGTTGATTTCATGGCCCGGCAGGTTGTGAGATTATTCTTTCTTCGTTTCGCAGTAATTCTGGTATACTGCGAATATGAAGAAACAACACGTTACTTTGAGCGATACTGATCGCAAAACCCTTGAGCAACTGCTCTCACGAGGCACACTGCCGGTCAAGAAGTTCAAGCGTGCGACTGCGTTACTCGAACTCGACCGTGGCAAAACGCTCGCGGAAGTTGCAACGACGACGCAGAGCACCTACCCGACGGTCGCTGCTTGGCGGGACGCCTACAACGCCAATGGCTTAACTTTCCTCGACGATGCACCGCGCTCGGGGCGCCCGAACAAGTTTAATGAGCAACAACGCGCCAAAATCACTGCGCTGGCGGCCAGCGAAGCCCCTCCTGGCCATACGCGTTGGAGTGTGCGCCTGTTAACCGAAAAGGTGATTGAAAGCGGTATTTGCGATACTATCTCCACGTTTACCGTGCACGATATCTTGAAAAAAGCGACCTAAACCTCCTCCCCATCCGAATACTCCCCTCAGCACCTTCGATGCTGCCTTTGCGGCTCGATGTGTGTCTTCTTGCTCGTCAAACATCTCTCTACCCCATCTTCTCCTGATAACAACTGCGCTACAGCCCATCGGTAAGGGCATGGGCGAACTAGGGCAAGATCATCCGTTAAGCAGTCTGCTTCAAGAAAGAAAGAAAGAAAGAAAGAAGTGGATGCCCTTTTGCTAAGAGCATCCACTTCTCTATGCGGTGATGCTAGCGCCCGCCGTCGTTCCAGTAGCTCACCAGTTGGCCCTGTGGATTGTAGAGCGCTCCATCGTCTTTTTCGCTATTGTTCCAGATATTGCCGGTGGTGTAGTAAAAGACCCGCGTCTCGCCAGGCGCAATCACGCCGCCGATGCCATCGTGCTGCTGATTGCCACGGATCGAGCACATAATCCAGCCGTCGAGATTCACGGCCTCGCCGCTCACATTCTGGAGATGCACAGCCTCGGCACGCTTATCGACTGTGACGATGTTGATGGGGTAGTTCGGCGCGTTTGGACCGTGTGGATCGGCCTGGCAGTTGTTGAACGAAGGTGGTGGAAGTGCTGGCGGCGCAGACGGCGCTGGCGGTGGAACGGCTGAACGCCCATCGAACACTTCGCGCCCGAGCAGGCCAAGCAGCACCACATTGGGGCCGAGCTCGGGGTGCAACTCAAACCGACGCCGCTCAAAGTACTGCACGATGTACGTCTTGCCCTCGATCGTCGCCTCGAACTCGGACGTGACGGGGAAGCCAAAGCGCTCCAGGCCGCCGTTCGCCCGCCAGTATTGGGCGAACGCGGGCAGACAGACTTGATAGCCCGTCTCCTGGAAGTCGAGGCACCCCGGCACTGAGCCAGTGATCTCGCCGTGCGTCCAAGGCGTGCCGAGTTGCTCAAGGCGCTCAACGCCAAGGCGACCCGCCGTTACAAGGCCGTTCGGCTGAATCTCTAGCCGATCCCGCTCAAACCACTGCACCTGCAGCGGCACGCCCTCAACATCCTCGACCGTTTGGACAGTGATCGGGTAGCCGAACACGGGCAAGCCGCCATTGCGCTCCCAATAGGTGCGAATGGGGCCGCTGATACATTGACCAGTTTCGGGGAAGCAGCGCTGCTCTTGGGCGTTGGCGACTGGCACAAGACATATCGCCATGAGCAGAGTGAAAAGCACCGAGAAGTTACGCATCATGTCATCCCTTTTTAATACAACAACTTCACCGCAACGGTTCAAAGGGGAATGAGTGGCATTACGATTCTTATCGGGCTTCTGTATGTGATATCAGAAGATACTGGTGGGTTATCTGTATTATACTTATTGTATCATTCAAAATGCGTGATTAATGAGCGTTGTGTATGACGATAACAAAATACATTCTTTTTATTCAACATGGTTGGAACGATACGCATAAGGATTTTCTGCCGTTAGCAGCCGCTTTGACGACACCAAACACGGTGGTTGTGACGCCGAATCTTGGCTTGATCCAGACCTGGCTGGGCATCGAGCCGTTGATCGCCTCGCTGGAGGCGCACCTCGCCGATGCGCGGGCCGCCAATCCCGATGCTCGGCTGCGGATTGTGGCGCACTCGCTGGGCGGGTTGATCTGGCTTGAACTGCTGGATCGGCACCGCGAGTTGTGGGTGATCGTCGATTCGCTGGTGTTGCTCGGCTCGCCGATCGGCGGCTCCGATCTGGCGCGGATCTTCGATCCGTTCGGCGTGATGCCGACGATCTCGCGTGATCTCGGCAAGAACCGCCGACCGTTGGCCGAAGAAGTCGCCCGCCACATCCCAACGCTGGTGATCGCTGGCGACAAGGATGGCGGCAGCGATGGGGTGGTGACGGTCGGCGCAACGCATCTGGAGGGCGTGCCAAATATTCGCCTGCCGGGCATCTCGCACAATCAACTGCGCACGCCGCAGGTCGTCGCTCGCGCCATCTATGCGTTTTGGGGCGCCGAGCGCGACGATACGCTGCTGAAGCAGTTGCGCCAACGGCTCTTGGCGGTGCCGGGCATGACCGATGCTCATGAGCGGGACTTTCCGCGCGCCCGGACGCTGCTCAGCTTCCACGATGGCACAACGCTGCGCACCTGGAAGAATCCGGTTGGCGTGGACCACGTGTTTATCGCCGATGCACAGGGGCAACTCTTCTTCGGCGGGTTTGTTGGTTGGCTCCATGCCAAAGGTTTGCAGCGGTGTTTAGCCGAGATTGAACGGGATTTGGCCGAGGATATCGTGCAACCCTCGAACGTGTGATGAACGTTTCGCGCCTCGTTTAATGCCCCGCTTGACGAATAGCCCCTCCACCGCCACAATAGCAGAAACATCCCATCGGAAGGAATCTTGTGTCATGTTGGCATCCAATCCGCCAGTGCTTGAACTCACCCACGCCAGCGTGGTGAAGAATCAGAAGTGTATCCTCGACGACCTCAACCTTACGATCCGCGAAGGCGAACATACCGCGATTGTCGGGCCGAACGGTGCCGGGAAATCGTCGTTGATGAAGTTGCTCACGCTCCACAATTATGCGGTGCTGCATAAGGATGGGCCGCCGCCTGTGCGCGTGTTCGGGCGGGAGCGCTGGAATGTGTTTGAGTTGCGCTCGCTGCTCGGTATCGTCTCGTCGGATCTGCACCACAGCTTTGTGCAGGGCAACGATATGGGCCGCATCACCGGGCATACGGCGGTGGTATCGGGCTTTTTCGCTAGCCAAGGCGTGTTCTTTCACCAGGAGATCAGCGACGAGATGCACGAACGGGCCGATGCCGCCCTGGCGCGCATGCGGGCGAGCCATTTGGCCAACAAGACACTCGATCAGATGTCCACCGGCGAGGCGCGGCGGGTGCTGATCGCGCGGGCGTTGGTGGTCGAGCCGCGCGCGCTGGTGCTCGACGAGCCGACCACGGGGCTGGATATCGTGGCCCGCTACGAGTTTATGCAGGTGGTGCGCTCGATCGCGCGTGAGGGCACGACGGTGATTTTGGTGACGCACCACGTCGATGAGATTATCCCGGAGATCAAGCAGGTGGTGCTGTTACAGCAGGGTAGGATCACGCATCACGGGCCGAAGGAAGCGCTGCTGACCTCGGAGCATCTCAGCGAGACGTTCGGCGCGCCCATCGCAGTGCAGCATCAGAATGGGTATTATGCTGTGCACTTGCAGTATGAGCGGTAGGCTTGTGCATTGGTGGATGTTGGTGAGTTGCTACGCAGGTGCTAAAGGGATATCTACAGATGACGCAACTTAGGCCTGCTTGTCACTGTGTAGTCGTCACGATGTGCGAGCGGCGCAGCTATGCGCTGCGGAGCAGCGCGTAACGTGCGCGCGTTGTGGCGCGTTAGCGCCATCACTGTCCGAGCGCGCACACGTTGTGCACGACGTTGTTGACCCATAGCGACGGGCGCTGCTGTCGAGGCGGTGCCTTTTGCATCAGCAGAAATATCACACGCTGTTGATGTGGCGGCATGGCCTGCGGTAGCGCTGCTAGATTGCAATTGCGATTTGATGTGGCCACGAGCGAGGCTACGTTACTCTCCACTATCTGTGCGAACTGTCTATCGCCAAACGCTCAGTTAATGGCGCGCGCCTCGGTGTTGTGCAGTGCTGCCATGTACCGCGCGAAGTCGTCGTTGCGAAACGTGAAGGTGAGCGACAACTGCGGCTCGTGCGGCACGCCCTGCGGGTAAACCACCTTGAGGCTCGGCGTGACGCCTAAGCCGCCGCTGTACGAGTAGTCGGCTAGAGTGGGGTGGCGACGTTGAAGCAGTTTGCGGCCCAGTTGGTACACGCCAACGCCTCCCGCTCCAAGCAACACCCAACTTAGGATGTTGACGCACCACAGCATGAGACCATTGACCTGCAGGATACGACTGAACATTATGTCAAGAATAATTGCGAGCACTATCGCAATAGCAGACAGCGTGATAATCGCAATCAGGCGGTAGCGGCTAAAGAGTTCCGTTTGTTGTTTATGCGTCTCGCAGTAGGGCACCTTGACCGGGAATGCGAAGGAGAGCTTGGTGTGCGCATCGGTACGCATGTTACGCACCCGTACGAGCATAGCGTGTGTGGTGGTCGCTGGCTCAAGGCAGTAGCAGCAGAGCGATGGGAACGCGATATGATCGTGGGGGCGACAGCGAATGGTGACATCGCTTGCCATAAACTACTCCTAGCAGCTAACGACCCAGCGTTTCACTGCAATGTGGTATTAAAAAAGTATCCACAGATTACACAGATGGACAATTCTTATCAACTTCCACGCTTACCCCTCGTTCAGCAGCGCCTCGCGTTTTATTTCATACTCATCACTAAAGATACGAGTCAGATGAGCAAAACGTGTCACGCTCGCTGATCCTCTTGGAGATCGCGACTACATTCACCAATAACACTGATGTGGATGCACCAAGCAGCGCATCCACATCAGTTAAACGGTATCTAGCGATTATTTGGATGTGATGTCGTCACGCACGCCGATACACTTGGAAATTCCGCATAACGCGGCCATCGGGCAAGTGCGCTTCCTGCACCACGCTCAACAGTGTGCCATCGTTGGAGACACGCCGCCGCGCATAGCTTACCGATTGCCCGTTCATCAGCGCCTCGCTATCGAGCGTTTGGTGATCGATCCGTGTGATGGTAAAGGTATCGGGTGCGGTCGCTCCGGCAGCCACAGGCAGCGCGATGGGTCGCCCGTCGGGATGGCCGCCGAACGCCGTTGAGAGCTCGGGGCCGCCCTCGGTCGCTGTCCAACTCACCGCGAAGGTGATCTGATCATCGTTAGCCGTTATCTCGTAACGACCACTTACAGGTGGCTCGCCAAATTGATAGAGCGAGAGTTCGGGGATCAGGAGCCATACGCCGAGGAAGGTATCGTTCATAGCTTTCACCTTACATTGTGAATGGCTTCTCAATGTTCCTATTATACCAGGATTTGAGATATTTTTTGTTATGAAAGTAGTTGAATCTCCCATTATTGAATTTATTTTCCCTCTAATACATTTTCAATCCACAATAAACGCTCATATCGATGGACATGCATCCATCAGATAACATCAAAAGTAAAAAGCGACCAAGCCTATCAAACGGCTTAATCGCTTCGAAAACAGTCGAGATTTGGTGAAGTAGGAATGTTACAACAGGGTCATATGACCAGTGGCAAGATCGATACGATAGACATCATTGTTGAAGTCGATCACCTCAGCAAAGCTATCAGATAGCGTAAAACCGTTCGAGAATATATCGGGTCCGCCACAACTCCAAACGATAGCACCATCATACCTAATTCGAGCCACTTCTAGCTCGCCATGTGAGAGATAGCTAGCGTGTGAAGCGCTATGGTAAACACCAAAACACGCTGAGGGATCAGCCTCTGTAACCCACAACAAAGCCAAATCCGGTAAACGCAGCGCCACCACCAACGAACTCACCGCAACAACACAACGCTCCTCATGCACGATGCCTGAGTGCGCGTGAACCGTGCTCGTTGAGCCACGCGACGTTCGTAGTAGGCAAGCGTGATCGGGCCGCCCGTCCACGCGACACGTGACCCGATGCTGCGTCCAGAAAGCCTCCCCATCATCAAGGCGATGAATCAGGTTGGCGGTTGGACGGTCCACCTGGGGCGCAGCCAACAAAGGCGACTCGTCCTCAATGATGATGGTGTAGGAGCCATGCTGAAGTGTGAGCACGGTTATACCTCCATACTACGCTGGATTGCCTTATGAACCCGCCAACACCACTGACTGCGCAAAAAACGCCTCGATATGCTGCGCCACCGAGGGTTCTTCCTCCATCACAAAGTGACCAGCGTTGGGGAAGGCCACCACCTGCGCCTGAGGCAACGCAGTCCGCCAGCGCTCCAGCACGGCACCAAACGTCGCATCGCGCTGGCCCCACAGCAGCAGCGTCGGGATATCGGCCAGGCGTTCGCGCCGCTCCCACAGGCTGTCGTACCACTCCGACGAGCCGAGCAGTTCGCGCGCTAACTGGTACATGCCCTGGCGCTCCTCTGGCGTGGTATGCACCGAGGTATAGGCGCGATGCACCTCCGGGGTCAGCGTGGCCTTGTTGGCCCACACCATCTTGAGCAGCCAGCGCGGCGAGGCGTTCAGCCGCTTGTAGAGGAACGCGCCGAGCGGGCCGTTCACCAACTTGCTGGCGCTCTGCACCTGTTTGTTATCGGCCAGCGACCACATCCAGGTGTTGAAGATCACCAATCGCTCGATCTGCTCCGGATGCTCGATCGCGTAGCTCAGGCCGATCGGGCCGCCGAAATCGTGCACGACCAGCGTAAACTCGCCCAAACCCAAGTGCTCGATCAGCGCCGCCAGGTTGCGCGCATGGTCGGCGGGGCGGTATCCCCACTCGCGCGGCTTATCCGAAAGCCCAAACCCGATATGATCGAGCGCGATGCAGCGGTGTGTCTTGGAGAAATGCGCGATCAGCGTGCGGTACTCGAACGACCAAGTCGGCGTGCCGTGAACAAACACGATCGGCGGGCCTTGGCCCTCATCAACATAGTGTAAGCGCCCCATCTCCAGGTCGAGATAGCGCGACTGGAAGGGATAGGCTGCGCGGTCGAGCCAGGTCGGTTGCATCTGTTCCTCCTCATTTTTCACGTTGCGGCGATCATAGCCCGATAGCGCGCCACCAACGCCTCACACACCGCATCGAGCGGGTAAGTGTCGGGAGCGAGGACGTAGTGCTGCGAAATGCCGTCGATCAGGCCGAACAGCATCATCGCCTCGATCTCGGGCTGCGCAAGCCCCGCCGCACGAAAATAACTCTCGATAGTGGCCAGAATCTCGCCCATACTTTCGCACAACGCCTCGCCAAGGCTAGCGACAGTGGTGTGCTGCATCCGCACGCTGTACTGTAACTTCCAGAACATCTGGTTCCGGCGCACCGTGGCGAACGCGGCGCGGATCAACTGCTCGATCTGCTCACCCGGATCGGCGCCCTGCTCGGCTGCCGCGAATGTGCTCCGCACATCGTCCATACTCTGCTGCACGATGGTGGCGAGCAGTTCCTCTTTACTGGCGAAATAGTTGTACAGTAAGCCCTGCGCCACTCCGGCGGTCTGCGCGATCTGCCGCACCGATGTGGCCTCAAAGCCCTGTTGCGCGAACAGTTCGAGCGCGGTTTCGAGGATCTTGGCGCGGCTGAGTTCCCGCAACTGTTCGTTCTGCGATTGGCTGCGCGGCGACATAGCACTCCTTTTATGAATGAACGTACATTCATTATAAAAGAAAGCCAGCGCTTGTCAAGAGGGAGTTTTGATGGCGGCTAGCAGATCGTGCGCGAATGCCTGTCTGTGTGCACGGTGGGTTGGTGGTGTTTTGGGAAGAAGGTGCAACCGCAGGGCAACGCCCGTGATCATGCTCCGGGCTTTGGAGTGCCAGCCGTGGCGGCGGTGAGGAATCTCCAGGTAACTACGACAGTGTGGCACGCACAAATCAGCCCGCAGCCCGCACAACACGAGGCTGTGCGGGCTGCGGGTTGCGGGCTTGCGGGCCGATCAGATGCGATACACGCTAACGATGCAGCCAGTAGGCTACGCCGCCGTGGTGAGAACAAGCGCCACGACCAGTGGCATTGGAGCGCGTACCATCGCGACACATCGCCCCGATCCGCTCACCGGAACCTGGACTCGCTGGAGCAATGGCAGGGCGTGGCTTGGGCGTCGCGGTCGGGCTGATGATCTTTGGTGGCAGCTTGATGCGCGCGAGCGCCGCATAGGACTCAATCGAATACGAAGGCTTCGACACTAAAATCGTGTTCACCCAGCCTTGCGTGCCAACTTCGACAGCGTTTCCGCCACAGTTCGCCGAGCGACCAGTGACGCGCACTAAATACCACAGATCATCATCGATCTCCTGGCGCGATACGTACTCAAGTTGATCATCGGCGCAAAGCTCACCAACAATATTGTCGTTTGTGATCTTTGGCGCCGAGCGCATATTGCCGCTCTTAACGACCTGCCCGACGGGTGGCGCCGGAGTGGGGGTGAGCGTCGGCGGCAACGCGGTGGCTGTGGGAGGTCGCGGAGTTGCGGTGGCTTGCATCGTTGGCGAAGGCGTAGCGGATGCTAGCACACTATGCTCTACTGGCTGGTTATTGCTCGGCATCGCAGCTATGGCCTGCCCCGATGAAAACGTGGAGCGCGTTGTTCTTGGAGAGCCAGCAGAGCCGATCGCGCACATCGAGATCATCACAACCGCTAAGCCACCACCCAAAAGCGTTCGGCCACGCTGATCCGCACCCTTCCACGCGTTGATGTACCACGTACCGAGTTTGACGAGCAGTTGCAGCAGCAGGACAGCACAGCTAAAGAACACCCCAAGCAGCAGAATGAGTGCGGCTCCTGCGCCTGCATTGCCACTTTTTGAGCTTTTACGACGCGCCATTTCATCCTCCTCATTCACTCCAACGCACATTACACCCACAAGTGAAATGTTTTCTTATAAAAATAGAATAACCACAAATAAATAATTGAATCCTTGCGTAAAAACATCTTATCAACACGATGTAACCAAAACATCACACAATCCTACTCAAAAACATAGTAATTCTCTCATTTCAATACCGAGCAATAAAACACTATTAAAATTTGTTTTTTAGCTTGTCACAGTTTAAAAACCCTAAAAAATGATCCATAAACCAGCCCGCACAACACGAGGTTGTGCGGGCTTGCGGGCTGCGGGCTTCAGGTTAACGCTGGCGTGTCTGTCGCCGTACGAGTTCATCGGCGTCGAGTAGCACGACCTTCTCGCTCTTTCGGCCAACACGATGATCAGGCCGATGATGGCGACGGCAACCATCGGGAATCATATGCAACTGAGAACGGCGGGGATCACCACGAACAACACCAACCCCACGGTGCTCCATCGGCGGGGTTGCTTGAGTTGTGCGGTGGTCTCGGTTTGGCTGATGATGTGCCAACCCTGTTGGCTCAATCGGGCCAATTCCTGGCGCAACAAAGCCCGTCCATCAACGGCGGGGGCTGGGCTTGCTGCTTCGCTCGGCGACGGTGTGATGGTGGCCCTGGTGGCGGCGGGTGTGCTGAGATTGCGGCTACAGGATTGGCACGCCGCTTCGGACTCGTGAATCATTGCGCCACAGTACGAGCATGGTTTGTTGATGCTCATTGTATCCCTGCTATGTTGTACCAATACTTAGGTGTAGCATAGCAGAGCGCACTGAGCACAAATGCGCACTCAACAACAGGAATGTGGAGTTTATCGGCGATTAGTTTCCATTCCTGTTGCTGTTTGAGTTCCCATTCGAGTTGCCGTTACTTTTGGGTTCTCGTTTGAGAGGCTTGTTGGAAGACATACCTATGCCAGGTGGGTAACATACTGTGCATGTTGAAATGTATGAGTCTTCTTTGCGAAAGCGTGGGATGCGCCATTCGGCGAACAGGCGAGTACTCGCGTACAGGTCGGCTGCTGCGCAAGCCCAAAGGGTCGGTCGCGGCCCTTTGAAAACCCCGACCAGGAGCTTATCGCCCCTGGTCTCCGAAGTGGAAGGCAACCTCATTTGATGTGATGCGCCCGTGGTTATGCCTTGTCGTACGTTGCGGGTGATAGTGTAGGTACACGCTCGGTGGCGATTGGCTGTGTGGTCTGCGTGATGTTGTGTTCACCAGGTCACCCTGTCACCTTGTCTGGCCCGTCACCTTGTCATCGCCAAGGCGTGAGAGCGGCGCAGCCATGCGCTGCGGAGCAGCGGGTAAAGTGCGCGCGTTGTGGCGCGCAGCGCCATCGCTGTCCGAGCGCGCACACGTTGTGCACGACGTTGTTTGCCCATAGCGACGGGCGTTGGGGTTGACGAGGCGCTCTTTTCTCAACAAACAAGAACTGTGTTGCGAGGCAAGACGCAAAAGCCTCACCCACTCCCAGGATGAGGCTTTGTGGACACCTTCACGTTCGGTTGATCTGGAGAGCGTTAATGCTGCTCGACGATCTCTGGCGGGTAGCGATAGATTGTGCCGTCGGGCTTGATGATGTACAACTGGTTTGGCATGGTGTCCGACGATCCGTCGCTAGTTTCGGAGGTGGATTGTTTCTCTTCTAAACGACGGAATGCCTGTTGGGCGGCGCGCTCGGTGGCGATTTGGCTGAAAAATGGCCCGGCGATTGGGTACGATGTGTTTGCGTTGGTATCGTAGCCCACTAGGTGCCAGGTTGCTCCTTCGCCTTTGAACATCTTGCGGATTTCATCGAACATGGCGTCACTTCCACCTACTTGTTATCGGCGAAACGAGGCGACATTGCGGGGTTGGTATGCTGCCATCATACCACATTGCTCGAGGATTGGGGTATCTTTTTTGTTGCTAAATTTATCGAATTTGTTCATTGCAGTTTTCGAATCTGCACGGTATACTTCCGATTTTGGCTAGGATAGCAACAGGTTTGCTGGAGTATCTAAAGGAAGGTAATGAATCCTCAGATTCGACGAGCCACGGCAGCGGATGCCGTGTTGTTGACGCATATTATGCATGAGTCGAGCGCGTACCATGGTCAGTATGCGCCGATGTTGCATGGATATAAGGTCACCCCCGAGCAGGTCGAGCGCGATCTGATGTATTTGGTCGAGGTCGATGGCGAGGTGGCGGGGTTTTATTCGCTGATCGGCGTGCCGAACGGTACACCAGAGTTGGATCTGATGTTTGTGCGCGATGCGTATCAGGGCCGACGGTTGGGCGCGTTGCTGATCGAGCATCTGCGCGAGGTGGCTCGCCAACACGGCGTGAAAGAGGTGAAGATCATCTCGAACCCGCCCGCCGAGGTGTTTTACCTGCGTGTCGGCGCGGTGCGCACGGGGACGGAGCCACCCCGCGGTCGTGTGACGTGGGAGCGCCCGATTCTCTCGCTGCCGATTGAGCAAGGGTGAAGTTCGTTCTTCCGCCAGATAAGTCTGCGTATGATCTGCGCTACAATATCCCCACGCATCATAGTTTATAAGGATGAGTGCAATGTCAGCCCAACAAACACCTGGCGATCCCTTGCAAAACGAGGCGCTTCAGATGCACGCCGCTGCCTACGATGACCCGATTTATCAGAAGGCGCTGGAACACGTTTGGATTCACACGGTCAATTATGTTGAGTTAGCTCAACGCCAAGGTTTGCACGTGTTCGAGCGGGGCGAGGGCAGCACGCTCTACGACACCGATGGCAAGGCGTGGATCGACGCTTTGTCGGGGTTGTGGGTGGTGAATGCTGGCCATGGTCGCGCCGAGATCGCGGAGGCGATGGCCGAGCAGGCCCGCAAACTGGCCTATGTCTCGTCGGCAGCGTACACATCTGTGCCGGCGGTGAAACTTGCTGAGACGCTGGCCTCGATCACGCCCGGCGATCTGAGCCGCGTTTTCTTCTCCTCGGGCGGTTCGGAGGCGGTTGAGACTGCGCTGAAGATCGCGAAGCAGGTGCAGGCGCTGCGTGGCTTCCCCAAGCGCTACAAGGTGATCGCTCGGCGCGGCTCGTACCACGGTATGACGTTCGGCGCGATGAGCCTCACGACGGGCAACCGCACACAGCAGGAGCGTTTCTTCGGCCCGATGATGGATGGTGTCTACCACGTGCCGTCGCCCAACCGCTACCGCAACGACTTCGGTCTGGAGGGCGAGGAGGGCGACATTATGTGCGCCAAGTGGGTCGAGCAGGAGATTCTGTTCCAAGGCCCCGAGACGGTCGCGGCGGTGATCGGTGAGCCGATCTCGTCGGCCAATGGCGTGCATGTGCCGTCGCCCCGTTACTGGCAGTTGTTGCGCGAGATCTGCGACCGCCACGGTGTGCTGCTGATCGCCGATGAGGTGATCACGGGCTTTGGCCGCACGGGCGCTTGGTTCGCCACCGAGCACTTCGGCTTTGTACCGGACATTATGACGATGGCGAAGGGTTTGTCGAGCGGCTATGCGCCGATCGCAGCGACGATCGTACGCCCCTCGGTGTTCGAGGTGTTCACCTCCGAGAAGAATACGATCAGCCATCTGCTCACCTTCGGCGGGCAGGCGGTGGCCGCTGCGGCTGCGCTGAAGAATATCGAGATTATGGCTCGCGAGCGCTTGCCCGAGCGCGCCGCCGAGATGGGTGTGCACCTGCGGGCGGGCTTGGAATCGCTGAAGGATAAGCACCCCACCGTCGGCGATGTGCGCGGCATCGGTCTGCTGTTCTGCCTTGAGATCGTGAAGGATAAGGGCACCCGCGAGAAGTGGGCGCGCGATTCAGACTACATCAAGCGCCTGCACGATTTGGCGATGGAGCGCCGCTTCCTGACTCGCGTGTGGGAGTTGCTGCATATCGCGCCGCCGTTGGTGGTGACTCGCGAGGAGATCGAGCGGATCGTGGCGGTGCTCGATGATATGCTGACGGTCGCCGAGCGCGAGTTCGGTTACGCTTAGCGCTGTTTATTGCCGTGGCGGGGAGCGTCGCCGTTGTGCTACACTATCCGTCACGGTCTATCGGTTTCGTAGGAGGATGCGCGTGTGGAGCGCGCAGTTGGCATGACCACGCAGTTGACGGCGCTGCTGATGCAGTTGCCTGTTCCCAACAATCCCAGCCTCAACACGCCGTTGGCGGCGGGCTATCTCAAGAGCTACGCCGAAGCACAGGGCATCACCGCGCATGTCGCCATCGATCTGCTGCCCCGTCGCCTGGCCGATCACGCTGGCGATGCGCAGATCGTCGATGCGGTGGTGGCGCGGCAGCCCGACATCCTGGGCATCTCGCTCTACACTTGGAATAGCGAACGCAGCCTGCAGATCGCCGAGCGGATCAAGCAGCGCCTGCCACACCTGCGGGTGGTGGTGGGTGGCCCCGAGGTGCAGCGCGACAACGAGTGGGTGCTGATGCATCCCGCTGTCGATGTGGCGGTGCTGGGCGAGGGCGAGCAGACGTTCGCCGAGTTGCTGCGGTTTTGGGCGGGTGTGGATGCTGACGAACCCGCCGAACAGGCCGCGCCCCACAGCATTCCGCTGCTGGATGCGACAGCGCCGCGCGGCCCGTTGGCGCATATCGCTGGCCTGGCATATCGTTACGATGGCGCGCTGCAGTTCACGCCGGAGCGCGTGGCGCTACCCAACCTGATGGTGCTGCCCTCGCCGTATCTTTCGGGCTACCTGGAGGTGCCGAGCGATGGCATGCTGATGGTCGAGGTGTCGCGCTGGTGCCCGTATTCGTGCAGTTTCTGCCTGTATGGCCGCAATATGGGCAGCAAGTTGGGCAACCGCTACTTCGACCTGGAGCGCGTGCTGGCCGAGATCCGCTGGGGCCGCGAGCAGGGCATCCGCCGTGTGCACTTTGTGGAAGCGAACCTGAACTTGGTGCCGCTATTCTGGCCGCTGATGCAGGCGCTGGCTGACCTCAACCACGACCACGCGATGACGTTTTACGCGGAACTGCGGGGCGAACACCTGACCGATGCGGTGGTCGAGGCGCTCGACCGCGCCAATGTGCGCTACGTAGAGGTGGGTCTACAGACCGCCAATCCCACCGCGCTGAAGGCCAGCCTACGGCGCACCGATCTGTCGAAGTGGGCAGCTGGCACACGTCGGCTCTACCAACACCAGATCGAAGTGTACCTCGATGTGATCCTGGGCCTGCCCGCCGACGATGCGGATGGCGTTCAGGAGACGCTCGATTTCCTGCAGCGCGAGCAACTCGGTAGCTACGATGTCTTTACATTGCAGGTGCTGCCGGGCACCGCCGTACGCCAGCAAGCCGAGCAGTACGGGCTGCGCTTTCAGGAGCGCCCGCCGTACTACGTGCTAGGCACCGACCGCCTCAGTTACGCCGAACTGCGCCGACTCCGCCGCGAGCTCAAACGGGGCGCTGGCCTCGACCCCGACGCCATCGAGGGCATGCCCGAGCCGCGACCGCAGGCGCTCACGCCGCAGTCCAACGCCGCACATGGCAGCATCGCCCAACTGTGGCTGCACGGCAACCCAACGCCCAGCGCCGAAGTGCAGCGCCAACTAGCGGCGCATGTCGATGTGGTGCTGCGCAGCGATGAGGTGCAGATACACAGCGCTTGGCTCGCCGAGGCGATCGCCGCCAATCCCAGCACCGTCTTCGATATCTACCTCGACGCCGCCACGCACGAGCCTTCCCCCGCCGAACTGCGGGCTTGGCGCAGCGCGTTGCCGTTCCAGCCCGGCTACCTCGACCGCGTGGCCGTCTACCAAGCCGAAACACCCGAACCAGAGTTTGTGCCCGCCACACTCCGCATCTTCGTGGTGCTGCCCTGGACATCCACCGCCGAGCCAGACGCCTATGCCGATGTGGCGCAGCTCATCTGGCGCTTCGAGCTTTGCGAGGGCGATGTGGTGCCGTTTGGCGCGTGGTACGCCGCCGAGGGCGCGGGGATCGCCCTGCGCTTCGCGCCGGAATGCAGCGAACAGTACCGCAGTGAGACGCTGGAGGCCTGCGCCGAGTGGCAACGCGAGACGGGCCGCATCGTTTGGCTGGCCGTGTAGGCGCACAACTCGACAGGCACGCCGCAAGAATATGCTATGATACGCCTAAGGGCAGTGTTTGCTCGCTATGCCGTAGCCTCCAACGCGGGAGGCGGATCCTCACCCCTCCCTGCCGCATGGCGCTCACCACCAGCACCTTCCGACCTCAGTTTGCATGTTGCGAGGAGCCGATTCATGTCATCCCAATCCACAGCCGAACTGCTGGAAGAACTCAAGAACTTCGACACACCATCGGTCACCAATGTCGTCGCCACGTATCCCGACAGCAAGCTCTGCCTGGGCCTCTACAACCCCTGGACCGAGAACTGGTACACCGACCAGACCATTCGCTGTATGTACCCAGAACTGGGTCGCTTGGTTGGCTATGCCGTAACCTGTGTGTATGGTCTGCCGGATCCCAACTTCAACCGTTTGTCGTTTATCGATGTGGTCGAGGCGCTGGAAGCATCGCCCAAGCCGACCGTGCTGGTGTTGCAGCAGAAATTCCCGCCGGAGATCGCGGGCAAGGTTGGCCTGGCGGGCGGCAATATGGTCTCGGCCATGAAGGCAATGGGCTGCGTGGGCCTGATCTCGAATGGCCCCTCGCGCGACCTCGACGAGATCCGCCCGATGAAGTTCCAGTATATGCTGACGGGTGTCACGGCAGGGCACGGGGCAATGGCAGTTCACGCGGTCAATGTGCCGGTGAGCGTGGGTGGTATGGATGTCACGCCCGGCGAGATCATTCATATGGACGAGAACGGCGCGGTGAAGTTCCCGGCCAACAAGCTCGAAGAAGTGGTCAAGCTGTGCCGCGAGCTTCAGAAAGAGGAGATCGCCCGCCAGAGCGCCCTGCAGAAGGCCCGCACAGCCGCCGAGATCCGTGCCATTTTAAGCGGTCATAGCTATAGCAAAGAAGAAAAATAGGCTCCCTTAGCAATAATTCGCGGGAAAATGATGAGAAGGCGCTGTTGATGCAGTGCCTTCTCATTATAAAGAACAGAAATATTCTTTAGTCAAAACAAATACTTGTAGTCGTAGGTGAAAACAGGTTTGATAGGATCGCTGTCCAACTGATTGAGTATACCTCGACTATCGCAGGACAAAACGCATGCCAAAACAGATCAAGCGGATCTGATCTCACGCGTTTCAGATTCCTCTCATAGAATTTTTAGCGAATCTTTATATTCTTGGGGAACTATTCGCTAAACGCTTACGTACTATAGGGTAAGCAGTATACACAGTGAACAAGCGGCATTCACTGTGACATCTTCAACCGGTTGATGCTCTGCGATAGCCGCCCAACTCCCTCTTGATCGGTTGCCGGAATGGCAACCGTTTTCTGCTTATGACGCGCCCTGCAGCGCAGCCTCAAGGCTCTCCACCTGCCGAGTGAGCTGAGCGTAGGCGAGTTCCTCAAGCTCCTGATCGTCGTATTGGCGATAGGTACACTCGATCTTCATAATCAAAAAGAGATAGATGTTGTAGAGCAAGCGCCGCAGCCGTGCGTGCGGGCCATCGAGCGGCGAGGGACCGTACTGCTCGAAAAAGGCGGGCGACTGATCGAGCATAAATTGCGCCTCCATCAACGGATCGCCCCAGACCGCCCGCTCGAAATCGATCAGGCCAGTGACACGCTTGGTCGCCGGATCGATAAAGATATTGGCATCCCACAGGTCCCAATGCACCAATTGTGGCGTTCGTACCTCGTCGAGCGCGGGCAGGAGGCTCTGCAACAGGTCACGAAATGCAGCGTAGGGGCGCGGCAGAACGATCGACTTCGCCTCACCATCCTGCAGCACACACTCGAACATGTACGCGAACGCCTGCGGCCAGCGCGAGAAGCGCGCGGCGCTCGGTGTCACATAGCCGAACGAATCCCCACGAATCGCGTTAATCTGGCGGAGATAACCACCGACCGTGCCGTCGATCGCTGCCTGCTCCTCGGGAGTGAGCGTAGGGCGCAACTGTTTCAGCGACGTGCCGGGAACCCACGTCATCAGGAAGAACGGCGAGGGCATCAGCGTGCGACTCGTATCGTAGTGGATGATCTCGGGGAGGGGCACGCTCGTCTGTTGCTGCACCAAGCGCATCACCGCCACTTCGGCGGCCATCATATCGCGCTCGTAGCGCAGCACCTCCACCTCGGCTGGCGGCGCGACCTTCAATACGAAGCGGCGACCATCGCTCAATTCGAGCGTATAGGCGGCATTAAACCAACCGTCGGTTAATTCGTGAAACCGCTGGAGTTGAACATGATCACCGAATAGGTCGGCAATGAGTTGCTGGGCTGTAGCGAGGGTGACCACCGTTTTCGAGATACTATGCATGGTCGCTCCAATGATAGGCCCGCTTTACACGTTATTACGATGCAATTATACGCGATTCCTTTTCAGCATATACGCTGCTTAGATTGAGAGGTCGCAATGTATCGAGTTGAATAACGATGATGGAAAGTAGGTTCTGCCTCTAACTACAAGGTATCCCAACTTACATATCTGCATTACCTACCTTGTCGAAACTAATCTCCCCTATCTCTGTCACGCTTGTCAATGGTATAGCTCAATACAGGACTTTCTTCACTATGCGAGGTAATGCACCTTCAGCGTAATGTAGAAAATATATGCCATCTTACAGATGATATGAATATGTTCACAGCTTATACTCTCTAAAAGTGTCTATTCTTCTCGTATCGCCGATCTATGCTTGGAACATACTCTATGACCCCAATCCACCCACAATAGCAAGTTATCTTATCAGAGAAAACTTACTCCCATGAATTATTTCAATAAACATCTATTTATGCAAACACATAAATAGGCTAACCATTTATTTTGAAGATTCCTATTGTCACCTTATTCAATAACATTAAGCAATGTCAAATCCGCAATTATACTATTAAAACAATTCACCCTGCGAAAGCAAACTCATTTACGTTTTGTTTGGTATAGATGAATTGCTACGCATAGCACATCTATACTTTTTTATTGTCAATTTCCAAACAATCTAAGAGGTTAAAACATGTCACCACCAAGCTCTATTCCTTTCTCAAGCAACATACATATTTTATGTGAAAGACACTATTATATGCTCATCCTTGAAAGTCCTACAATCGAATATTTTATCACTAACTTTTTGTTACATCACAACGAGGTAGTACAATGAAAAAACATCACGCATTATTAGTCGCTTCTATTGT
>CALKHR010000191.1 GCA_937988885.1 uncultured Roseiflexaceae bacterium | reverse complement strand
CACGCAGCGGCCTGCTGCTGCTATCGTGCATCGTCGGTCTCACGCTCGGCGAGATGACGTGGGCGCTCAACTACTGGGCTGCTCCATTCTTGTTGGGCGGTGCGCTACTGCTCGTGATCTTCTATGTGATCACGGGTCTGCTGCAGAACCACCTCGAAGGCACACTCTCGCGACGCATCTTTTGGGAATACGGCGCCGTCGGCGGTGCGTTGCTCATCGCGGTCGTGTTTGCCACGTTCCGCTAGGCGGATTCTTCCCCCAGCGCTATCAATATCCAGAAGAGTATGGCCAAATCGGGCACGAAGTAAAAGTGATCGACTTGGCCGTGCACCAGCGCCGCGACCATGGCGGCCAGCACGCCCATGCCGAGCGGCCAGGCCGTGCGAGTATGGGCCAATCGCACGCTATGGCGCACACAGCGCACAATCAGCCAGACGAAGGCGAGCAGACCCAGCGGCCCGATGCGCAACAAGATGTCGAGCAGCATGGTGTGGGGATGCGAAGCGTATTGCTCGCTCGTGCCGATCAGCGCGGGGTTGATCAGGGTGAGCGCGGTGTTCTGCGGGTCGTGATAGAACCCAAACTGATCTAGCCCGATGCCGAGCGGGTGGCGCTGTAGGTACTGGGTGGCCTCCTGCCAGAGCAAGAGGCGGACTGGCGTACTGCCGCCCGTGATATCGCCCCGCACGTTCAGCACCAGCCCTGCGGCCACCACGAGCACCGCGATCGCGGCCACGCCCCACTGGAAGATCCCTCCGCGCTTCGGACCATTCGCGCTGAGCAAGCGACTGGCGAGCAGCACCAGCACCACCAATGCGGCGGCTGCGCCGAGCCACGCGCCCCGCGAGAACGAGACGAAGATGCCCCCCAGCGCGCAGAAGGTTCCGAACGCGTAGAGGATCAGCTGGCCGCGCTGTTGCGTATTGCGGCCATAGTGGCGCAGTACGAGCGCCAGCGTGAGGCTTGCCCCCAACGGCCAGACGCGCCCCAACGCAAGCCCGAGGTTGTTGGGATGCCCGTAGACCGAGAGCACCCGTCGCACGCTGCCATCGGCCACGATGTTCGCGCAGGGGCTGCCATCGGGCGCGAAGCACTCCTTGCGCCCCAACAGCGGCACAAGATCCACCCCCACGAATTGCAGCAGGCCCAGTGCGCCTGTGAGCGCGCCGCCGATCACCAGCGCGTTGAGCAGATACGCCCGAAAGCCGCTGAAGCGGAACGCATTGTCGGTGGGTGGTGTTGGAGCGGTGGCCAGTTGAAATTTCACCAAGCCGTACAGCATCAGTGGTTCGAGGATCAGCCAGCGGAACTCGCGCAGTGCCCGCCCCTGCTCGACCGCCAGCGCCACGCCGAGCAGGCCCGCCAGCAGAAACAGCAGGTGCGGCGCGTAGTGCTTGAGTTGTTGGCGTAGCGTGGGCCAATCGGGCAGTGCAAAGCGCCGTTCGAGCAGCACGCGCCAGCCCCAGCGCGCCAACGTCGCGCCGAAGGTGAGCAGCAGCGCTACCTCATAGGTGGGGAGGCGAAAGGGATTGCTCGGATCTGCGCGCAGCCCCGTGATCTGCGCGGGGATGAGGTACAGCGGCGCGGTGAGCGGCACGAACAACAGCGCGAGGTCGGGGCGGAGCAGCGCCAGCAGACCAAAGAGCGCCACGCTCACCAAGGCGGTGGGCAGAGTGCCGCCTACTTGGAACAGCAGCAGCGTGAGCGCCATCAGGAGCAGAATGATCGGCGTGGACAGCAAGCGTTTCATGGCTTTGTTTCTTGGAAAGAATCGGAAAGCAGGGTAGCGATGAAGCGGGCGTGCGATATAAAACAAGGGCGTAAAACCGACACGTGTGCCGTTTTACGCCCTGTTTGCTGTTCAGGTAGAAGATTTAGCGGTCGCGTCGGCGTGGGCGATTGCGATCGCCGTCGCCATCCCGGTCGCGGCCACCGAAGCCACCTCGACCGCCGCCGCCGTTGCCGCCATTGCGGCCTGCACCAGCACCGCGCCCAGCGCCAGCGGCGATCCGATCATCCGGCGTTTCGCCGGTGAGGACTGCGCGCCGCGACAGGCTGATCTTGCCCGTGCCCGGCTCGATGGCGATGACCATCACGTTGACCTCGTCGCCCATCTTGACGACGTCCTCGACGTTCTCAACGCGCCGCTCATCAAGCTCCGAGACGTGTACCATACCGTCGCGGCCCGGCACCAAGTTGACGAAGGCACCGAACGGCATGATACGCACGACCTTGCCGAGGAACACGTCGCCAACCTTGATCTCGCGGGTGAGCGCTTCGACCATCGAGATCGCCTTCTTGGCGGCCTCGGCGTCTGGAGTTGAGATGAACACGCGGCCATCGTCCTCCACATCGATCGAAGCTCCGGTCTGGTCGATGATGCCGCGGATGGTCTTGCCACCGGGGCCGATCAGCGCGCCGATCTTTTCGGGATCGATCTTGAGGGTGACGATGCGTGGTGCGTACGGCGACAGTTCCTTGCGGGCGCTCGAGATGACCGCGTTCATCTTATCGAGGATGAACAGGCGACCTTCGCGGGCCTGGGCGAACGCCTGGCGCATCACTTCGTAGGTGATGCCCGTGGTCTTGATGTCCATCTGCAGGCCAGTGACGCCCTCGGATGTGCCGGCGACCTTGAAGTCCATATCACCGAGGTTATCCTCGATGCCCTGGATGTCGGTCAGCACGCGCCAGCGGTTATCGCTACCGGTGATCAGACCCATCGCAACACCTGCGACAGGCCGCTTGATCGGCACGCCAGCGTCCATCAGTGCGAGGCTGGAGCCACACACCGAGGCCATCGACGACGAGCCGTTCGACGACAGGGTTTCGGAGACGAGCCGCAGCGTGTAGGGGAACTCCTCCTCGCTGGGCAGCACTGCGAGCAACGAGCGCTCGGCTAGTGCGCCGTGCCCGATGTCGCGGCGGCGTGGGCCACGCAGCGGCTTGGCCTCGCCTGTCGAGAAGGGCGGGAAGTTGTAGTGGTGAATGTAGCGCTTGCTGGTCTCGACGCCAAGATCGTCGAGGCGCTGCTCCTCGCCGGGCGAGCCGAGCGTGGCGATCGTGAGCACCTGCGTCTGGCCACGGGTGAACAGGCCGGAGCCGTGCACACGGGGGATGATGCCAACCTCGACGCTGATCGGGCGGATCTCGGTGGGCGAGCGGCCATCGACGCGGATGCCGTGATCTAGAATGGCCGAGCGCACTTCTTCCTTCAGCAATGCGTTGAAGGCTTTATCGACAGCCTTTGTGCGGGCGTCCAGTTCTTCCTCCGGCTCATCGGCGGTGAAGTGGGCCAGCACATCGGCGCGCAGAGCCTCGGTGGCTTCCTGGCGCAGCGTTTTATCGGGATTGTTGATGGCTTCTTTGAGCCGCGAGCCCATATAGGCAGCGATCGCCTCCTCAAGCGAGGTATCGACCGGCGGCGGGATGAATTCGCGCTTGGGCTTGCCAGCCAGCGCCACCAGTTGCTCTTGCAACTCGCAGATCTGCTTGCAGATCTCGTGGCCCTGAATGACCGCTTCGAGCATCTCGTCTTCGCTCAACTCGTGGGCGCCAGCCTCAACCATCAGCACGGCGTCCTTGGTGCCAGCCACCACGAGTTCGAGGCGGCTGTTCGCCAGATCGGCCATTTCGGGGTTGATGCGCAACTTGCCATCCAAGTGACCCACGAGTGCGGCGCCGACCGGACCAGCGAAGGGCAAGTCGGAAACGCAGAGCGCAGCCGAGGCCCCGATGATCGAGAGTGGGCCTGGGTCGTTGATCATATCGATCGCCAGCGTGGTGATGATCACCTGGACTTCGTGGTAGTAGCCCTTCGGGAACAGCGGACGGAGCGGTCGATCGGTCAGGCGGGCGGTGAGAATAGCGGTTTGTGTAGCGCGACCTTCGCGCTTGAAGAAGCTGCCGGGGATCTTGCCTGCGGCATACATCTTCTCTTCGTAATCGACCGTGAGTGGGAAGAAATCGGTGCCTTCGCGAGCTTCACGTGCGCCAACCACCGTGGCTAGCAGCATCGTATCGCCATAGCGAACTGTGACGGCCCCATCGGCCTGCTCAGCAAAACGACCTGTTTCGATCGTTAGAGTGCGCCCAGCGATTTCGGCACTGACAGAGTGGATCTGTCTTTCTGACATACTTCTTTCCTTTGGGGTCGCACGAGCGACCCAGTGCGGGGCGTTAGGCACTGGAGACCGATCTACGACCGCGATATGTATCGTGGCCAGAGAGCGCTCTCCAATCCCTAACAGCCCCAAACCGAACTATCAAGGCTTACAACGCAGAAGCCCAGGGGGCAAAGCCCCTGGGCGTAACCAGTTCAAAACTCGGGCCAAGAAATAAGAAGATAGTGTAGATTGATCAACTTATTACTTGAAACTGAGTTTGACATCCTGTACACACTTACAAAGGCCTTAGCGGCGCAGGCCCAATCGCTCGATAAGGGCCCGGTAGCGCTCCTTATCTTTACCGCTGAGGTAAGCCAAAAGCCGTCGGCGACGACCGACCAGCTTCAGCAAACCACGGCGCGAGTGATGGTCGTGAATGTGCAGCTTAAGGTGCTCAATCAGTTGATTGATGCGTTCAGTTAGCAAAGCGACCTGTACCTCGGGCGAACCAGTGTCGTTGCCGTGTACCTGATAGTCGCTGATGATCTCGCTTTTCTGTTCGTTTTCTAACGCCACGGAAGTGTCCTCCTCAATCGCGAACGAGCCGGCGTTGCTCGCCGTTCATTGTTGTAAGCCAGGGGGTATTATATCACATCTTGTCGATCATGTGATAGGGAGATCGTTCTACACGTTACAGCATCATGACAAGTTATCGCAATGCGCAGGGTGGGATTGTGTTCACAGAATACAGACAAAGTTTAGCGACGCACGATGTGAACCGTAGACTGCGGCGGCAAGTTTTTGAGGTGTGGATGACTGTCCAGCAGTCCCTCCACACCTCTTTCTGGAAGATGACCAACGGTTTGATGCTAGAACCCAACCTCGATGATGGTGCGCCCTGTGCGATCTTGGAAGAAGCCGACGCCATCTTGGATCAGGCCGATGTAGAAGCCCATTTTGGTCTCCGGCTGTTGGACCCGAATGCGTCCGATGATCACTGCTTCTTCGCCGGGCCGGAGCTCATCTTCCACAAACGGCACTTTCCACTCTTCGGGTGGGCGCGGCGTGATCGCCCAGCGGTACGGGTAGCGCTTGGCCGCGCCGCCGCTGTTGGCGTCCCAGTCCATCCCGATGCGCCAGAAACCACCCGGCTTGGAGACATACGCGCCATCCTCGATCGATGAGAAGACATCGTCGGTCGAATACTCGTAGCCCGAGGGCGGCCCATAGGTGCGAACCGGCACGGTCCCCGTGTTCTTCACGCGCATCGTGACGGTGAGCACATCGCCCAGCATAAGCGCTTGGGGCGCCATGTAGCTGTCGATGATCGAGACTTCGGGTTGGCCGCCGCCGTTCACGCCGATCGTGCCGGAGCGCTCGACCAGGTTGCCATACCGATCCGCGGCCCGCACGGTGTAGGTGTATTCGCCATCCGGCAGCAGCACATTATCGACGGTGCGCCCGTTCCAGACGTGGCGCTGCAACTCGGGGCGCTCCTCGTTGGCGGTGATGAACGGGCAGGGCGTGGGATCGCAGCCCGGGCCTCGGATCTCGATCGAGACGGTGGCGCTGACAGGCAGGCTGTAGGTGATCTCGGCGATGTCATCGATACCATCGGCATTCGGCGAGATAACAGCGGGATGCACTGTGAGATTGTCGATCAGTGGCGGCTGCGTATCGGCGCCGTGGATGGTGAGCGTGTGCTGGACGCTGGCTTTGCTGCCATCCTGGCCGGTTGCTTCCACCACTATGTTGTATTCGCCGCTGGGCAGCGCCTTTCGCAGCAACACGGGGTCATCGGTGGGTGTGGTGCCGTCGATGCGCAAGCGATAGAGATCGGTTGACGGTTCGCGTGGCTCGTTATCGCGTAGCACATACCGCTGCCCGTCTGCATCCTGCAAGTAAATCGTGACGTGCGCCAAACGCCCGATGCGGTAGTTCACATCAACAAATTCACCGTTGCCAGTTGGCTGGAGGGTCGGTGATGAGAGCGTCACATCGGAGAGAAGTTCGCTGGTGCCGCAGTTGCTCAGGAACAACATTGCGAAGCTGAACAGCACGGGCAATAGAAGCTTTCGTAACATACGCATAAGTCTTGATCTCTTAGACAATGAAGGCATCATAGGGCGGCTGGCGATTCTGAGCTCGTCTCCTCGATCTGGCCGCCAGCATCGCCGTACCAGCGCCCGAACAGCGCGAGGCCCACTGCACCGAGCAACACCCCGAACCAGAGCGTGCAGAAGCGGATGATCAGCGTGGCGGTTGTGGCTGGGCCGAGCGCCATCGGCACCATGCCGACCAGCAGGCCAGTGCTCGATGCTTCGGAGACGCCCAGACCGCCGGGCAGGAACGACACCAAGCCCAGCAGGGTCGAGGCGGCGAAGATGAAGGTGGCCTGGAGCAGCAGCAGCATGCTCGGCGGCACATCGAGGCCCCGCAACACGAAGTAGAAGGCGACACACTCCCCGAACCACGAGATGAGGCTGAGGATGGTGGAGCCGAACAGAATGCGCCACGAGAGCAGCTCGCGACAGCTCAGGTAGGCGGTGAGCAGACGTGGCGCGATGGAGGTGCCACGGGGCAGTCGCTCGATCAGCTTCAGCATCCACTCGATCAGCGAGCGGAATTGCAGCATAATCAAACCGACCACGGTCATGATCAACAGCAGGAAGAAGGCGGGGCGCAAGGGCTCGTAGAGCATCAGCCCGCAGCCCATCAGCAGCAGCATTGCAATGCCGTCGGTGATGCGCTCTGCCAATACGATCGGGGCGGAGGCGCTGATCGAGGTGCCGTTGAGTTGCTTCAGTAGGTACGATTTCAGCACTTCGCCGATCTTGCCGGGCGTGACGGCCATCACCATGCCGCTCGTGAACAGCAGGATGCTTTTGCCGTAGCCGATGCCCTGGCGCATCCCCATATGCCGTAGATAGTAGTCCCACTTCAGCCAGCGCAGCGCATAATTAAGCAGTGTGAAGCCTAATATGGCTGGTATCATGAGCCAATTGAAGCTGCTGAAACTCTGGCTGACTTGCCGAATATCGCCGATCAAGCCCATCACGATGACGACACCAAGGCCGATCAGCGCTGAGATCATTATTTTGCCGCGAAGAGAAGCTAGCACGGTAGTTGTCCATCCACATTAGGTGAGGCTGGCGCGCCGCGCAAGCCTCGGCGTGCTTGTTCAGGGAACCAAGGGGCGTGGGTTGCCGTTCTGGCTGTGACACGTGGTTCTCGGTTAGCTTTGATGCTGCACCAGTTCAACGAGTACACCGAGCGTACTTTTCGGATGCAGAAAGGCCACCAGCGTGTTGTGCAAACCGGGGCGCGCTTCCTCATCGATCAGGCGAACATTACGTTCCCGCATCAAATCGAGCGCCGCGTGAATGTCATCGACACGGTACGCGATGTGGTGCATGCCTGGGCCCCGTTCGTTCAGGAACTTGGCGAAGGCTGCTTCCTCCGATGTCGGTGCGATCAGTTCGATCAGCGTATCGCCGACATGGGCCACCGCCACCGACATCGACCGTTCGGGCATCTCGATGCGCTCCCACTCGGTTACATCAAACGTTTGGCTGTAGAATGCGACAGCTTCATCGAGATCGCGGACCGCGAACCCAAGATGATCGACATCTGTAAATATCATGGTATCACCAAAACGGTTCAGAGATGCGCAAACGGCGCTTTTATATCTGTTTCTATCTGAGAGCATTGCTGGGCGGCAGTGTAGCATCGGCGGGGCGGAACGTCAATTTGTGGGCGCCGATGTGGTGGTTGCCGCATCATAGAGCGCAGGTTATAATGGCTTAAGGTATTCTTCCGTTGCGCGAGCAAACATGAAAGAACGTACCCGTCCATCAGCTGCATTGCCGACACCAACAAAGGCAAATACAAACGCACAACCGCGTCAAGTTGAGCATGCCGGGCTCGTATGGCTCGACATCATCGGCCCGACTGCTGCGCACATCACCCAATTGCGCGAGCGCTACAACTTCGATGCATTGGCATTGGAGGATGTGTTATCGCAGACGCAGCGCCCCAAGCTCAATACGTTTGTGCAGGATGGCTATCTATTCGCGATCTTCCAGTTCCCTGCGCTCGATCGCGATGAGCATATTGCTGGCCCCAGCGAAGTGAAGTGCTTTGTTGGGCGCGATTATATCGTGACACTGCACGATGGCACCTCGCGTGCGTTGCGGCGCATGTTCACCGCCGCCGCCAGCGACGAGCACGCCCGCGCTCAACTGCTTGGTCGTGGCTCCGGCTACCTGTTCTATCGGCTGATCGATTCGATGGTCAAGCACAGCTTCCCGCTGATCGATACGCTCGATAACGAGTTGGCCCGCACCGAGGAGTTGATGTTCGGCCCGAACCAGCGCCAGGCTGTGCGCGCACTCACCGATGTGCGCCGCGATGTGGTCTCCTTCCGCCATATGATCACGCCGAACCTGGCGGTCGTGCGTGCGCTCGAAGCGAGCAATGTGCCGTTCTTACGTCTTCCCTCCGGCTATTTTGGCGATCTCGCCGATGGATTCGAGACGCTGATCGATATTGTCAACGAGCAGTACGAAACCGTCAATGGCCTGCAGAACGCATCGCAGACGTTGGCGATCCAACAGTTGCAGGAGAACCTGCGCCTGTTGCTGATTGTGTTGCTGGTGACGTTGCCGCTGCTAGTGATCGCGGCCATCTTCGGAATGAATGCCGCACTACCGCTCCTGGCCCATCGGCTGGCGTTCCCGATCATTGTGGTGGTGATGCTGCTGATAACTGGTGCTGTGGTGGGCTTCGCTCGGTATCGACGCTTGATTTAACACATATTAGAGGTAACTGGCGATGACACAATCTCCGTTGGCCGATTTGATCCGAAATGTGCCAGATTTCCCCATTCCTGGCATTCAGTTCAAAGACATCACTACGCTGCTGCGCAATGGCCCTGCCTTCAAGCAGGTCATCGATCTGTTTGTGGAGCGCTACCGCGACCGCAAGGTTGATGCTGTAGTCGGTATCGAATCGCGCGGTTTTATCCTGAGCGCCCCGCTGGCCTACTCCTTGGGCGTAGGCTTGGTGCCTGTGCGCAAGCCCGGCAAACTGCCCGCCGTCACCTACAGCGTCGAGTATGAACTGGAATACGGCACCAACAAGCTCGAAATCCATCGCGATAGCTTCGCGCCCGGCGCGCGCGTGTTGGTGATCGACGACCTGCTGGCGACGGGTGGCACCATCAGGGCCGCCTGTGAACTTGTCGAGCAGGCTGGCGCGGAGGTCGAGGAAGTCGCCTTTATGATCGAGTTGGAGTTTTTGCACGGTCGTGAGAAACTGGAGAAGTACCCAGTCTTCTCGCTGATCAAGTACTAAACGTGGCAGACTCGATAGGTTATTGGTCCATGAAGGTAGTGAACCAGCGCGCTATTTCGTTGATGTTGGTCGTTCTGTTGCTCGCAGCCTGCGATATTAGCGCGCCGGTTCCACCCTCCACACCCTCACCCGTCGCAGGCGCGCCGACCCTCACCGCGGCGCCAGCCGTTGCACCAACCGAGGCGTTCACGCCGACCGCGACGACAACAGCCAAGCACACGCCAACGCCGACGGCAACGCACACGCCGACGGCAACGGCCACACCCACACCGACCGAGACACCCACGCCGACTGCGACGCCGACCGAGACGCCGCAACCGCTCGGCCCGGGCGGCCTGCCCTACCCGCTCAAAACCGAGCAACTCGAACATGGCGTCGCCGCGCATCTGTTTTATATCAACAAAACATTTCCGCTGAACCGCGCCAAAGAGGCGGGCTTCGGCTGGATTCGGCAGCAGATCCACTGGAGCGATCAGGAAGGGCCTGCTGGTCGGTATGCGTGGGGCGAACTCGACCATGTAGTGAACGCCGTCGATCAGGCGGGCTTGAAGCTGTTGCTCTCGGTGGTGCATGCGCCGCGCTTCTACGCCATCAGCGGCAACGGCATGCCCCGTGATCCTGCGACGCTGGGGCGCTTCCTGACGGCGCTCGTCACGCGCTACAAGGGCAAGGTCGATGCGATTGAGATCTGGAACGAGCAAAACTTGGCGATCGAGAACGGCGGGCGCGTATCGATCGAAGATGCTGGGCACTATGTCGAACTGCTCAAAGCCTCCTACACCAGCATCAAAGCCGTCGATCCGAGCATCTTCGTGATCGCTGGGCCGCCCTCGTCCACCGGCGTCACGCTGCCGCACATCGCCGTCGATGATATGGCCTACTTCGAGGCGATGTACAGCTACAACGGCGGCGAGATCCGCGATTACTTCGACGCTCAGGGCGTTCACCCGGGCGGCTCGGCCAACCCGCCCGACACGCACTGGCCCGACAACCCCAGCACCGCCAATGGCTGGACCGACCACCCGACCTTCTATTTTCGGCATGTCGAAGATGTGCGCGAACTGATGGAGCGCTACGGCCTCGGCAACCACCAGATCTGGATCACCGAGTACGGCTGGGCCACGCCGAATAGCACGCCGGGCTTCGAGTTCGGCAATCAGGTGTCGCTGGAGCAGCAGGCCGAGTACATCGTCGGCGCGATGCGGCGCACCAAGGTGCACTACCCCTGGGTTGGCGCGATGTTTTTGTGGAACCTCAACTTCGCCACCTTGCGCGTGCGCAGCGAACAAGCCTCATTCGGCATCCTCGGCCCGAACGGCAACCCGCGTCCATCGTTCATCGCCATCCAACAGTATCTCAAGGGCCAGTGATCCACCTTCTCCAAGCAATCGAAGGCTACGTTGCTGTTGCGTTTTTCCAAGCCGAAAGGACATACGTTTATGGATCGGATCGCGATCATCGCCGACATCCACGGTAATCTCCCCGCGCTCGAAGCTGTACTGCACGACATTCATCAGCGTGGCATCGAGCGAATCCTCTGCTTGGGCGACATCATTGGCAAGGGGCCATCGACCGCCGAGGTGATCGATATCTGCCGCAACGTCTGCGAGCAAGTGGTGTTCGGCAATTGGGAGCTGTCGATTCTCAACCTGCCCCAATTCGCGGTCTGCGAGTGGCACTATCAATTCTTCACGCCCGAGCGCTTGGCGTACCTCAAAAACCTATCGGCCACCATCGAGTTTCAGATGAGCGGCAAGCAGGTGCGGCTGTATCACGCCTCGCAGCTCGGCGCGTACTACCGCGTGCAGATGTACGACAGCCGCGAAAAGCATCTCGCCATGTTCGACAACACGCCCTTCACCGGCACCGCCATGCGGCCCGATGTCGTCGGCTATGCCGATATTCACGTCGCCTTCCAGCACCACCTGCAGCATCGGCTGTTGTTCAACACGGGCAGCGTGGGCAATCCCATCGATATGACCATGGCCTCGTACGCCATTCTGGAGGGCGTGTACGGTTCCGCCGAGCCAGCGCCGTTCAGCGTGCAGACCGTGCGCCTGCCCTACGACATCGAGCGGGCTGTGCGCCTCGCTGAGGCCAGCGATATGCCCGAGCGCGACGAGTTTATCCGCGAGTTGCGAACGGCGGAGTACCGCAAGTGGCGGCGCAAATAAACGCCATCCTCTACCTCAACGCCCTGTTGTTTGGTGATAGAAAACGTGCTGGCGCCTTGCAAGGCCGCCTCGCATGCCCACGGGTGGCCCGAACGCGTGCCTTCTACCGCACGGTTTCCAACACCTGCACTGTATCGGGCACGCTGTCTGCCTCGAACAGCACACGCCACAATAGCGACTGCATACCGCGCTGAATACGACAGTACGTCGGCGAACAGCGCTTTTTCCTCATGCCTATCGCCTATTCCGTGCTCGCAGATCGGAGAATACTATCTTGTGTGGCACTGATGCTGCATCCAAGTGGAAAGATATTTTGCAACTGAACCTATTAATCGGTGTAAACAATACGTAGCTGCAAAACGTTAAACTTTATCGTATAACAGCCCAAAAATGGGTCGTAATGGCCCTGTAATTTGTAGATCTTGCCGCTGACTAACCCAACTTTGTACCATGCGACTATGTGGCGAATAACTTACCTCCCTTCGTGAGGCACACATGGTAGCATTCAATACAGTTGGGCGCCTCAACCGAACAACAGACCTGAGCTTGCTCCAGCGCGAACTGGCAACTGAACTTGGCGAAGAGTTGATGTTTCAGTTGCTCCCGCAACTGGCCGATGTCGTCTTGCCGATCGTCGATTCGATGGGCACTACCTGCGACCTCGCCACGATGTTGCAGCAATCGGCCTTCTTGACCTTGTCTGGCGCGCCGGGGAGCGGGCGAAAATTGGCGTTGTTGCAGGTCGCGCAGCGGTGGGTGAACAATCGCGCTCCACAGCTTCCCGCTCCAGTGCGCATTATGCTGCCCCTGCTCGACGACGATCGCTCGCGGCCAAGCGTGCTGCTGGAACCGTGGCTGCCAGCCGCCGCAGCACCAACCACCAAGCAGAAGCGCGGACCGTTCTCGTTGCTGCGCTTCGGCCCGCCCACGCCCGTCACCCCCGCACCCGAGCCGCGCTGGTTGCTGCTGATCTCGGGCTTCGAGGAGCTATCCGCCGATCGGCGGAGCGCCTGGCGCGCCACCCTGAGCGAAGCGCCGCAGCGCTGGCCCGATCTGCGCGTGCTCATCTCCATCCCGCAGGATGAACCGGCCTGGCCCGGCTATACCGCGTTGACGATTGGCGCGCCCGCTCCCAAACTGGTGCAGCGCTGGATCGAACAACTTGCTGCGCCCGAGCACCGCGAAGAGATCGCGGCTGCGCTCGCACCCTCCGGCCCGCTGCACTCCCTGAGCGACCGATTGATCGATGTTGTGTTGTTGATCTGGCAATCGCAGCGTGGCTCGTTGCCGACCACCCGTGCCGGTCTGTACAAGCGCGTACTCGAAGATATTCTTTCGTTGCAAGAGACTGGTGTTGATCGCCAATCGCAGATCGCTGCTTTGCAATTGTTGGCGGCCTACGGCGAACAGCCCAATTTTACATTGCCTAACCTGATTGAAGCCAAAGACGATCAAACGGTTTATTTTATTTACCCACAAGCCCGTCGTTACCTGGCTGCCCGCCAACTGGTTGAAGAAGAGCGCTTCGACCTGCTGCACCAAGTCGATCAGATCGAGCGCGACGAACTGGCCCGCCTGATCGCCACGATGCTGGTTGATCCCAGCCCGCTCTACGTGACGCTGTGGCAGAATGGGCATCCTCGCCCCGACGACGTGCTGGTGCTGGGACACTGCCTGCGCGAACGAGTGCCGCCCTGCTCCACTTGGACGCTGCGCATCACGGGCGCGTTGGTGCGGCTGACGCGCGCTGGTACGCCGGAACAGCGCTCGGCGGCGCGGGCCGTGTTGCTCTCGATCGGTTCGTTGCTGGCGACCGAACTGCCCAACCTCGCGAACGCAGGCGAATCGGGTCAACAGACGCTGCTGCGGCTTCTCACGGCCATGCCCGACGACATCGCTGCGCCGCATATCGCTCGGCTCGCCTACGACAGCACAATCCCTGAGACGCTGGCCTGGTCGTTGGCGGATCGGCTGCTCGAACTGCCCGTCGAGGCCGATAGCGTGCCGCCGGGCGATCCTGCCGCGTTGGCCCGTTGGGCCTTCGTGCAGGCCAACCGCAGCGCCCGAACTCGCCAATTGCTCGCGCCCCATGCCGATGAAGCGCTCTCCGCGCTGTTCACGTCGTCGGCGGGTGAGGGACGCCGCCGTCGGGTGGCCAACGCCATTCTCGACGACGCGACCCTGCCGCTCGATGCGCATCTGGCCGCCGTGAAGTTGCTCGGCGATACGCGCCACCCCGCCAGCAGCGAGGTGATCGAGCGCGCCCTGCACGATCAATCTGTTGAAGTGCAGCGCCACGCCATCGATGCGCTCGCTGCCCAGCCGATCAACAAAGCGCTGAACACGTTGAGCCGCACGATCTTCGACGCGCATGCCCCGTGGGAAGCGCGGATGAGCGCACTTCAGCATATCACCAAGCACGCCGGCCCCGAGGCGAACGACCTGCTTGTGTCGTGCGTGCGCAACGCTGAGTTGCCGCTGTATATGCGCATTCACGCCGTTGAGGCGCTGGGCAACGCCGATGCGAACGTGGCTGCGTTGCTCGCGCTGGCTGGCGATGCGCAGGTCCACCCCGAACTCCGCATCACAGCGGTGCACGTGCTTGGGCGATCCGAACAATCCCACGTGATCGACGAGCTGCAAACGCTGCTCTACGGGCCTGATCTGCCGTTTGGGCTTGCCGAAGCCATCTGTGATGCGCTTGGTCAACTTGGCCAGCGTCACGAGCGGATCGCGCAGGTCTCCTTCACGCTGATGCATGTGCTGAACTCGGTGACCACCGATGTCGGCCTGACGTTGGCGGTGATTCGGGCGCTAGGTGTGTTGGGCGATGAGAGCGCGATCGAGCCATTGAGCCAGTTGTTGAGGGCTGAAGCGCTGGCGCGCTTGCAACGAGGTCTGCCCTCGCACATTCAAGACCTCTCGGCGCAGGAATGCCTGGAGGCGGCTGAGTTGCCCGCCACGATCAAGATGCGTTTGGCGTTGGCCTGTGCCGAGGGTGCCACGCCCGCCGACCGACCATCGACGCTCGGCGAGTTCTTAGTGAGCGAGGCCGATCTGATCCGCGCTGGTGCTGCCGCGAGTCTTGTGGCGATCGGCGGCGCGTCGGTGCGCTCCGCGATTATCGAGGCACTGTTGAGCGGCGAGAGCGGTGGTGCCACCGATGAGCTGATCACTACGCTCGCGGAAGTGGATGGCGCTAAGAGCGCCGAGACGCTGGCCGAATTGATCGTGGCCGCAGAGGCATCGCCACTCACTCGCTGGCTGGCGGTGCGTCATCTTGCGGATCACCCGCAGGGCAACCTGGCGATGCAACAGGTGTTGATGCGCCACGATGTTGATGCGTTCACGCGGGGCGCGCTGGCCGAGGCGCTGGGTCAACGGCGCGATCTGAGCGCGCTGCCGCTGCTGCTGCAACTCGTCGATGATCACACAACCGACACGCATCTGCGCAGCCAAGCCGTGCTGGCGTTGGGCCTGCTCGATCATCCCGATACCGAGCCTGCGCTGTTGCGTTTGCTGAGCAATGCTTCCGAGGACGAGACGATGCGCGGCTTGGCCGCCGAGCATCTGCCGAGCCAACTGAGCGAGCAAGCGAGACACGAACTGCGCGATATGCTGCGCCGCGAGCGGATGCCCGTGCGCATCCAGGTCGGCTTGTTGCAGGCGCTGCGACGCGCACACGACCACGAATCGTTGCCGTTGATGTTGCGCTACGCTCAGGACGAGCGCGCCGATGTCGCACAGACGGCCATCGCGGGGGTGGCCGTGCTCGGCGATTCGACCATCACACCGAACCTTGTGCGCATCTCGCAGGACCCAAATGCCGAGCGTGCTGTGCGGATCGAGGCGGTTGGCGCGCTGTTGCGCTTGGGTGGCCCGGAATTCCGCACCCTGCTGCGCGGTTATCTCGAACAGGGCGCGTTGCCGTTGCGCCTGCAAGCGCTGGAGCACCTGATCAACACCAGCAACTCTGCCACCGAGTTGTTGAACATTCTCACCGACCGATCGTGGCCGCTGTTGCTGCGTTTGCGCATTCTGGAGCGGTTTGGCGACCAACCTCAGGCGCTCGATGCGCTGCTTGAGATTGTTGGCTCCGCCGACGATGATGAACATCTCCGCTGCTTGGCTGCTGAGCTGTTAGGCCGCGCAGGCTACACTCCCGCGCTCAGCACGCTGCTGCGGCTTGTAGAACAGGATACCACTTCGCCTAGTCGGATGTTGCATTGGATCAACAGTATTGGAGCGATTGGCGGTTCGTTGGCTTGGCTTGAGCTTGGTCGTATCGCCGAAGATCCCAACCGCAGTGCGGATGTGCGCCATTGGGCGACTCTCGCGCTGCGACGCGTCAAACAACCCGAGAACGAGCTTGACCGTCGCGCTGTCAGCCTTCAGTGAAACAGGCGCGCTTGAAGAACGCGCTTGTCCGTGGTTCGACCGATGATATGGATCGCCTCACGAGGAGCAGATCTATGGCAACACGAATTATGGTAGTTGATGATGAGCTGGCGATTGGTAAGCTGTTGATGTATCAATTGCAAGGCCTTGGCTACGAAGTCAACTATGTTTCGGACGGGATGCAGGCGTTGCGACAGTTCGCGCTGGAGCCGCCGGATCTCGTGCTGCTCGATGTGATGATGCCGCATATCAGCGGCTGGGAGATATGCCGACAGATTCGGGCGTGCTCATCGACGCCTGTGATTATGCTGACGGCCAAAGGCGCCGATTGTGATGTGGTGACCGGCCTCAACGCAGGTGCCGACGATTACATCACCAAGCCGTTTAGCTTGGCGCAGTTGCAGGCCCGCATCCAAACGGTGATGCGCCGCAGCTCCGGTATGCGTCCAACCTTCGCGTCGGTGCATACGCCGTTTCAGCGAGATATGCAGATGGCCGCGCTGGCTGTGCGCAACCGCGCCCATCACGAGCACCCCGTCGAGCAGCCGAAGCCCGCGCCGATCGCAGAGGCTACCAAGCCAGCGACACGCTTGGGGCCGCGCCTGCGCGAGGCGCGCCTGAGCCAGAAACTTTCGTTGCACCAGGTCGAGCGCGCCTGCAAGATCCGCTGGGAGTTTTTGCAGGCGATCGAGCAGGAGAACTTCGACTACGTGCCGCGCTCCGAATTGCGACGGGTTGTGCGCCAGTACTGCGAGTATCTGTCCCTCGATATCCGCGATCTGACCGAGCGATCGCGCAGCAAATCGGCGACCGTACACGCCCAGGTGATGCCGTCGCTGGCATTCGCGATGTCGCTGATGATGCTGTTGCTGGCGATGTTGGTGTATTGGTATCGCATGTAGCTTGTGGCCTGGTACGCTCACGATGTTGAAGGGGCGGGGAGTTGCGCCAGTGCTTGACGCACAAACCAGCGGTGATGAGCGGCGATCGTCTCAGCAGTGATGTCGCCACGCCCGAACGGCTCGAAGAAGGCCGCCCACCCCTCAAGATCGCTGCCGACCAAGCGGGCTAACCGCATCGCCGCGTAGAGGTCCCAATACGGCAGATTGCCGAAGTGCAGCGACATCCTCGCTCGGTACGCCTGCATAAACTCCTCCATCACGTCAGGCCCGAAGATCCACAACAACTCCAGCCGACAGATCGCCAGATCGATCAGCGGGTCGCCGAGGGCCGCATCCTCCCAATCGATAATTCCAACCAGTTCGCCGTCGCGCCAGAGCCAGTTGCCGGGCCAGAAATCGCCGTGCAGCAGTGTGCTCTTGTTCTGTTGCGCCCAGGGCCAGGCGGCAGCGAGCGCGGCATACGCCTGTGGATCGAACAGGCGGTGTGTGGCAGGCAGCGGCAGGCTCGCTAGCGGCTCGGGTGGGGCGGGCAGTGTGATAGTTGGCGCTGTTATGCTGTGGATGGAGGCAAGTTGTGCTGCTATCTGCTCCGCGAAGGAGGCGACGGGTGTATGGGCATAGCTCGGTTCGCCATCGATGAAGCTGACCACCAAGCCAGGGCTGCCGCTGTACGTGCCCTGTTCGTCGAGCAGGATGGGCTGCGGCACTGCGAGGCCGTGCAGCGTGAGTTGTTCAAGCAGGCAGTACTCGCGGGTGGCCGCCTGTGGGTCGCGTTGTAGGGTGGTGGCGCTGGGTTGGCGCAGCACCACGCGCTCGGTGCGCGTATCGTGGGTGTATGTGATGGCCGTGGTGCGTGCCGAGATGCCACCAGTCAGTTCCCACGCGCGCAGCAACCGAGCTTTCGGCGCGATCGCTGCGATGAGATGATGTAACGACATTGGCTGTTCCTTGTGCGCTACGAAGAGCTTTGGCGCCGCTGCCAGGCGATGACATCGGCGTAGGGCAGTGTGCCACCGAAGATATCCAGCGCACTGCCGATCGTCAGGTCAACGCGGCCCCGACCGAGTTGCTTGACCAACTCGAGGTCGTCGAGCGTGCGTGCGCCACCTGCGTATGTGACGGGGAGCGGCGACGATTCGCCCAGCAGCTCGACAAGCGCGTGCTCAATGCCCAGCCGTAGCCCTTCGACATCGACGCCGTGGACCAAGAACTCATCGCAGGATTCGGCCAGGTATTCGAGCGTGGCGGGCGTCAACTTCAGGTCGCTAAAGCGCTGCCAGCGGTCGGTGACGACCCAGTAGCTGCCATCGCGGCGGCGGCAGCTCAGGTCGAGCACCAGGCGCTCGCGGCCCACCGCATCACGAAGCGCCTTAAGGCGTGCGGTATCGAGTTGGCCCTGCTGGAAAATGTACGATGTGACGATCACATGGCTGGCTCCCGCATCTAGGTAGATGTGGGCATTGTCGGGCGTGATGCCGCCACCCATCTGCAAGCCGCCGGGATAGGCGCGCAGAGCTTCGAGGGCTGCTTCGTGGTTGCCGGGTCCAAGCGCGATCACATGCCCGCCAGTGAGGGCATCGCGCTGGTAGAGGTGGGCGTAGTCGGCGGGCGAGCGATCGCTCACGAAGTTGGTGACGACGCGGCTTGCGTCATCCTGGAGCGTGCCGCCGACAATTTGGACGACGCGTCCATCGCGAAGGTCGATACAAGGTCGAAAACGCATAACAAACTCTATGCTACAAGGATTGCTGGCGGTATCGTACCAGAGCGGCGCGCTACTGTCGAGTTTGTGCAACGCGCGCCACGCTTCCCGTGCCCTCGCCATCCGCGTCATTCGTGGATAACTCCACGCTCAACGCCTCGACATCAGCGGCCTGCTGTACTGCAATGCCCGTATGAACGACCCGCTGCTGGCGCGGTTTATCAGCGCGGATACGGTGGTGCCAGGGAGCGACCCGCTGACGGTTGCATCGCTCGACGCGGTGGAGCGCAGCGCTTGGGCCTCGGGTGGCAGCGGGCCAGCGAACCCGCAGAATCTCAATCGCTACGCCTATACGCTGAATAATCCAGTCTATGTTACCGATCCCAGTGGGCATTGTCCATGGTGTGTAGGGGCTTTACTTGGAGGTGGTATCGATCTGGCTGTACAACTTGTTACGAATGGTGGAGATATCCAAAAAGTTAATTGGGCCCAAGTTGGTGTAAGTGCTGTTGCTGGTGCAATAGGAGTTGGAGTAGGAGCTCAGATAGCAAAAGCTGCTACATCGGTTGCGACTAAGATCGCATTGAATGCTACAGCAAGTGCTGTTATTAGTTCTGGGGGTGCATTGCTTCAAAATGAAGCACAAGAATTTTTAACACCTTGCCAATTTGAACCTGTTGATCCTATACGTGCAGCAGCAGTAGGTGCTGTAACAGGTGGTATTGGGGCAGCGGTAGGAGAAACATTGCAAGGTGTACAGGATAAGCGCATCAGGGGATTAAGTCCACTACAGAGATCATACCAAGATTCCTATGCGCTAATTCCCGATCCAAATGCAATTTCAATATATAAACGTATGTATTCCGCGGGAGGAATTTTGTCTACTACAATGAGTAATTCAACCCCCTGATTCCAGCAAATGTGCTTGATTATTTACCAGATTCATCAAGGAAACAATAATGTGGAAAATTTTAAATTTCCTTTTTGAGATTATGTCAACGTGGATTATTGTTCTCATTTTTCCATGTATTGGGTTGTATTGTTGTTGGTATCGGGCATATATTGTTGATGTAATAATGGGTAATGCGCCATCATTGTTGTTTATCTTAACTATAAGTGGTGCTGCGGGATTACTATGTTGCCGCAGGCTAAAACTGGTTTGATAGTGCAACTGTACAAGCGGATTGAGTATGAGGTTTTGCCGAGCAAATGCTTAAGCGAGATCGATGCGCATGATAAACTGCCATCCTTTTCCACACATCCCTCCACCCACACAAAAGGGGCTTGGCATGTTGCCAAACCCCCTTCGTCCTTGGTGAATGATCTAGCCGAAAATACCAGACAAGAAGATACGCTTGTTCTGGCTGGGCAACGGCCCCATATTCCAGAAGCCGATGCCGACCGACGAGTGCAAACCAGCCGTCTGGAACTTGCCACCGACGTACAGGCCAGCGGGCGCACGCAGGAGGCTCATCACCGTGGTGCTGCCGTTTGGATCGTGGACGCCGCTGCCGATTGTGCTCCAGCTATTGGTGCCGATGTTGTAGAGCGCCAAGTTGCGCGCAGCCGTGCCACCCGTCGCCGTGAAGTCGCCGCCGACATACAGGTCGTTGCCTTCCAGCCACAAGCTGCGCACCTCGGGGCCAGTCGTGAGCGCACCATCATAGCCTGTGCCGCTCACACCGCCGCCAAGCGATGTCCAGGTGCCATCGAGCTTGAAGCGCGCCAAGTTCGAGGCCGCCACATCGCCAGCCTTGGTGAAGTGCCCGCCTACGTACAGGTAATCACCTTTCGCCTGCAGCGCGCTCACCGGATGCGCGAAGACCTTGGTGCCACCCGACACGCCTGGCGTGCCCTTGCCCAGCGTGAACCACTCATTCGTATCCATATCGAAGATCAGCAGGTGGTTCACCAGAATGTAGCTGCTGGTCTGGCAGATGTTGCCCGTGCCGCGATAGGCCAACCGGAAGTTGCCGCCGATGTAGACCAGGTTGTCCTGCACCTCCACATCGTAGACGATCGTGTTCTGCTCGCTGCACGAGTCGAACACCTGGAAGATCTGCAGCGAATTGCCCAGCTTGCGCCAGTTTGTGCCGTTCCAGATCGCCACATCGCGCGCCTCGACGTTGCCAGCCAGGTCGAAGTTGCCACCGACGTACAGCTCGCCGTTGGAGAAGGTTAGCGAGTTCACGGCCCCATCAAGCCCACCACCAACACTCGACCACTGGCGAGTGACGATGTTGTACTTGGCCAGGTGTTGTGCGGTGACGCCACCCGCCTTGGTGAAGTTGCCACCGACGTACAGATCGTTGCCGACCAACACCATCGCCTCGACGCTGCCGTCGTTCTGGCCGCCGTTGCCCTCGGTGCCGCTGCCGAGCGCATTCCACTTGGTGCCATCCCACATCGCGATGTTGTTGACGGGCATGCCACCAACCGAGCCGATGCGACCACCAACGTAGATGCGACCGTTGTTATCGAAGGCCATTGCCCGGATCTGGCCAACAGTGTTGATGAACATACTCTCGGTAGCGCCCTGCCCCAGCGCCTGCCAAGCCGTGCCCGTCCACAAACCTGCGTTGCTGATCAGGTGCGTGCCGCCTAGACGGAAGGAACCACCGACATAGACGCCATTGTTCGGGCCAGCAACCAGCACATTGACTTCGTCGTAGTCCTGGAAGTTCTTATCGTTGTTCAGGGCGCTCCAGCTTGTGCCGTTCCAGCGTGCGAAGAGATGGGCGACCTGATCGCCAGCCGTATCAAATTCACCAGCGATATACACGTTGCTGCCGACCACTACGATCGACTTCACAACGTTGCGGATATCATCTTCGTACTCGATCGTCACGCCGTCGCCGAGTGCGCTCCAGCTAGTGCCGTTCCAGCGCGCGATGTTCTTCGCATCGATGTTGCCTGCATGGTCGAAGTTGCCGCCAACGTAGATGTTGTTGCCACTGATAGCAATCGCCATCACGCGGCCAACCGGGTCGAGGAAACGATCATCGTCGGTCACACCGCCGCCAAGACTGCTCCAGTTCGTGCCATCCCACACGGCCAACGAGTTTGCATTATTGATATTGCCAGCCCACTCGAACATGCCGCCGACATACAGTTTGTTATTGGCAACCGCCAATGCTCGCACAACACCCGACTCAAACTGCGGCTCGAAGTCGTGCTCGATGCGAACGCCGTTGCCAAGCGCAACCCAGGTGTTGCCGTTTAGGCGGGCGATACCGTTGGCATTCACGCCGCCGATGCGATTGAAATCGCCAGCCACGTACAGGTTGCCACCCAGGAAAGCGGCTGCATACACGGTGCCAGTCTGAACATCGCCATACTGGTTGACGAGTTGCGGCCCAGCGCCCGTGCCAACGCGTGCCCACGTGGTGCCGTTCCACACGGCGATTTGATTCGCGGCGATGGTGCCAACTTTGCTGAACTCACCGACCGCATACACGTTATTGCCGTTCACCACAATACCGTGCACCGTATCGTTGAAGGCGCCCGTTAACTCCTTCCACGCGCGCCCATCCCAGCGCCACATCTTCGCGTTGTACGTGCCAGTAGCGGCGTAGAGCGTGCCATCGGCAGCGCGAGCGAAGGCCGTCACCTCGTCGGGCAAACCAGGCATACCAAAACGATCATCCCAACGCTCGTCGCCAGCAGCTTGTGGCGTGATATCAGCAGGCTCAATCGCGGTCGCCGGCTCGATCACCTCCTCAAGGATCGGCTGCTCGGCGCTCGGCTCCTCCGCGATTGACTCCTCAGCAACAGGCTCGATCTCAACCGGCTCGCTCTCGAATCGATCAGCTCGTGGTGATTGGTCGAGAGGAACCAGGCCAGAACGGCTTGTATTTGGATCTTTGGTTTGGGCGAATGCTGATGGAGTAAGCATCAGAACTGTCAGCATGCCACATGCAATAAGTCGATAGAGGATTGTGCTTAAGCGCTTCATTGAAGTAACTGCCTCTCAGTATGTCTTCCCAGCTCTCGTTGTTCCCAAGGCACCCAATAGCACGTTTTAACCTTATTTTTATCGATTGCAATCAGATCGAGCTGTGAAACCTGACCAACGCTAGTTGATACTAGTCGAGCGGAGCGAGAGGAGCATCACTCGTTAGAGCGATTTGAGGTAATGCTGCCAGGATGATACCTTGCCAACTCGTGAGAGACAGTTTATTTGCTTACAATTGAGTGGATAAGATGGCTTCGCAATCAATAAAGGTTTGCTAAGACGTATAGAGTTTGTTTCTTATTTTGAAAAGTGAAAAAACCCATAGAGTGATACGATATCAATGCAAAACATTTGTCATACTGTTTGTCCTACTCTTACACCACGCTTGTCATACCACTCATACCATCCGATGACCTCATGAGACACTCATCAACACAAAAGGGGCTTGGCGTGACGCCAAACCCCCTTCGTCCTTGGTGGAATATCGGTTTAGAAGATACCCGCCAGGAAGATGCGCTTGTTCTGGATGGGCAGCGGCCCCATATTCCAGAAGCCAATGCCGACCGACGAGTGCAAACCAGCCGTCTGGAACTTGCCACCGACGTACAGGCCAGCGGGCGCACGCAGGAGGCTCATCACCGTGGTGCTGCCGTTTGGATCGTGGACGCCGCTGCCGATTGTGCTCCAGCTATTGGTGCCGATGTTGTAGAGCGCCAAGTTGCGCGCAGCCGTGCCACCCGTCGCCGTGAAGTCGCCGCCGACATACAGGTCGTTGCCTTCCAGCCACAAGCTGCGCACCTCGGGGCCAGTCGTGAGCGCACCATCATAGCCTGTGCCGCTCACACCGCCGCCAAGCGATGTCCAGGTGCCATCGAGCTTGAAGCGCGCCAAGTTCGAGGCCGCCACATCGCCAGCCTTGGTGAAGTGCCCGCCTACGTACAGGTACTCGCCCTTGGCCTGCAGCGCGCTCACCGGACGCGCATACACTTTGGTGCCACCCGACACGCCCGGCGTGCCCTTGCCCAGCGTGAACCACTGATTGGTGTTCTGATCGAAGATCAGCAGGTGGTTCGCCAGAATGTAGCTGCTCGCCTGGCAGATGTTGCCTGTGCCACGATAGACCGCCCGGAAGTTGCCGCCGATGTAGACCAGGTTGCCCTGCACCTTCACGTCGTATACCATCGTGCTCTGCTCGTTACAAGAGTCGAACACCTGGAAGATCTGCAGCGAATTGCCTAGTTTGCGCCAGCGTGTACCGTTCCAGACCGCCACATCGAGAGCCTCAACACTGCCCGCCAACTCGAAATTGCCGCCGACGTACAGCTCGCCGTTGGAGAAGGTTAGCGAGTTCACGGGGCCGTCGAGGCCGCCGCCAACGCTCGACCACTGGCGCGTGACGATGTTGTACTTGGCCAGGTGTTGTGCGGTGACGCCACCCGCCTTGGTGAAGTTGCCACCGACGTACAGATCGTTGCCGACCAACACCATCGCCTCGACGCTGCCGTCGTTCTGGCCGCCGTTGCCCTCGGTGCCGCTGCCGAGCGCATTCCACTTGGTGCCATCCCACATCGCGATGTTGTTGACGGGCATACCACCAACTGTCGCCATGCGACCACCGACATAGATGCGACCGTTGTTATCGAAGGCCATGGCCCGAATCTGAGCTGCATTGTCGATGTAGATGCCCTCGGTGGCACCTTGGCCCAGCGCTTGCCAAGCCGTACCCGTCCACAGACCGATATTCCTGCTCAGATACGTGCCTGCGATTCGGAACGTGCCGCCGACGTACACGCCGTTGTTGGGGCCAGCAGCCAGCACATTGGCTTCGTCGGATTGCTGGAAATTCTTATCGTTGTTCAGGGCGCTCCAGCTCGTGCCATTCCAGCGCGCGAAGAGATGCGCGACTTGATCGCCAGCCGTATCGAACTTACCAGCGATGTACACGTTGTTGCCAACCACCACGATCGACTGGACAACTTCGCTGAAATCGCTTTCGAATTCGACCATGATACCGTCGCCGAGCGCGCTCCAGCTTGTGCCGTTCCAGCGCGCGATGTTCTTCGCATCGACGTTGCCCGCATGGTCGAAGTTGCCACCGATGTAGACGTTATTGCCACTAATGGCGATGGCCAACACCATACCGGCTGGGTCAAGAGAACGATCATCGTCGATCACGCCGCCGCCTAAACCGCTCCAGTTCCCGCCATCCCATACGGCCATCGAATTGGTGTAGAGGTTGCCAGCCACCTCGAACACGCCGCCAACGTACAGCTTGTTGTTGGCCACCGCGAACGCCCGCACAATGCCCGACTCGTACTGTGGATCGAAGTCGTGCTCGATGCGAACGCCGTTGCCGAGCGCGCTCCAGGTGTTGCCGTTCAGGCGGGCGATACCGTTGGCGTTCACGCCGCCAATCCGGTTGAACTTGCCACCCACGTACAGGTTGCTACCCAGGAAGGCAACTGCGTACACGGTGCCAGTTTGAACATCGCCGTAATAGCCGACCAGTTGTGGGCCAGCACCAGTGCCGACGCGCGCCCACGTGGTGCCGTTCCACACGGCGATCTGGTTCGCGGCGATAGTGCCAACTTTGCTGAACTCGCCAACCACATACACGTTGTTGCCATTCACGGCGATATCGTGCACGGTACCGTTGAAGGTACCTGTCAGCTCCTTCCACGCGCGTCCATCCCAGCGCCACACCTTCGCGTTGTACGTGCCAGTAGCGGCGTAGAGCGTGCCATTGGCGGCGCGGGTAAGGGCCGTAACTTTATCGGGCAAGCCTGGCATGCCAAAGCGATCATCCCAGCGCTCGTCGCCAGCAGCTTGTGGCGTGATATCAGCAGGCTCAATCGCGGTCGCCGTCTCGATCTCCTGCTCGATGCTCGGCTCCTCGACGATCGTCTCGTCCGCGATTGGCTCCTCAACAATTGTCTCCTCAGCAGCAGGCTCGTTCTCAATCGGCTCGCTCTCAAGATAATCAAGGCGAGGTGATTCTTCGAGAGGAACCAGGCCCGAACGGCTTGTATCGTTATTCGGTTCAGTGATCTGGGCGAATGCTGATGGAGTGAACAATAGAACTGTCAGCATGCCACATGCAACAAGTCGATAGAGGATTGTGCTTAAGCGCTTCATCGAAGTAACTGCCTCTCAATATGTCTTCTCAGCTCTTATCATTTCCAAGGCACCAATAGCACGTTTTCAAGCCCATTAACCTTATTTTTATCGATTGTTATCAGGCCGAGCTGTGAAACCTGATCAACGCTTGTTGATACTAGTCGAGCGGAGCGAGAGGAGCATCACTCATCGGAGCGATTTGAGGTAACAGTGCGGAGATCACAGGTTGTAGATCGTGGGTGTAACCATTGACCCATTCGCGAAAGCGGCGTATCGCAGCTTTAGCGACCACTGATGCACTGCTCGTTGAGGTATCGCCCAGCATCAAAAAGCGGCCCTAAGGCCGCTCATACTGCAAAAACCGAAGGTTGTTCTAGGCTTCACCCAAGATGCAGTTCGCGGGCGCGCAGCATTGCCTCAGCGCGTGAGGAGACCTGCAGTTTGCTCAAAATGTGGGCCACGTGGCTCTTGACGGTGTGCAAGCTGATCACCAACTGCTCGGCGATCTGCGGGTTGCTGGAGCCGACCGCAAGCAGGCGCAGCACCTCGACCTCGCGGGGCGTGAGCGTCTCGCCCGTGGCGGGCAGGAACAGCCCATCGTTGGCGGCGATGTCGCGCACAATCGGGAGCGGTAGGGTGGGGCGCACCACGTCGAGGGTGGCGAGCAGATGCGTCAGTTCGAGCAGGCGCTCCTCGAAGTTGCGCTGTGAAGCGATTGGCTGTGCAGCGACCGTGTTCTGCGGCAGCAACGCCGACAATGTCACGGTCTGGCTCTGCAGCGTCGTACCGGTGGCCGGATGCTTCTTAATGTAATTGAGCAGTTCGCCCGCAGCCTCAAACTGCTCGGTACGCACAAGCAGTTGCGCGATCCCAAACGCCGCATCGAGCACAATCGGCGCCAGTTCACTCTCGCTGGCGAGCTGCGCAGCCTCCATAAAATAACGGCGAGCGGCGCGCGGATCGTTATCGGCTAACGCAACTTGGCCAGCAGCGATCAGCGAAAGCCCTAAACTCCAGCGATCCCCAAGATCGCGGAAGATCTCGACAGCCTCGGCGCACAGATAGCGCGCCTCGGTCAGTTGGCCTTCGGCGAGCGCCACGCGGCCCAGCGGGAGCAGCGCGAACCCAATGCCCCAGCGGTCGCGGTTCGCGCCAGTGATCTGCAAGCACTCTTGGAGCACCACCCGCGCTTGGGTGAGATCGCCCTGATCGATCAGCACAAAGCTGTAGCAACTCAGGCCACACGAGATCATGCGAGGGCTGCCGTGGGCGCGCCAATTGATCAGCCCTTTGGCGTAAAGCTGTGTTGCGCCAACCGAATCGCCCTGTGCGTGGAACACCAGGCCCAGCACGTGCAGGGCGAGGGCGTGCAGATACGCCGCGCTCTGACCTTGCTCTTCACAAAGCCGTAAACACTCTTGGAGCAGCGCGTTCGCCTCGACATACTCGCCCATTTGGTAGGCCGCCAACCCCAAGCTGTAGAGCGTCTCGCCGATCAGGGAGTGATCGGGAGTCTGTTGCAGCAGCGCAAGCCCTTCGCGCAACAGTGTGCTGGCCTTGCCGAAATGGCCGCAGCGCGCCTCAAAATAGCCCTGATGACTAAGCACTTCGCCCAGTGCCAGCGAATAATCGCTGTTCGATGTGTATGAAGCGGGATCATCGGTGCGCAACACCTGGCTCGCCTGCTCGAAATAGCGCAGCCCATCGCGGAATAGGCTCGCATCCTCGTAGATCGAGCGCAGACTGCGGGCCATATTGTGAATGAGATCGAGCCGCCGATGCTGCAGCGACCATGTCCACGCCTGCCGCACATTATCCATATCGGGGTTGAGCTCGGCCCACGTGGAGGGACGATTGATGCTGCGCAGCGAGTTGAGGCGGTCGGCTAGGAGCGAGGCATAGAAGGTAGCGTGATTGGCGGCCACTTGCTCGGCGAGCTGCGGCTGCTCGGCCAACTTCGATGCCGCATATTGGCGCACCAACTCGTGCATCATATAGCGCGGCGTATCGTCGGCATCGGTCACGCGCCGCAGCAGCGATTTGTCGATGAGAGCGGCCAACGGCCCGATCAGCGAGGTTTGCACATAGGGCGAGTTGGGATCGGCGGGCACCACCGCCTCGGCAGCCGCACGCCGACATCCGCCACGGAACACGCTCAAACTCGCGAGCACCTGCTGCTCCTTGGGCGTCAGCAGGCGCCACGAATGGTCGATCACCACCCGCATGCTTTGGTGGCGCGCCGGAATATCGCGGTCGGCGTGGGCTAAAAAGTCGAGGTTACGGGTGATCTCCTCGGCGATCTCATCACATGAGAGCGTGCGCGTCCACGTGGCGGCCAACTCGATCGCCAAGGGCGTGCCCTCCAGCAGATTGCAGATGCGGGCGATCGCCGCGCGGTTGCTCGGCGTGAGCGAAATGTCGCTGCCGATGCGCTCCACCCGATCCATAAACAACTGTGCCGCCTCCGAGGCTTCGAGCTCGGTGCGCGTGTGGTTGAGGGGCACTGAAAGACCCGGCAACTCGATCGCCCACTCGCTCTTGAGGCGCAACCGCTCGCGCGACGTGATCAGCAGGCGCACACCAGGCGCATGACGGGGGATATCGGCGAAGAAGGGTGTGGCATCGAGCAAATGCTCAAAATTATCGATCACCAACAGCATCTCGCGCTCGCGCAGCATCTCCAACAGTTGCTCGGAGGGAGAAGCGCGGGAGAGGGGGTTATTGAGCGCTTCGGCGATAGCAAGTGGCACCATCTCGGCGCTCGCAACCGGTGCGAGCGGCACAAACGCCACGCCATCGGGGAACATGGTCTCTAGCTCTTTGGCGATCTGAAGCGCGAGGCGACTTTTGCCGATCCCGCCGGGGCCAACCAACGTGATCAAGCGGCTGGCTGGATCGCGCAGGCGCCGCACTACTTCGGCCTGTTCGTTCGCGCGCCCGATCATCTGAGTCGGTGGGTTTGGCAGGGGTCGCCGCGAGGTAAACGGCTTTGAGATGGCCTGCACTTCCGTGTGATCGTACAGCGACGTGTTGGTGCTTTCGATCGGCGTGCGCCCTAAACGCACAAATTCGGTAAGCTGATGTTCCGGCACCTGAAGCGCATCTGCAAGCCGCAGAATCAACTCACGCGAAGGACGACGAATACCACTCTCAAAACTTCGAATTGTCTGGGCTGCACAACCAACTTGTTCAGCTAGTCGCTCTTGAGTTAAATCGAGTGATGAACGAAGTAATTTGATCCAGCGTCCAAAAGTGAGTGGTTCGTTCATTGTTATTTCTATCGATTGTAAGTGAATACCGAAAGCTCAGTTTGAGGGCATGTGAAAGCCGTAAAGCACCCTAGAATAGTATTGCTCTGTAGCGTAGCGCTACACACTTGTCGCGGTATTTGTAACGATCATTGTAACACAGGGATGTTGTAGTGGCTGTCATTTATCGTAGGACTAAAGACCGATTAAAGTGTGCTCAAAACGTCGTATTTCATCTACTTAAAGCGTTTATTGGCGCTAAAGTGCATAACCAAATATTTACGAATATGTGTGAGCGATACATATCTCTCGGTGATCTGGCGCGAGAAAACGCGAGCCTTCCCCACTACAAACGTCTTTTGCTTGACATGCGCTGGCATCCGGCATATACTCCCGCCTACCATGACACAGCCACACGTCATTCGTTGTTCGTGGGTGAGCGATGATCCGCTCTACCGAGACTACCACGATCAGGAGTGGGGCGTACCCCTGCACGATGATCGCGGTCTGTTTGAGTTTCTGATTCTCGAGGGCGCTCAGGCTGGCTTGAGTTGGATCACCATCCTGCGCAAACGTGAGGCCTACCGCCTCGCCTTCGATCAGTTCGATCCTCACATGGTTGCCCATTACGATGCCCAGAAGCAAGCCGATCTCCTTGCAAACCCTGGAATCATTCGTAATCGTCAAAAAATCGCCGCCGCAGTGCAGAACGCACAAGCATTCCTCGAAGTGCAGGCGGAGTTCGGCAGCTTCGACGCCTACCTTTGGCGTTTTGTGGATGGCACCCCGATCCGCAATCAATGGCGCTCGATCAGCGAAGTGCCCGCTCAGACACCGCTATCACAGGCGTTGAGCAAGGATCTGCTCAAACGAGGCTTCAAGTTTGTTGGCCCGACTATTTGCTACGCCTATATGCAGGCAGTTGGTTTGGTGAACGACCATGTTATCGATTGCTTTCGTCACGCCCAAGTGTGACATGAACCCGCACCATACCGCCTCCGCAGCATAAGGTCGTCGGTATCATAGAAAACAGTACAAGGAACGTGCTATGGCAGATGCGCGAATGGTCAAATTGGCCGAGATCCTCGTGAATTACTCGGTTGCAGTGCAACCCGGCGAATGGGTACTGGTCAAGGGGCATGTGCTCGCCCTGCCACTGGTCGATGAAGTTGTGCGCCAGATTCTGCGGGCCGGTGGGAATCCGACGGTGCTGCTCAACAGCGATGTGCTGGAAGAGACGATGCTGCGCGAGGCGAACGAGGACCAACTGCGTTGGCTCTCGCCCGTCGATCAGCTGCTCGACGAGCGCGTGAACGCCTCGATCTCGCTGCGGGCCGCCCACAACACACGCGCCCTCACTGGCATCGATCCCCGCAAACAGCAGATCCAGCAGAGCGCCCGACGCGAGGCGATGCGCACCTTTATGCAGCGCTCGGCGAGCGACGACCTGCGTTGGGTGCTGACTCAATTCCCCTGCGAAGCCTACGCCCAAGATGCCGATATGAGCCTGCGCGAGTACGAGGACTTCGTGTACGCCGCCACCTTCGCCGATCAGCCCGACCCCGTGGCGGCCTGGCGCAACATCCACAACGAGCAGGCCCGCCTGGTCGAATGGCTGCGCGGCAAGCAGGAGGTGGTCGTGCGCGGTCCCAACATCGATCTGCGCCTGTCGATCGCCGGGCGCACCTTCGCCAACTCCGATGGCAAGCGCAATATGCCCAGCGGCGAGATCTTCACCGGCCCCGTCGAGGATTCCGTCGAGGGATGGGTGCGTTTCACCTACCCCGCCATCCGTGCAGGCCGCGAGGTCGAGGGCGTCGAGTTCGAGTTCCAGAACGGCAAAGTGGTGAAGGCCCGCGCCGACAAAAACGAGGACTATCTGCTTTCGCAGCTCGATACCGATGCTGGCGCGCGCTACCTTGGCGAGTTCGCGATCGGCACCAACAACGGCATCAAGCGCTTCACCAAGAGCATCCTGTTCGATGAGAAGATCGGCGGGACGGTGCACATGGCGGTCGGCGCGGGCTACCCCGAGACCGGCAGCAAGAATCACTCAAGCATCCACTGGGATTTCATCTGCGATATGCGCACCGATAGCGAGATCCTTGTTGATGGCGAATTGTTTTACAAAAACGGTCAGTTTCAAGTGTAATCGAAGGTAGCATGCAACTGAATAGGTTGAGCTATTTGCTGTAAGCCTCAGGATACGAACATGGAAGCGATTTGGGATGCTGGTGTGGCGCTGATCCTGTGGCTTCAGAGCTTGGGCGGATGGCTGATCGCGCCGATGCGGTTCATCTCCTTCTTTGGCGATGAAGAATTTTTCTTGCTCCTGCTGCCGATGCTGTTTTGGAGCGTGAACACATCGCTCGGCCTGCGCATCGGTGTGATGTTGCTGTTGAGCACCAATCTGAACCATGTTCTTAAACTTGCCTTTCACCATCCTCGACCCTACTGGTATAATGTTCATGTGCTGGCGTTGAGCAGCGAAACGACCTTCGGCTTGCCTTCCGGCCACGCGCAGCAATCGGCGGCGATCTGGGGCTTATTCGCCGCGCTCATCCGCCGACGTTGGGCGTGGGTATCAGCGCTGATCCTAATACTGCTGATCGGCATATCGCGCTTGTATCTGGGAGTGCACTTCCCTACCGACGTGCTGTTGGGGTGGCTCATCGGCGCGTTGATGGTATGGGCGTTCGTGCGGTGGGAACCCGCTGTGCTGGCGTCTATCCGCCGTTGGAGCTACAACCAACAGGTCGCTGTCGCGTTCATCGTGTCGCTCGCGCTGATTGGGTTGGGTCTTCTGCTGCAACTCTATTCGCAGGGCCAACACCTGCCGATCACATGGACGCAGAACGCGCTGGCGGTCGGGGCCGAAGCTCCCGAGCCATATTCGCTGGATAACATCTTCTCGACGGCTGGTGTGATGTTTGGCTTGTGCGGCGGTGCGGCTTGGCTGCTGAGTCGTGGCTGGTTTAGCTCCGATGGCACGTTCCAACAGCGAGCGTTGCGCTACCTGATCGGCGTGGCAGGCGTATTGCTGTTTTGGTTCGTGTTGGGGCGCGTGCTCCCGCGCGGCGACACGGCTCTGGCCTATAGCTTGCGGTTCGTGCGCTACGCGCTGGTTGGTGTATGGGTGAGCGGTTGGGCGCCAGCCCTGTTTATTCGGCTCGGCTTGGCACAACCGAACGAACGCTAGCACCGTCACGTTGTACAATCAACAATCCAAGCGGCTGCATATGTCGCGCATTGTTGAGCTTAGATTGGTTAAGGATAATCCATGCCTATTCAGTTACGTTCTCGCCGCCAAATCGCGCAGATGCGCGAGGCTGGCCGATTAGTTGCCAATACATTCGAGCTGCTGCGCCCCCACATTCGTCCGGGCGTCACTACCCGCGAACTCGACCAAATGGCCGAGGAGTTCATTCGCAAGCACGGCGCGGTCCCCGCCTACAAGGGCTATCGTGGGCCGATTGTGCCGTTCCCCGCGACCATCTGCGTGGCCCCCAACGAGGTGATCTGTCACGGCATACCCGACGATACGCCGCTGCGCGAAGGCGATATCATCGGCATCGACATCGGCGCAAAGCTGAACGGTTGGTACGGCGATTCCTGTCAGACCTTCGCGGTTGGCCAGATCTCGCCAGAGGCCAAGAAGTTGATGGACGTGGCCGAAGAGTGCATGTGGCGTGGCATTCGAGCAGCCAAGGCGAATGGCCGCCTCGGCGATGTTGGTGCCGCCATCCAGAGCTACGCCGAGGAGAACGGCTTCTCGGTGGTGCGCGAGTGGAGTGGCCACGGTGTGGGCGAGCGCCTGCACGAGGAGCCTTCCGTGCCGCACTACGGCAAGGCTGGCACGGGCATACGCTTGCGCCCCGGCTTCATCTTCACCATCGAGCCGATGATCAACGCGGGTGACTACCGCACGGTGATGGACAAGCGCGATGGCTGGACGGTGCGCACCGCCGACGGTTCGCTCTCCGCACAATTCGAGCACACCGTCGTGATCACCGAGCACGGTGAGCCAGAGATTCTGACCCTGCCCTAAACGCCAACAGCATCGCTGCGCACATATGCATCCAGCGCCCTTGTGGAGAGGAAAGAACTCCCTGCAAGGGCGCTTTTCTGTGGGCCGTGGCCCGAATCGTGGAGCGCACCTCTCAATTCGCCGCATAACGGACGGCGACGAAGTGTGAGACAGGAGGTTGCGATGCGCGCCAAGCTCATTCACGAGGATGCACAGCGTACATTTGTGGTGGTGTTCGATAAGGGCGATGAAGTGGTGGAGGGTCTGCAGGCGTTTGTCGATGAACAACGGCTCGATGCCGCCTCGTTTACTGCGATTGGCGCGTTTACCGATGTGGAGTTGGGCTATTTCGACCGCGAGAGCCACGAGTACGCCAGCATTCCCGTGCGCGAACAGGTGGAGGTGCTATCGCTGATCGGGAACGTGGCGCTCAACGGCGAGAAGCGCCAAGTGCACGCGCATGTGGTGGTTGGCAAACGCGATGGCTCAGCGCACGGCGGTCATCTGCTCAAGGCGCACGTCTGGCCCACGCTGGAGGTGGTGGTTGTCGAATCGCCCGCACACCTGCGCCGCGCCGCCGATCCGACCACTGGCCTCACCTTGATTCGCCTTTAAGCGCATTCGAGAGCGAGATCTCAGCGGGAAAGAAATGTGGATGGATTGCACATCACAACCCATCCACATGCCACAAATCAAAGAGCATGTTGTAGGCCAAAACGGCTCATCACGATCGGTTGATCGGCTCTAGCTGCCAAACACGATCGCCTCGCCCGCGATAAGCTTATCGAGCGCGGGGCTGATCTCCTCGGTGGTGATGCCGCCCTCGTAGCGCGCCGCGATGATGCCCTTGCTATCGATCAGGAACAGCCACGGCTCGGTGCGCAACCCCCACGAGAGCATCGGCTCGGACAGCGTGCCCGTGCCCGCCGATTCGCTGAAGGGGTACTTGTACACTTCAATATGCACGAAGTTCATGCGATCGCCGTAGGTCTTTTGCAGTTCGCCGAGCACGTTGAGGCTTGGCCCACAGGTCGCTGTCGAGCAGAAGGCGGGCGTGCCGAACAGCACCGCAGTCGGCTTGCCCGAATCGATCGCGTCGTCGAGGCTGATCTGATACATCGCTGGGTTGATCGGCTGGCCCGACGACAACTGCTCCTCGGGCGTATCGGCGATGGTGGGGGTTTTTATCTTCTTGGCGGGTTGGCCCACATTCGGCATCGTGGATTCGGCCTTGACTTCCAGACGCATCTTGGCGGAGTTTGGCGCGCTTTGGCCTGGCAATTGTGTCTGCACATCGATACCCCAGTTCCCCGGCTTATCGAAGGTTGGGTAGGCGACGTAGAAGCCCAACGGCAGGCCCTGCCCGAAGTAGTGGGCATCTGTCTCGAATTTGACCTCGGGGGATTGCTCGTCGAGGTTGAAGAAGCTTAGATGAACCTTCACGTTCGGATCGTTGAGCGGCGTGCCGTTGTTGAGGATACCGAGCGCAATGCGGTTCGGGCCGACCACGGCCTCCGAGAAGGCAAAGACTGGCACGACCGACGTGGCTGGAGCGGGTGTATTTGAGGATGGTGTTGCTGTTTGGCCACAACTCACCAAAAGCAACACTCCCAAAATGAATAGGTACATGAAACGGGGCATCGTTTTTCCTTTAACACTAAGGTAAGGTCGTTCGACGGCCTTTTAATCAGGTTTCAATAATGATCTATGTTGAGTATACCACAGTGCCTACTAGCACTGCCTTATAGAATCATAAGCTAGCCCTTGACAAGCTACATGTCTCCAAGTATACTTATTGTGTAATTGACACTATATCAGGAGAGCGTTATGACAGAGCAAGTAGAGAACGCAGAAAACTACGATGTCTCGCATTATGAGCGGCCATCGGTGACTGTAGACGTGGTTATTTTTACATTGTTGAATGGCGAATTGCATGTGTTGCTGGTGCAGCGAAAGAACTGGCCTTTCGAAGGGCATTGGGCGATTCCGGGTGGGTTCGTCAACATGGATGAATCGCTCGAACAGGCGGCCCGTCGTGAGCTAGAGGAAGAAACTGGCGTTCGCGATATCTACCTGGAGCAGCTCTACACGTTCGGCGCACCGAACCGCGATCCGCGCACGCGCGTGATCAGCGTGGCGTACATCGCGCTGATACCATCCGATTCGCAAAAACTGCGGGTTTCGGAGGAGAGCACCGATGTGCGCTGGTTCCCCGTGCGGAGTTTGCCCGGCCCACTCGCCTTCGATCACGATACAGTCTTGGCAACTGCGTTGGCTCGGCTGCGCTCGAAAGTCGAATATACAACCTTAGCCTTCCAATTGCTGCCCGAAGTCTTCTCGATCCTCGAACTGAAGCACATTTATGAGCAGATTCTTGGCGAGGAGCTGGATAAAGGCAACTTCTACCGCAAGATCAAGGATGCCAATCTGTTGGAGGATACCGGTCTGCGACGCGAGGGCCGCGGTCGCCCCACCACGCTCTACCGCTTCCGTCGGCAGCGCGGTGATGAGCAGTTCGTGTTCCGTTGGCGCGAGGCCCGCTTGAGCGAAGACGAGGAATAGCCGCACAAGGAGGGGGCGATGGCGATCTATTTTTACAGCGTCAGAGATGAGTACGGCGCATTCTCGAACTTTTCGCCGCATCGTATCTTCCTAAAAAAGTATTGGTGGCCTACGACCGAGCACTATTTTCAGGCCCAGAAGTTCGCAGGCACCGAGCACGAACATGCCATCCGAAAGGCCAAAACGCCAAAGATCGCAGCTGAGATGGGGCGTGACCGCAGCCGCCCTCTGCGCCGCGATTGGGAATCGGTGAAGGACAACGTGATGCGCGAAGCCGTGCGCGCCAAGTTCACCACGCACGACGATTTGCGCACGCTGCTGCTGAGCACTGGCGATGAGGAGTTGATCGAAGCGACAACCCACGATTATTATTGGGGCTGTGGCAGCGACCACTCTGGCAAAAATATGCTTGGCAAGATTCTGATGGAGATTCGCGCTGAATTGCGCAATGCTCAGCATCAGAGCGATTGATCTGTTAAAAGAGGCCGTTATGCGCATTGGGTTGATCGGGATGTCGGGGGCTGGTAAGACAACGCTTGCGCAGCGGCTGGCTACCGAAGGATACGCACATATCGATTGTGATCGGCTGATTGCTCAGCAACTCGAAGCTACCCTGCAGCAGTCGTTGCCGACCTTTCACTCGTTGGGCGCGTGGCTCGATATGCCCTACACACCAGGGTTCGCCGAGCGAGAAGCGCAGTTTATGGCCTACGAAACCGAGGTGATGCGCTCGATCTCGCAACAACTTGATCAAACTGACACCGAGGATCTCGTGGTGGATATGGGCGGCAGCAGCATCTACATCGAGCCTGCGGTGTTGGAGCGGCTCTGCCAGCAGCTCACGATCGTGTATTTGGCCGTGTCGCCACAAGCGCACCAAGCCATGCTCGACGAGTACCTGCAGCGCCCCCGTCCGATTGTGTGGAACGGTATGTACCAGCGCCAGCCTGGCGAGAGCGAAACCGATGCGCTGGCCCGTTGCTTTTCGAAGCTGATCGCGACACGAGAGCAGCGTTATCAAGCCCTAGCAGACTATACGATTGATTATCATCAGACCTATGCTCACCAACCACTACACGTTTTTTTCGACTTAATCCAGGGCACGGCTTAGTGTCCAGGGAGATGTTATGACACAGGTTACTGTTGCAATCGCACAACTACGCCCCAAAAAAGGCGATTACGCAGCCAATGTCGTGCGGCTCGATGGAGTGTTCCGCCAACTCAGCACGCTCGAACGACAGCCCGATGTGCTGGTGTTGGCCGAAACCGCGCTCAACGGCTACTTCCTGGAAGGTGGTGTGCGCGACACTGCCAAGCGGGCAGGCGAAGTGTTCGCCGATCTGCAGGCGGTGTATCTGAACGCGCTCGGCCCAAACGCTGCCCCGCTAGATATCGCCGTCGGCTTCTACGAGCGTTACCGCGATCGCTACTACAACAGCGCGCTCTACGCCACGCTCGGCCAGCCGACCGACAGTAACCAACCAGGCATTCGGCATGTGCATCGCAAAATGTTTCTGCCGACCTACGGCGTGTTCGATGAAGCGCGTTTTGTCGAGGCGGGCCACCAGATCGCCGCGTTCAACACGTCATATGGGCGCGCCGCGCTGCTGATCTGCGAGGATGCGTGGCACGGCATCAGCGGCACGCTCGCGGCGCTCGACGGCGCGCAGATCGTCTATGTGCTCAGCGCTTCGCCTGCGCGGGGCATCCAAACGCCGCGCCCCTCGAACGTCGAGCATTGGGAGGATCTCGCTCGCCGCATCGCCGATGAGCACGGTCTGTTTGTGGTGTTGGCGCAGTTGGTGGGCTTCGAGGGTGGCAAGGGCTTCCCCGGCGGCTCGTTCGTGATGGGGCCGCACGGCAACATCCGCGTGACCGGGCCGCTCTGGAACGAGGCGCTGATCACCGCCACCATCGATCTCGATGAGTTGCCGTTGGCCCGCGCCGACCTGCCGTTGCTCGCCGACCTCGAAACGATGCTGCCGCACCTGCAGCGTGAGATCGCGCGGGCCACCGAGCAGGCGCCCGCTCGCGTCGCTTGGGAGGAAGCGCCCGCCGCTGCCGCGCCGCGCTCGGCCCCAACGCAGCGCAGCGCGTCGGAGATTGTGTTGCCCGTCGTCACGCAGCCGCCGTTCGATATCAACAGCGACTTCCTGCAGATCGACTGCGAGTTGGTGCACGAGTGGCTGATCGAGTTCCTGCGCGATGAAGTGCGTCGGCGGCGCGGCTTCAATAATGTGGTGGTCGCGCTCTCGGGTGGCGTCGACTCCGCGCTGACCACGGTGCTGTGCGCCGAGGCGTTCGGCCCCGAGAACGTGCTGGCCATCCGCATGCCGTACCGCACCTCCAGCAAGGAGAGCCTGGAGCACGCGCAACTGCTGATCGACCAACTCGGCGTACGCAGCGCCACCGTCGATATCACCGCAGCGGTGGACGGTTACACCCAGTTCGATCCCGATATGGATGGCCGACGCAAAGGGAATGTGATGGCCCGTATGCGCATGATCACGCTGTTCGACTTCTCGCAGAAGCTCGGCGCCATCCCGATTGGCACGGGCAATAAGACCGAGCGCCTGTTCGGCTACTACACCTGGCACGCCGACGACTCGCCGCCCGTCAACCCGCTCGGCGACCTGTTCAAGACGCAGGTGTGGCAGCTCTCGCGCTATGTTGGCGTTCCCTCGGTGATCGTCGATAAGCCCGCCTCCGCCGACCTGATAGTTGGCCAGACCGACGAGAGCGACTTCGGCATCTCCTACGCGCAGGCCGACCGCATTCTGCACTTCCTGTTGCAGGGCTATGCGGTCGAAAAGTTGGAGGCGCTCGGCTTCGCGCCGAACGAGATTGCGCTGGTCAAGCATCGGCTCGATAGCACGCACTGGAAGCGCCACCTGCCCAGCACCGCCATGCTCTCGGCCACCGCCATCGGCGAATACTACCTGCGCCCGGTCGATTACTAGGATCGAACGTTTTCCTGCCTCGTCGTCGCTTTGGTGCCTTGGATATGGCACAATACAGAGTGACGACGAGGCTGCTCCTTCTCATCCTTGGATTGCCTGCTAAGAGTGGCATTGCACAAGGTTTTCAACTTCATCAACGCTGCTACACCCAAAGCGAGGCAATATGAACCAATGGCACTGTACGTTCGAGTCGGATCACATCCAATTTCACGATTATCCCTTCGCAGCGGCCTCGGTCTCCAAGCAGGGCGCGCTCTTCTACAGCGACATCTGCGAGGTGCTGCCCACACGTTTCCCGCCCGAAGTTCGCACCCATCAGGGCGAGGTGCTGTTTATCCCCGCCGTTCAGCGCGATGAACTGACGCGCATCGCCACGCAGCATCAACTCCCGATCACCGACCGCATCGATCTGTGGGCGATGCTGCTCGAACCGTTCCTCGACACGGAACACTCCCCGGCGGAGCAGGCTCGCACGCTCGCGCTGCTGGCGCAGTACGGCGTCCCCAACGACGAGACGCGCCGTATCCGCAGCCAAGTGGCGCGCATCATGCTGGCCTACAACTTCGCGAGCGGCCTGTGGGAGTGGGTACACCTGGGACTGTTCGACCTGCTTAACGCGTATCTGGCCGATCTCGGCGATAGCGAGAACGAAACGTTCGCGCACCACTACTGGCAGGCCATGGAGATCGCCAAACTAGAACAGGTCTCATCCCATTGACGGTGTTTTGGCGCTGTGGTATAATAGTGTTAATTATACACTAATGATTGTAGGGAGGTTTGTATGCCTGCACGACGTTCATTGCGAGAGCAGAGTGGCCCATTTCTCGACTACCTCGATGAGTGGTACAATACCTTGGCAGATCTACCCTTGCAGGATGTGATCGCGGGTGAGCCGGAGCGGGTGGCGTTGATCTCGATCGATGTGATCAACGGCTTTTGCAAGAGCGGGCCGCTTGCCAGTGAGCGTGTTGGGCGGATCGCCAAGCCGATCGCCGAGCTGTTTGAGCGCGCGTACGGTTTGGGTGTGCGGCACTTCGCGCTGACGCAGGACACGCACGACCCGGAGACGCCCGAGTTTCAGGCATACCCACCGCATTGTGTGCGCGGCACCGAGGAAAGCGAAGCGGTGGATGAACTGAAGGCGCTGCCGTTCTTCGAGAACGTGGCGATCTTCCCGAAAAATTCGATCAACTCGCACTTGGGCACTGGCTTGGGCGCGTGGTTGCAGGCAAATCCGCAGATCGACCGCTTCGTCGTGGTCGGCGATTGCTCGGACCTCTGCACCTACCAGGCTGCCATGCACTTGCGGTTGGAGGCCAACGCCCTCAACTTGTCGCGCCGCGTGATTGTACCCGCCGATGTGGTTGAGACGTTCGATACGCCGGTCTCGGTGGCTCGCGAACTCGGCATTAAGGCGCACGACGGCGACCTGCACCATGTGTTATTCTTACACCACATGGCGAGCAATGGGGTTGAGGTTGTGGCGCGGTTGAGCTAACATTCGCAAGGGCAAAGCATGAGCGATTCGCGGCAAGTTGCGTTATCGAAGCTGTTGGCGTTGTTGTTGCGGCACCGCTCCGCCGATTACGGCCTTCATCTTGATCCCGAAGGCTTTGTGCCGTTGGATGCGCTGCTCGCAGTCATCAACAAACAGCGTGGCTGGCATTGGGTGCGCGCCGAGCATATCGAGCGCTTGCTAGCCGAGCAGACCAAACGCCGCTACGAACTCGTCGATGGCGATATTCGGGCGATTTACGGGCATTCGCAGGTCACCGCGATCCAGTACGAGGCGATTGTGCCGCCCGCGCTTCTGTTGCACGGCACGGCGCGTCGCTTCGTCGATGCGATCTTACGCGATGGCCTGCGCCCAATGAATCGCCAATATGTGCATTTGACCGATGAATTCGCGCTTGCAGAGCTCACAGGCAAGCGGCGCGATCCGCGGCCTGCAATCATTCGCATCGATGCACAGCGAGCGCATGCGGCTGGCCTAGAGTTTTATCGAGCCGATCAAGGTGTGTTTCTCACACGGCATGTTCCGGCTGAATTTTTGAGCGTTTAGGCTTCATAAGGAGGAAGTATGCACCATTTGCATCATGGGCATCATCATTTGCATCATGGGCATCACGCTCATTATGCGCCCACCACGCTGTTGTTGATGATCGATACGCCGTTCTTTGAGCCGTTAGTACAAGTACGACCAAGTGTCGTTCAATGTGGAGGAAATCTGTGTTCCCCGACCGCACCGACATCCGCCTTGCGCTCCCGAGCAAGGGCCGCATCGCCGATGATGCGCTAAGTTTTATGGCCGATGCCGGCCTGCGCGTCTATAAACCCAACCCCCGTCAGCTTACCGCTCATATCCCCTCGATGCCCAATCTTACGGTGTTGTTCCAACGCGCCGGCGATATCGCCGTGAGCGTGCGTGATGGCAGCGTCGATTTTGGCATTACAAGCTGGGATCTAGTGTGCGAACGTGGTGGCAACGAAGATAGCTTGTTGCCGTTGCAGCGTCACTTGGGCTTTAGCGCCTGCACGCTCAATATGATTGTGCCCCAGAGCTGGGAGCACGTTCGCGTGATGGCCGATCTAGTCAAGTTGCGCAACGAGTTGGGCCGCCCACTGCGTGTCGCCACCAAGTTCCACAACCTCACCGCCGCCTTCCTTGCAAAGCATGGCCTGGGCGATTCTCAATTGATCGACGCCGAAGGCACCCTTGAGATCGCGCCGCTGATTGGTTACGCCGATCTGATCTCCGATCTCGTCTCGACGGGCACTACCCTGCGCGACAACCAGATGCGCACCATCTCCGATGGCTTGATTTTATCCTCGGAGGCGTGTCTTGTGGCGAACCGCTATTCGCTCAAGCGGCGCCCCGAAGTGCTGGCGATGGCCCGTCAACTGCTCGAATTTATCGAAGCGCATCTCCGTGCTGTGGGCGCATTCTCGATCTTCGCCAATCTGCGGGGCGAATCGCCCGAAGCTGTGGCAAAATTGATGTTCGGTCAAACGGTGATCGGCGGCCTCCAAGGCCCGACCATTTCGCCGATCATCACTCGCAACGGCGAAGGGTGGTATGGCATCCATATCATCGTGCGGCGCGACCAACTCCCCACCGCGATCGCGGAATTGCGCGCTGTGGGTGGCAGTGGCGTGATCGTCTCGCCCGTGACGTACATTTTTGAGGAAGAACCTGCGGCCTACCGAGCTATGCTGACGGCGCTGGGGGAGGATTAGGTGATACCAATTTACGACGTTGCGACTGCGCAACAGAGCATTTTGCAGCGGGTGCTGTTTGAGGAGACGTATTCGCCCGCCCTGCTCGAATCGCTTGGCCGGATGTTCGGCCCAGGCACCACGCCGCCCCAGGCGGTGAGCACGATTTTGGCTTCCGTGCGCAAAGAGGGCGATGCGGCGCTGCGGCATTGGTCGCGCACGATCGACCGCGCCGAGCTCGATTCCTTCGAGATCCCTGCCGAGCAACTTGAGGCTGCGCTGGGCCTGTTAGCGCCCGAACTCGCCGATGCGATGCGGCTCTCGGCCCAACGCATTCAGGCGTTCCACGAGCGCCAACCGCTGCCCGATTGGCGCACCAATGCGCTTGGCGGCGTGTTGGGCCAGCGCGTGACGCCCATTCGGCGCGTCGGCATCTACGTGCCGGGCGGCACCGCGCCGCTGTTCTCGTCGCTGCTGATGTCGGCCATCCCGGCGAAGGTGGCTGGCGTGAGCGAGATCGTGCTATGCACCCCGCCGAACCCGCACCCCGCCATTCTCGCGGCTGCCTACCTGAGTGGCGTCAAGCGCGTGTTCCAGTTGGGCGGCGCGCAGGCCATCGCCGCAATGGCGTTCGGCACCGAAAGCGTGCCGAAGGTCGATAAGATCGTCGGCCCCGGCAACCTGTTCGTGACGCTGGCGAAGCAGCAGGTCTACGGCATCGTCGGCCTCGATTCGCTGGCCGGCCCCACCGAGACGATGGTGATCGCCGATGCGACCGCTAATCCCGCTTGGGTGGCCGCCGATCTGCTGGCGCAGGCCGAGCACGACCCGCTCGCGAGCGCCATCCTGCTCACGCCCGACCGTGCGTTCGCGGAGGCAGTGCAGCAGCAGGTTGCGCACCAACTCGAACAACTCTCGCGGGCCGAGATCACGGCGCAGGCCCTGCAGCGCAATAGCGGCATCGTCATCACGCCCGACCTGCTCACCGCCGCCGATCTCGCCAACGAGTACGCCGCCGAGCACCTGTGTATCGCGGTCGCCGATCCCAATCCGCTGATCGAGCGCGTTCTGAATGCTGGTGGCCTGTTCATCGGCGAGCGCTCGTTTGAGGTGCTGGGCGACTACGTGGCTGGCCCAAGCCACATTATGCCGACGGGCGGCACGGCCCGCTTCGCATCGCCGTTGAATGTGCTGGATTTCGTCAAGATCTCCAGCGTGATCGCCTTGGACGAGGCGACCAGTGCGGCGATCAGCCCGGCAGCCGCCGAGATGGCCCGCGCCGAACTGCTGACGGCTCACGCTGCTGCGGCGGATTTCCGCGTGACGGAGCAGCCGTCGAGCGAGCCTGCGCCGTTCGACCCGACCACGCTGGTGCGCCCGCACATCCGCGCGATGGACGCCTACGAGCCGATCTTGCCGTTCGAGGTGCTTTCGGAGCGCTTGGGCCGCACTCCTGAGCAGATCATCAAGCTCGACGCCAACGAGAATCCTTACGGCACGGCTCCGGCGGTGCGTGAGGCGTTGGCGCGCATGCCCTTCCCGCACATCTATCCCGATCCCGATAGCACCGCCCTGCGCGCTGCGCTGAGCCGCTACACCGGGGTTCCTGCCGCGAATCTGCTGGTGGGCGCGGGTGCCGACGAACTGATCGACTTGGTGATGCGCGTGTTTGTGCAGGCCGGCGATGCGATCATCAACTGCCCGCCGACTTTCGGCATGTACTCGTTCGATGCCAGCATCGAGAACGGCAACGTGGTGAACGTGCCGCGCAACGCCGATTTCTCGCTGGATGTGGAGGGCATTGAGCGGGCGGTGGCCGAACACCGACCGAAGTTGTTGTTCCTGACATCGCCGAATAACCCCGACGGCGGCCTGATCCCGAACGAGCAGATCGAGCGCTTGCTGGCGCTGCCCGTGGTCGTGGTGCTCGACCAGGCGTACATCGAGTTTGCCACTCCTTCCGCCGATTGGACCCGCGAAGTGACCAAGCGCAACAACCTGATCGTGCTGCGCACCTTCAGCAAGTGGGCGGGCTTGGCGGGTATGCGCGTGGGCTACGCGGCGCTGCCCGAGGTGCTTACGCCGTTCTTCTTGAAGATCAAGCAGCCCTACAACGTCTCGGTGGCGGCGGCTACGGCGGCCACCACGGCGCTGGAGCACATCGACAGCATCCAGGTGACGATCGATGCGCTGATCGCCGAGCGCGCGCGGCTGATCGGCCTGCTCTCCGAGATCCCGTATCTGCGGCTGTACCCCACCGAGACGAACTTCGTGTTGTGTCGTGTGGTGGGCCGCGATGCGGGCGAGTTGAAGCAGGAGTTGGCGAAGCGCGGCATTCTGGTGCGCTACTTCAACAAGCCTGGCTTGAACGATCACATTCGGATCAGCGTTGGCAAGCCCGAGCACAGCGACGCTCTGTTGGCTGCGCTGCGCGAATTGGCCTAGTTCCATATTTCCGCCGCGATGGGCGTGCGGATAGCGATAACGAGCGACGCGGAGGTCGGCTTGGTCGCCACGGCGGCTGGTGCTCCGCGTTCGCTCGCTGTTATTTTAGCGTCGGGATGCACGCGACGCTCACTATTTGCGAAGGATGGCTGTATGCGAATCGGTGAGGTGCAACGCACCACAAACGAGACCGACATCTACGTTCAACTGAAGTTGGATGGCAGCGGTAAGCACGAGATCACGACTGGTGTGGGATTTCTCGACCATATGCTCACCCATGTCGCGGTGCATGGCCTGTTCGACCTGAGAGTGAAGGCGAAGGGCGATCTGCATATCGACAGCCATCATACCATTGAGGATTGTGGGTTGGCGCTGGGCTTGGCGTTCGCGCAGGCATTGGGCGACCGCAAGGGCATTGTGCGCATGGGCTCGGCCTACGTGCCCATGGACGAGGCGCTCGCGCTGGTGGTGGTCGATCTCTCGGGCCGCCCCTACACCGTCTTTGATGCGACTTGGTACGCGCCGATGATCGGCCAGATGCCGACGAGTTTGGTCGGCCATTTCTTCGAGTCGCTGGCGGTGAACGCCCGTATGAACCTGCACGCCAAAGTGCTGTATGGCCGCGACGACCATCATCAGGCCGAAGCGTTGTTTAAGGCGCTGGGGCGCGCGCTCGATGCGGCCACCCAGTTCGATTCGCGGCGCGGCGGGCAGGTGCCCAGCACAAAGGGCACGTTGGTCTAACAGATCGTGTGGGCGGCGAACTGCTGCTCCACGTTGCGATACGTGGCACACTGCACGCTCGTGCAGGGGTTGCCCGAGGAGATGGTGATGATTGCGCTTGTCGATTATGATCTCGGCAATTTGCGCTCGGTCGAGAAGGCGCTGGAATCGGTGGGAGCCGATGTGCAGATGACCTCCGACCCGACGGTGATTTTGGCCGCCGACAAAGTGGTGCTGCCCGGCGTTGGCGCGTTCGGCGATGGGATGGTGGGGCTGCGGCGCTACGGCCTGGTCGATGTGATCAAGGAAGTGGTGGGACGCGGCACGCCGTTGTTGGGCATTTGTGTGGGGATGCAGGTGCTGTTCGAGGTTGGCGAGGAGTATGGCGAGCACGCCGGGTTGGGTTTGCTGCCGGGCCGCGTGCGACAGTTCACAACCCCAGGGCTCAAGGTGCCACAGACGGGATGGAATCAGATCCTGCCGACCCGCCAATCGGTGCTGTTCGAGGGCTTGTTGCCGAACGATTACGCCTACTTCAATCACGGCTTCTTCTGCGATGCGCGGCCCGAAGATACGCTGGCCGAGACGGATTATGGCCAGCGCTACCCCTCGGTAGTGGGGCGCGGGCGCTTGTACGGCGTGCAGTTCCACCCCGAGAAGAGCCAACGCGTGGGTATGACGATTCTGCGGAACTTTGTTGAGCGTGGTTAGGTGAACGGTTCGGGCGGTGGCCCCGTGGCGCTGCCCGAACGGTTTGGATTTGGAGATAGACGATGCTTGCCAAACGCATCATCCCGTGCCTCGATGTGAAGGATGGCCGGGTTGTGAAGGGCATCAATTTTGTGAATCTGCGCGACGCTGGCGATCCCGTCGAGCAGGCCCGTGTGTACGATCGCGAGGGCGCCGATGAACTGGTGTTCCTCGATATTTCGGCTACGCCCGACGGGCGGCGCACCACTGCCGAGATGGTGCGACGAGTCGCTGATCAGGTGTTCCTGCCCTTGACGGTCGGTGGCGGGATTCGCACCGTGGAGGATATGCGCACGATACTGCTGGCGGGCGCCGATAAGGTCAGCGTGAACTCGGCGGCGGTGGCGCGTCCCGAGGTGCTTTCGGAGGGCGCCTCGCGCTTCGGCAGCCAATGTGTGGTGCTGGCGATCGACGCGCGTCGGCGGGCCGATGGTGGCTGGGAGGTGTACACGCACGGCGGTCGCACCCCCACGGGCATCGACGCGATCGAGTGGGCCAAGCGGGCCGTGGAGTTGGGCGCGGGCGAGATCCTGCTGACGAGTATGGACGCCGACGGCACACTGGCTGGCTACGACATCGAGCTGACTCGCGCGATCGTCGAGGCGGTGAATGTGCCGGTGATCGCGAGCGGCGGGGCTGGCACGCTTGAGCACTTCGCCGAGGTGCTGACGGAGGGCAAGGCCGATGCGGCGCTGGCCGCTTCGCTGTTCCACGACAAGAAGCTGACGGTTGGCACCGTGAAGGAATATTTGCTGGAGCGTGGGCTGCCGATCCGCCCGATCGTCTAGCTGAGAGGCGAGCATGGAACTGAAATACGACGCGCAGGGTTTGATCACGGCGGTGGTGCAGGAGGCCACGAGCGGCGATGTGTTGATGGTGGCCTGGATGAACGCCGAGGCGCTGCGGCTCACGCAGCAGACGGGTGAGGCGCATTTCTGGAGCCGCAGCCGCCAGGAACTGTGGCGCAAGGGCGGCACATCGGGCAATGTGATGCACGTGCAGGAGATCCGCGTCGATTGCGATGCCGACACCCTGCTGCTGAAGGTGCGTCCCGCTGGTCCTGCCTGCCACACTGGCGAGCATTCCTGTTTCTTCCGCGTGTTGGAGGCCGAATAAATCGTTGGCGGCCCAGCGTAACGATGCGCTGGGTTTGCCGTTCTGATGAGGACATATGCTAGACGAACTGTTCGCGATTATCGAGGACCGCAAGGCCAACCCGGTCGAAGGCTCGTACACCAATAAGCTGTTGAGCGGCAGCGAGGCTCGCTTGGCGCAGAAGATCGGTGAGGAGGGCGTTGAGGTGGTGGTGGCCGCATTGGCGCAGAACAACGAGCGGGTGATCGAGGAGATGGCCGATCTGTTCTACCATTCGCTGGTGTTGCTCTCGCGGCGCGGCCTGTCGCTCCGTGATGTGGAGGACGAGCTTCGGAAGCGCCATAAGCCGCGCGGGTAATGCGCTATCGTTCGAGTCATTCTGAACGGCGTGCGCAAGCACGGAGTGAAGAATCTCTCCGTCCTATACGACTCTTGAGCGTTTGGGTTTCCTTGCGAGAGCGTGGGATGCGCCATTCGGCGGGTAAGCGCGTACTCACGAGGGCGTAGGCTGCTGCGCAAGCCCAAAGGGCCGGTCGCGGCCCCTTTGGAAACCCCAGCCGGGGCTTATCGCCCCTGGACCCCAAGGAATCCGCTCTGTTATGCCTGTATCGTTTGGTTCCTCGGTATGGTCCTTGTTCGGTGGTCGGTATGCGTTTTTTGCATGCCGATACGCAGGAGATTCTACTCACTACCTGCTGGTTAGAAATGCTCTGATCCTCAATTCGGTTGGACCGTTATACGATCAAACGAGTTTTAGCCTGCGGCAGCAAGGTAGGTTCTTCTTTTTGTGATGTCGAGGCGCTGCGCGTAGCAGCGCCTCGACATCACCTTTTTCGAGCGAGGTGAGTATCAGTTGAAAACGAGGATCACGCCATAACATTCGCGCAGCGTTTGTGTGAGTAATCTTTCGAATTTGGTATCATTGCTCTGTTTTGGAAATCTTTTGACCCTTGCCCATTCAACGAAAAGCACTGTTATCTCGAACGGTCGAAGCCCTGAGCGAAGCGAATGGGGAAGGATCTCACCGGCGAAGCAACGAGCAATACTGCATTTCAGTGCGTTCAATGTTGAGCATTGGTTGACCTGTCAGGTGTTATTTAAGGCATCCTAATGCTGTAAATGCTGCACCTGACAGGTCAGTTCAATGATTTCGTTGTTTTCACTGCAATTCCGACGAGCCGCGAGGCGAGACGAGGAATCTCATTGTTGTGCATTGAATAGACTTGTTTTGCCCCACGACATCACTCCACATACCATTTGATACCAACCTCTCTCGGGAAAAGTGGGTTCGGGGTTCTGCGCGTAGCAGAACCCCGAACCCACAAAAAGATGCAATACCGCTCTGCCGAAGGCTAAAACGACGTTTTAATGGTCTCTATCTCATCGGGTGCGGTATACCGCCCTGCGAAGGCAACATCACTTCGGATCGCTCCCCAGACCGGGCACAAGTTCGCTTGCATCCAGGATGCTGTAGGAGTAGCCCTGCTCGGCCAGGAACAATTGGCGGTTGTGGGCGAAGTCCAGTTCCTGCGTGTCGCGGGTGATGATGGTGTAGAAGTGCGCCTGAGTGCCGTCGCTCTTGGGGCGCAGCACCCGTCCGAGGCGTTGGGCCTCCTCCTGACGCGAGCCGAAGGTGCCCGACACCTGCACGAGCAACGCCGCGTCGGGCAGGTCGAGCGCGAAGTTGCCGACCTTGGAGAGCACCAGCAGCGGGCGATTGGCGAGGCCGATCGGCTCACCGTTGCGGAAGGCGTCGAACAGCTTTTGGCGCTCGCGCTGCGGCGTCTTGCCGCTGATCAACGGCACACCCAGATTATCGGCGATGTACTGCAACTGCTCGATGTACTGGCCGATGATCAAGGTGGGCGCCTCGGGGTGGCGCTCCATGATCGCCCGCAGCAACGGCAACTTGCGGGGATTCTCGGCGGCGATGCGGTACTTGTCGCGCGGCTCGGCCAGGGCGTACTCCATGCGCTGCTCGTCGGGTAGGCTGACGCGCACCTCGGTGCAGGCGGCCTCGGCGATCCAGCCGCGTTGCTCCAAGTCGCGCCAGGGCACATCGTACTTCTTCGGGCCGATCAGCGAGAACACATCGCCCTCGCGGCCATCCTCGCGGATCAAGGTCGCCGTGAGGCCCAACCGCCGTTTGGCTTGGATCTCGGCGGTGGCGCGGAAGATCGGCGCGGGCAGCAGGTGCACCTCGTCGTACACGATCAAACCCCACTCGCGCTCGGAGAACAGCCCCAAGTGCTTGAACTCGCCATCCTTCTCCGGTCGGTACGTCAACATCTGATACGTCGAGATCGTGATCGGCGCGATGGCTTTGCGCTCGCTCGAATATTCGGCGATATGTTCGGGGGCGATATCGGTGCGCTGGAGCAGCTCACGCTGCCATTGCGTGACAGATGTACGGTTCGTGGTGAGGATCAGCGTCGATTGGCCGACCAACGACATCGCCGTGATGCCCACGATCGTTTTACCGGCGCCCGGCGGCAGCACCACCACGCCCGAGCCGCCGCGCACATCGCCACCCGCGTAGAAGGCTTCGGCGGCCTCGCGCTGATAATCGCGAACCTGAAAGGTATCGCGCAGCTTGATCGGGAACGACTCGCCCTCGGTGTAGCCCGCCAAGTCCTCGGCGGGCCAGCCAACCGCGATCAGCGCCTGCTTGAGCAGACCACGATTAGAGCTCGGCACGCTGTAGACGGTCGCGCTCAGCTTCTTGCCCAGCAACGGCGCGATGGAGCGGTTGCGCGACAACTCGGTGAGCAGCGCGCTCTCGTGACTGAACAGGCGCAACTCGCCATCCTCCATCCGAAGTTGCAAGCGGCCCCAGCGTCCCGCTAGTTCGTGAATATCGGCGATGATATTGTTGGGCAGGGGATACTTTGCAAACTTTTGCAGCCGACTGACCATCTCATCGGGGAGCAGGCCAGTGGCAGCGGCGTTCCACAACGAGAGCGGCGAGATGCGGTAGGTATGAATGTATTCGGGGCTTTTCTCTAGCTCGGCGAAGGGCGCGATGGCATCGCGAGCGGCATCAAAATGCGGATTTTGGGTTTCGAGCAGTAACGTTCGATCGCCCTGGACAATCAGCGGATTACTGGGATTGTAGGCATTAGCTTGCTCCATCGGCGAACTCCACTATGCTCGGAACTGTGCGTATGGAACGTGGACGGGTTGCTTTTCTTGGCAAACAATAGCACAGTATAGCACACTATAAAGCGATGCCTCTGCCCTCGTCACAGCTCATTGAAGATGGCTTTTTTAATACTGTTTTTATAGCTTTTGCAGCATAATTTGCATGATTCTGGCACGTTTCTTGATACTGTTTTTATTCATTGATTCGTTTTGCTTCTATTGTATTCCACACTAATTGGCATGTCATTGGCTTTCATGAATCTTCCAGATTAGAAATATATATTGCTCCATTGCGATAAACCAGCGCTTGCCCTGCAAGGAAATGTTCGGTGTAATGCCTTGCATCCATTGGAGAAGCATTGATGATTCACATGGAGCAACAAATGGAGACGCTTTTAGCCTTGCTTCGTGATGCTTTCGCCCAGGGTGCGAAGTCTTTGTCGGATCTGATGCCTCTGCCTATTTCTCTCGATGTCATGAATCTTGAGCTGTGTACGCTCCCACACTTGGAGCTCACGCTGAATCAGAATGTGCAGGAATCACAGATCGCGACTATTCGTCAATCGTTTGCAGGGGCGATTTGGGGCGAAGGTTTTTGGTTGTTAAGCTATACGAATGCGTTACAATTAACGAGTGCCTTGAGCGGAGTTCGGATGCATTTTCTCCAACTCGATCAATCGGCCCGCGAGGTGTTGTGCGAGATGGGGAATATGGCATTGAATATTACCTTGGGAGTGTTGAGAGACCTCCTGAAACGTACCTCACCTTCAAGCATGCCACATTTGTATGTGGATTCTCAAAAGGCTTTGCTTCACTCCATCTTGACGACCCACAGAGAGCACCAAGCATTGCTGGCTACGATCCTGTTTCGCCAAGGTACGTTGACGTTTTGCATGTTTCTTGTGCTTGTGTGCGCTCTCAGCCCACTACAATTTGTTACTCAAGCGATCAAGTAACATACTCTTCGTTGATAGGCAATATTCGGGTGAATTTCGTTGATTCGTAAGAAGGTTTCGCAATTCAGTTGGCAGATGAAGGTTTCGGTGATATAAAGAGGACATTATAATCTCTTTTTAACACAGAATGTATCCCAAGCTGCTCGTAGAGTCGGTATAATGCTCTTGAAATACTTGATCCAGATATCGACTTTAAAGAGAATACGCAACATTGCCTTTATTTACGCTTGTTTAAGTTGATCGCTCGGTTAAAGAGGTATCAATTCAAGCAAGTAACAGTAAGTGGATGTGACAAAACAGCATGAACGATCTTGCCTATGCTACGCTTCAGTGGCTAAACGATTCAACATCACAGGGCATCCTGACCACTGATACCGACCTTCGTATTTGTGGCTGGAACAACTGGCTCGAAATACATAGCGGCTATAAAGCCTCTGAGGTCGTTGGTCGGCAGGTGTTTGAAATCTACCCCGAACTGGTAACGCGCCATCTTGATGCGTGGTATTATCAGGCCCTCGAAGGCCATGTGACGGTGTTGGCGCAGCGCTTGCATCACTATTTGCTCCCCATGCCGGCCGATGATTCCCAGTCGGAGTTTGGGCAGATGCAGCAGAGCGCGCAGATCGCTCCGCTCCGCATTGGCGATCGGATCGTCGGCACCATCACGGTGATCGAGGATGTGACCGAGCGCGAGGCCCGCGAGCGCATTTTGCGCCGTCAGATCGCGGCGATGGAGGCTATTCACGAGGTAAGCCAAGGCATCCTGTCGCTGAAAATGCAGGATTGCCTGCAGCGAGTGGTCGATATTACTGCTTCGCTGTTTCGAGCCACCACGGTTGCTGTAGCGCTATGTTATGGCGAACAAGTCAGGATCGAGGCGAGCAATCGCCCGATCGAAACGCTCGACAACTCCCGCGTGAATCTGAACAATAGTCCCGCGCAGGTGGTGATTCGCTCCAGTCAACCGTTGTTTGTGGCCGATCTGAATGCGCGCCCCGAGGTGATCCCGCTCGATCCCTACAGTCGCTGTTTGATCGCGACACCGCTGATCGCCGAGCAGAGTGTGATCGGCGCGTTACTGATCGAATCGGATCAGCCGCACGCCCTCAGCAAGTTTAACCATCGCAAGGCGCTCATGCTGGCTACGCAGGCAGCGATCGGTATTCGCAACGCCCAGATCTACCGCGAAGCCCAGGAAGCCATCCATATCCGCGATACGTTCCTTTCGATCGCATCGCACGAACTGAAGACACCCCTGACGACGATCCTTGGCAATGCGCAGATCCTACAGCGCCGCGCCCAACGCGAGCAATCGCTGAACGCCCGCGATAGCCGCACGCTCGATGTGATCGTGTCGCAGTCGATACGCCTGAACCGAATGGTTGCGGCGTTGTTGGACGTGTCGCGCATCGAGACTGGCCAACTGAGTATCGAGCGTAACCGCCTCGATGTGGTGGCGTTGGCGCATCGGGTGGTCAACGATATCCAATCGATGTTTGAGCAGCATGAGATTCAGCTAGAAGCACCCGATACGCAGGTGTTTGTAGAGGGCGATGAACTCCGGCTTGAGCAAGTGTTCCAAAATTTGCTACAAAATGCTGTAAAATATAGCCCTTACGGCGGTTTGATCGTTATGGAAATTGAGCAGAACGATTCGCACGTTCAGGTGCATATCTGCGATCATGGCATCGGTATCCCGAGTCATGCGATACCGCAACTGTTCCAGCGATTTTATCGAGCCGATAATGTGCTTGCACAACAGATCAGTGGTATTGGTGTGGGCTTGTTTGTGGTGAAGGAGATCATCGATCTGCACGGTGGCCGAATCGATATCGACAGCGTTGAGGGCCAGGGAAGCACGTTCACTGTCACTCTGCCGCTAGCTGTGTAGACCAAGCCCTTGTCAAGCACATCTTGCAAAAGAGAGGATATTCGCTATGTCGGAATCGCCATCTTGCCCCAAATGCGGAGGCCCGATGGATGAAGGGCAACTCGAGTCCTCGATTTTTTATACATCCGATAAAGACAAACGCCCATCGTTGTGGAGTCTTGACCCCAAAGTGCATCTGCATCGAGCGCGTGCCTGCCTCACATGCGGTTACGTGGAGTTGTACTTAGATCCCGACCGACTGACTAAATACATTCAAGCCCCCTAGGTATCCTACAATCGATTCTCTGCCATTCTGAACCAGGAAGTTCTTGTATTCGTTGAGCTAAAGGCGCAGCAACAATGAGCTTGATCCCTGAACAGATCGTTGCTCGGTATCGTGAGCGTACGAGCAAATCGCAACTTTACACCCAGCGGGCGCGGCGTGTGTTGCCCGGCGGCGATACTCGCACTGGCACCTTCTACAAGCCGTACCCCGCTTATATGGTGTCGGGATTTGGCGCGATCCTCACCGATCTTGATGGCAACCAGTATCTCGATTTCTTGAATAATTACACGTCGTTGGTCCACGGCCACGCGCACCCCGAGCTGATCGCGGCTGCCCGCGGGCAACTGCCGAACGGTGCCGTCTACGCCTCGCCGATGATGGGGCAGGTGGAGTTGGCCGAAGTGCTCTGCTCGCGCGTGCCGAGCGTCGAGATGGTGCGTTTCACCAATTCGGGTACCGAGGCGACGATGCTGGTATTGCGTGCTGCGCGAGCCTACACTGGTCGCAGTGGCATCATTAAGATGCGTGGCTCGTACCACGGCTCGCACGATGTCGCCGCAGCCTCCGCCGATCCCGATGCGGATCGTGGCATTCCTGCGGGGCTGCGCCAGGACCTCTACACGGTGCCCTTCAACGATCTGGAGGCCACCGAGGCGTTGCTGCGCGATTACAGCGATTCGATCGCGGCGATCATTGTGGAGCCGGTGCCGAATGCTGGCGGCCTGCCGCTGCCGAAGCCCGGTTATTTGCAGGGATTGCGCGATTTGGCCGATCAATACCAGGTTTTGCTGATCTTCGACGAAGTGGTGACGTTGCGCTTGCACGAGGGTGGGTATCAGCAGCAGGTGGGTGTGCTGCCCGATCTCACGGCGATGGGCAAGATCATCGGCGGCGGGTATGCGGTGGGCGCGTTCGGCGGCAAACGAGAGATTATGGAGCTGTTCGACCCAGCGCAGCCGGGCTCGCTCGCACACTCGGGCACATTCAACGGCCATAGCGTGACGATGGCGGCGGGTTTGGCGAGCCTGCGCCTGCTCGATTCGGCGGCGATCGCGCGTATCAATGCGTTGGGTGCCGAGTTGGCGAAGGGCTTCGATGAGGCGTTCGCCGAAGTTGGCATCGCGGGGCGCACAACGTCGGTCGGCTCGTTGGTGCAGGTGCATTGGGGCAACGGCCCGCTGACGAATATGGACGAGATCGAGGCCGCGCATCGCGCCGCTGGCGATTTGCCGTTGCTGCTGCATCTGGAGTTGATGAATCGGGGCTTGTTTGCGGCGGCGCGCGGTGAGTACAATATTTCGACGGTTATGACCGAGAGCGATATTACGACAGCGATCGGTATCTTCAATGGGGTGCTGCACACGCTCAAGCCCTACGTCGCCGAGCGCTACCCGCATCTGCTGGTGTAGCCGCAGTGATAAACAAGGCGTTGGGTGATAACGAGGTTCTGTGAACGCAGAGCCTCGTTTTTATGTGGAACTTTGATTGCTTATAGATCGTTAAGCTAGATAACGGTCGCTGCTTTTATAATGAATGAATTCAGCGCGATGTCTGTTGGTGCGTTGCGTTAAACAAAAGGTACAACAATCTATGCACTATCGTTTTGCTCGTTTTGTGGTGATCGCGTTATTGCTCCTGCTCTGTGGTGGCGCGCCGCCTTTGTCGGCTAGGGCACAAACCGCAAATATCCGGATCGAGAGCACCGACGCCAAACTGGAGTTCCCCGAGCGCATCACGTTTCGGGCCAAGATCAGCGGCGAACAGCAGATCACACGGGTGGTGTTGGAGTATGGAGTGGCGGGCTTGTCGTGCGCCGAGGTGGTCGCCAAGGCATTCCCAAGCTTCACGCCAGCAAATACGGTCGAGGTGAGTTGGACCTGGGAGATGTTGCAGTCCGGCTCGGAGCCACCGGGATCGTCGCTGTGGTATCGCTGGCGCGTGACCGATGCGACGGGCAGTGAGTTCTTGTCGCCCGAGCAGACGCTGACTTGGCTCGATGATCAGCACAATTGGCAGAGCGTGACGGAGGGCATGGTCACCCTGCACTGGTACCAAGGCTCGCGCGCCTACGCCAACGACCTGCTGCAGGCGGCGAGCGATGGTCTGGCGCTGCTCGAACGCGATATGGGCATGACGCTGGATACGCCCACCAATATGTACATCTACGCGAATACCGAGGATATGCGCGACGCCGTGCTGTACGAGCCAGGCTGGACGGGCGGTTTGGCCTACCCGACCCAGAACATCGTGATTATCGGGATTAGTCCTGATCAGATCGAATGGGGGCGGCGCACGGTGGCCCACGAGTTGACACACGTGCTGATCGGGCATTTGACCTTCTCGTGTATGGGTAGCGTACCAACCTGGTTGAACGAGGGCATTGCGATGTATGCCGAGGGCAGCTTGGATGCGACTAACCAGCGGCGCTTGGATACGGCGATCAGGGAAGATACGCTGATCTCGGTGCGCTCGCTCAGCGGTGGTTTCTCCGAGCAGCCTGATCTGGCGAATCTGTCGTACGCGCAGTCGTACAGTTTGGTCGATTTCCTGGTGAACACCTACGGCTCCGAAAAGTTGTTGGAGTTGTTTGGCGCGTTGCGTGATGGCTCGACGCCCGAGCGTGCGCTGCAGGAGGTGTACGGTTTCGACCTCGATGGTTTTGAGCAGGCGTGGCGCTCGGCTATCGGCGCGCAGCCCCTGCGCACGCACGAGGCGACACCCACACCCACGGTGGAGCCTTCGCCCGTTCCCACCTACCCGCCGATTAGCAATGAGCCGATGGCGATTGTGATCCCGCCAACCCGCACCGATGCCCATATCGTGCCGACGCAGGCGGCCCCGCAACCAACCAGTGTTCCCACTGAGGCCGCGCCAGCATCGGAATCCTCCGATCTGTTTGGCGTGAGTGTCTCGCAGTTGTTGATCGGAATACTGCTGTGTGGCGTGGTTATCGTGCTTGGGGTGGTGATTGTGATGGTACTGGTGCTGCGGCGTACGCGGCGCGGAACGGAGTAGAGCAGATGCAAACACACACCCCTTTTCATCGCGCGCTTGTGGCTCTGCTGTTGCTGGTGATGCTGGCAGCCTGCGCCCCAACTGACCTCGTGTCGAACCCCACCGCCGTGCCACCCACCGTCATCGCGCCGGAGGCGAGCAGTGTGCCCGTAGTGGCGGATGCTAGCCCCGAGCCGGAGGTGACGCCGACGATGGAGACGCCATCGGGGGCGCGGCGCTTCGAGGACAAAGAGCACGGTATTGCGCTGTTTTACCCCCGTCGGTGGTCCACGCAGGCCGGCGAGACTTCCGACACGTTGACTTGGCTGCTCGGCCCTGGGCGTCGGGTGGTGGCGGTGCTGTTCTACGGCAGCAAGCCGTCGAGCCGCTCGCTGGAGGATGTCGCCAAGGAGATCCGTGATGCCTCCGCCAGCGGCCTCACCGATGTGGAGTATCTCAGCGACGAGGCGATCACGCTCGACGATGGCCGAGTGGGCTGGCAGAGCGAGTATCGCGCCATGCGCAACGATGGCTCGTTGGTGCAGGTGCAGTTGACCTCGATCGCGCGGGGCGGTCAGATGTTCACGCTGATGGCGTTTGGCGAGCCGAGCGACTTCGATGATCAGCGCGATTCGCTGAGGATGATCAGCCACAGCATGCAGTTGGCCCCGCAGATGCTGTACGACATCCCCCGCGACCAGGCGTTGGTGTGGCTCGGCGGCGAATCGCAGAACCCGCGCGCCTACGATCCCGCGACCAGCGGCGGGTTCGATCTGGTGTTCAGCGGTTTGGTGGCGTTCACGCCGGATCTTGAACTGATGCCCGATCTGGCCGAGTCGTGGGATGTCTCCGACGATGGGGCGGTCTACACCTTTCACCTGCGCCGCAATGCTCGCTTCCACAACGGCAAGCCCGTCACGGCGCAGGATGTGGTCTATTCCTGGGAGCGGGCCGCGCATCCCGATACGGATTCCGACATCGTGCTGACGTACCTCGGCGATATCGTTGGCATGGCGGAGTTGCACGCGGGCGAGGCCAATCACGCGAGCGGCCTTGAGGTGGTGGATGATCACACGTTGCGCGTGACGATCGACGCGCCCAAGCCGTACTTTTTGATGAAGCTTACCTACGGCGTGACGGCGGTGTTGGATCGGGAGAATGTGGAATCCGGCGCGGAGTGGTATCGCACGCCGAACGGCACCGGCCCGTACAAGTTGATTCGCTGGGACAGCTTCAAGGTGCAGATCTACGAGCGCAACGACGATTTCTACCTTGAGCCGCCAGCGATCCGCTACATCATCGTGCGGTTGTACGAAGGCGTGGGCCTGCGGCTCTACGAAACTGATGAGATCGATACCACGGGTGTGAGTTACTACGATCTGGCCCGTCTGCGCGACCCTAAGGAGCCGCTGAGCCGCGAGTTGATCGAGGGCGCGGATATGTGCACCTCGTATATCTCGTTCGATGTGACGCAGGCACCCTTCGATGACCCCAAGGTGCGTCAAGCCTTCGCGCTGGCGGTCGATCGGCAGCACTACATCGATGTGGTGCGGCGCGGCGTTGGTATCCCGGCGCACGGGCTGTTCCCGCCGCCGTTGCCCGGTTTCAACAGCAATTTGAAGGGCTTGGACTTCAACCCCGAGCTAGCGCGCCAGCGCCTGGCCGAGTCGCGCTATGGCAGTGCGGAGGCGCTGCCGCCGATCGTATTCACATCGAGCGGGTTTGGCAACGACCTGGGCGATAGCGTCTCGGCGTTGGCCGATATGTGGCGCGAGCATCTCGGCGTGACGATTCAGGTCGAGAATTTGGAGCCGAACAAGTGGAGCGATGAGTTGCACGCTGGCAATCACGGCCAGTTGTTCACCTACGGCTGGTGCGCCGATTATCCCGATCCCGAGAACTTCGCCGATGCCCTGTTCCACAGCCAAGCCCAGCAGAACTTGGGCCATTACAGCAATCCGCAGGTCGATGCGCTGGTGGAGCAGGCCCGCACCGAGGGCGATGTGCAGAAGCGCCTGGCACTGTATCAGGAGGCCGAGCAGTTGCTGGTGGAGGATGCGGCGGCGATCTTCTTGTCGCACAGCCTGAGCTACGTGTTGGTGAAGCCGTATGTGCAGGGGTATCGCCTGACGCCGATCAGTGTGCCGATCGAGCGGTATCTGTCGTTTGACCAAACCAAGCGCCAGTAAACGTTGTCAGTCGTTCGATGCGAGGGGGCGGCACTGCCGCCTCCAAAAAGTTGGTATGACTTGTTCACCAAGTCACCACGTCACCTTGCCATTAATGCCGATGGGCTTCAACGCGCAGCCCATCGGCATTGCACTTGTCTCGTTACCGATAGGTCTCTTTGAGGAAGTTGCGCACCACCTCAAGGTACGCATCGAACTGATCGCGGCGGATGTTGTGGCCCGCATTGGGGATATGCGCCACGCGAAGGTGCGGGATCAGCGCCTTCAACTCTTCGGTCTTTTGGGGTGTGACGATCGCGCCGCGCTCAGGATCGGCGGTGATCAGCAGCGTGGGAGCCGTGATGTTGTTGATGATCGATTGATCGAAGGTGCGGGAACTGCGGAATGTGGTGGCGTTGAAATTGAAGCGCAGCTTCGAATCGGCCCAGGGCCCAAGTTCAGCATCCGACCAATGCGGCTCTTGGGCGCGTTGGTGCTCGATCAACTCCTCGCGGGTTTTGGTCCGCAGCGATGTTATCCACTCGACCATACGGTTGGTATTCTCGCTGATTTGATCCTTGGTGGGCGGAGCCTCGTTCCAGACGGGCGGCGGATCTTCGAGCAGCACGCTGCCCGGCAGGTCGGGGTAGAGGCCCGAGAGCACCAGCGCAGTGAGCGCACCCATCGAGTGCCCCAGGATGGCGGGCCGTTCCAGCCCGAGCGCCCGGATCGCACCAGCCAGATCCTCAGCCTGATCGACAGGCCCGTACCCTTCCTCTGGACCTTCGCTAAGCCCATGACCGCGCGCATCGAGCATAATCACATCATACTCGTGCTCCAGCGCCGTAGCGACGGGTGTCCAGCACAAGCCATCGTCGGAGAAACCGTGGGCCAACACAAACGGCGGTTTGTCGCCACCCGTGCGGGTGTAGTGCATGCGAATGCCGTTTGTCGAAACATCGCCAGATTGCCAGTTCGCCATGTCGGTCTCCTCACACTGTACGATCGTCACCGTTGACTGTATGTGAAAAAATGTTCGCCTTGCCAATGCGTATTATACTGAATTCTTCGCATCGCTCCGTGGGCAAAGCCTCAATCTTTCGACCGAGAAAGGTATTGAGGCTCGACACGGGCGTGCACAAGGATCTCGATTTTCGCGTATCATCAGCGCATGCAATACTGGCGATCAGCGCGAATGATGCGCCGACGTGCCTGTGATGTTCCATTCGCATTGATCGACTACTAGCCGCCTATGGCAGGGAGATGTTCAAGATATGACAAAGCTACTGGGTTTGTTGGAGCCGCACCACGCCACTTACACGGCATTGCGCCAACGCCTGCACACGATCCCCGAGACAGCGTACGAGGAGCGCCAAACATCGGACATCATCGCGCGGGAATTGGAATCCTACGGGCTGGAAGTGCATCGTGGCCTCGCTGGGACTGGCGTGGTGGCTGTATTGCGCAACGGCAGCAGCCAGCGCAGCATCGGCCTGCGCGCTGATATCGATGCCTTGAACATTACCGAACTGAACGATCTGCCGTATCGCTCCACGATTCCTGGCAAAATGCACGCTTGTGGGCACGATGGTCACACGGCGATGCTGCTGATGGCGGCCCGTCATCTCAGCGAGACGCGCTCGATCGATGGCACGGTGGTGTTTATCTTCCAGCCAGCCGAGGAGGGTGGCGCGGGCGCTCAGCGTATGATCGACGAGGGGCTGTTCGAGCGCTTTCCCGTCGATCAAGTCTATGGCATGCACAACATTCCTGGCATGCCCGTCGGGCAGTTTGGGGTGATGCCCGGCCCGATGATGGCGGCTGGCGATGTGGTGGAGTTGACGATCAGCGCGCGGGGTGGCCACGCTGCGATGCCGCACACCACGCCCGACCCGATCCTGGCGGGCAGCGCGTTCGTGCAGGGCGTTCAATCGGTGGTGAGCCGTTCGATCGATCCGCTGGAGTCGGGTGTGGTCTCGATCACGGTGTTCCAAGGCGGCGAGGCAGCCAATGTGATCCCGAACTCGGTGCGCCTGATGGGCACGGTGCGCACCTTCATGCCGCAGACGCAGGCGGCCATCGAGGCGGGGATTCGGCGCATTGCTGCGGGCACGGCGGAGAGCTACGGCGTGCAGATCGATGTGAACTATCGGCGCGGCTATCCGGCCACCATCAACACGCCCAACGAGGCCAAGTTCGCCTACAACGTGTTGTCGGATCTGTTCGGCTCCGAGCAGGTGCGCAACGATATGAGGCCAATTATGGGCTCGGAGGATTTCGCGTTTATGCTGCAGGCGCGCCCCGGTGCGTACATCTGGATCGGCAACGGCGATACGGCGGGCTTGCACACGCCACGCTACAACTTCAACGATGCTATTCTGCCCTACGGCGCGGCGTGCTGGGTCGCGTTGGCCGAGGCGGCGCTGTAGTCGTTGAGATTGCGGGCGGCTCGCTATTCCGCTCATACCTCCTTTGGATGTCGAGGCGCTACACACTGCGCCTCGATATTTTGTTGCTCAAAATGACGTGCACGGAACTTTTCGTTTTCGCATATGATCTGCGTATGCAATCGTGGCACTCGGTGGCGTTCTCGACGCGCACTGATGAGCCACGAGCCGTTTCTATCCGGGAGGTATTGAGGAATGAGTCACTTGCTTAGCTCGTTGGAATCGCACCACGCTACCTACAAGGCGTTACGCCAACGTCTCCACACGATCCCCGAGACAGCGTACGAGGAGCGTCAAACATCGGACATCATCGCGCAGGAACTGGAATCCTACGGGCTAGAAGTGCATCGTGGCCTCGCTGAGACTGGTGTGGTGGGTGTGTTGCGCAACGGCAGCAGCCAGCGCAGCATTGGCTTCCGAGCCGATATCGACGCCTTGAACATCATCGAACAGAACGAACTGCCGTATCGCTCCACGGTTACTGGCAAAATGCACGCTTGTGGGCATGACGGTCACACGACGATGCTGCTGATGGCGGCCCGTCCCCTCAGCGAGACGCGCTCGTTCGATGGTACGGTGGTGTTTATCTTTCAGCCCGCCGAGGAGATTGGCACGGGCGCTCGGCGTATGATCGACGAAGGGCTGTTCGAGCGCTTTCCCGTCGATCAGGTCTATGGCATGCACAACATCCCCGGCATGCCTGCGGGGCAGATCGCGGTGATGCCAGGCCCGGTGATGGCGGCTGGCGATGTGTTCGAGATCACGCTGACCGCGCGGGGCGGCCATGGCGCTATGCCGCATACCACGCCCGACCCGATCCTGGCGGGTTGCGCGTTCGTGCAGGGCGTACAGTCGCTAGTGAGCCGCTCGCTCAACCCGCTTGAGACGGGGGTTATCTCGGTGACGCAGTTCAATGGCGGTGTGGCGTCGAATATCATCCCGAACACAGTGCGCTTGCGGGGCACGGTGCGCAGCCACACAGCCGAGACACAGGCGATGCTGGAGGCGGGTTTGCGACGCTTCGCGGCGGGCACGGCGGAGAGTTACGGCGTGCAGATCGAGGTGGATTATCAGTACGGCTTCCCGGTTACCATCAACACACCCAATGAGGCCAAATTCGCCTACGATGTGTTGTCGGACTTGTTCGGCACCGAATATGTGCGCAACGATCTGAAGCCGATTATGGGTTCGGAAGATTTCGCGTGTATGCTGCAGGTGCGACCCGGTGCGTACCTCTGGATAGGTAATGGCGATTCGGGCGGCTTGCACTCGTCGCGCTACGACTTCAACGACGACATTCTCACGCGGGGCGCGGCGTGCTGGGTCGCGTTGGCCGAGGCGGCGCTGTAGCTTGTTGTGATGCGGAGAGCGGTGGATCGGGGTTCCGCGAACGGTATCACCGATCCACTCGTTCAGATGCGAAGGTTAGCCCGCGACAGCCGCTTCGTTCAGCGCGTTGAGTTTGATCTTCCCGCTGATCTGCTGTGGGTTGGCGAGCAGGTTCAGGATCGGGCAGGTGCGCTCCACCTCTTGGTGCAGGGCGGCGATCACCTCCGCCGATGCGGGCGAACTGATGTGAACGGTGTAGTTGATGTTGTGCGGGTAGATCGGCACATCCTCGAAGCCGGGTTGGCCAGCGCGAGGGTGCTGTTGCGCCGTCACTTCAACTTCGAGCGAATCGAGCGGCACTTGGTGCTCGGCGGCTTTGATGAGGAAGATATGCGTGAGACAACTGCTCAGGACGCCGAGTTGCAGTTCGGGTGAGCTTGGCCCAAGGTTATAGCCAGCGAAATCTGGCCCGCTGTCGCTGATCACTTGAAATTCGCGAATCCGAATGCGCCGCACGCCGCTGCGCCCCTCGGCGGTGGTCTTTGCCCGCAGAATGTTCGCGCCAGAGCCGTTCGCCTTGGCGGCTTCGCGCCGCGCCAGCAGGGCATCGCGCTTCTGCACCAGATATTCTCGTAGTGTGCTCATCTACCCTATCTCCTCTGATGCTGGTCGGTTGGGCCTCAATCGGCTATAGAGCCATCGTGGCTGTCGTTCACCAAGGTGCGTCTATGCAGGCTGAGTGACAGGGTAATCTTAATATAGTTGATCTATATTGTCAATAATTTAGTGCGAGCATTCGGTGCCGAGGCGCTGTTACGCGCAGCGCCTTGGCACCATGTTGTCGTATCCAGATTGAGAGTTACTCGATGGGAGTGCCGACTCCGCCGCTACAGGGCAGGCCAACTTCGGGGGCGTTTTTCGATTGGGCGTACATGCCGATGAAGCGCACAAAACGCGGATCTGTCACGCTTTTGGCTTGCAGTTGCGCGCCCCACGCAGTCATCACGACGGGGTGCGGCAGGTCGGGGTACGGTGCCATCAGCACATGCGATTTGCCGCGCGCCAATAAGCGCAATCGCTCGACATCGCCCGGCGAAAGCTGTGGGTCGTAGGCGATCCACACGGCGCCCCGTTCGAGCGATGCGACCGCGTTCTCGTTGGCGATCGGTTGGTCGTAGATGCCGCAGTTCTGCGGCTCGGCGTGGTGCGGACCGCCGAGTGGCGGGATGTGCTCGTAGGAGATCGGGCCTTCGCGATGCTCGCGCGAGAGATCGCTGATGGTGAGGACGCCTTCGATCGAATTATCGATGTTAAACATCGGGCCAAGGCGCACGCCAATTATAACCAAGGCAATAACAATGATGATAATCAACGTCAGCCAACGCTTGTCGGGGCGTCGCTGAACGGAAGTTGGAGAAGGTGTCATGGCAGTTTCTTTGAGCTATACGTTCAAACGGTCGGTGTTGGCAGTATAGCATATCGTCCGCTGGGTGAGGCGGGCAATTGCATTCCGCAGCGGGGTGCTGTATACTAGGCCATCGCATCCTCACGGCGCTTCGGCAATCATCTATTACATCCAACTCTCGATCTCGCCGATTAGTCCACAAGCGGTGTTACTATGAGACCACTATCAGAGCAGAGCGCTATCGACTATGTGCGTAGCGTCGAGTCGCTAACAGCGATAGTTGGCGATGGTCCGTTACAGAGCACAGCGATCACCGAAGGTAACATCAACCTCATTTTCCGTGTTTCGAGCGTGGCAGAACCGATCAAGCAGTCGTTGTTGGTGAAACAGGCGTTGTCGCACTCGTGGCGCTACCCTGATTTTCAGTTGCCGGTCGACCGCCAAAAGGTCGAATATGAGCTGTTGTCGCTTGAGGCGCGCTACTGCCCGGATCAAACCCCCAAAATCTACCATTATGATGCCGAAAACAATATTTTGGTGGTGGAAGATCTCAACCAACACGTGATGATGCGCGAGGGCCTGATGCGCCAAGAGCGCTACCCTCTCGTTGCCCGCCATATCGGCACATTTATGGCCCGCACCTTGTTCTACACCTCGGATTTCTACCTGAGTTCGGCGGAGAAGAAGGAACTGCAGCCGCGCTATATGAACCCGGAGATGCGCAAACTGCAGGAAGATCTGGTGTTCACGCACCCGTACATGGATCACCCGAGCAACCGCTGGAGCAAGCCGCTCGATCCGATTGTGGAGAGCATCCATAACGACGACGAGCTGCGCTCCTCCGTCTTTATGCTGAAGGAAGCGTATATGACGCATGCTCAGGCGCTGATCCACAACGACCTGCACACCGGCTCGATCTTGTTGAATCAACAAGAGACCAAAGTGATCGATCCTGAGTTCGCGTTCTTCGGGCCGATCGGGCACGATGTCGGCTCGTACCTGGCGAACTTGGTGATCGGCTACGCCGCGCAGGAGTACCACGCGCCCGATTCGACGGCCCGCGCCTCCTACCGCGATTGGCTGGTCGAATCGTTCCGCGAGACGTGGCAGGTGTTCGAAGAGACGTTTGTACAGCTCTGGGAGCAGGAGGGCAATGCGGAATGGCCCTCGCCGACCTTCCGAGCGAACTATATGCGGCGGCTGTTGCAGGATTCGGCGGGCTTCGGCGCGTGTGAGATCTTCCGCCGCACCATCGGCTTGGCGCACGTGCAGGACTTCTGGACGATCGAAGATGTGCAGACGCGCGCCGAGGCCGAGCGTTTGGCGTTGGAGGTGGCCCGCGGTTGGCTGATGCAGCGCAACTCCTTCACCTCCATCGATGATTTGGCCGAGTTAATCGTGCGGGCCAACCATTGATCCAATCTTTAGGCTGTTTCGGCGGAGTCGTCGTGTGCGGCTCCGCTTTATGTTTTGGAAGATGAATCGGTACCGCGCAAAAATGGCGCTTTGAAGCGTTCAACACAGTGTACAGGTTCATCAGGAAGGGATTCGTATGCGACCTTGGCATGTCGGAATCGCCACTGCGTTTGTGGCTGTGATGGTGTTGTTTGGCCTCGCGCGGGCACAGACCGGGCCAGATTGCAGCACGGGGCCTTGTCTGTACTTAGCGATGGTGCTCAACCCAGCAGTGCCGACGGCTAGCCCCACAACGGAACTGCCAACGGCCACACCCACCAAGGAACCCTCGCCTACCACAGAACCCACCCCTACCAAGCAGCCTAGTCCGACGGTTGGCCCGACCAGCACACCCACACTGCCGCCGCCGACCTACAACGAGTGCCGCGCGGACCCGAACCCTGCGGCAGCGCCGAACTACCCGGTGCGGATCATCGCCATCAACAAAGTCGCCGAGACCGTCACGTTGCGCAACGTCACCAGCAGCGACACCATCGACCTAACGAACTGGAAGATGTGCAGCATCACGGGCAACCAGCGCCACCCGATCAGCGGCACGCTCGCGCCTGGGGAGTCGCGCACCTTCCCCGGCCCGGCTGGCAACATCTGGAATAACACTTCGTCCGATCCCGGCGCGCTCTACAATTCGCAGGGCCAATTGGTGAGCTATTTCCCTGATTGATGGGAAGTCAGCCTCAACAGCACCCCTCCTGTAAGACTCAACCGAATCCACTGTGATAGGCAGTTCTGGCTAGCGAAAACACATTCGCTAGCCAGTTTGCTTTGCGATGCGCTATATCGGCGATAGTGCTTGTGGCGATGTGTCGGCAACCAATCATGCTGTGATCTCACACAACAATACACAACAATACACAATGACGATTGATGTAGAAGATGTTAAGCTCGTTGGGGAGGCGATTTATAGAGGAGTTCGCACAATAGCAGAAGCATGAGTCCAGTTGGCAGCAGCACTATGTACCCCTGCAACGTTGTAGAGAAAACGTAGGAAGGTGCACTATGTCCATCAACACCCCCAACAATTCAAACACATCGACGGCAAACACGATCGTAGGTAACCTGCAGGCAATGCCGCAGCGTGGCAAGTACATGACGTTTGCCTCACTCGGCATGCTCCTTCTATTCATGCTTATCTCTGCGCTTGATACGCGCAACGAGGCTATTGCAGGCCCTGGGTCCTTTGTGGAACGCATCATACCGATATTGCTCTTGTTTGGAGCGTTCATCTGTAGTGCGGTGAATCTCCTACTATCGTTATTTGGTGGACAAGGAAGGGAGCAAGGTCAACTGAACTACGTTCAACTTGGCCTCAATGTGCTTGTACTCTTGATCGTCACCCCACTGATTCTGTCAAACCCAGGACAGATCTTTGCGCTGGTTGTTCTTGTCGCAGGCGTGTGCGCGCTGATCGGCATGATCTGGCTGATTGTAGCTGGGTTTCGTGTCAGCGTCTTATGGGGTCTGATCTGTCTTTTTGTTCCATTTGGCTTTATCGCCTTTGCGGTGGTCCATTGGTCGGATGCTAAGCGGCCATTCCTGTTTGCCAGCATCGGGTTCGTTGTATTCCTTGTGCTGTTCCCTCTAGTGATGATGTTGGCGCGATAGCCCGCACGTACCAAGGTGGCGTGCACAAGCCGGATCGCATGGGCACAAGCAGATCGTTTGTGCCCACTTGACGCAATTGGAGGGGTGCGAGCTTAAGCTACATTCTCGGATGTGTAAGTGGTGGCTTAGTGGAGGGCATGAGCAACCAGATCAGTTTATCGAACGCATTGGCATCGAATAGCTGCAAAAATCGATGGCGATATCGGAAGTGACACATTGGCTACATCGTAGGAGGTGTCGTATGTTTCGTCGCTTTGTCTCTCTGGCCATTGCTATGTTGCTCGTTGCCTCCATTACACCATCTCAAGCATTGGCACAGACTTATGCACTGGAAGTTTATACTAACCCTAACTATGGCGGGTTGCAGTGCATCTCGAATGCGCCGGAGAGCACCAATATTCACTCCTCCTGCGATAACCAGATCTCATCGCTGCTGTTAAAGCCCGGTTGGTCGGTGCGAGTGTATAGCGGGCCAAACCTAACCGGATCAAGTGTGTGCTTCAACCGTAGCGATGCTAATCTCAACGATAACACGTTCACTGATAATTCACCCGCCGACGATACCATCTCGTCGTTTACTCTTTACAATCAATCTTGGTGTGGCACGAGTCCTACCCCTGCTTACCCTCTTGAAGTGTATAACGATGTTGGGTATGGTGGCCTTCAATGCTACTCTTGGAAGTCCGAGACCGCGAATGTTTATTCGGGCTGCGACAACCAGATCTCCTCAGTGTTGTTGCGCGCTGGTTGGTCGCTGCGAGTGTATAGCGGCCCGAACCAAACTGGCTCGGTAGGCTGTTTAATAGGTAGCGACGATAATCTCGCTAACAACGTGTTCTTCGATGGCACGCCCATGAACGATGCGATCTCATCGTTTAAGCTGTATAGCCAGGGCGATTGTGGCAATGCGTCACCACATGTGCCAGTGATCAATGGGCCACCAGCTGGTAGTCACCATAACAGCACATCAGTCACGTTATCGTGGAGCGATGCGGGCGATCCCGATAATTGGCCGTATCCATACCGCAATTACAACGCGGAAATCCGCAAGTCCGATAACTCTTGGAGTGCGATATCGGGTTGGCAGAATGCGACCACTTGGACGCCAACGCTTCCTGGTGCTGGCACCTACATCTGGCGGGTGCAATCGGGTGATGGTCTCTGGGGCAGTGCTTGGAGTGCGGAGCGCACGTTCACTGTTGGGCCAGTTGGCACACCAACACCTCAGCCGCAGCCGCCTGTGGTGGAAGGTGATTGGAAGGTGCCGTATTACTGGCAGGGCGATCCGCGGTGGGGTTCCCACAAAATCGGCGCTTGTAACAATACTATCGCTCCAGTTGGATGCGCTCTAACCTCATTAGCCATGGTGTTCAAGTTCTACGGTGCCGCGCACGATCCTGGTACGCTAAATAGTTGTTTAGGCGCACAAGCTTGCCCGTTGTATTGGGGTCATGCCAAGATTCGCGATTGCAGTGGAGGCAAAGTAACCTGGCGGGAATGGCCTGCCTTTAGCTATGCACGGCTAGAGCAGGAACTTAAGAAGGGCCCGGTGATTCTTGAGATCAACAAGAGCGGTTACTCACACTTTGTGGTGGTGGTGAAGGGTAGTGGGACAAACCCTGCCAACTACATTGTGAATGATCCTGGCGTGAAGGGTGGTGAGCGTCAAACATTAAGCCGCACATTGGCTCTTTTCCCTGGCTATCTGCCACATAGCCTACGCTTGTATAGTGGTACACCAGCCTATACCGCCGCAACAGCATTTACCGATGTCCCCTTGCCACTAGAGAGTCCGTCGCCTTCTGCTAACGAGCCAGTGACGGGTGCTATTGAGCTGTATCGCAATACCGAGACCGAGATGGTTCTTGAACTGGCTGCGCAGAGTAGTGCGGGTACGGTGACTGACATGTTGATCTGGACAGACAAGCATCCCAGTAATATCTGGCAACCTTTTGCTCCCTATGTTAGCGTGCCACTGGATGGTGTTTACTATGCGCAGTTCCGCGATAGTACGGGGAAGCTTTCTGCAATCGTGAAGGTAAGCACTCCTTCGGCCCCTTGGGATATTCAGCAGCCGATGGGACAACTGCTGCTACCGTTCGTCACTCGCTAGCACTGTTCACCCTCCCTTCACACCCGCCACCAGCCTCTGGTGGTGGGTGTTTGTTGTACGACAGTTGACAGTTTTCAATAAGACTGGTAGATTTCGTGCGCCCCCGGAATCTACTACTTGCAGCGAGGATGCTATGATCGAAACACCCGATATTGTTCGCCCCCCAAAGGAACTGATCGAAGGGTTAGCTCAGATCGGCACGGCTACTGCTAGTGGAGAACTGAGCCGTCTTGGTATTCGTGATCCACACATCCGAGGTGTAGTGCCCTGGACGAAGGGCAAAACTGTTGTTGGCCCCGCGCTCACGCTGCAATTTATGCCCAAGCGCGAGGATATTTACCGCGTTGATGAGTACGATGACCCCGAGAAGCAGTTGCATCGCCATGTGCTCTACCATACGCAGCCCGGCGATATTGTAGTGGTGGATGCGCGCGGCGATATGAGCAGCGGTGTGTTCGGCGAGATGATGCTGACCTACTTCAAGGGTCGTGGCGGCGCTGGTGTAGTGATCGATGGCTGCATCCGCGACTGGACGCATGTGCAGCATCTCGACCTGCCGCTGTGGCTCAAGGGCGTCACGCCAAACTTCCACACACAGACCAACATCTTCCCGTTTGCCGTGAACGTGCCGATCGCCTGCAACAATGTGCTGGTGATGCCCGGCGACATCATCGTTGCCGACGACGATGGCGTGGTGGTGGTGCCTGTCGCTTTGGCCCCTGAACTGCTCGCCAAAGCCAGCGAGCACCGCGATTGGGAGGTCTTCTCGCGCCAACGCCTCGCGGAAGGCGGCGACCTCCGCAAGTACTACCCACTCTCCCCCGAGGCCCAGATCGAATACGAGGCATGGCGCAAAGAGCAACAGCAAGGGTAAATTGCCTGTAACAGAAAAGATGAGCGTGGCCCAAGGCTGCGCTCATCTTTTTTGTGATATTCTCTTCATCAGTTCTCAAACTTTCCGATGCTATACTATATATGGCATAGGCTGGTTGGCGACCTGCTCCGATGCGGTCTTTCTCACGTTCAACAATAGTGAGAGAACAATGACTTCACAACTGCAACGCGCTCCTATTGTGATTGTTGTGGAAGACGATCCGGTTCTCTCGGTTGTGTTGCAGCGTGCCCTTCAGCCGTTCTCTCCGGCCTACAAGGTTATGCATGTGAGCGATGGGTTTGCGGCCCTTGAGCAGTTCGATCGGGCTGAGGTGGCGCTGCTGATCACCGATTACATGCTGCGCTCGAATCTCGATGGTCTCAAGCTCATCAGGCAGGTACGCGAACGCTCGCCCGAAACGAGGCTCGTGCTGATCTCGGCCTATGCAACCCCCGAACTGGAAGAAGCTGCCGCGCAGCATGGTGTCGATTTCTATCTGCCGAAACCCTTTCTGCTCCAGGATTTGGAGCATATCGTGAAGACGGTGCTAGAGATCTGGCAGTCCCCCGACTAGATCTCTAGCTCCGTTGCATTTTCCCCAATGTCAGCCCTCCAGCGCCTTGTTAAGCGCATCGCGTACGCTTGCATCATCCTCCTGCGCAAGCCGCTGCTCCAACGCTTGGCGCGCGAGGTTCGCCGCCCAATCGCCCAATGCGGCTGCGGTGGCGGCGCGAACCTTCGCCGATGGATCATCGAGCATTGAGACGATCTTCCTGTAGAGCCGAATGATGTGGTGATCGCTCTGATCCTGTGTTCGGTATTCGATAAATTGGGTGTTGCTGTGCATCCACGAGGAGCTTGCAACCGCAGCCTGTCGCACCTCATCATCGGGATCATCGAGCAGTGCTGGCACGGCGGCAATGAGCGGGTATAAGGCTCGCGGCCTGTACCCGTGCAGGTGGGCTTGGCCGAACGCTTGGCTCGCAGCTTCGATGGCGAAGAGGCGCAGATGCACATCGTTCGCTTTGGCGAGCGCCGTCAGCAACGGGCCGCTCTGCTCGCCGAGCCAACCGAGCAGCCGCTTCGAGCGACCATTGGCGATTCGTTGAGGCTCGGAGAGCGCCGCCACACACACCTCCACCTCCGCTGGCGTGGGCGCGCTCCGCTCGAACAGCGTGCGCAGCTCGGTGGCCGCGTCGGCGGCGTACGTTCGCATATACGCGCTCATCTCGCCCTCGTACACATACTCTTCCTCGTTATCGAGCGCGGTTTGCAGCAGTAGGCGAATGTCTCTAAGCCTCATTTCGGTTGGCATCGTCCCTCCAATCCGCTGGAAGAAACTGAACTTCTGTGCAACTAGCTTGAGTGTACAGGCTGGCGTAGGAAGATGCAATATGCAAGATGAGGAGGCGCTGCTACGTACAGTGCCTCTTCATCACACAAAACAGCAACAACATTAAAGTTGCCCAAAGGCTTGTTCGACAGCTTTGGGATTGACAAGCAGCTGTGCCGCCACCTGCGTCGCCGTCTCACCAGGATACACATCCTTCTGTCCGGTGCGCAGCGCCTCGAATACGGCCTGCACCACCACATCGGGTGAGATCTTCGCCGTTGGGTCAACCTCCGCCGCCATATCGGTATCGACAAAGCCGGGCATCACGCCAATGACCAGCGTGCCCTGGGCGCGCAACTCCGCCCGCACCGCTTGGGTGAGCGCGAACGCCGCCGACTTGGAGGCGGAATAGGAGCCGTGCTTTGGGCTAGCGACGCGGGAGAGAATGGAGAGCAGATTGATCAGTGCGCCGCCGCCGTTGCTCGCTAGGATCGGGGCGAACGCGCGGCTCATACGCACCAAGCCGAAGTAGTTGACCTCCATCTCCTTCCACCTCTCCACATTGCCCCCATTCTCGCTTGGCCGTATAATGCCTGCGCAAACCGTTGACACTATGTGGCGCTCTGTGCGCTCTTGGGCATGCTGAGGAGTTGAGCCTGGGCTAAGGTCTCCCCTTATTTCCCCACAATCATCACCACACGTTTCCCCATGCGCTTCGTGTCGCATCGACGAACGCTTACCCTTCACAATCGCCAGTTTTATTCCGATTGGAACGTCGTTCATGAAACAAAATAACATCTCTCCCCTACGTAGGCATTGGCGGGGCTTGCTTGTCGCGTCGCTGTTGCTGCTGGTGATGATCGTGCCGATGCGCGGCAGTTTTGCGGCGGGCCTGATTGTGACCAATACCAACGATAGCGGCGCCGGCTCGTTGCGCCAAGCGATCGCCGATGCCGCACCTGGCGATACGATCAGCTTTAACTTGCCCGCCAACAGCACGATTACCTTAGCGAGCGAACTGGCAATCTACAAAAACCTCACCATCAATGGCCCTGGCGCTTCATTGCTAACCATTAGCGGCAACAATGCCGTGCGTGTACTCAATATCGGCGCGACGGTGAACATCAGTGGCGTAACCCTGACTGCCGGAAATAATCCGGGCGGTCAAGGTGGCGCTATTTACCTCAATGATGTAAATAGCAAGCTCTTTTTAGATCGTAGTGTGGTAAGTAACAGCAGCGCAGGTAATGGCGGTGGTATTTACTCGTGGATCGGTAGCACTATCAATGTGAGCAATAGCACCATTAGTGGCAATATATCGAGTGGTTCAGGTGGTGGTTTTTACCTACACAATGGCACCAACACGATTAGCAATAGCCTGATTGTTGGCAATACAGCAAATGGTGCAGGTGGTGGAATCTTTAATATTGGTAACCCCACGATTACCAAAGCGATTATCAACAACAGCACCATTAGCGGCAATAGCAGTAACAGCTATGGTGCTGGCGTAGGCAGCCAAGATGCCCAACTGGAGATTACCCATAGCACAATTGTCGATAACATTGGTTGGCAATATGCTGGTGGTATCAATGTTTCTGGTTACACCGCAATCGTCAAAAATACGATTTTACACAATCCCGAGGTAGGCGACTGTAATGCGAATCCCATCCCGATTGATGGCGGTGGGAATATGGCCAGTGATGCACATTGTTTTTTCTCGGCGGCAACCTCGGCCAATAATACCAATCCGCAGTTTGGTCCGCTCGCTGACAACGGCGGGCCAACTTTAACCTACTCCTTGCTCAGTGGTAGCCCGGCGATCAACCGCATTCCTCTTGCCGATTGTGTATTGAGCACCGATCAGCGTGGCGCGCCCCGACCGCAGGGCGCAGGCTGCGATAGCGGCGCGTTCGAGTACAACAGTGTGGTGCCAAGCCCTACGCCAACCGCCACCGCCACGGGCACGCCCACGCGCACGCCAACGCCTACACGCACGCAGACGCTCACACAGACACAGACGCCCACACGCACGCCAACGGTTACGCAGACGCCCACGCGCACGCCTACACATACGGCGACAGCGACAGCTACTACGACAGCGACAGCGACTGCAACTGCGACGCCACCGCCTACACCTACGCGCACGCCAACGGTCACGCAAACGCCTACGCATACAGCGACAGCAACGGCAACGGCAACTGCGACGGCCACAACTGAGTTGCTTCCCAGTAGCACACCAACTTCGCCTCGAGGAGACATCTATCTGCCGTTTGTGAAGCGCTAACATGCGTCCTCGAATAAGCGGATTGTGCCATGCAGAAGAGGTTTCGTAGGGCAGCTACGAAACCTCTCCTTTCCAGGCGTAGTGTCCCTATCGCCGCATTGCACTGAGCAGTGTCGGTTTTCGCACACTGGCGAAAACCGACACCACAAACATCGGATCCTTGCACTACTGCCCGCCCGCCAAAAGTAGCGGCAAAAACAACGCAGGCGGCAGTGGATCGTTAGCTGAACGCGACCAGTTGGTTGTAGCATCGGCGGCGAGCGCGTTACCGGCATGGTCGATGATGCCGGTACCGCTCGCTCTCAGCCGTAGCTCGTAGGTGCCGGGCGCGGCTACTTTCAGCGCCGGGATGCGCAGGGTGTAACTGGCACCGCTGCCGTCGAGGATCGCACCGCTGAGCGAGAGCGTGCTGGTGTCACGTCGCAATGTCAGGTCAGCCAGGTTAAAACCTGTCACCGGCTCGCTAAAGCTGATTGTCACCGTCGCCGCCCCCTGTGGCGCGATCTGTCGGCTGAGGGTTGCCGTGGGCGGCTGTGTGTCGGCCAGGCTACCGAAGTCGCGCCCAAACAGCGTCTGCCCAGATGCGATCGTGATGGCATAGCCCTGCGCCGGGCCGGTGACACGGCGGCCAACTGGCGCCACCTGGCGCAACGTGCCGCTGCCCGGTGCCAGATCAACCAGACGATAGCGGCCAGCAGAATCGCTCAGGGCCGAGGGCTCGTCCGCGTCGGCTATGCCATCGCCATCCAGGTCGAGAAACACCCTGACCCCGGCGATACCTGCCTCGGTTGGGTCGCGCACGCCATCCTGATCCGTGTCTTCGTAGGCATAGCCATAGATTGCATTCTGGCGGGCCAGACCGAAGTTCTGATCCTTAAAGAAGGTGTTGGTGTCCGGTCGAACGATCGTACGCGAGGAAGGGGTTGTGAGCCGCCAGTTGGCGGCGGGGGACACTATCAACTTGTGGGTTCCGGTAGTGAGCTTTGTAAACAGGAAATCGCCAAATGAGGTCTGTGTGGCCTGTGGATCTCCTGTTATCGCGATCAGCCGCCAGCTGAGCAACTCACCGGGGTCGACAGCAAAGTCATCCCTAATATTGAGCGTCCAGGTGCCATTGGCTGCTTGTTGCTCGAAGAGGCTGAGCGGCTCTTCGGGGCGAAAGCGACCAGTAAACGGCGCGCTGCCAGATGCGATCGGCGTTGCCGCTTGGTCGTCGAAAATTGTCCCAGTGAAGTTGTCACCACTCCCGCCTCGCCCATCGACCAGAGTCACTGTCGTTCCACCCGGCCCCGTGAGCTGTAGACGCAGATCGGATACGTATGGATGAGCCACGTCAACTGCCACGTCAAGATCTCTGATTGGAAAAGCGCCGCTAACCACTATCTGCGAGTTGACGCCGCCTAGGTCGCCGTCGGGAATGCTCAACGGTAGGCCGGTGGCAGCCTGATCAATTTGTATGTGGTCAAGTTGCCCATTGCCATTCTGGTCGATAAACACAGTCCCCACGCTTGTGGTCAGGATCGGCTCACCGGGGTCGTAACTGCCGTCACCATCCCAATCCTCAAATAGCCGGCCCGAGATCGGGTAGGTGATGCTGAAGTTGCGCACAAAATTATCGCCGCCAATGCCATCCCCATTGCCGTCGAGCGGCTTGCCGAACGGATCGCGCAGGCTGGCGGCACGGGCCGTGAAGCGGTAGTCGCCGGGCGGCAGATCCTCGGCGATCGTGAAGGTTAACCGGTTGGTACCGATCCGGTAGGGCCTGCCGTTATTAATCGCCAGCGGCACAAGCAGATCGTCGGCGGTGCCGAAGCTGCCGTCGAGACCTGCGCCGCGCAGCTCGAAGCTACTGGGGACTACCGTTGTCGCATCGAGGATATGGCGTATCCGCAGCGAGAAGCTGGAGATACTGCCTTCTGATATCCCGCCCTCGGTGGGAAGGCCGCTCAGCGCCCCAAAACGTGGTGGTGGCACAGCCTCAGTAAGCGCCCGGCGGGCGTTGGCCCGCCCGGCACCAAGTTGGTCGATGAAGCCGGGGTTTTGTGCGTCGATGTTATCGGCGCTGGCCACAAGCGTCGCCACCACCTGGTCGCGGGTGTAGTTGGGGAAGCGCGACCAGATCAGCGCGGCCACGCCAGCTGCGTTTGGCGAGGCCATCGAAGTGCCGGATAAAATGTCATACCCCGTCGCATTGGTGCCGCTTGGCACAGTCGAGAGGATATTCATGCCAGGCGCGGCGATATCGATCCCATCGCCATAGTTGCTGTCGGAGTTGCGTATGTCGCTGCTGTTGGTGTTGGCCACCAGCATGATCTGCTCGAACACCTGGCGCTCCGGGTTCTGCCTGCTGTCGTTGCCAGCCGAGTTAAAGAACAGCCCGCCACGCGCATACATCTCGTCGAACACAGCCATCACCGCCTGGTCGCCAACCAGGCCGTCGATTTTCGAGCTGTTGTTGATCACCGGCTTGAGGCCGTTGGCTTCGGCCATATCGACGGTATAGATAAATGCTTTGACGATCATCTCGGAGGTAAAGCCGCCATCGCTGCCATAGAAGCGGAGCGGCAGCAGCCGCGCGCCGGCCTGGGCTCCATTGCCGCCGGCAACCCCGGCGATGCCAGTGCCGTTGTTGGTGCGCGCCACCGCGATGCCGGCAACATGCGTACCATGGTCATCTGTGCCCACATGGTTCGGATTGTTGTCGTTGGAGACAAAATCCCAACCATTGAGATCGTCGACATAGCCATTTCCATCATTGTCGCCGCCGCCAGGCGGGTCATGCGGGTTGGTCCACACATTCGGCGCCAGATCCGGGTGGCTGATCAGCACGCCGTTGTCGGCGATGCCGATCAACACGCCAGCACCAGGGGCGCTGCTTGTAAAGGCATCCCAGGCGTCGTCGACCTCCATCAGCGTATGGTGATACTGAGCGGCGTAGCTAGGGTCGTTCGGCGTCAACTCGCGTGGATCATAGGTATAGACCCAATTGGGCGATGCCCAGGCAACCCCCGGCAGCGCCGTGAGGCGCGCCGCCACGTCGAGCGGATTCGCGCCGGGGCGCAGGCCCACCTTCAACACCGAGACGGCTGCCACGCTTTGCAGGAGTGTCGCAGTCATTCGGGTATCGAGCTGCCGAACTGCCTCGGCTGCCTCGGCGCGCGCCAGAATGCCCTGAAGCGCGGCCTTGGGATTCGTAGAACGTAGCCCCACCAGCACCTCATTTGGCGAAGGGAAAGCGTCCGAGCGGGCAGGCGGTTTGGGCGGTTGGGCATAGGTGGGGTTGGAGAGCGCGCTGACAGCCAGCAACGCAAGCAGAAGCAGTAACCAGCGGCGATTCATACAACTCCCTTTGGCTCGAGTAGGCCAGCGAGTAGCCCTTCCTGTTCGTCCGTTGTCCGTACATATTGTATAACGTGGCTTTTGGAGAGGACGATACTGGCATAACATCGGTTGGCCACGTACTTATACCGAATCCGGTTGGATAGTGGCAATGATGGGAGTTGTTTTCGCCTGCGGCAGCAAGGTACTCTCTTCGTTTTGTGATGTCGAGGCGCTGCGCGTAGCAGCGCCTCGACATCACCTGTTTCGGGAGATGTGAGTATCAGTTGAACACCAACATCACGCTATATCATTCACGTACCATTTGTGTAAATAATCATTCGGATTTGGTATAACATGCGTCCTCGAAGAAGCGGAGTGCACCTTGCGAAAGCGAACGACAAGCCAATAGGATACGCGTTTAGAAGTAAGTGCCCGCTTCCCACAGGATCAATGAGAGCGTCGCTAGGCCAACCGCGCCGAACTTCGCCCATGTCACGCGTTCGCGGAACAGCGGCACGGCCAACAGCGCGATAAACGGCGTCTTCATGCTCAACACGAGCAGAACCAACGACACATTGTTGGCGCTCAGGGCGAGCGCTTGCAGGAGCGACCAGAAGCCAACAAACATACAGATGCCCACAACAATGCCCCAGCCGATCTCACTGCGATTCACTGTCAAGAGCGTGCGGCCATTGAGCGCCACGCCAGCCAGATGATCGAGCAGAATGAAGAAGAGCAGCGCCGTCGGGAAGAAGTATGCGTACAGCACAAAGCCGATCGATGCGCCAGAGAGCAGCGCTAGCGAGATAAATGTATCGGCTGAGACGTGATCCGCGCCCCGAATCTGCCCACCGATCAGAATGGCCGAGGCGGCAGTAATAAGTGCGAGGATTTGCCAGATCGTGAGCGACTGCCCGAAGATCGGGATGAGCAGCGCCAGCGCGCCTGATACCACAAGATCGAGGTTGGTGACGGCGAACACCAGCGAGACTGGCGTCTTCGCGAGGGCGCGCACACGGAAGATCGAGGCGAAGTAGAAGAGCATCCCAGAAACAATCGCAATCAGAGCGCCCAACCACGTCCCATTCCACTCACTACGTATAATCATCATCACGGCGGAGAGCACCGCGACACTGCTGAGCGCAACCATGACTAACTGGTCAGGTCGGGTACGTGGCGAGGCTGCTTTGAACAGTAAGGCTATCGCAATATACGCAGTTAGAGAAATCACAACCAACGTGACCATACGATACCTTCTTTCTGCATCTTTTATCCTTGAATGCGGCCACAGCGGTGCTGGACAGATGGTAATCCTCTGCGATCTGGACTGTAAATCGCGAGCTGTGAACCCCAACGTGCGAGGACGGCTTCAAGAAAATGCTCGTAGTCATCGTCGTCAAGCTGCTGCCACCCATCGAGATCATCGACCGTCCCACGGGTGATCTTCAGCTTGACCTGTGGCGCGACCCGCCGCAGTGTTTCGGCGACCCGCGCAATCGATTCAAGCTGATTTGCTCCATCGGCACGCCCAAAATCACCCTGCTTCACGGCCACATAGTTCACCCACACCTCGCCGCGCCCCGTCGCTGCGCGCATGGCTTTGCGGTAATAGGACAATGCCTCTGCGATCACTGCGAGTTGGCTTGCGTCGCCAGCGAAAATATTGCGTTTGACACTCGTTGCCAATAAACTGGCTTGTATCTGTACGAGATGCCATCCGAACGCCGTATGATAGCGATCGGCAAGCTCAATAATCTTCTCGCTTTTGGCTGCGATGAGGGATGAAGACAAGTTGATCCGATCCAGCAGCACGTGTTCATCGGCGCATGCTCGCTGGATCTGCTGCACCGTTTTGATCAGGTCGTGCACCGGTCGTGTGAGCGGGTCGCCATCATTCATCGTGCTAATGACCAGGGGGCGACCATAGAGCATCGGAGCCAGATGTGTAACCATGCGCTTCACCTTCTGGCCCACTGCTTCAGGTGAAAGGTTGCCACGTAACGCGGCGGGAGTCGTGCGACCAAGCTTCGTCGCGCTGCACTCGCGGCAGCCAATCGAACACAGGCGGCCAAGTGCGAGATTGATATGAACCTCGTGGAGGCGATCCAGATACACAACGTCGACCTGTTGATCTGGAGCTGTAAGGGCAAAGGTAAATGCCAGAGTTTGGTCTTCGGGGGAGCTGTCTACCGTCGTATGCATCGGAACAATGGGAAGCGTCTGCATAGAGGCCTCGTATTGTGTAGGAAAAATAAATTCTTCCTCAGCTTCAGGCAAGATGGGTAGAATCGATTAGGTATGTGATGGCTAAAAGAGTATGCGTCACAGCGGCACAGGACATGGGGATGAAGAAAGCTTCTGTGTGTCGCTGTACCGCTGTGGTACTTCTGGACAGAGATGTCCTATGTTGATGTTGCACGATTACAATGCCTGGTGTTGATGACTACCTACTCGTTTGCTAATGGACCGATAGATGCAGCGTTGCGCCTGGAGGTATGGCCCATTTGGGCGAAAGCTCGCAGCTAAGCACGTCCTGATCCTTTCTGATTCTTATGAAGATAGCCTTGTCGCGTTTGGTAGTATGTGCCATAATATTGAGACACAATCCTCAAACTATCATCACACTATCATCGCAGATAGACTTTTTGCAGCTGTAGGATAGAAACGCATGAGTCGCTTGCGCCTCTCATTGCTCGGTACGCTTCAGGTCACGTTGGACGGTCGGCAAATCCAGAGCTTTCGCAGTGCCAAGGCTCAAGCGCTATTGGTCTACCTCGCCGTTGAAGCACACCATCCCCATACTCGAAGCGAACTCGCTGGGCTGCTCTGGCCCGACCAACCAGAGCGAATGGCTCTTCACAACCTGAGCCAGACACTGCTGTACATTCGTCAGGCGCTTGGAGGGTACGACGCCACACAGTCGTTTCTCCTTGTATCGCGCCAGACAATCCAGTTCAACCAGGCAAGTAATGTTTGGGTCGATGTAACTGCGTTGAGCCAACACCTTGCAGCCGTTCGCTCGCACGACCACACCGACGTTGGGACATGCCCAGAGTGTATGCAGCGTTTGGATGAAGCGATCGGCCTGTATCGTGGGCTGTTTCTCGCATATTTCTCGATCGACGATAGCGACCTGTTCGATGAATGGGTGCAGGCAAAACGATCGATCCTTCAGCGCGAGATCATCGAGGCGCTTGAACGGCTCGCGTGGTACGCCGAGCAACAAGGAGCGTTTGAGCGTGCCCAAGACTATGCGCAACGTTTGATTGCCCTCGAACCGCTGCACGAAGGCGCGCACCGTTCTCTCATGCGCACGCTGACGCTGAGCGGGCAGCGGAATAAGGCACTGATGCAGTACGAAACGCTCTGTCGCCTGCTCACCGATGAGCTTGGCATCACCCCGGCTGCGGAAACAACCGAGCTGTATCAGCGAATCCGCGCTGGTGCGCTCCATACGGAGACCAGCAGGCCAACAGCGATCCTGCCAACGCAAGGCGAACCGTTCAGTGCCGTTGCAATGCATTGGGATGCGCCGCCCGGCCTGCGCAGTTTCTATGGCCGTCAAGATGAGCAGACGACCGTTGAGCATTGGATAACAAGTGATCGTAGCCGAGTTGTGGCGCTGCTCGGAATGGGAGGAATCGGGAAAACCACACTCGCCACAAAACTGGTCGCCTCCTGCCGAAGCGATTTCACTCACGTCATTTGGCGCTCGTTGCTCAACGCCCCACCGCTGGAAACCATAGTGACCGACCTGCTGCAAACCTTCTCGCAGCGCTCGCTCACGCACCTTCCAGATGATGTTGATGTGCGGCTCAATCTCGTGCTCGAACTGCTCCATCAACAGCGCATTCTGCTGGTGCTGGATAATTTCGAGAGTATCCTGCAAAGCGGTCATCGGGCCGGCACGTTTCGCCAGGGCTACGCCGACTATGGCCAACTGATCCTCCGTATCGCCCAAACGAGCCACCAAAGCTGCTTGCTCATCACGAGCCGTGAGCGTCCCTTCGATCTTGTACGACTGGAACGCGAACTGCTGACGGTGCATTCACTTCAGCTTTCTGGCGTTGGTTCAGATGCGGGACAGGCGATTTTGCACGAACAAGGCATCCCCGCTTCCAACGGCGATCAGCGTGCGCTGGTCGAAAGGTATTCTGGAAACCCGCTTGCTCTGCGCTTGGTCGCAGATACGATCCGCGACCTGTTTGCGGGGAATATCGCGGCATTCTTGCGCCACCAAACGCCGATCTTTGATGATATTCGCGATGTGCTGGACCAGCAGTTTGAGCGGCTCTTCCCGTTGGAGCAGGAGATACTCCTCTGGTTGGCGATCGAACGGGAGCCGATCACAATCGAGCAACTTCACAGGAATCTGCTCCAGCTCGTGATGCAGCGCACCTTGTTGGAGGCGATCCATTCCCTGCAACGTCGATCGCTGCTCGAAAAAATCGGCGATGGCTTTACGCTTCAGAATGTGGTGTTGGAATACGTCACCGACCGATTCGTAGCGCAGATCGTCGAGGAGTTGATGGGCGAAACGCTCCACCGTTTCAACTCCCATCCATTGATTAAGGCCCAAGCCCACGAAGATGTGCGACAGAGTCAGGTGCGCATGATCCTTGAGCCGATTGCGCAGCAACTTGTGGCACACTTGGGTGTGGAGAACGTCGCTGCGCTGTGTCGGCGGCTGTTGGCACAACTGCAAACTGCGGGGGTGCGACGGCCTGGCTACGCCGCTGGGAACATCGTCAACCTGTTGCTCCAGATACATGGCGAGTTGCGTGGCTACGACTTCTCGAACCTGTGCATCTGGCAGGCCAACCTACGTGGGGTGCATGTCCACGATGTAACGTTCGCCGGGGCCGATTTCACTGGATCGATGTTCACGGATTCATTTCATTCGATCCAAGGTGTTGCCTTTAATCCAGCCGGCACGCTTCTCGCTCTCTACTCCGACATAGGGATGGTGCAGATCATGCGCGTCGCCGATATGCAGGTGATCAGCCGCTTCACTCCTCATACGATGGGAGTCTGGTCGGTGGCATGGAGTCCCGACGGCGCGCTGATTGCCAGCGCCAGCGAAGATCAAACGATACGTATCTGGAATGCGGAAAGCGGGGCTTTCCGGCTGGTCTTTGTCGGGCATCAAAGCTGGGTGCGTTCAGTGGCCTGGAGTCCTGACGGCGCGCTGATTGCCAGCGCCAGCGATGACCATACCGTACGGGTGTGGGATGCCACAAGTGGCGAAATGCGGCATCTGCTCCAAGGTCATACCAGCCGTGTGCGGGCAGTGGCATGGAGCCCCGATGGCTCGCTCATTGCCAGTGCAAGCGCCGATCACACCGTGCGGGTATGGGATGTGACCAATGGCGAAGTGCGACATCTGCTCCAAGGTCACAGCAATCGTGTGCGGGCAGTGGCATGGAGCCCCGATGGGGCGACGTTGGCGAGTGCGAGCGCCGATCGCACCGTGCGAATATGGGATGCGCACAGTGGTGACGTACGGCACATCTTGCACGGGCACGAAGATTGGGTCACTGCGCTGGCGTTTAGCCCCGATGGCACAACCTTGGCGAGTGCGAGCGACGACCAGACGATTCGCCTTTGGGATATGCGCAATGGACAAACCCAGCGCGTCCTGCTGGGGCATACAAGCGCCGTCGTGTCGCTGTCGTTCGACCCGAGCGGCATCTGGTTGGCGAGTAACGATAGCACCGACCACACCGTGCGCATTTGGGACACCAGGAACGGCCATATACGCCAGCGTTTTCAAGGCTATACCCAAGGCATTCGCGCCGTCACCTTCAGCCCCGACGGCGCAAGGCTGGCGAACACCAGTTACGCCAAAGAGGTGTCGATCTGGAACATCCAGTCACGGCAGATCGTGACGACGCTTCGCGATCATATCGGGTGGGTCGAGTCGCTGGCGTTCAGTCCCGAGGGCACGCTCATCGCCAGTGCGAATAACGATTGTCTCATCCAACTATGGGAGGTGCGTAGCGGCAAGCTGTGGGCCGACCTTCGTGGGCATACGGCGCGGGTGACCACTGTTGCCTTTAGCCCGACGACAACGCTACTTGCCAGTGGCAGTCAGGATATCACCATACGGATCTGGGATGTGACGACCGGCACAACCCAACATCTCCTTTCTGGCCATACCGATTGGATCAAGGCGGTCGCGTTTAGTGCCGATGGAATGACATTGGCGAGCGCCAGCGATGATCAAACCATTTGGCTCTGGGATATGGCGAACTACACCCAGCGGGCGATCCTGAAAGGGCATACAGGCGGCGTCAACAGCATCGTGTTCAACCCAGCGGGCACCTACCTAGCAAGTGGCAGCGCTGATAAGACCGTGCGCCTGTGGGATGTCGCAGGCAACGCTGCCATAGGCGTCCTTTCTGGGCATACGAATAACGTCACTTCGGTGGTGTGGAGCCCAAATGGGATGATGCTTGCCAGTGCCAGTGCCGATCAAACGGTGCGCCTGTGGAATGTGCAGACCCAAACCGAACTGGCGATTCTGCAAGGACATCGTGCGTGTGTGCGCTGTGTGGCCTTCAGCCCCGATGGTACGCTGCTCGCCAGCGGCAGCGACGACGAGACGATCCGCTTGTGGGATGCTCAGACTGGTGCATGTTTGGCCACATTGACCGCAGATGGCCCATATGCGAGGATGAACATCGCTGGAGCAACGGGAATCACCGAGGCACAGCGTGCGGCTCTTCAAGCCCTTGGGGCTGTGATGAATGACGTCGCTGTTGCAGCGATTCGTGCGAGATGAACTCCACACTGAAACGGCGCAGATACCGTTTGTGTTCCGCGTCGTTTGCCTTTTGCTTGCCTCTAGTGAACGGTGCGCTCACCCTTTGGCAAGCTCGCGCTGCACCAATCTCACAAACACATCTTCCAGCGTGGGCGCGACGGGGCTGTAGCTGAATTGGCTCAGCCCCAACGTGCTCAGCTTCTCCAACAGGGCGGGCATGATGTGTGCATCGCTGAGGCTGACCCGTAGGCGCGCGCCGTAGGCCGAGGCATCGGTGACATACGGCTGCTGCCGAACGATCGGCAATGCGAGGTCCACCCAATCGTTGTTGGGCGCGTCCTCCGCCTCGATCTCGAACAACTGCCCGCTGATCTCCGTGCGTTTGAGTTGTTCTGGTGTATCAAGGGCGATCAGGTTGCTGCTGTACATCATCCCGATGCGATGGCAGTACTCCGCCTCGTCCATATAGTGCGTTGTGACAAAGATCGTGGTGCCGTCGGCTGCAAGCTCGTTGATCAGGTCCCAGAAGTTGCGGCGCGCCTCCGGGTCAACACCACCCGTCGGCTCATCGAGGAACAGGATGGGGGGGCGATGCGCGAGGGCACACACCAGCGCGAGCCGCTGCTTCCAGCCCTCCGAGAGCTCTGCGGTGCGAACATGCTCGTGCCTGATGAGCCCCGCAAGCGCAAGCAGTTCGCGGTGGCGCTGCTTCCCTGCCGCCCCTGCAACGTTGTAGATATGTCGATAAAATTCCAGATTCTCCGAGACGGTCAGATCGTTGTACAGGCTGAATTTCTGCGACATATACCCAATGCGCTGTTTGATCTGCTCGCTTTGGGTGGCGATATCGAAGCCGAGTACGCGCCCCTCGCCGGATGTCTGCGGCAGGAGGCCACACAGCATACGGATGGTGGTGGTCTTACCGCTGCCGTTCGGGCCGAGGAAGCCAAAGATCTCGCCAGGCGCTACCTGGAAGTTGACCTGATTCACCGCAACAAAATCACCAAACGTGCGGGTGAGGTTGATTGCTTCGGCTGCCCAGTTCATACGGTTACTCCTTGGCGCGCTTGTTTGGTGAGGTGAAGAAACACATCTTCCATTGAGGGCGTCACGCTGCGTTGGAGCTTGATCGTGATCTGTTGTTCGCGCAGATGAGCGGCCAATTGCCCAGCGGTGAAGTCCGGGCGCAGGCTGACGTGAATCAATTCGCCAAACACCAACGCCTCTAGCACGCCGGGATGCTGCTGCACAAGCTGAAGGGCCTGGCGCTGCGGCGTGGCTTTGAGCTCGATCATATCGCCTTCGATGCGCTGTTGAAGCTGTTTGGGTGTGCCCTCGGCGAGCACGCTGCCATGCGCCAGAAACGCCAGCCGATGACAGCGCTCGGCCTCGTCCATATACGGTGTGCTGACAAAGACGGTCATCCCATCGCGCACCGCGTTCCGCACGATCTCCCAGAACTCGCGCCGCGACACTGGATCAACGCCCGTGGTCGGCTCATCGAGGAGCAGCAGTTGTGGCCGATGCATCAGAGCGCAGGCCAGCGCCAACTTCTGCTTCATACCGCCCGATAAGCGCCGCGCCTGGCGATGCTCAAACTGCTCCAATCGGCTAAAGGCCAGCAGATCCGCGATGCGTTTCTTCTGCTCGCTAGCGGGCACGCCGAAGATCGTGGCGAAGAAGCGCAGGTTCTCGCCGATCGACAGATCGCCGTACAGACTGAAGCGCTGCGGCATGTAGCCAAGCATGCGCCTCACCTCGTCGACCTGCTTGACGACGCTTAAACTGTTGACAAACACATCGCCGCTATCGGGTCGCAGCGCGCCACACACGATGCGCAGTGTTGTGGTTTTTCCCGCGCCATCGGGACCAACCAAGCCGTAGATCTGACCGGCCTCGACGGTCAGGTTGAGATCGTTGACCGCGTGTACTGCGCCAAAGCGGCGATGCAGTTGTTTGATTTCGAGCAGGCTCATGGCAGGCTCACGATCGATAGGCTGTTGCTACCACTATTGGCCACAACAACGCGGTTGTGCGCTTCGTCCCACGCCAATGCGCTGGGGTTGCGGCCAAGCGCGATCCGCTCGTAGGCGCGCGTGTTGACATCGAGCACGCCGAGCGCGTTGCGGATGTTCTCGGCGATCAGCAGGCGACCGTGACTCGCATCGAGCACCACGGCGCTCGGCGCGTAGCCGACCATCTGTTTGCTGCTCGCGCCATCCGCCAAGTTCACCAGCGAGATGGTGTTATCGCCCCAGTTGGCGACGTACGCTTGGCCGTTCAGCACGGCGAGCGCCCGCGGTTTGCTGCCGACCACGTAGTGGACAGGGTGCTCGGTATCTACATCGGTGCCGATCAACTTCCCGGTGAGTTCGCCCGTCACCCAGGCCCAGCCGCTCCCGCTATCGATCGCGATGGCGCTCGGTTCGCTGCTCACGTTCACCGTCTCCCAATGCGTATCGACATCGGGTGGTTGCCCTGGCTCGCTCGGCGGCGTGACTTCCACATGCACGAGACGGCGCGTCTGGAAGCCCACGAACCGCTGGCCGAGCATCACGCCATCGCTATTGAACCAGGTCACCATGGCGTCGTCGCGGCTCAGCACGGCCACGCGCGCCCGCACGCTATCGACGGCCAGCGCGTTCACGTTCCAGCCAGCCGTGCTGGTTGCGATGGGCGCGAGGCTGGCGGTATCGAACACCTGCAGCAGGTTCGGCTGCACACCCACGAACAGACGGTGCGCGCTAGGATCGATGCCAACGGCGGTGGCTGGGCCTGCCAAGGTCAGGCTCGCCTCGATCTGCTGGCTCGCCAAGTTGTACTCGCTCACCATCGGCTCGGCGCTGCTGGCGACGAAGGCGCGGCCATGCAGCGGGTCGATCACCGGGGTGAGGGGCAGCAGGCCCACGGCCACATCGCGCGATGCCGCAGTGTTCGGATCAACGATGCTGATCGTATAACTGCGGCCATTGCTCACGATCAGTGTGCCATCCGGCGCGAGGGCTATGCCAGTTGGCGAGGCACCCAGCGGAATGGTTTGCACGCTGGCCGCTGTCGCGGGACGCATCGGCAGGAGCACGCCGATCAGCGCGATGAGCATCAGCGAGCGGAGCAGTGTGAAACGATGCCACAACCTTAGGCTTTGGTTGTGTTGCCGCGTTCTGTTTGGCATATCGCTTTCTCCTGGGCTAGCGCCATCTATTGCGCATGGCCGCTCTCCTCGACAAACACGGCATCGGCGGGCAGGCCGGGCTTCAGCGCGTGATCGGCGTTGGGCAGCAGCACCCGCACCGCAAAGACCGTGTTGACGCGCTCCTCTTTGGTTTGCACGTTGCGCGGCGTAAACTCAGCCTCGGGCGAGATGTAGTTGATGGTGCCGATGAACTCGCGGCCAGGGAAGGTGTCGATGCTCACTTTGACGGTTTGGCCGACCTTGATGCGCCCCACTAAGTTTTCGGGCACGTACACCGTCAGTTTCACATTGTTCAGGTCGGCGATGGTGAGCAGGCTTGCGCCAGCCACGGCCATTTCGCCCTCTTGCACCAGGCGGTTGACCACCAGGCCATCGCGCGGGGCCGAGAGCCGGGCTTTGCTCAACTGCACTTCGAGTTGCCGCACATTGGCCTTCGCTTGGGCCACTTGCGCCTCGGCCATCTGGATCTGCTCGTTGCGTGCACCCGTTTTCACCTGTTCGAGCTTGGCCTGGGCTTGGGCCAGTTGCGCCTCGGCAGCCGCCAATTGGGCCTGTGCGGCATCGATCTGGGCTTGTTGATTCTGCTTGGCGGTCTCAACCGCAGCGCTGGCCGTTTGATAGTTCGCTTGGGTGTTGGCGACCTGCAGTTTTAGCGATTTCGGGTCGGACTGCAGCGTCTGCAGGGTGGCCAGCGTGCGCTCGGCGCTCTCCACAGCGGTCTGCGCCGCGTTCAGTTCCTCGGCGGTTGGGCCAGCCATCAGTTTGTCGAACACCGCCTGCGCCGAAGCGATCGCCAACTGCGCCGCCTCTAGCTTGAGGCGAGCTGCCTCCTTCACGCGATCGCTGGCGCGGCTATTGGTGCTGATCTCCTCGTATTCGAGGTTAGCCGCCCAATAGTTGGTCTGCGCGACCGTCACCGCCACGCGCGCCTGCTCGATATCCTCGGGGCGCGACCCGGCCTGCAACTGTTCGAGGCGGCGTTTCGCGGCATCCAAACTCGCTTGGGCCGCGTCGATCTGCACCTTGATGTCCTGTGGGTCGTTCGCGAGCGCCTGCGCCGCCTGCCACACGATGCGCGCACTGGCGGCCTGCGTCTCGGCGACCGACACCTGTACGCCGGATTGCGCATTGGTGAGGGCACTAGCGGCACCATCGCGATTCGCCTGGGCCTGCGCGACCATCGCCTGAGCTTGGGCCAATTCCTCATCGCTCGCGCCAGCCTTCAACAGCGCCAAGTTCGCCTCGGCCTGTTGCAGCGCGGCGTGTGCCTGCTCCAACTGTGCTTCGAGCAGGGCCGTGTCGATTTCGAGCAGCAGACTATCGGTCACCACCTCGTCGCCCTCATCGACCAGCAACTGTTTGATGCGGCCAGAGATCTCGGCGGTGATCACCACCTGCTCCGCTTCGATCGTTCCCGAGCCGCTGACCAAGCCTTCGGCGTTGACGGCAGCCGATGTGGTATCTGAGCGATAGTACCAGAACGCAATGCCAGTGATCGCTACGACGAGGATCGGCACTAAGATTCGTATGCGCTGTTTCATAACTATCCTCATTTAATCTAAGCGCTTCTTGAAGCGTAGCGAAGCGAGTGTGAGAAAGACCACCGCAGATATCGCCAGGAAGATTAAGTGCTCGCTGAACTCGAAAACGCTCGTTCCCTTCAGCATGACCGAGCGAACGATCTCGAGGAAATAGGTTAGCGGTATCGCCTTGCTGAGCCATTGGAACACTACGGGCAACGATGATAGCGGATATAAAAAGCCCGATAAAAAGACCGAAGGTAGGATCGTCGCCATTGTGAGCAACATCGCCTCTTGCTGCGTATTCGCCATGCTCGAAATCAGCAGACCAATGCCCAACACTGTGAACAGGAACAGTAATGATGCGAGCAGCAGCATCACGATACTGCCGCGAATCGGCACGCCAAACACGAAACGACCGACAGTCAGCACTTCAACGATCAACAGGAAGGCGACCAACATATACGGCAGCGTTTTGCCCAGCATCAACTCGAACGGCTGAATCGGCGTGACGATCAACTGCTCGATGGTGCCGTACTCGCGCTCGCGCACGATCGCGTTGGCCGTGAGCATGGTGATCTGCATCTGGAGGATGAGGCCGATCAAGCCTGGGATCATAAAGTAAGCGCTGAGCATGTCGGGGTTGTACCAAACCCGAGTTCGTACCTCCAAGGGCATCCCTATATTGCGCATACCATTGCGCTCAAGCCGCTCGAACTGCACATTCGATGAAACCGATTGTCCGATCAACACCGCCGACGATAGGGCCGAGGTCGCTGTGCTGGGGTCGGAGCCATCGATGTAAAACGCCACCGACACCGATTTCCCCGCCTGCAGATCGCGGCCATAGTTTGGTGGAATCACCAACGCCGAGCTGATACCGCCGCTGTCCATCAAGCGCGTGAGTTCGTCGTCTGTCGCGGCTTGATGCGCTATCGCGAACTGGCCCGAGATCACGTAGGCGTTCACCAATGCGCGGCTCTGCTGGCTATGATCGAGGTCTAATATTCCCATCGGGATATCTCGCACATCGGTATTGGTGGCGAAGCCGAGCAACAAGAGCTGCATGATCGGCATGATGCACATCACCGCTAGCGTGCGGGGATCTCGGATCACATGGATAAATTCCTTTCGCACAATCGCGAAAAGGCGCACCCACATATCGCCCCCTTTTTATTAATTGATTGATCAATCAAAAATATACTGCTAAAAAAGCAGACACTTAGGTATCTGCTTTTACGCCGCGCAAAAAGAGCTCCAACCCTTGTTGCAGCATGACCTCAGCATCCAACGGCGGAAGAATGTCGATGACTTCACGAGTGAATAGATATGCGAGTAATGGCCCCAGAAAGCTTCGTACTGCCACACCGGGGTCCATCGGGCGCATCGCACCGCGCTCGATCTGCAGGGCGAAGTAGTGATACAAATGCCGGAAAAGGACACCGGGCCCTTGCGAGACTAAGATATCGACAATGTCTTTATTGCGCAGCGCCTCGCCCAACATCACCTTGAACACCGGGATCAGCTCTGGTTTGCTCCACATTCCCACCATCGTTCGAGCGACGTGTTGCACAAACTGTTCGAGCGGCAGATCGAACAACTGTTGATCGTGTTTGAGGAGTAGCCGTATATCTGGCGATTGCGAGCTGACCGCCTGAATCAGCAGATCTCCTTTGTCTTTGAAGTAGTGGTAGATCAGGCCGGGCGAGCCAATGCCCGCCGCCTCCGCGATCGCTTTATTAGTGGCGCGCTCAAAGCCGCGCTCGGCAAACACCTTCAGCGCGCCCTGCATGATCAATTGGCGCTTCGCTTCGAACTCCGCTTCATCTCGAACTAATGGCATAATGCATCACCGTTTATTAATTGACTGGTCAATCAAATAATAACATGGGGGATGTTCGGAGTCAAGCAGGATGTGGGAGGGAATTTCGATACTTTGTGACAAAGTGATTGGGTAACTCGTGCTGTTTACCGAGGAACGGAACCCAAACGCTCAAGATTATACGAGACGGGGAGATCCTTCACTTCGCTGCGCTCGTTCAGAATGACCAATGGTTTGCCGTATTGATCGTGTACAATATGATGCGTTTTTGCTCGCTGGTTTGTAAAAGAGTTTCCTATGCAGTATCCATTGTTTGTATACGGCACCTTGAAGCGTGGCGGCTCGAACTACGATGCCTACCTGAAAGGTAAAGCCACGGCACAAGATCCGGCGTTCCTACCCGGGGCGGCACTGTACGATTGCGGCCCCTACCCCTGCCTGGTGTTGGATGCTGGTGCTGGCGTGTTTGGCGAGGTGGTGACGTTCGACGCCGAGGACTATGCTACCTGTTTGGCCGAGATCGATTCGCTTGAGGACTACACCGAGGGCGGCGAGCAAAATATGTACGAGCGTGTGTTGGTCGATGTGGATACAGCCTCCGGCACACAAAAAGCGTGGGTGTATGTGGCGGGCGCTGAGTTGATGGCTCAGATTCAGGCTGGCGAACTGCCGTTTATCGAAGATGGCACGTGGGCGGTGTGAGGGCGCAGCGTCACATCACAAAGCCAGCACATCCACACCACACGCGTATCAGAGAGATCCCGAGCCTAAGCCGGGATCTCTTTGCGTCTAGGTGCGGAATCTTTTCCCCTGGGCAAATCTCAACAACTAGTACTTTTGATATAGTGCGGAAATTGGGCTAAAGGCCAACCCAAAATCCGACATAGAGACAATCCGCTTTGTCACGCTCTGGAGTATGCTTTTACCAGAACAAATTGCTTACACAAGTAGGTGAACGATGTGTAGACAGCATACAAAACAGCACGCTCCGAGCGAAGCGACGGCCTACGAAGGACAGACGCACCGTTTGTCGGCGGAACAGTCCGAGCGAGTGCAGGGAGGGCATGGAAACGCACACTGGCTCTGGACACCTCTGTTCATCTGGTTAGGCATTGCGCTGGTGAAGCCGTTTGTGGCTATGATAGCGCAGAGTTCAACCCTGCTATTGCAGCCACGGCTGATAGTGCTGGCAGTGATCTGCATTGGCGTTGGCCTATGGTTGATAGCCAGAGATGCTGTCGATAGCGTGAAGGAGTTGAACGATGTCGAAGATTAATGTCGGACGTTATACCGCTCAGATGGACGGCGATTTTGTGGTGTTTCTGATCGGCATGCGCATCAACAAGCCTTGGAAGATTCATCGCTGGCTGCCCATCCTTTTTCAGATGCCCAAAATGTTGCGTGAATTAGAGGCCCAACCAGAGCTGGGATATTTAGGTGGTATTTTCTCTTTTTCAGTGATGATTCAGTATTGGCGCTCCTTCGATCATCTCGAAGCCTATGCGCGCAGCAAAGATCATGCGCATCTACCTGCTTGGGTGAACTTTAAGCGTGTCATTGGCTATAATAATGCTGATGTCGGTATCTGGCACGAAACCTACCAAATATCTCCAGGTCAATACGAGACGATGTATGGCAATATGCCTGCCTTCGGGCTTGGCTCGGTGGGGCGGTTGATTCCAGCCACGCATAACTACAGCCGAGCACGGTCGCGCTTGGCGGCCAATGCCGGGCAACCGGTCGAGGTCAACGCCCTCGAAGATGAGGCGGTGATCGAGGTGTAAGAGGGACTATGCAGGAGATGCTGGAACAGAGAGATCGCACGTTCGAACGCTCGATCCGTCGTTCGGGATGGATCGCGGGCTCGCTCGCCTGCATCATCCCGCTTTTCCAAGGGATACAGTCCGGCTGGCCAATGGAGCGCGTGCTGGTCTATACCCTGCTGACCCTGCTCTACCTCGGTTTGTACGCCATATGCGTCGAAACCTTCTGGTTGAAGCGCTTCAACATCAATTGGATGCATTCCGGCCAAAGGATGCTCTACTTCGCTTTGGCTGGAGCCGTTTGTGTTGCCCTTTTGGCGGTCGGTGGCGATGCTCTGCTGCAACCGACCGTTTTCACTGTGCCTTTTGTGCAAGCATTTTTGATATTGGATGTCAAGAGCGCGGAGCGCATCGGCATCGCCTATTGGCTGTTGATATTGCTCGGCCTGTGGTTGGGTGGCAATGCCGAACGGATCATGTTTATTGCGCCGATCTATGGTGCGCTGATGTTCTTTATGTATGCGTTTGTGCGTTTGAGCATGAACGAGTTGGAGGCCCGCCGACGAGCCGATGCGCTGATGCTCGACCTCGCGCGCCAACGCGACGAGGCGGCGGCGCTGGCCGAGGAGAACGCGCGGCTCTATCAGCAGGCGCGCCACAGCGCCACATTGGCGGAGCGCAACCGCATCGCACGTGAACTGCACGACACCATCGCGCAGGGGCTGACAGCCATCACCATGCAACTCGATGCGGCGCAGCGCAGCTTCGAGCGCGACCCGCAGCGCACACGCAGCCGCTTGGAACGGGCGCACAGCTTGGCGCGCGCCACCCTGCACGATGTGCGTCAGAGCGTCTGGACCTTGGCGGCGCCATTGGCGGAGCATCGCTCCTATCAGGATGCGCTGCAACACCTGGTGCTGCAATTCGGCGAGCGCAGCGGCATCGCGACCAACTTCACGGCGAGCGGCGCGCTGCTCGATCTCCCCGACGATGCTAGCCTGCAACTGGTGCGCATTGTGCAAGAGGCGTTGCAGAACATCGAGAAGCATGCGCAGGCCAGCACGGTACAGGTGGAACTGAGCAACGAGGCGGATTGCATCTGCGTGAAGATTCGCGACAATGGGCGGGGCTTCGATCCGAGCAACGTTAAGCGCAGCAAAGAGAGAGGCTTCGGCATCATCAGTATGCACGAGCGCGCCCAATTGGCGGGTGGATGTTTGCAGATCGAGAGCAGTGCGGGCGCGGGGTGCTGTGTGACAGTGCAGATCGCAGCGAACGCACCACAAAAGGACGAGGCAGCATGAGCATCCGTATTTTGATCGCCGAGGATCAGCGTATTGTGCGCGAGGGCTTGGTGGCGCTGTTTGAGGACGAGCCGGAGATCGAGATCGTGGGAGAGGCCGCCAACGGCCAGGAGGCAGTCGAACTGTACGCCGCTCTGCAGCCCGATGTGGTGCTGATGGACTTGCAGATGCCGCTGATGGATGGTGCTGAGGCGACGCGACGCATTCGCGCGTTGGCCCCCGAGGCGCGCATCCTGGTGCTGACCACCTACGCGACCGACGAGTTTATCTTCACGGCGTTACGAGCGGGCGCGCAAGGCTACCTGCTCAAGGACGCCTCGGCGGATGAGCTACTGGCGGCGATCGCAGAGGTACACGCGGGGCAAACGCAGCTTTCGCCAGCGGTGGCAGCCCGCTTAGTGACGGGGTTGCATCGTGGCGCACCGGAGGCGCTTACACCGCGCGAGCTTGAGGTCTTGGCCCGTATGGGGCGCGGCCAGAGCAACAACGAGATCGCGACGGAATTGATGATCGCGCCGCGCACCGTCAAAGCGCATGTGCAAAACATCTTTGCCAAACTGCACGCTGCCAACCGCACCGAGGCGGTGCGCATCGCAGTGCAGCAGGGGTTGATTAGCTTGTAGGGCCTTGTACAGAAACCGTTCCTAAGAGACGGTTTCGCGCTCATCAATCAAAATCCAGAAACAAAAGGGCCGATGTTTAATGATCGGCCCTTTTGTTTTTTGAAAAGACGCTTGTGGTGCGCATACGCTAGAGCGCCCAAAGCGCCGCGCCGAAAAGCCAATATAGCAGGCCAAACAAGGCCAGCCCGCCGAGCACACCGAAGATCAGACTATGCCCGTTGGCTGAACACTTTTGGTCACAATTCTAAAGATCATTTTAATCGTTGACGATTTTATAGCTCCTTGTTATTATCAGAACATCTAATTCGCTCATTTATATCGAATTGATTGAATATAGACGATAAAAATTTGTTTAAAGCGTGAAAAATTATCGTTGGGTACGATGCCGTGCGGAGCTACACCCGTATGCAGTTCTCATTCTCTGAGGGATAGCTTTGTAGTGACCTGGTAATGACCTCATTGTATGCACCAAAGGAGAAGGGTATGAAAGCTGTTCGTATGCATGCCTATGGTGGACCGGATGTGCTCGCTTACGACGACGTATCACAACCCGTACCTGCCGCAGGAGAGGTGTTAGTCAAGGTGTACGCTGCCTCGTTCAATCCGATTGAGAACAACACGCGAGCGGGATATCTCCAAGGAATGATCCAAGTGGAATTTCCGTTTACCCTCGGTGTTGATCTCGCAGGCGTTGTTGAGGCGGTCGGAGAGGGAGTGACGAGCGTTGCGGTTGGAGATGCGGTGTATGGCTATTCCAACATGATGCGCCAGGGTTCTCATGCCGAATACGCTGTTGTGAGCGAGATCGAGATCGCGCCGAAGCCAACCACAGTGGATTTCGTCACGGCGGCCTCGGTCCCGCTGGCGGGTTTGACCGCTTGGCAAGGGCTTTTTGATGTTGGTGGGCTTCAATCTGGCCAAACAGTGCTGATTCATGGTGCTGGCGGCGGTATCGGCTCGTTTGCTGTGCAGTTTGCCCGCGCGAAGGGTGCGCGTGTCTTGGGCACAGCGAGCAGCGGCAAACGCGATCTGTTGAAGGGGTTGGGCGTCGCTGAGGTGATCGACTATACAACCACTCGGTTTGAGGAGGTTGTACGCGATGTTGATGTGGTGTTTGATACGGTCGGCGGCGATTTAGTGGAACGCTCCCTCAAAGTGTTGAAGCCAGGTGGCATCTATGTGACCTCGGCGGGGCAACCCGATCCGGAAGCAGCGGCCAAGCAGGGCGTGCGCGCTACGTTTATGCTCACACAGCCAAACCCAGCTGAACTGGCCGAAATCGCACGTTTGATTGATTCTGGTGAAGTAAAACCAGTTGTATCCGCAGTACTTCCGTTGGCCGAGGCACGCCGCGCACACGAGCTGTTTGCGGCAGGGCATGCACAGGGAAAGATCGTGCTACAGGTCGTAGAGTAGTTCTCTCTGGCGGATGTGAGAACAAAGGGGCGGGTTGTCTTGCCCTTTTTTGCTGCCTTTGGGGATGATTCTCACCATTTTGGACTTTTCGGTCCATATACGGTATACTTCCCCCAAGGAGCTTGAGATGGGGCGACCACAGGAATTTGATACAACCGAAGCTCTGCGGCGCGCTATGCACGTGTTCTGGAGCAAAGGCTACGAGGGCACGTCTCTCGCCGATATCCTGCGAGCGACTGGTCTGAGCAAAAGTAGCCTTTACGCGACTTTCGGCGATAAGCGGTCGCTCTTTCTCACGGCGTTCGATGCCTACCGCAAGGAACGCCTAGCGTACTTGGAACGTATGCTCAACAACGAACTGCCGGCTCGTCAGGCCATCGAGCGGTTCTTTCGGCAGAGCATCGCTCAAGGTATGGTAGCAACCGACACGTGCGGCTGTATGACGGCGAACGAAGCTGTCGAACTTGGCCCTCACGATGTGGATGTGCAAAAGCTCGTCGCCGCCGATTTTCAAGCTGTTGAGGATCTGTTCGCCCAGGCGATCGCTCGTGGCCAAGCCGAAGGCTCGATCGCCAATCGCGACGACCCACAGAAGTTGGCGCGCTTCTTGACCGTGAGTCTCCAAGGGCTTCTGGTGATGGTGCGTGCTCGCTCGGACATGGCGCGGCTCGACGATACCGTGGCAGTTATGATGACGACCCTCGATTAGCCGAACGCGGCGTTTTTCTTTGGTTATTTTGGACCGATAAGTCCAAATATGGAAAAGGAGGTGGGTCTATGTTCAGGCTGATGCTCAAGGTGCTCATCCCGCTCTTTATTTTCGTGTACAGGCTCACTGGTGGCGCAATCGGCGGCAGAATGAGGGTGTTGCCCGTGCTTCTGCTCACGACGACGGGCCGCAAATCGGGTAAGCAACGCACGGTGCCGGTGGCCTACATCAAAGACAACAACTCCTACATTGTGATAGCGTCCAATTCGGGCCAACCCAAACATCCCGCTTGGTTCCACAATATCAAAAGTAATCCCACAGCAACCGTTCAGATCGGTCGCTCGACGTTCAAGGTGCAGGCCGAGATCGCTGATCCTGCTAAAAAGGAGAAGCTCTGGTCGCACGCCGTCAAGATCGCGCCGGGCTACGAGAAATACCAGCAACGCACCACTCGCGATATTCCGGTGGTGCTCCTTCACCCAATGGTGCCAAGTCCGGTTGGACAGTGATTGCGTTGCGATTTGCAGGAAACCGCACTTGTCTGTTTATCCAGACGGTGCGGTTTTGCGTTGGCCCGTTCTCTACGTTTCCTCTGAGCGTTTAGGCGCGCAGTTCGCTCATCATCGCAACAATGAACGGCAGCGCTTCCTCGGCGAACGACTCGGCGGAGCGCAGATGCGCTTGGTGCTGCCACTCCAGCGCTGCGCCATAGATCGACCAGCTGATCATTGTCGCCACGAGTTCCTGGCGCGGTTTGGGCACTGCACGCAGAGTGGCCTCGCTGGCGAAGTAGCTTAGCAGAGCTTCGCGCAGTTGGGCCTTGATCTGGGCCTCCACCAACGAACCGAACGTGCGTAGCGAGCGTTGACATCGGCTCTGGATATCCCCCAGATGGTCGGTCACAGCGAGAAAGAGTTGCCGCAGATACGCTTGCGGGCTGTTCGATGGCTCACAGAGTCGCTTCTGAAGAGTTATCTGAAAACCATCGTGGATGATGTTGTCGAGCAAGGCATACTTGTCTTGAAAATGGGCGTAAAACGTCGCGCGATTGACGGTCGCTCGATCCGCGATATCTTGGATGGTGATGTCGTTGAAGTCTTTCTCATATTGAAGCTGCAGAAACGATTCCATTAATAGCTTGCGTGTGCGGATAACACGCGGATCGAGCTTCCCTTCATTTGACAACATTTTTTTCCCCTTTGTTGTCTAGACAACAAAACAACGATTTTGATGGTTGACGTGCACTCACTCTATCGCTACTATTAAACAACAATTGTTGTTTAGATAACATATGTTTAGCATACCTGATGGTACTTGATTCTTCAACGTTGTTGGTATAGGAACGAGCCATCTCGTTCCTTCGCTTCGTGTTGTCTTGTTGAGGGAAAAGGGAGAGCTGTATGAATATCGCAATCTGGGTCGTGCAGGTGTTGTTGGGGATTATGTTTAGCGGTGCAGGGCTGCTCAAGGCGTTTCGCTATGAGTCTGCTCGGGCGAGCCTGCCGTGGGTGAAGGATGTGCCGCGCGAGTTGACCACGTTTATCGGGGTGTCGGAATTGCTCGGCGGTCTCGGCCTTATGCTGCCAGCGCTGACGGGTATACTGCCTTAGTTAACGCCAGTGGCGGCTGCGCTGGCCTTGGTCATGCTCTTGGCCGCCATCTTTCATGCCTCGCGCAAGGAGTGGCCTGCGATCGGTCTTAACGCCGTGCTGATGTTCTTGGCGCTGTTTGTGGCGTACGGACGCTTTGTTGTGGTGCCGCTGTAAAACGTGTTTTTGCTCGTTATACGGGAACGACCTTCAGCGTGTAGTTGAAGGTCGTTCTTATGTGTGATGCGCAACGCTTGTGGCGCGGCAGGAGTGCTCAGGAGTCGCTGGTGTTGGGATAACGGCGCTTGATCTCTGCGACCGACCCGGCGATCAACGCTTCAAGCACGGTGGCATCGATGTCGCTCAAGCGTTTGATGTAGAGGCACGATTTGCCCATCTTGTGTTTGCCGAGTTTGCTCAGGCGCTCGGTTTGCTCGGGGCTCTCGGTGCTGAGGTAAACGACCAACTCCTTGCCACGGATCGCAAAGCCAGCCAGGCTTGCTTGGCCCGAACGACCGCTTTCATACGTGTAGGTGTACGAGCCATACCCTACGATGCTCGGCCCCCACATCTTCGGCGGTTGATTTGTGACACGCTCACACATAGCCATGATGGCCTTGCAATCCGCGAGTTGCTCGGGACTCGCGCGGGAGGCGAGGTACGCATCGACACTCGCATCGGTGGGTTTGGTTTTGTTCTCGGCCATCAGTGACTCCTTTGCGGGCGATGCCGATTCGCCGAACTACTCCGTTCTCAGCGGGCCGACGACCTTGTACGTGCTGAACATAATGCCGGAGGGCATTGCTTGTGTGCTGATGAGTTCTAATGAACGGGCTGGCGTTCCATCTGCAAACAAACGTTTACCCACGCCTAATACGACTGGATACACGGGTAGCACAATTTCATCCACCAATCCATGCTCAAGTGTTGTCGTTGCCACGGAAATGCTTCCCGAGAGAACAAGGTCCGGTCCTTCCTGCCCTTTCAGGCGGCGAATGCTTTCGACGATGTCGGTCCCAAGGCTTGCGAAAGGCCCCCACTCAAGGCTCTCTGGATGGTGAGTAGCGACATATTTCGTCGCCGCGTTGAGCCGATCCGCTATGGGGCTACTGGGAGCTTTCGGCCAATAGCCCGACCACGCATCGTAGGTGCGGCGGCCAAGTAGCAGATCGAAGCTCTCGCCGTGCGCCTTCAAGATTGCGTCTCGCCCTTCGGCGGTCCGATAGGGCGCAGTCCAATCGTTGTAAGGGAAGGTGCCATCGTCGTTGGATACTTGGATCACGCCATCTAACGAGATATGTTCGATGACTTTGATAGTTCTCATCCTAATCCTCGTGTTTTCTGCTTGACGGCGCACTGTTGCAATACGCTGTCAGCGTGATCGTCGCGAATGCTACCTTCTCGGCTTATATTGCAATGCCACCGCGCCCGAGGCGAACTCCAACCGATTGACAAGCTTTAGATCGATATGTTTCGATAGCGCCGAGAATAGTGATGGCCCGTGACCCGCGAGCCAGGGTTGCACCACGAACTCATATTCGTCAATCAATCCCAGTTCCGCCAATGCCATCGGGAGTTGCACACCTCCCACAAACAGCCCGTTGCCTGACTGCTGCTTGAGTTGCACTATCGCCTGTTCCAGATCGCCGCGCACGAGTTCGGCATTCCAGTCCACCCGCTCCAGGGTGCTCGATACGACGTACTTTTTTGCCGCGTCGATCATGTAGGCGAAGGATTCCATCCAGGGTTGCATCCAATCAGGCTTGACCCCGGTCTGCGCGAATGGTCGCCAGCCTGTCTCCATCAGCTCATACGTCACGCGGCCAAACAGCAGGGCATCGGCTTGGGCAAAGTTCTTGGTGGCGTGATGGTGCAACTCTTCGTCTGGGAAAATCTCCTGATGATCGCAGCAGCCATCCAACGTTACGTTGATGGAATAACGCAGGGGTCGCATAATGCCAAACCTCCTTGAGCGATGAGGCACTCTACCGCTTCGCAAGAAAATCGAGCACGCGCTGTGTCAGGAGCGCCGCAGCCCGTGGATCGTACGATGGCAGTGAGCTATCGGCGAAATAGTGCTGATCGCCAGGGTACAGGAACAACTCTCCCTCGTCGGCCTCGGCAACCAGCGCCCGCGCGGCGTCGATGTCGCCCTCATCAACGAAGAATGGGTCGGCGTCCATCCCGTGTATTTGTACTGGTACGCCCTTCGGCCAGGCTGGCCCGAACTCGGAGACGGGCACGCAGGAATAGAAGAGCAGCGCGCCCCGTGCGCCCGCGCGGGTCTGGGCCAGCATCTGCGCCGAGAGCACGCCGAGCGAGAAGCCACCGTAGACCAGTTCGTTGGGCAGCGCCTCCGCTATCTGCGCGCTACGATCCATCAGGTCGTCAAAGCCGCGTTCCTTGACGAACGCGATGCCCGCCTCGATGCTGTCGAAGGTGCGACCACCGAACAGATCGGGAGTGTGGACCGTATGCCCGGCCTGGCGCAGTACATCGGCAAATGCGATGACACCGGGCGTGAGTCCTTGCGCGTGATGGAACAACAGGACTTCGGCCATGTGAGCACTCCTTTCGCAGAGACAACGACTGCCTCACTCGTAAAACTCCGGCGCTTTTTTGAGCGTTTTCCACTGCTCGGGATCATGGCCAAAGATCACCAGCTCGATACCTTCACGTTCGACCAGATCAAGCAGTTTGAGCGTACTGGCGTAGGTCGCCTGGGCCTCGGGATCATCGCTATCGACCTGTTGGCCGCGGGTGAAGCCCTCGGCGAATGGCACCGCGTCCACCGTCAGCAGGATCGGCCCCGTCTTGGGCAGCCGCACCAGCACCGATTGATGCCCCAGCACATGCCCGCTCGTCTCGATCAACTCCAGCCCGGGCAGCAGCTCTGTGTCGCCGTCGATTAGCCGAATGCGCTCCATCGGCTGATCCCACTCGGAGCGAATGGAGGCGTAGCGCGGCTTGCTGGGCGCATCCAGATGATGCGCACGCTGCACGATATACTGCGCCCTCGTGAACGATGCGTGTCTACCAGCGTGATCGCCATCGTAATGCGTCGAAATGATGGTATCGATATCATCGGGCTGCAAGCCGATGTTCGCCAACTGCTCGATCACATCGTGCCCATTCTCGAACTCCGACGAATCTTCCGGTATCACTTTTGGCAGACCTGTATCGATCAGAATATTCCTGCCATCCTCCGTCTGCACCAGGTAGCACACGATCGGAATCTGGTACTCCGGCATCGACCCAACTTCCATCAGATACAGGCGCTTCGTGTCATGCTGGCTCATTATTCAATCCTTACCGCGAGATTGCTCACGTTCCCGATGCGTGACCACATCTGGTTGGATAGCGGTGAAAACCCATTGCCATCTGCGGCTGCCAAGTATATTGCTCTGTTTTGGTAGTTTTCACACTTTCCGATTTCAACGAAAAGCACTGTCATCTCGAACGAATGAGAGAGATCTCAACGCGCACTACAATGCGGAGCAATGAGATTTCTCACGTCGCCTAGCGGCTCGTTCGAAATGACAATGAGCACAATGAAAGCTTTAAAAACGATGCAATATGTTAAATGCTGGTCTGCTCAACCCCATGTTGGATTGCGGTTTGAAGAACATCGATATCGACATCTTTAAGCGTCTTGAACTTGATGCAATACCCCGATACGCTTGCTTTGCCGAGCTTCTTTCCATATGTTTCGGCTAAATACTTTTTATCATCTAAGCCGAGAATATAGACCGATATTCCGGTGGTGTTGGCGCTGATGCCAATTTGATAGAACGACTTGGTTTTCCCATCGGCATATTTCACAGTTCGCTCGCCATAGCCGATATTCGGGTTGGAAACCGTTCGACCATTCTCGTCTTTGCCATCTAGGAACCACAACTTACACTCTGGCATCAGGTCCAGAATGAGACGGTGCAAATCGTGCATTTCGCTGCGTTTCGGTTCGGGTTGCGTGGCGATATAGTCGTCGATTTGTTGATCGATGTTCATAAGGAATCCTTTATCCTTTGCCCCAAGAGACCCTTCACCAACCTGTTAAACCGCATCTGCTGGCTGTTGTTCGCCGCTGCGTGCTTCGTTATGCGATCCCCGCCCACTTCAGGGCATCGGCTCGTTCTCCAAAGGTGAGATATTGGGTGATTTTGCCGTTGTGAACCACAAAACCATCGGCGAAGCGTCCGTCGATCCAATTGTGCGAGTCCTTGAGGCGGACGTGCACGTGCAGATACGCAACGACTTTATTATCCTTGGTGAAGAACTCCTCTGGCTCGCAGGTCCCCTCGGCCCATGTTGCGCGTCCTTTTGCGATATGCTCACGGACTTCCGCGATACCGCGATACGTACCGGCAGAAGGAAAGTCCTCTGGCTCGATGCGCTCGATCTGCGGGTCGAGATACTGTGTGATGCCCTGTATGTCGTTGCGATTGAGCGCAGCGAAAAACTGCGTCAGCACTTCTGTCTCGTTGTTCATAAAACCCCTTTTGTGGCTATGCGCGTTGTGCGCCCTGATCAATCATCGATTCGGCTTTCGGCTGTTGCGAGCGCGCTGGAATTGGCTTTCAAGCCACCGATATCGGGTACGAAGTAGTCAGCTACAAGGTTGAGAGGGAGTGATTGCTACCACAGCGCCATCTGCACTGCTGAGCGCTTGCCATCCAGCAGCACATACGGCGCGGCCCAGTTGGTGGTGACACCCAGCGCCCGCAACTGGCTGAGGTCGCGCAAGGTGGTTTGGCGGCGAGCGGCGATGATGCGATCGACGCTGCGCGGCCCGATGCCCGGCACTTTCAGCAGCATCTCGCGGCTAGCGCGGTTGACTTCGATTGGCTCGTGCAAGTTGCGCTCGGCCCAAGCTTGCTTGGGCGTGCGGTCGCGGGGCAATAGGCCGTTCTCGTCGAAGGGCAGCTCGTCGGCGCTGAAGCCGTAGTCGCGCAGCATAAAATCGGCCTGGTAGAGCCGCGCGGCTCGGATGGGGTCCTCGGAGGGCATATCGGCGAACGGCGAGCGCTCGATGGGGTGGAAGGCCGAGAAATAGGCGCGGCGCAGGTCTAGCTCACGGTGCGCTCGGCTGACGGTTTCGAGCAGTTCGCGGTCGCTCTCGCCTGCTGCGCCCACCACGAACTGCGTGGTCAGGCTGCGGGCGGCTTTGCGCCCCTCGGCGCGGGCGCGGCGCATCAGCTCGGCGGCCCAAGCCAGCCGCCCCCACATACTGCTGGCGAACTCCTTGTCGGGCGCGAGCTCGTTCAGGCGCGCCTGATTGGGCGCCTCCAAGTTCAGCGATACGCGGTCGGCCAGCTCCACGGCCCGCTCGACATACTCGAACGACGTGCCAGGGATGAGCTTGAGGTGGATGTAGCCCGTGTAGCCCTCCTTCAGGCGCAGCCGCTCCACCGTCGCCAGCATCTTCTCCATCGTGGTGTTGGGGTCGGGCACAATGCCGGATGAGAGGAACAGCCCCTCCACGCGCTTCTGCTGGTTGAGGGAAATGAAGGTTGTGGCTAGCTCATCGGGCTTGAAGGTGGTGCGTTTGCGCTTGATCGCGCAGGAGGTGAAGCAGTATTTGCAGGAGTAGCGACAGGCGTTGGTCTGCAAGACCTTGAACAGCCGTGTGGTGCCGCCGCCCTCGCGCTTGGCATTGTAGAGAAAGCCCGTGGCGTGTTTTACGCCCTCTTGGATGCTCTGCGTGGCTGGCACTTCGGTGATTTCATCTTCGGCCTCGCCACTCAATATCTGCATTTTTTGCTGGATATCTGGCTCGAAGATCAGCGCTGTCGCCATCGCACACCCTCCTCACGTGAAACGGATGTGCGGATATTATAGCATGGATGTGCAAGTATTGGCTCGTTCTTTGGGTGGGGAGTTGGGATGGGGCGCGCCTCAGATTCATAGCTTAGCGCCACTTGATTAGCGTATAGGCATTGCTTAAATCTGCCCACCCACACCTTTGAATTTTTCTACAAAGGCGGAGATTTTTTGAAAAACGCGCTGTTTTTTGATCTTGTACTGTGGATTAAGCGGGCTCATTCTTGGCAATGTAGCGTTGAGATCCGTGCCGTTCTCGCTAGCGTATTCCCGTTTCAGCGAGATGGCGATATAGCGCTTAGCAGCATCTTCATTCAAGCCCTCTGACCGAATCAGCTCTTCTGCTTCGCGGGCCTGCTCTGCCTGAGCGAATGTAAAGAACTCGTCAATAATCGACGCTTCGTCAGCAATAGCGTCGAGGTTAGTCTGATTGATGAAATCAACAATCAGGCTTTCTTTCGCACGGTTGCCAAGGCTTGCACGAATCAACCGACGCACTTCTTCAATTAACTCGACCTTAGTTTTGTTCTTCTTGTTGTGCTCGAAAATCAACTTAAGTATGTAATCAAGGTTAATCTCCTGCGATTTAAGCAAATCCACTTCAAACACCACATCGTTCCAATCAACAGTGGATTTGTCTTTTTCTTCTGCGGACTTTTCGCGACGCAGCCAATCACGAATATCGTTATACGTTGATCGGTAATCCTGAAGCTTCCGTTCGCTTGGGATGTGGATGGCTTGCAGTTCGGCCAAGTCAGCATCACTTAGATAATGCTCAGCCTTGAACGCTTCGAGCGCTTGCGGGTCATTTCTATCAATGGTCTGCAAGGCTTTCAGGCTGGCAAACTCATCGTAGTTTTGCAGTATGTTCTCGATGCGCAAATACTCACCAAATAGTTTTGCGAAGTCCTTCTTGTCTTTTTCTAGAAAAATCGCATCAGGATTCGGAAAGCGCTCTTCTAACTCGGTAACCACCTCGATAAATCCGCGTCTTGCTTCACCAGTAAGTACATCGGTGAAGCCTTGCATGTATTCCTTGTAGCTTTTTTCAAGCACCACGTTTTTGGTATTTTTATCGCCAAATAAAGTAATGGCATCAATCGTCGCTTGTTCGAGATCTCGAAACGTGACGATATTGCCGAAGGTTTTGGTAGCATCGTAGATGCGGTTAGTGCGCGAATAGGCCTGCAGCAAGCCGTGATAGCGCAGGTTTTTATCAACAAACAGAGTATTGAGCGTCGGGGCATCAAAGCCAGTTAAGAACATGCCCACTACAATCAGCAGGTCGATTTCTTTGGATATAACACGCTTCGCCAAATCACGGTAATAGTTTTGGAAGCCGTTGCCATCCACACTAAAGTTTGTCTTAAAGAACGCGTTGTAATCAGCAATAGCAGCGCTTAAAAACTCTTTGGCGCTACTATTCATAGCTGTGACATCAAAACTTTCGTCGGGAATTTCCCCAACGGCATCTTGCTCTTCATTGGCGGCGAATGAAAATATTGTCGCGATTTTCAGTGGCGTATGCTTTTTTGTATACTCGGGATCATTCTGTAACTTATTCAAAGTTTCGTAATAGGCTTTCGCGGCATCGACGCTGCTGACGGCGAACATGGCATTAAAGCCTTTGCTGCCCACATGTAGACGGTGGGTTTTTTGCCGAAAGTTATTCAGAATATAAGTCGAGATTTCTCGAATACGGTCAGGATGAAGCAGTGCCTGTTTGTTTTCGGCGGCGCTGAGTTTTCGCAGGTCCGTTTCGGTTTCAATAGTTTTAAATCGCGGACGCACATTGTTGTAATCTACCTTGAACTTCAACACCTTTTCATCGCGAATGGCATCGGTGATCACATATGCATGCAATTCACGGCCAAAAACGCTGGCGGTGGTGTCGGCACCTAGGGCGTTTTGAGGGAAGATCGGCGTGCCGGTGAAGCCAAACTGATAGAATTTTTTGAATCTTTTCTTCAGATTTTTCTGTGCTTCGCCAAACTGGCTGCGATGACATTCATCAAAAATAAAGACCACCTGCTTGTTGTAAATAGGCAAGTCGTTTTCGGTTTTCATCAGGTTATTGAGCTTCTGGATAGTAGTGACAATAATCCTGTTGTCGTCTTTATCCAGATTGCGTTTGAGTCCAGCGGTGCTTTCGGAGCCGTTCACACTATCGGGCGAAAAACGCTGGTATTCCTTCATGGTTTGGTAGTCGAGGTCTTTTCGATCTACCACAAAAAATACTTTGTCGATGAACTCAAGTTCAGTTGCCAGCCGCGCCGCTTTAAAACTGGTGAGGGTTTTACCAGAGCCAGTGGTATGCCAGATATAACCGCCGCTTTCTGTGGTACTCCACTTTTTGGCCTGGTATGAGCTTTTGATTTTTTGCAGAATACGCTCCGTAGCTGCTATCTGATACGGGCGCATGATCAGCAAGGTGTTGTTTGTATCAAATACCGAATACCGCAGCAATATATTCAACAGGGTATTTTTCTGGAAGAAGGTGGCAGTAAAGTCTTTCAGATCTTTGAGCAGGGTGTTGTCGGCTTTTGCCCAGTTCATGGTGAAATCAAAACTGTGTTTATCGCGTGTTACTGTATTGGCAAAGTAGCGGGTGTCGGTGCCGTTGGAGATCACGAATATTTGCAAGTACTTAAACAGGGAGTGTTCAATATTAAAGCTTTCCTTGCTGTAGCGGTGTATTTGGTTAAAGGCTTCGCGAATCGCTACGCCGCGTTTTTTCAGTTCGACTTGTACCAACGGTAAACCGTTCACCAAAATGGTTACATCATAGCGGTTGGCGTGGCTGCCAGTTTGTTCAAACTGCCTGATCACCTGCAGTTTATTGCGGGCAATAGTGCGCTTATCGAGCAGGTAGATGTTTTGAATATGGCCATCATCAAATACGAAGTCATGAATATAGTCATCGTGAATTTTGCGAGTTTTTTCTATAATGCCGTCGCTGGGTTTATCCAGATAGGTTTCAACAAAACGCTGCCACTCGCCGTCTGTAAATTGTACGTTGTTCAGCGTTTGCAACTGTTCGCGTACATTCTCCAACAGGGCTTGAGGGGTGTTTAATTCAGGCAGGTATTCATACCCCTGACTTTGCAAATCCCGAATAAACTCCCGTTCCAAAGCATCTTCGCTCTGGTAACTTTCAGCTACCTTCCAAGTCCTGGTATATTGATCGAGGACGATAAAGGTGTTTGATTCGATGATGGTTTTATAATCTGTCATTGTATTGCCTTTGGTTTACACTTTGTTCTATTTAAAGCGATACATGTCCTTAATCTGCTTTATCAAATAGCTTAAAACGCGTTTGTCATCGTCGGTGAGTGCTACTACTTCTTCGCCAGCATGTTTTGAGTGACTAGAAATATTGATAATTCGGGTCTCATACGGATTATGTTTGCCATTATCGGTTCTTGGTAATAGTTCGCCCCAGTTTGTATAACCGAGAAATGTAGAGGTTTTTTCTAATATATTGCGAAGAAAATTAAAATGGTACTTATGCACCTGCCCTGTGCTAACTGCTCTTTCGATTTCGACCATGAGGTGAAGATGATATGAAAATGGCGAATCGTTGGGATGAACAACTAATTGATATGTTCCATCCTCTTGCTTTTCCAGTCTGTATTTTTCGAAATAGTTTTTCCTATTGAACTCATTATACAAAACATTATAAAAAAGTGGATTATGCGTGGTAATGATAAATTTCACTTCGGAATTGTTTGACTTAATAAGTTGAGCTAGATCTACAGCTAATTGAATTAAATGGTTCTCATCCAGAGAACTGACTGGGTCGTCAATAAATATGTACTCTAGTCGGTCAAACTGATTGGTTTCGCGATCAGTAGGTTCGGCAACATTGAGGATACTAATAACCTGATCCAGTAGGGTGTAAAAAACACTCCAGATAAAATAGCTTTCTTCGCCTTTGGAAATTTTCAGATTGCCTGAATGCTCATCATCGCCGCTCTCAAGGGAGAATGTCACCTCCGAAAAAGCTCGCACAGTGATTTCGTTGCCATTTTTGTCTTTGTATGTATATTCTTCATTGAATCGCGGTGTTAACTTGTTATTGGTATAGCGTTGAAAATTGGTGATAATGTTCATATCTTGCCCTTGATCCCGAAGAATCCAATCTGTAAATGAATTAGGCTGAATTTTTAGCTTGGGCTCGGCATCAAGTTCTAGATCATTATCCCAGTAGAACAGGTCTTCGGTGAAGGCATTGTAATACAGGATTTTTGTGCGCGACGACTCTGGTCCACCTGCATCATCACCCTCGTCGATGTCTTTTTTTGGTGCAATTAGCTGCTTAAACTCCCGCGATAGGCGAGTTTTACCGACGCCGTTGAAGGCATAGATCAACTGTACTTTTTTATTGGCTGCTTTGAGTTGCTGGGCTATTTCAGTTAGTGTCATGCTCATCTTATGCCTCTGCCTGTTCTGGTTTTGGGAAACTAAACAGCAGATCGCGGTAGTACTCGTATTGCTGTTGGCGCAAGGCGATTTCGCGGGGCAGGCCCTCGCTGATCGAGTTGGTTAAGGCCTCAAATTTGTCGAGGATGGCAACAATGCGTTCTTGTTCTGCAAGCGGAGGAAAAGGTAGTTTTAGATTTTCGAAAGTACCTAAATTTATATTGCTTTGAGCACTACCCTGACCCTTCTCTTCTAATTTGGTTTTAACTGACGATAAAAGATATTCAACATAACTTGAGCTGGTTTTCTCTGGATTAGCAACAAAGCCAATTACGCTATCAGGGAAACATGCATCAAATCCCAAAATGGATGTTTCAGCAATATTGGCTGCAATAGTAATACACAACGTGCCCTTAGGCCATAATTTACTTTGCTGTAGCCCAAACTCGCTATAGGTTTGGTTATATTTTAAGATGACATGCGATGCATTCCTAATATCACCTGTTTGTATGAAAGGTATGTCTCCGCCATACAATCTCTCATCATTTCTAGGGCGATGCTTGGACTTTCCTCGGCCAAAATCCAAGGCCACTTCCCCCAACGTCTTCCACTCCACTTCCCCTTTTTCAAAACGCAACAACTGGTCGCGATAGTAGCTGTATTGTTTTTTGCGGGCGGTTAGCTCGGCGGTCAACTCGGCGGTCAGCTCTGTAAAGGCGTCCAAAATGCGAACGATTTCGCCTTGGATTTCCAGCGATTTTGCTGGGTTTTCAGGGCAGGGGATGGGGATGGGTATTTCTAGCATCTTTCCTTTTGTCAGTTTTGCTCTACCACTACCCATTAAATACGGCTTGAAATTAACAGTTTGCAAATAATGATATAGAAATCTAGTATATAGGCCCGATTTGCCACGTACAACATGTACATGATTATTTGCCCAGAACTTGCCATTTGCATATTGAATTGAGTAGTTTTCAACGCTTGCTGAACCATCCTCTGCGATTAGCACAAAGTCGCCATCATGCGTATATCCTTCGACATAATCTTGAATATTATTTGCGCCGTAGTAAGGCACTTTCCCGGATATACGTAACGATGATTCTACTGGTTTTCTTCTGCTATTGGCTATTTCAACAAAGATTTCATCACCTAAAGTTGTCCACTCTACTTTAACGCCATCTAGCAGCTTTTCCATATAGCTCATTCTGCTCATGCCTCAACCTCTACAATTCGTTTTTTCAACCAACAACCTATACCACCCCGTCAGGCTGCGCCTGCCACCCCTCCGTTGGAGGGGAATTGTGGCCCAAACTCATTCCCC